>CAJTUF010000017.1 GCA_910579675.1 uncultured Muribaculaceae bacterium | reverse complement strand
CCGAAAGAAGCAGATTCAGCACGATCTTAGAATCTTTTGCGAGGGATCGCTCCCGGGAATAATCGACCCCTTTCTGAATGCGGAATACGACAATTTCATTACAAGATGTAGGGGTGCAAAAATATCGACCGATGATCTGAAACTATTGCGATTGTTGTCGCTGGGGCTTCCGGGCAGTATGATCGAAATTGTCATGAATGTGAAGTCTTCATCGCTTCGGTCGCGCAAAAGTCGACTTACATCAAAATTATCTTCGCTGGGGCTCCTGCCAATACCTTCAACCAATTGACTGATCTTATGAATGTTGCAGATGCGGCGCAACAAAATGCAGCAAAAAACTTCTTGACAGATTAAAAACAACGAATTAATTTTGCTGCAAACTTTTCAACCGCAAAAACAACATCCTACCATGACCATTATAAGATCATTAATCCTACTGCTTATGTCCGTAACAGCGGGCATACACTTCACATTGTTGGCAGAGGGATTGCCTCTTGAATCTGATTACCATAGAACAGATGATAAAGGCAAGGTGCGTATGCCTCCGCGCAATCCGTTTGTGATCGAAGCCGATTACACCGACGGCGTTCTTTCTGCGCCCTCACTCGCCTCCGACGATGCCACAGCAGCCATCGTTGTTACCGACGCGGCCACTGATGCCATAACATTCAGTGCCGAAGTGCCTGCCATCTCTCTCGGCTCAGGCATATATGTAGGCGTTTACAGCAACTTCCATGTCACCATCACCCTGAGCTCCGGAGCTTCTTTCTCCGGCTCATATGGTCTCTGAATCCCACTTTTTCTTCTGATTATAATTTAAATGATGATTACGGCAGCAGCTCCACGAGTCACCGTAGCGATGTCGATGCACAATGCCGCGCCATTTCTGCGCGAGTGTATCGAGAGTGTGCTCACGCAGACCTTTGCCGACTTTGAGTTCCTCATTGTCGACGACGGCTCTACCGACTCGTCAGCTGCCATTGCCGCGTCGTATACCGACCCACGCCTTTGCATCATCTCTCGCCCTCATGGCTTTATCGAATCTCTGAACACACTGCTATCCCACGCACGAGGAGAATATATCGCCCGCATGGACGCGGACGACATCATGCTGCCCCACCGCCTGCACACACAAGTATCATATCTCGACACACACCCTGGTGTAGATGCGGTAAGCTCCTGCGCAACCCGTATCGACGCCACCGGTCGCCCCACCGGTCGCATCGGCAATCATAGCGACTCACCGGTGACCATCACGCCCCGGATGATGTGTGAGGCAAACCATGTGTGCAACCCCTCCACCATGATCCGGCGCTCTGCGATAGAGAGCCGCTCCCTGAGCTATGACCCCGCCTTCGAGTGGGCCGAGGACTACGCATTCTGGGCATCGCTGATCGGTAGCGGCGGCGTGGTTCACTGTCTGCCCGACACCCTCCTGCTCTACCGCCACAGTCAGGGACAGGTGACATCGCTCCACTACGACGAGATGATGGAGGCCTCCGACCGCATCCGCCGGAGCCTCACCCGCCGGTTGGTAGCAGAGGCAAATCCCGGCTACACCGACCCTCAGCTCCCGGAGAGCCCCCACAGCCTTACCCTTATCATACCGTTTCTCAACGAAGGGGAGGAAGTGGGTCGCACCGTAAGGTCGTTTCTCGACCACGGCGGGAAAGGACGGGTGGAAGTGATGGTGATCAATGACTGCTCCTACGACTCCTACCCCTATCTCGATGAGCTGTCGCAGATCGGCGGCGTGACCTATATCCTCAACAGCGAGCGGCTTGGCGTGGCAGCATCGCGCGACAAAGGAGTGTCGCTATGCACCACCCCCTACTTCCTGCTGCTCGACGCCCACATGCGGGCCTACGACGACCTGTGGGTCACGGAGATTCCGCGACTCCTCAGCCAAAACGACCGCCGCATACTCTGCTGTCAGAATAAGCCTCTTAAGGTGGAGGACGCCAAAGTTGTGTCTGACCCCTCATCATTTCCCACTTTCGGTGCCCGCCTATCGTTTCGCAAAGGGCTCATTCCCGGCATAAAATGGATCAACGAGGAGCACCATCCGGACTCCGACACCGAAACCATCCCTGCGGTATTAGGGGCCGGTTATGCTGCAGGGGTCTCGTATTGGAAGCGGATAGGAGGCTTGCGCGGTCTTGTACAATATGGCTGCGACGAGCAGATGCTGTCGCTTAAGACATGGCTCGAGGGTGGCGAATGTGTGTTGCTTAAACGTGTTGTGCTCGGCCATATATACCGCGATAATATGCCATATGCGTTTGCTCCCTATTGCATGGTCCACAACTCACTGCTCATATCGGAGCTGCTGTTGCCGCTCAGGGAGCGGTGCCAAGCTCTCGCGGCTGCATGTATCAACGACCGTGAATTATTTATGACCGCTTATGCCGATGTCAGGAAATATCTTGCATCCGACCCTTCGGCCATTGCGACCGCAAAGACACTCTCTGCCAGAGATTTCAACGAAGTCCTCACTCTAAACCTCACCCTCAGCAGCCTCAACAGGTCTGTCTATTCGGGCATCCTCGACCGCTTGCCTGAAATAGCATCCGTCTTGATGTCGGAGCCGTGCGATGGCCCGGGACTTTTCACCGGAAGCATGAGCCGGGCCATATGGTTGTTTCATTATTCAAGATATTCAGCCGACCAGCGAGCCTTGTCGGCAGCCGACCGGTTTCTCAGCAGGTCGCTTGAAAGCCTTGACGGCTGCAATCCAAGTTTCGCCGATGGCCTGTCGGGCATAGGGTGGGGATTGATATATCTTTACACCAATGGCTTCATCCCCCTGCCCGTGCAGGAGATCTCCAAGATAATATCGCTCCTCTCTGAAAGCATAGCCGATGGGAGCATCGCATCACACGGTTGCGCCCCTGTGGCATTTGCCTGTACACTTTCGGTCATAAACTCCAAATTGTCAGGCTTCTCACAGGAGTCGCGACTCTTATTGAACAAGATGGCAATAGCCACCCTCGATAATTCCTCTGATGCGGTAGAGCTGTATTTCAGCTTTTTATGGATGCTGCTTGCCTCGCGGGAAGATGCCAAGCCCGCCCCTCAGCTCTCCGATTGGATAGCACCCACCAATTTCCTTGCTTCCGACAGGCGATTTTGGTCGCTCTCCCTCCTCGATGGCGTTTTGGCCACTTCTATTAATGTAATGATCAACCATCAATTGATATCCGTCAATGAACAATAAATTCAGCAAATACGTACATTTTCTCGAAGTGGGAGGAAAGCATTTTGCCTTTAATGTAAAGGATAGCTCGGCTGTGGCTCTCAACTCTAAGCTCTATCGCTTCCTTACCGACAACAGGGATAACACAGCCCTTGTCGGTAAAACTTCCCCGGCATTGTACGAAGCCCTTGTCAAGGCCGAGATGATTGTGCCCCGCGATAAGGATGAGTCAAAGGAGCTTATCGAAACCTTCCGACGTCAGGAAAGCAGCCCCGACTATTTTGGCATAATAGTCAATCCCACCCTCGACTGCAACCTGAGGTGCTGGTATTGCTACGAGAGCCATTCCCACGGCTCTATGATGAACGAGACTACAGCCAATGCTGTCAAGGCTCTGATCGACGATAAGTTGACACAGCCGGAATTACGCCGCCTCTCCCTCTCATTTTTTGGCGGTGAGCCGCTGATAGGCTGGGACAAGGTGGTGATGCCGCTGCTGACCTACGCAACCGAGAGGTGTCGCGAGAAAAATATCCGGTTCTCCACCGGCTTCACAACCAACGGCGTGCTGCTCGACTCCCGCAAGCTCGACGATCTTGCTTCGCTCGGTCTCGGCGGCACAAACTTCCAGATATCATTTGACGGCCACCGTCCGTTTCACGATGTGTCGAGAGTCGGCGAAAACCGCCGTCCTACCTACGACCGCATACTTGGCAATCTTATCGAGGCCGCAAAGAGGGGGTTCAGCATAACCATGCGTTTCAACTACACCCCCGACACCGTCGATTCTTTTGCCGACATATTCAGCGACCTCGAGAGTCTGCTCCCCGCTGAATTTAAGAGCAACATAAAGTGTAACTTCCAGCAGGTGTGGCAAACCACAGACAATGGCGCCGATGTGAAAACCAAGGCCATGGAGCTCGCAAGAGTTTTCAACGACGGAGGCTATGCCACCGACACCGATGTGATATTCCACCGTCACGTGTGCTATGCCGACTGTGAGAACTCCATCGTTGTCAACTACAATGGCGACCTGTATAAATGCACTGCCCGCGAGTTCTCGCCCGAAACCCGCGAAGGGCTTCTCACCCCCGACGGCAAAGTGGAGTGGAATGAGCGTTTTGCAAAGCGAATGGAGCGGAAGTTTGCCGATCAGGCTTGTGCCGTGTGCGACATTATGCCGATATGCCATTCCGGTTGCACGCAAAACAAGCTCGAACGTGAGATTACCGGCCTGTGTCCACTCGGCAAAAGCGACGAAGACAAGCATCACTATCTGCTTGAGGCTCTCACTAAAAAGATCTTTAAATAACCGGCAATATTGCCACAAAACCAAATAATAACCAACATGAGAGAGATCAAATCTCAACTCAAGGCGCTCATAGATAGCGTCGAGAACATGGAGGAGAACGCCGAAGGCATGCTCCTCGGAGGCTTCGCCTTCATCGGAGGCGGTGATACCGTAAACCCATTGGGCAACGGAAACTGCAACTGCGACTGCTCCTGCGATCCAAGCAACGACAACTGCAACTGTCGCTGTTCCGCCAACACGACCTGCAAACCGACCAGCAAGGATCAAAAAGGCGCCGGCTTCACCGGGTTCCCCTTCTGAAAATGTTGCTGCCCCGCGCTTCATACCGTGGAGCGCTGGGCAGCGGCTTTTATTTTTTGGTGGCCTAATGGGAGTTTTATCCCGCAAAACTCTTATCTTTGCCACCTGAACCAAATCACTTCAATTCATCGCATCCATTATTATTGGTTATGAGATTACGTATAACTCTGCTAATCTTTATACTGTCTGCCATCAGGCTTTGTGCCGGCGCCTCGGCTGCCTCCAAAAATGATTTCAGGGTGGAGGGCTACCTGACAAATATGGTTACCGGGGCCCCGCTCACTGAGTCGTTTAAAGTGGAGATCCTTATGCCCGACAGCACTGTCATAGCTTCAGGTAACTCCGCCTATACTACCCACCAAAGCACCGGTCCCCGCAACTTCTATAATGTTTCGGCAAAGGGGGAGGGCGACACTTTTATTCTGCGGTTGTCGCATCCCGATTTCGACACCTTCACCCGTCAGTTTTCACCAAAAAGTCATTTTTATGACGCAGGGATAATCGAGATGCGCCGCTTGTCGAAGTTTGAGAAGGGCAGGACTCTTGAAGAGGTCACTGTCGTGGCCTCCATAGTCCAGTTTGTCAATAAAGGCGACACCATACAGTATAATGCCGATGCGTTTAAACTCGCCCAGGGATCGATGCTCGATGCCCTGTTGGAAAAAATGCCCGGCGTAAAGATCGACTCCGACGGCCGCATCACCGTCAATGGCCGCTTTGTAGAGAAGCTGCTCCTCGATGGCAAAGACTTCTTTGACGGCGACAAGCTCGTGCTGCTCCAAAACCTGCCCGCCTACACGGTCAAGGATATTCAGGTATATGAAAAAGCCACCGGAATGGCCGAGGTGCTCGGGCAGGTGGCCGCCAGCCGCGACCAATATCAATATGTGATGGATGTGAGGATGAAAAAAGACTACAACGCCGGATGGATGGCCAACGCCGAAGCGGGCGCGGGCACCCACGACCGCTACCGCGCTCGAGCTTTCGGGCTGGGGTATACCAAGAAGTTGCGTCTCGGCGCCTACGGTTTCATCAACAACATCAATGAGACCCGCAATCCCGGGCGAAACGGCGACTGGAGTCCCTCCGACACCCGAAATGGCATAACCACAGCCAAGGGGGGCGGCATAAACTATGGATTCTTCAACGGCAGGAAACTCGAGATCACCGGTGATGTCACCGCTTCATATACCCACACCGACCGCTCGACCCACGAATACAAGCAAAACTTCCTCACCGGAGGCGACACATATACCCGCCGGTGGGACAATGCCCTTACACGCAATCTTGACCTCAACACATCTCACTTCATAACACTCCGTCCCGCCAATGGCAATCAGTACAACACCCGCATTGAGCTATATGGCCGGTATGGCGACAATAAGCGCCGGTCGGATGCCGTGGAAGGCTCGTTTTCACAGCAGCCTCAGCAGGGTGAGGCTCTGAAAGACCAGCTCATACTCGGCATGCCCCAGGGCTCGGGTATCATCAACCGCTATATCGACTATGTGAAGTCGAGGCAGCGGGAGTGGGGCGGCAGTTGGCAGCACAATTCCACATTCCGCTACAAAGACACCTCAACGGGTGTCACTCTCAGCAGCCACGGCTATTATTACAGAGGTCTGGCAGATGCGTCAAACGACTATCTGCTGCAATATGCATCAGGCAACCCATCGGAGAAAAACCGATTGAATCCCGAGCATAACCACAGGTATGAGTATTGGGTGGGAGGTCAGTTGACATTTAACCTGTCGTCGACTATCAGCCTATACCCTTCCGTGGCCTTTTGCCATCGCTATGACTACAACGACAACACCTGGCTTAACGATGACAATGAGGACGAAAACGGCTCTGACCCATCCTCATCACCTGAAGGTCGGGCCTCGGGGCGTGAGATCACGGCAACCGACAGCCGGATGATGATCGACCGCATGATGCGCCTCGATCCCCGCAACAGCTATATGGCCGGCCTTCACCACAGCCATGAATATTTCCGGCTCCATTTTAAATATTTCAAGGAGGAGCGACGCGACGGCAAGAGCTACAGCCTTTTGTCGATGAACATTTCAGCTACCGCCAATGTGAATCAGGACAGCTACCGCTACAATGGCCTTGTATCGCGACATATCAAGAAAAATTATCTGCGACCGGAGGCATATGTTTCGATATTCTGGGCCCCTCCCAAACGCATACATACCTTTGAGCTGAAATATAACCTCAACGGACAGCAATATGATATGCTCAATCTTCTTGACCATACATTTGACTATGATCCGCTCAATCTACGCAGCGGCAATCCCGACCTCCGTCAGGCGATAAACAACTCGCTCAATATCAACTACAATTCCCACGAGCTTTGGCCTGCACAAAAAATGACAGTATTCTCGTCGATCAACTGGCGTCACAACATCAATGATGTGACAATGAGCTACAACTACGACCGCAGCTCGGGCGTAAGGACCTACCGTCCGGTCAACACCAACGGCAATCACAACTTCAACTTCAATCTCGGCGGCAATCTCTTTTTCGGCAAAGGCCACAAATGGTGGGTGTTCAACTCCACCACCCTGAATGTCGGGCGCTTTACCGACCTGATGTCGACCAACGGATTCGCCACCATGACCAAGAACATCATCCACACCTTTGAAGTGAATGAATCGGTCGGTCTTGATTATGATTTCAAAGGCCACACCATAGGCGTGAGGGGTGGAATCAGCAACACTCACTCATCATCGACCAAAGAGGATTTCACTCCGTTTAACATCACCTCGTTCAACTACGGTGTCAACTTCCGCTTTGCCCTGCCATGGAGCGTTGAATTGTCGTCCGACCTCAAGATGTATTCCGACCGCGGCTATGAATCGCATGAGATGAACACCAACCAGCTCGTGTGGAACGCCCGGGTGTCGAAGTCGCTCATGAAAGGCAGCCTGATAGTTGCAGTCGACGGCTACGACATCCTTGGCAATGTGAAGAGCATTTTCTACAACATCAGCGAGCAGGGACGCACCGAGACATGGGTCAACTCCATCCCGAGCTATGTCATGCTATCCCTCCGCTGGAACTTCTCCAAGAAGCCCCGCGAATAATCCCCCTCCCTTGAAACCCCGGAAACTCTTCTGATCAACTATCGCTCCCGGCATGGAGCTCAGACTCCATGCCGGGAGATTTATTATTCTTATCATCAGTCCCACTTTATCACCAAAGAAAGCATAAACATGTTGACCGGACGCAACGTAAATATCAAAGCTCTTATCCTGATGTTTTGCATGATACTGACGTCGGCAGGCGTTGTCCATGCAAAAAAACACACCATCATGGGCCGGGTGTTCGACAAGGATACCAAGGTCCGTCTTGCCGACGCCACGATTACCGTGGTCAATCTCACCGACGACACGGTGTTGGGCGAAGGGGTCGACAAGGGATTCGGTCTTCAGCACAATGCGGAGTCGTGGTTTGAGGTTGATTTTTTTGCCAATCCCGCCGACACTTTTTCCATACAGGTGCAGGTGAGGAAGGAGGGCTACCGACCGGCTTCGCTCACATATCTCTACACACGCTCCTTCCCCGAGAGATTCAGGATCGACGTGCCTGTCAATCTCACAAAAGCGACTCCCGGCGAGGAGGAGTCGATCGGCCTCGAAGAGGTGGTGGTGACCGCCACCAAGGTGAAGATGGTGATGCGGGGCGACACCATTGTCTACAACGCCGATGCATTTATGCTGAGCGAGGGCTCGATGCTTGATGCGCTCATAGCCCAGCTGCCCGGCGCCACGCTCGACAATAATGGCCGGATAATGGTCAACGGCAAGCAGATCGAGTCGCTGCTTGTCGACGGCAAAGACTTTTTCAAGGGCGACCCCAATGTGGCGCTGCGCAATCTGCCCGCCTATGTGGTGAGCAATGTAAAGGTCTATGAGAAGTCAAATCCGCTGGCCCGCCCCGGCAGCATGGAGGAGCGGCTCGACAAGACGCTCGTGATGGATGTCAACCTCAAGAAGCAGTATCAGATGGGGTTTGTGGGGAGTCTGGAAGGGGGCTATGGCAGCAACAACAGGTATCTGGGGCGGTTGTTTGCGCTCGAATACACCCGTCAGGCCCGCATCGGCGCCTATGCCAACATCAACAATATCAACAACGACTCGCGGGGGCCGGGAATGTCGGTCAACGATGGCATCATCATGGACAACGGATGGCAGGAGGCCCGCAACAACGAGGGGCGGCGCAAGTTGCTCAAAGCCGGCCTCGACTATTATGTCAACAGCACCGACGATGAGAGCCAGCGCTACATGAAGGAGCTCATATTCAAGGGATCGGCCCAATATGACCGCATCACCACCGATCTGGAGCAATATACCTCGACAGCCGACCTCCTGCCCGGATGGCCTACCCGCTACGGCAGGATGCGCCTGCTCGACCATAATTTCAGCGAGAGTGTGTCGACCGAAAATTCGCTCATGTACTGGTTCAACACCAACATAGCATGGATCAAGGCCAACTACCGGTTTGTCCACGGCGACAGCCGGACGGTGGCTACCTCGGCCCAGTTTGAAAAAAATCCCGACGAATCGTATATAGGCGAGGCCATCGACAGCATTGACACCGGCGGAGCGTTTGGCCGCAGATATGGCATGATTTATCTCGACCGCGACAACGAGACCGGCAAGAGCCGCGAGGTGGCGACCGACGGCAGTTTCTACTCCAACATCCGTCTTACCTCGGGCGGCCTTATGGGCGGCTTGCTCTTTGACTGGAGATACCTCAACCGCCATGACGATACCGACCGGCGGCAGACAATCGACTACACGGCGGCCGATGTCGACGACATAAACCGCTCGCCTGTAAGCCGTCTCCCTTTCCGCGACTGGAGCTATGCACCGTCGCTGCGCCTCACCCAGTCGCTCGGCCGATGGGGCAATCTGATAGTGGTCGACCGCTTTTCTGTAGCACATACCCGAGGCAGCCGCAAGGTGATAGAGCCGACCGACAATCTCACTCCGGTGGAGGATTATGTGGTTGACGAATTAAACTCCTACTGGTCAGGCCGCCATACCAATGCCAATCATCTCAGCGCCGAGCTGATGAGCTCGTTTGCCTTCAGTGATATCTACCGGCTCGACATCAACGCCGCCCTGAATGTTGAAAACGGAAGGCGACGACTTGATTACCAGCGCGCCGAAATCGACACGGTTTTCAGCCGCAACCATACCGTGTGGACCCCCCGCCTCAACCTCCGCTTCAACAAAGATGGCGCCAGCCGGAAAGAGTGGGCGCTCAACGCCCGCGTCAACGAGGTGCTTCCCGAAATGACCCGGCTGCTCCGCACGGTCGATACTTACAATCCCATGACCGTGCGTCTGGGCAATCCCGGCCTGAAAAAGATGACGGCGCTGTATCTCAACGCCACCTTCAACTCAAACAATCAGACCACCAAACGACTCCTCTTTGCCAGCGCTTCATTCAACCGCTTCTGGAACCGCATGGCCAACTACAAGATTTATGATGAGGAGAGCGGTGTGAGCACCTACATGCCTGTCAACATCAGCGGAGCCTATGAGGCCAAGGCAAGAGTGAACTACTCACAGCCGTTTGACAGGCAGCAGAACCTGTGGTTTTCAACCTCCACCTCGGCTGAATACACCCACCTGCCCGACTATGTAAGCGTGTCGGGATCGGAGTCGGCGGTGCGCAGCCTCGTCCACAACACCCTCATCTCGGAAAGCCTCGGGCTGAAGTGGAATATCGGCAAAGGGGTGAGGACCTCGGTGGCGTTCGACGCCCAATGGCGCACCGTAAGCTCGCCACTCGCCGCCTTCAACGACCTCAACATTTGGAATTTCAAGACCGGTGCAGCAGTGACGGCCCGTCTGCCGCTCGAATTTGACCTGTCGACCGACTTCAACTACTACCGTCAGTCGGGCTATGAAGACAATTCGTTTAACAAAGGCCACTTTGTGTGGAATCTCCGCCTCGAACGCAGCTTTATCCACGGCGCCCTCAATGCCAAGATCGACGCCTACGACATCCTGGGGCAGATATCCAATGTCACCGCCACTGTCAACTCTCTGGGAAACACCGAGACATGGACCAACTCAATGTCGCGCTATGTGCTTCTGTCGCTCGCGTGGCGCTTCACTATAATGCCTAAGAAATGAGATTCACCCGGCAATATGACCAGATGGACTGCGGGCCGGCATGCATACGCATGCTGGCCTCAGCTCATGGTAAGCTGTTTCCTCTCTCGTGGATCAGGAGCCAGGCCTGCCTGACACGCGAGGGGGTGAGTGTGGCCGGCATCCGCCGGGCACTCGGCGCGATAAAGATGGAGAGCGCCGCGCTGCGCATGACCCTCGATGAGCTTGACGACAAATGCCCTCTCCCGGCCATCATCCACTGGAATCAAAACCACTTTGTGGTGGTGGAGCGGGTGGGCCGTCGGCGCGGCAAGCGGGTGTGGCGGATAGCCGACCCTGCTTTCGGACGCCACAACATCGGCGACGAGGCCATGCTGTCGGGCTGGACTTCGGGCACCGGCAAGGGGGTGGTGATAGCCGCCGAGCCTGCCGAGGGATTTGACGCGCAGCAGCCGCCGCGCGAGCGCCACAGCTTTGCCGCCTTCGCGCGGCGCCATGTGTGGCCCTACCGGTGGTCGCTGGTCAAGAGCGCGGCGGTGATGCTCGGCGGCCTCCTGCTGAGCCTCGCCCTCCCCTTTCTCACCCAGGCGATGGTCGACCGCGGCATCGGCAACCGCGACCCGGGATTGATAGTGATGATCCTGGTGGCTCAGCTCGCCCTCGTCGGGGGCTCGCTGGCCATGCAGTATATAGGCAGCCGGGTGGCGCTCTACATGAGCTCCCACATCTCGATAAGCGTCATATCGGCCTATCTCGAAAAGCTGCTGCGCCTGCCGGTGACTTTTTTCGACACCAAGAGCCCGGGCGACTATCAGCAGCGCATAGCCGACCATCAGCGCCTCCAGAGCTTCCTGACTGTCGACTCGCTCCAGACCCTCTTCGCACTCCTGTCGGTGCCGTTCTATCTGGTGATCATCGGCAGCTACAGCCTGATGGTGGTGGCGGTGTATGTGGCCCTCACAGCCGCCGCAATCGGATGGACGGCATGGTTTTTCGGGCGACGCAAGGCCCTCGACTATGAGCGGTTTCAGCTTGAGGCGCGGGCCCGCAACCGCCTCATGGAGATGACCGACGGCATAGTCGACATCAAGGTCAACGGCTTTGAGGACTACAAGATAGGCCAGTGGCGCCACCTCCAGATGGAGCAGTATGCCATGGCGCGCAGGGTGATGAGCCTCGACCAGCGTCAGGGGATAGGCTTTCAGGTGATAAGCCAGACGCGCAACATGGTAATCCTGTGCTGGATAGCGCTCGGCGTGGTGGAGGGCTCCATGACTCTGGGCATGATGATGAGCGTGTCGGTGATCATAGGCATGGTGAGCGGACCGCTCGGGCAGCTCACCGACTATCTGCGCCGCCTCCAGGACGCCCGCATCAGCCTTGAGCGGAGCGACGAGGTGCACCTCTCGGCCGACGAAGACTCTCCCACCGACGCCGAGGTGGATCCGACGCGCCCGATGGATATAGAGCTGCGGGGAGTGACCTTTACCTACGGCGGCATAGGATCGCCGGCAGTCGACGATGTGAGCTTCACCATTCCCGCCGGCTCTTTCGTGGCCATAGTGGGCGAGAGCGGCAGCGGCAAAACCACTCTGATGAAGCTCCTGCTCCGCTTCTATCCACCGGGAAAGGGGCAGATACTCCTCGGAGGCAAGCCGCTCGACACCTACAGCGCCGCCTCGCTCCGCAAGGCCTGCGGAGTGGTGATGCAAGACAATTTTGTGTTCAGCGACACGGTGGAGCGCAACATTGTGCTCGGAGCCACCACCGACCGCGACAGGCTGGCCGACGCCATCGACATCGCGTGCCTCGACGGCTATGTGGCCTCGCGCCCGATGGGGGTGGCCACCATGCTCGGCTCGGAAGGCAACGGACTCAGCGGCGGCGAGCGGCAGCGCGTGATGATGGCCCGTGTGGCCTACAAGCATCCCCCCTACATAATGCTCGACGAGGCCACTTCGAGCCTCGATGCCGAGACCGAACACCGCATCACCACCAATGTGGGGGAGAAATTCAGAGGCTCGACAAGGGTGGTGATAGCCCACAGGCTGTCGACCGTGCGCGATGCCGATTTCATAGTTGTGATGCGCGGCGGCCGGGTGGTGGAGACCGGCACCCACAGCGAGCTCATCGCGCGGGAGGGGTATTATCTCACCCTTGTGCGCAATCAGCTCGAACTGGCCCGCTGAGCTCTACGGCGAGCCTGAAAACCGTAAATCAGGTAGTGGAAGCCGAATAAATGGTAGGGCCTGCTTGACGTAAAATATGTAACTTTGCGCCATATCAACCCAGTCAACTCAAACCATTATTATCACAGATATGACCCGATTTCTCACTATCCTTGTCGCAACGGCTCTCACTGCCGTAATGGCCACTGCTCAGTCGAAGGTGTACATGACCCGCGACATCTCCCCCGAAGCCCTCGTGAAGGTGTATAAAGCGCTTGGCAGGCCTGCCGACGGCCACCGCGTGGCCGTGAAGATCAGCACCGGCGAAGCCGGCAATCCCAACTATCTCAAACCCTCGCTGATAAGCCAGCTCGTCGACACCGTGCGCGGCACCATCGTGGAGTGCAACACCGCCTATCAGGGCAAGCGCAACACCGTCGAGGCCCACTGGCAGACAATCCATGAGCATGGCTTCGACTCCATAGCCCCTGTGGATCTGATGGACGAAGAGGGGCAGATGATGATACCTGTACGCGACCGGCGCCACATCAAATACGACATAGTGGGCAATCACCTCCCCCGCTACGACTATATGGTCAATCTCGCCCACTTCAAAGGACATGCGATGGGCGGCTACGGCGGAGTGCTCAAAAACGCCAGCATAGGAGTGGCCTCGGCCGACGGCAAAGCCTATATCCACACCGCCGGAAAGACCGACAAGACCGCGGAGATGTGGCAGAACATCGCCGAGCAGGATCTCTTCCTTGAATCGATGGCGGCAGCGGCCCAGGCCGTCGACGACTATTTTGGCGACAACATCATCTACATCAATGTGATGAACAATATGTCGGTCGACTGCGACTGCGACGCCCACCCGTCCGACGTGCTTCTCAAAGATTACGGCATCCTCGCCTCGACCGATCCGGTTGCCCTCGACAAAGCCTGTGTTGACATCATCTTCAACATGCACCCCACCGACGGCAACGACAATGCACCCCTGATAGATCGCATCAACAGCCGCCACGGCACCCACACCATCGACCATGCCGCTGCCATAGGCCTCGGATCGCTCAACTATGAGATAATCGACCTCGATAAAGAATAATCCTCATGAAGGCTACAAGACCAATCATGGCCTTGGCGCTGCTGGCCCTCCCCGTCGCCCTTTGGGGCGCGGCGGAGCGGCCCGACAGCACCCGGCACTTGCAGGAGGTGGTGGTGACCGGCACCAATTCATCGGGCATGGCAGCCAACCTGCTCCCCTACACCGTCTCAACCATCGGAGAGCGGCGGCTGGAGTCGTCAGGCGAGCCGCGCATTCTCTCCGCTATCTCTGGCATGGTGCCAAGCCTCTTTGTGTCGGAGCGCAGTGTGCTCGGATTCGGAGTGAGCAACGGTGGATCGGGCCACATCAAGCTGCGCGGCGTGGGTGGCGACAGAGCCTCGGCCGTGCTTATGATGGTCGACGGCCAACCCCAGTTTGCCGGCATCTACTCCCACCACATCGCCGACTTCTACGGCAAGGAGCATGTGGAGCGGGTTGAGGTGCTCCGCGGCCCCGGCTCGGTGCTCTACGGCTCCAATGCGATGGCCGGCGCCATCAATGTGATCACCCGACAGCCACGGCGCCATGGAGTCCACACCACCGTCACCTCGCAATACGGGTCATATAATACATGGCTCACCTCGGCCACCAACACCATACGCCTCGGGCGGTTCTCGTCGCTCCTCTCGGCATCTTACGACCGCACCGACGGCACAGTCGACAATTTTGACTTCCGTCAGGCCGACGGTTATGCCAAAATAGGCTACGACATATCCGACCGATGGAAAGTCGCGGCCGACTATACTCTGATGCACTTCAAGGGCAATGACCCCATATATCCGAAGCTGTCGGATCCGGAATCGACCGACATCTACCGGCAGAGCATCACGCGCGGTGAGGCGTCGGTCAGCGCCACCAACAGCTATGGCTCGACCGACGGCCTCGCGAGGGTGTATTACAGCTACGGGCATCACTATGTTGACGATCCCCGCCACTTCCGAAGCACCGACGACCGATTAGGCGTGATGGTCTACCAGAATTTCCACCCGTGGAACGGGGCCTCGGCCACTGCGGGATTTGACTTCGACTCCTATTCAGGCGCTATCCCCATGTCGGGAGGCAACCACCACACCGAAGGATCAATGTCGACCATCTCGCGCAAGCGCATCACGGAGTATTCGCCCTACCTCACCCTCTCGCAGAGCTTTGCAGGCGACCGGCTCAACATCAACGGCGGCGTGAGGATGGCAAACAGCGACAAATTTGACACCCGGTGGGTGCCTCAGGTCGGAGCCGCTCTCAATCCGGGCCTTGACTTCACCATCAAGGGCAATCTTGCCATGGGCTACCGCAATCCTTCGTTCCGCGAGCTCTACCTCTACCGCATGGCAAATCCTGACCTCCAGCCTGAACAGATGATGAACTATGAGGTTTCGGTCGGCAAAACCTTTTCCCGCTATCTCACAGCCGACCTCACGGCCTACTACAGCCGGGGGCGCGATATGATACAGGTGGTTGACAATAAAAATGTCAACACCGGCCGCTTTATCAACAAAGGTATCGAGATCTCTGCACGAAGCCACCCGATCGACAATCTATGGCTCTTCGCCTCCTACAGCTATCTCCACACCTCGCTGACCGATCTGGTTGGAGCGCCCAAAAATCAGTATTATCTCGGCGCCGAACTGACGCTGCTCGAAAAGGTGAATATTGCCGCCGACCTCAAGGGAGCCGGAGGCCTGTATGTGGCGCCCGGGATGGACCATCAGAGTTTTGCGCTGGTCAATATGAAGATTTCATGGAGCATATGCCGCTACCTCGACATCTTCACCCGTCTGGAAAACATAACCGACGCACGCTACACCATCAACCGCGGCTACGAGATGCCTGGATTTACCGCCATGGGGGGCTTCAAGGCCAGCTTTTAAGCCGGCCTGCGCCCTATGGCAGCCACCGCAACGATGATGACCAAAGTGAGCAGCTCGGCCATAGGGATGGCAAGCCACAGCCCCGGCACCCCGAGCAGCTGAGGGAGGGCGATGAAGCCGGCCACGGTGAACACTATGCCTCTGAGCAACATGTAGATGATCGATCGCACCGCCCTCTCGCAGCTCTGGTAGTAGCCGATAAAGGTGATGTTGAGGGCAAACGGAAGGGCGCATAGACCCAGCAGCGGCAATCCCGCCGTGGCATATCCATAGGCGGCATCGGCCGGATCGAGAAACACTCGCGCCAACACCCCGGAGCCCTGCCACATACCCAACGAAATGACAACACCCGACATCACTGCGGCGCCAATGGCTATGTTGAGTGCCTGACGCACTCGGTCGGGCCTCCGGGCTCCGTAGTTGTAGCTGATGATGGGCTGCGACGACTGCGCCACGGCGTTGCTTATCGAGAAGATAAGTGGGAAAAGGTAACATCCGACGCTGAAGGCGGCCACGCCCGCCTCGCCGAGCAGGGAGAGAAACATATAGTTGCCCGCCACCATCACCACTCCGATGGCAAGCTCGGCTATGAATGTTGCAAATCCAATCTTGGCCATATAGCCGGTATTGCGCAGCGAAAGCCGCAGCGATTTGCGGGTGATCCGCAGACGGTAGAATTTGAGCTTATCGGAGAAAAAGATGAAATAGGCCACCACCATCAGGCCCGCCACAATACACGAGATCGAAGTGGCCATCGAAGCGCCACGGATGCCCATGCCGAGCGGAAACACCATGTACCAGTCGAGAAAGATGTTGAGCACCGCCGCCACGATCTGCACCGTCATAGCATAACGCGGCGAGCCGTCGAGGCGTATGAGCATCATTCCCGCACACTGGAGGTAGAAAAACACCAGCCCCGGAAGTAGCCACAGCAGGTAGTCGGTGGCGAGCCCCTCGAGAGCCTCGCTGCACCCCAACAGATAGAGCAGAGGCCGGGTGAAAAGCAGCGACCCTATCACCACAAGACCGAAGATCACCGCGCCTGCTATATAGGCCTGAGTCATGATGATGCGGGCCGCCTTGACATTGCCTTCGGCAAGGCGTATGCCACCTATCACCGAAGCTCCGATGCCAAACATCAGCCCCACCCCGGTGCATATCAGAAACAGGGGCGCAACTATATTGATGGCGGCAAGTGCATTGCTACCCACCCCGTGGCCCACAAACATGCCGTCGCATATATTGAGGGCCGAATTAAACACCATGCCTATGAGCGTAGGGAAGAACATGGCACGGAAAAGCTGCCCTATCCGGCCGTTTCCAAAGTCGAGTTTGTCGCGTTCCATAAATTGTGCGTGTTATCGGTATGCTCCGACACTTATTTTTTCCTTATGCAAGGATGTCGGCTTCATAAAAACAGTCAATCAGCAAGTGAGCTTCACGGCGGCGAGCTCAGAAGCAAAAGAGTGGAGACAGGCTTCGATCTGAGCGAGGCGCTCGGCTGAGGGCTTTTTGGTTCCGCTTACATACTGGGCCATCAAGCTCTGACTGATACCGAGCTGGCGTGCGATGGCAGAGACCTTGATCCAGTTCAGATGCATGAAGAGAGCATAGAGGCCGGAGCGATTTTCCCCGCCACGGAGTATGCAATCATAAGATATGTCCTCGTTGAGCTGCGGCCAATGTATGCCCTCATCGCAAAGATAGAAGTCGGCAAGTTGCTCCGGAGAAGCAGCAGCAAGTCGCGACCATTGGCTGACGGGCATGGTGCCGGAAGTGCCGTCAGGCATACAGATGCTGACGAAGTCGCTGGAGATGGTTACAGATGGATGCTGCATGATTATTATTTATCAGAGTTGTTAAAGTAATCATTCCATCGCTCGGCAAAGAGGTCTTTGTTTTCTTCAATAACCTCACGGGCTATCTTAAGTTCGGAAGCGGAAAGGCCACTATTTGAAACAAGTTCGACCGGAAACAGGGTAAACTTGGCTTTAGCTCCCAATGGTCCTTTTCCTTTAAGTTCAGGCATATCAATCAAAGATTGTTTAAGAATAACACAAAGTTAGGTAATATTTTTATAACCCACAAAAAAAGACGCAAGAATAGAATTGCAACACTTAACACAATCACATATCTCCCAGAGCGGAGCTACTGGCATCAATTACCACATTCCGCAATAGTTTATTCCACTTTAAATTAGTAATTTTGCGCAGTGATATGGCGGCACTTCCGTTCGCCTGTCTTCCAAAAATCACAATAGATCCATGAAAAAATCATCAATATTCCTGTCATTAACCCTGGCCTCCTCGTTGATGTGGGGAGGATGCGGCGACCATAACTCCGACCCCAAGCATGACCAACCGGAGGCAGTTGAAAAAGAGACCGGATTTGCCCGAGGAGCCGACGTGAGCTGGGTCACGCAGATGGAGGCGGAGGGCCTCAAATTCTACACCCCCGGAAATGAGCGCAAGGAAATGGAGTGTATGGAGCTGCTGCGCGACCATTGCGGCGTCAACTCCATCCGCCTGCGCGTGTGGGTCAATCCCGCCGATGGCTGGAACAGCATTGACGATGTTGTGGCAAAGGCGCGCCGGGCCGATAGTCTGGGCCTGCGCACCATGATCGACTTCCACTTTTCCGACACATGGGCCGACCCGGGCCACCAGGAGATGCCCAAGGCATGGCAAGGACTTCAGATAGACGATCTGTGCGTTGCCCTTGGCTCCCATGTATCTGCCACACTCACCGCACTCGACCGCGCCGGCGTGAGCCCCGAATGGGTGCAGATAGGCAACGAAACCACCCCCGGCATGATGCTCCCCGTCGGGTCGGTCGACAACCCGGTGGAGCTCACCCGACTCAACAATGCGGGTTATGATGCCGTGAAAGCAGTGGTGCCCGACGCCAAGGTGATAGTGCATCTCGACGGCGGCCATAACCCATGGCCCTACGACCGCATGTTTGATCTTCTCGAGAGCTATGGTGGCCGATACGACATGATAGGCATGTCGCTCTACCCCTACTGGGCCGCACAGCAAGGAGGCTCAGGCAGCTGGGCCAAGGTGGCCGACGACTGCATCGCTAATATCGCCCACCTCAAGCAGAAATACGGCAAGCCGGTGATGATATGCGAGATAGGCATGCCCTACGATCAGCCCGACTCATGCCGCAGCCTCATTGCCAAGATGATGGGGGCAGATGTGGAAGGCATCTTCTATTGGGAACCCGAGGCCCCTGCAGGTTACAACGGAGGCTACACACTCGGATGCTTCGACGGTGGTGCCCCTACTGTGGCTCTCGATCCATTCAAGACCCGGTGACGGTGATAGCGTTGCGGGTCAGTCGAGGCTCTTGAGCCACTTGTCGAGCATTCCCGGGCCATAACCAACCGAGCGCTCGATCAGCGTGCGGTCGGGACCGAAAAGGAAAAATGTAGGATAGCTGTTGACCTTATATTTGAGGCACACCGGGCCGCCGGGGCCATGGCCGTCGTAGAGCGAAGTCCATGTGATGCTGTCGCGCCCTATGGCCTTGCGCCATTCCTGTTCGCTTTCGTCGCATGAGAAGTTGACAAAAGCCACCTTGCCGGCATATCGATCCTTGATCTCTCCTATTTCTCTGGCAGCGGCTATGCACGGCCCACAGTAGACCTGCGAGAAATCAATCAGAATGTAGGGCTCGGAGATCGCCATGAGATCGACCATGCACCCATGCTGGTCGCGGCATTCGATGTTAAATCTGCTCAGGCTGTCGCCCTGTTCGATGGTCGTCACATCGAGATACCTCTTTATAGCCTCGCCGTAGCGGCTGCCGCGCTGCTCCGGGAGCAATGCGCCATAAATCGCCCCGAGATCGTCTTTGGGCAGATCCATCATGGCGCTCTCCAGCTGCGACAGAGCGTGCCACGAATTTGGATGCTCCTTGTAATATGCCGTCTGGAGCGAATCCACTCTGTCGGCCATGACGGAATAGTCGCGCCGCTCATCAGGGGTCAGCGTCCCATACCGCCTCGACATCTGCATGAGCCGGAGGGTCAGACTCTCTATCTGGTCGTTGAACACCATCATATCATCGCTCCATGGGGCCCCTTCGTAAGTGAGAGAGGCGGTGGCAAGATCGGCAACGGTGCCCGATATGGTTTCCTCCAGGCCATTCTGCACATAAGTGGTGATGGTGCCCGAGTCGGTAAAGAGATACATCCTCGCCGGATCGGCCGCGCGGCTCGTGTCCGCGATCTCGGCCTTGCCGCCGATGACGCAGATGGTGTCTAAGCTCCAGTCGGTATAAGTGGCGCCATCGTGGATGCGCGCGAGGATAAAAGTGGTGTCCGGAAATCCGGCTATGTCGATGCGGGTGGTGAAGCCATCGCCGCCCGCTCCGCTTGCGGCAGCGATAGCCGCCCCCGCTATTATGCTCAAAATAGTTCTCATGACAAATATCCGGCAGACATCTGCCCGCCATCGCCCGCAAAATTACAAAAAAGACATTGACCAACCGCCAAGACTCCTGAAAAGATGCTACACGCGCTGAGTGGCCTCCGCCGGGGAGCTGACTCATTTATCGGGCTTGCTCTTTGGGGGAGGTGGCGAGGGAGCGACTCACGGTCACAAGCCACACTCCGCTGAATATAAGCACAACGGCTACCGCCTTGAGCAGGGTAAAATGGTCGAGGCCGAGCCATATGCCCACCGCCGTGGCTATTACGGGCTGCACGTAGTTGTACATACCCACAATAGTGGGCCGCAGGTTTTTCTGACCGATCATGATACATATATAGGCTATATAGGTGGCTCCTACAACAACGGCTGCCACTCCGAGCCAATCGGTCGGAGTGATGGCGCCCCAATCGGTGGCCGCAATGATCGGTGAGGTGACTGGCAGGGCTATAAGCGACGCTGAAAGAAACATCCATTTCATCAAGGTGACAAGCGAGTAGCGCCGGATAAAGTTGCGGTAGAGGGTGAGATAGAGCGCATAGCTCAACTGAGCCATAAGGATGACAAAGTCGCCAAGAGCCGGATTGGGCGCCGAGACATCAGACGAGGAGGCCGACCCCATCATGAGGATTAACGCCCCGGAGGCTCCCAACACTATACCTCCGGCTTTTTTAAGGCTAATGGGCTCACGGAGCAGAAGCCACGCAAGAAGCATGACCCACATCGGCATAGTAGTGGTGACCAGCGATGCCTCGCCGGGAGTGGTGAGGCTCACCCCCACTATAAAACATCCCTGATTGAACAACACGCCGAGCATTCCGGCGCCAAAAAGGCGAAGCAGATCGGGGAGAGGGACATGCTCCCGAGGCATGAACAGCGATGTGAGCCAAAAAAGGGCCGCCGCACCTGCCATACGAAAATCGACCAACAGAAGAGGTGCCACCACTCCCGAGGCAAGCACGATCTTCACTATCGGAGCCATAAGGCCCCACATCACGTTGGCACCCAGCATGGCCAGATGCCCCTTAACCTTAAAATCACTCATAAATATCTTTCTCACGCTTGGCCGGACAATATGCATCCGGATAGTCGGACTGTAGGGGAAACACGGCGCAAAATTACAAAAAAATATCTTCGCACCGGCACATAACGGGGCGCGGCGATTCAGCCGAGCTTGAACACGAGGCGCTGAACCCCCTCGGCCCATCGGCTGCTGGTGATGCGGAAGTGACCTATCTCGCCCGTGTGCCCCACATGAGTTCCGGCGCAGAGACACTGGTCGTAGCGCCCTATATGGACTACCCTCAGAGTGTCGGAGGCCCCCTCTGGCAAACGGCTCATGTCGAAGCGGTCCATAGCCTCGGCCTGCGTGATATACTCTTCTGTCACCTCCACATCCTCGGCGATGATGCCATTGATATAGTCTTCGAGCGACAGGATCTCCCCGTCGGTCAGGGGCTCGGGCAAGTGATAGTCGAGCTTCGACTTCTTGCGCTCTATATGGGCCGAGAAGGCACGCCCATGGCCGTAACGACGGGCCATCTCGCCATTGAGCAGATGCTCGGCAGTGTGCATCGGAGGATGCTCTTGCTTGTTATGTTCGTTTAATATAGGATTGTCCATACATTATCGTTTCTAAGAATATTGGCAAATATCATTGCATGAGCACACGGCGCATGTCGCCGACAAGCAGTGGATTTGAGACGAGGACAGAGTGATTGCGATCGGTGCGTATCGACTCCACCACCGCTCCCGCTTCTTTGGCGATAAGCTCTCCTGCAGCCACATCCCATCGGTTTAGGTTAAGTTCCCAGTATGCATCAAAAAAGCCGGCGGCCGTGTAGCATAGATCTATGGCAGCCGATCCCATCCGCCTGACGCCACGCACGCACATTGCCACGCGGCTTATCTCTGCGAGGTTGTTGTCGGGATTGTCTTTGCGGTCGTAAGGCATACCGGTGGCCACTACAGCCTTCGACATCTCCGCCTTGTCGGAGCAGTGGATGGGATGGCCGTTGAGCCACGCACCGACACCCTTCACGGCGTGGAAACATTCATTAAGATACGGGGCATACACCACTCCAATCACCGGCTCATGGTTATGCTCCAGAGCTATCGACACACAAAATGCCGGCAGCCCCATCGAAAAATTAGTGGTGCCGTCGAGTGGATCCACCACCCATCGCCATGGACGGTCGTCGTGTTCCCGGCCCGACTCCTCTGATATGATTCCGTGATCGGGAAATACCCTGCGTATATGTGCGAGCACCGCGGCCTCAGCCTCCTTATCGGCAATGGTTACCACATCACTGTCGTTGAGCTTGGTCGCTTGGATCAACCCCTTCCGACGAAAGTAGTTCATATGTATGCGACCAGCCTCGAGAGCCATATCAAAAGCTGAATCAAGCAAATGGTGATACCCCTGAGGGATCTCCTCGCGATTATATCCAAAAGTCATAAGGGTAATAAATATGTTGGTCAACGGGATCTACTCCCAGCTTGCTGCAAAGATACAGCTTTATCTTTATCCGGGCAAATGCCATAGCCACCCCCTGCCCCGGCTTGATGCCATGACGGCCTCATCAAGGTCATCTCATCAGTGACAAATGCGCCAGCATATTCCTAAGCCGGCTGGTTGGTCGGTTTCGGCGGCACGCTTGCGGGGAGTAAGTGGATACATACAGTGAGCCACATCGCAATAATTTGATTCTTTCTTGATGCACTGTGCAACAATGCCATCGTCCTCAAAGGACAGCATTTGCAGTTTTGCCATAGTCTTCTTTATCTTCCGAAGAAGTCGCGGAATTTTTTGTTGTTTAGCGCGTTTTCGGCGGCGCGGTTATTGTGCGAGGCAGCGCGTTTGAAATAATCGTATGCCTTGCGCAAATCGACTTCAACGCCAAGCCCTTTCATATACATATTGCCGATTTCATACTCTGCCACATCCGCGAAAGAATCCTTTTTCAATCTCTTATCGCCGGCCACCTGCTGATACAATGTCATAGCCGCCGCGTAATCCCTTTCGCATCCTGCACCGCGTTTGTAGCATTCAGCCAATTTCAATTTGGCATAAGTGTCGCCGCTATCGGATGCTTTTTGGAACCACTCAAACGCCTTGTCGAAATTACGTTCCACGCCTTCGCCATTGAGATATGCGTTTGCCACATTGTAATATGCATCGGTATGGCCCATCTCTGCGGCCTTCATATAACAATCGAGGGCTTTTTCTTCGTTTCCTTCTCTGCGGTATGTTTGTGCTAAATCGACGTATGAAGCACCATCCTTCTTCTCTGTGGAAAGCTCCTCATATAGCCGAGTAGCCTCATCCATACGATCCGGCAGATAGCTGACAATTTCGACCGGCACGCCCAAGTCGTAAGACAGGGTGTCGGCAAGATTTTTCTTATCCTTGGGAGTGCCATGTTCGGCTTTTGCCCTCAATATATCTATCAGGCGCTCATACCACATCATGGCAGATTCCAGGCCTTCCTTTTCCGTCATATCGTCTGGACGGTCGTGCACATAAAGATTCATCAGGGATTTCGTCGCGCTCACCACGCCCTTGTCCGCTTTCTTCGTCAACACATCTATCATCCGGTAAATCCATTTCCGACCCAATGCCTTTCTCGGCTCAGGGGTAATGTCGTCGCAGATAAATCGGTAATAGTCGGCAAGAAACTTTATAGCTTTCAGGTTGCCATTATCCGCAGCTCTCTCCATCCATGGCAAAAATCGGGATGAATCCTCGCTGTAGAACGTATAGTAATACATGCCGAGCCAATATAGCGCCTGCACATTGCCTCGTTCAGCCGATGACGTTATCGCCTCGACTGCCGACAGTGCCTGCTCCGGATCGTCAAAATCAGCGATGCTCCGCTTTATGATTTTGAGATACTCGGATTGTTTCTTGCTGTTCATAAGCCTTTAGTCAAAGATAACATTCCTGTTTACCCATATAAATTCCTCAAGACAGTCGCATAGCGAAGGCTCGAAATCGTAATAGGCATTGTCAGTTTCTTCAAAGTCATCCTCTTCGCCATCGGTGATTGCCTGGCGGTAGTTGTCGGCCATTTCCTTATTGCCTACAGTCAGGAGGGCATCCTCCAGTTCATCGGGGTTAGTTTCGGGATAACAGTCCAGATAGCCGGAATGTCCTCCGTTTTGCATCTCGGCATCATACCAGAAACAGAGCACAGCTTTCTTCTGAATTGGTGAAAGAGTCTCCGCATCGCGGTCGCAAATTTCTTCAATAAATCTGTTCCAAAGAGTATCTTTTTCTGACATAGTCCTAAAGTAATTCGTTTAATTTGTCTTCAGCCTGAGAATTATTGCATTTCTTCGCAGCGAGGATGAAATAATCGTATGCCTTGCGCAAATCGACTTCAACGCCAAGCCCATTGAGATACATGTCGCCGAGTTCGTATAAAGCTGTTCCGATGCCGGTGACCTGATGCTTGAAACCTCGGCCATTGATGCGCTCGGCTATATGCTGATATTCAATCATTGCCTTTTCATAGTCCTGCTTGCCGCCGATGCCGTTTTTGTAGCATCCGGCAAGTTTCAGTGTCGCTGTGATTTCTCCAACGTCAGCACCTTTCCGATACCATTTTCGGGCCGTATCATCGTCCGGCACAACACCATTGCCATAGCGGTAGGCATCGCCTATTTTTGCATACGCTTCGTGCCAATTCAGTTTTGCGGCTTTCTTGAAACACGTAAACGCTTTTTTCTCATCACCCAAATCGTGATAGGCAATGCCCATTTTATAATAGGCTTCTGCCTTAAAGAAGTCATCACAGTCGCTGTCAGATATATCTCTATACAGTCTTATGGCTTGCCGCAGACTACGCTCATCATCTTCGTCTGAGAAGCAATCCAAAAGCACCTCCGGCACGCCATCGGCATACAGAAGTATGTCGGCAAGATTCATTTTATCCACAAAGTTGCCCTTTGCAGCCTTTGCCGTCAATATCTCAATCCAACGGTCATACCATTTCCGCGCTGTTTCAAGACCCTCTTCGGGATTTGCGTCCTCAGGGCAATCCTCAACATACAGATTCATCAATGACTTGGCTGCATCAACCGAACCCTTGTCGGCCTTTGTTGCCAATATATCGCGCCAACGTCTGTGCCATTTCAAGATCAACGCCTTTCGTTGCTCTGCCTCTATGCCGTCTGGGCAATCGTTGCGGTATATCTCCATGATTAGCATGGCGGCTTCGGCATTGCCGTTGTCGGCAGCCTTTTCAAACCAATGGATAGCTTTCCGATTGTCGCACTCGTTGTGATACCCCCACGAATAATATTGTCCAAGAAGCATTTGAGCCTTGACATCGCCATGTTCGGCAGCAGGAGTTATTGCCTCGACTGCTTGCCGTGCAGAGACGGCATCCCCCTCTCCGGCATGGCATTTTATAAATTGCCGGATGATTCTGACATATTCTGATAAGACGTTGTTAGTCGCTTTCATATATGGCATACTCACGGTTTGTGGTTTTATTGCTTATAATAATCAGGTCAGTTCCAAATGATAGATCTGTGTTTTCTCACCCCACGGATGATAGCAATAGCCTATGAAATCAAAACCAAATCGCTCGTAGAATCCAATATGATCGGTGCATAGATACAGGTTTTTGAACCCGAGCAATCCTGCGTCCTTTACTGCATGTTCAATCAGCATTTTGCCATAGCCATTGCCACGGCAATCCTCTTCTACATACAATGCCGCCAACCATGGATATAGATCCATGCGGGAATTGAAATCATTTGTCACCAATCCGGCACAACCTATTATCCGGTTGTCATCAACTAAAAGATACCATTGCGGGAGCGGTGCCGCAGCATTTATGCAGTTGCGCAGGCAGTCATCGTAGACAGCCATAGAATCTTCGGTTGCCCACTTATCTTGAAAATATCCAATCGCCCGTTCGAGGTATTCCGGGCTCTTTCGCAGAGATATTATTTCCATATCCATTGTCGGTCTATCCTTCAATCTGCTTAATAAATATGGCAGCCCCAATATTGGGAGCATTTACGGTAATAATGTCGCCATGACAAATGGCATAGACGGTAGAGTCGTTGAGCAGACGCAGCATGTTCTTATCAACAGTCATATTGTCGCAAGCCATCTCGGTGACGGGTATGTTTTTTAAACGGATGGTGTAGTTTATGAGTTCCAAACCATCCTCCAATCATATTGCAGTCGGTTGAAAGACTGAAGCTATTGTCAGGTTCGTCAAACTGCAACTGACAATCTGATGAGCCATCATATAGCGCCATCTCGCTGTCGATGAGAAAAGAATCAAGACACCAATCGCCCAGCAAGCCTGCGGAGGTGCCAGTCGTGAGGCTCTCTCCACCATCGACGGATCTATTGGTCGCAACACATGCACACAGGGACATCGATGCCATTGCTGCTGCATAGAGTGGCGACAAAATCTTATTCATATCTCATTTATCAAAAAAAACAACATCAAGATGAATAAAGCCCCTGACCCACGTCAGCTTATAAAGCCCGCAAATCTGACTTGTCTGCAAAATTAATAAAAAAGGCGATATAACGTATCTCGAGTCGCTTACAACCAGAGCTGCCCTCACTACATTTGTCCGGTCCGAAGGCACTCAAGCAATTAAGCAATGTGCATCGCCGACCGCATTAGCCTAACAAATATTATAAGGAGCCCTATATGGAATCCATATAAAGCTCCTTGTCAGTGAGCTGTAAGCCTCCTACACCAGTATTCGGCCTCAGCCATCTTCCTGCATTAGCATACAGCTTGGGGAGTTTACTATCATAGCTTGAGAGTTGCAGACAAAGCCGTCTCCCTGCCCGGCCTTGACCTCTTTATTCTGCCGGTGTAAAAATCCCAGGATGTTTATGTACTTTTGCTTGTCTATTTTAACTTGCGACAAGCTATGCCCCAATTCACAAAAGGAACACCCAAACCAGCCGGAAGCGGACGCAAACCCGGCACCCCAAACAAACGGACGACACTCCACAACCAAGCCATCAAAGCATTCGTCGACAACTACCTCGGTTCGCCACAGATGGAAGCCGACTTCAAAAGCCTCGAACCACGCGACCGCCTGATCATCGCCGAACGCTACGCCACACACGTATACCCCAAACCGCAAAGCGTAGACATCTCCATCTCCAACCCCGACAACAACCACAACACACTAAGCGAAAAACTATCTTCGCTGGCTCAACACTACGATTCCTAACAAAAAAATAGCTACCTTTGCATTACGCAACCAGAGGGCAAACTCAGGCTTTTAGCCGATTTTGTTACCAGCTTGTTACCCCGCGCCCGACAATATCACCCCAACAGCCTATCCCACAACCAACTACCCCTCACCCCGTAATTTTGTAGTCTGCAATAACAACAGAATATGACGATCAATCGCAAGACACTCTTCGGCATCATGGCGGCCATGTTCATTGCCGCCCCTGCCGCAATGGGCCAAGTGACCATTGTCGACCAAATCACATCCGACGGACGCAACACCGTGGCTCAGCCTCAGGCTCTCGGCCTGCTCCTTATAAGGCAGGAGCCTTCCGCATCTGAAAGCGCCCCAGGTCTCTCCGGCGAAGCAGCAGCTCGCCAGCGTCTGAGCGGCTACCGGGTGCAGGTGTTTCTCGACAATAATCCGTCGACAGCCAAAAGCACCGCCCGCAGCCGAGCCAACGCAATCAGCTCGCGCTTTCCCGAATTGCGCACCTATGTGACTTACAATTCACCATATTGGCGCCTGAGAGTTGGCGACTTCAAGTCGCAGGCCGAAGCCGCCGCTGCTGCCGAAGATCTCCGCCACGCATTCCCTCGATCGGCCAAGGAGATCCGTGTGGTGCGCGACAATATCAACCTCGCCAATTGATTTCCATCGTTTACCATTGACAATTTAACGATATGCCGAGGACGGCCTTGCGCCCTCTTCGCCTGTCATTATTAACAATATATAGAGCATCACTATTTCAATATGCAACCTACAACAGCGCCCGACGGCGGCGATTTCACCGCCCCGGCAGAGGCATCAGCCACAATCGAGGAGATAGCAGGCCACATTGAGGCCATAATTCGCCTTCTCGGCGAGGATCCTGCACGCGAGGGACTCCTCAAGACCCCTATGCGCGCGGCCCGGGCCCTCCATTTCCTTACCGAGGGCTACCGCATGGATCCAGCCACGGTGGTCAACGGCGCTGTGTTTTCGTCCTCCAGCACCGGCATGGTGATAGTGCGCGACATAGAGTTTTATTCGATGTGCGAACACCATATTCTTCCATTCTTCGGCAAAATCTCAATAGGTTATATGCCCCGCGGAAAAGTATTGGGGCTTAGCAAGTTTGGTCGGCTTGTCAATCTCCATGCGCGTCGCCTTCAGTTACAAGAGAATCTCACCCGAGGCATAGCAGGCGAAATATCTCGCGCAGCGGAGTCGCCCGATGTGATAGTGATGTGTGAGGCCGGACATATGTGCATGAAAATGAGAGGTGTCGAAAAAGAACTATCCGAAACGGTCACCGTCGAGAGCCTCGGGCGCTTCAGCTCCGACCCGGCTTTGCGCTCTGAGTTTTTCGCAATGCTCGGCTCCCAGCGATGACAATTCTCTATTTCTCCTCTACCGGCAACTCCCTACACGTTGCCCGCAGTATAGCCGGAGACAACGGCAAGCTGCTTGCGCTCATCGACCATCATGGCGCATCAATTACCGACGATTGCATCGGTGTGGTATGTCCGGTGGTATGCGGTGAGATCATCCCTTCGGTCTGCCGTATGATAAAGTCACTCCGACTGCGGGCTCCATATATATTCGGCATAGTGACATACGGCTATACGCCAGGCCACGCCTTGAAGCAGCTCTCTCAACTGCTCCCCGGCGGGTCATATTTTGCATCTGTTGCAATGCCCGACAGTTGCCTCACCATGCGTCATCCGGCAAAGGAGTCGGCGCGCCTTGCCTCGCTCGGCCTCGAAGCCACTCTTGCCGCCATGCGCGACGACATTATCAACCGCCACTCCCGCAATGCCACCTGCTCTCCGCTCTCCTACGCCATCTGGAAAATCGGCCGATGGTTTAGGATGGGGGTAGTGGATCATTCAGATATCCACCTTGATCCCGGAGTATGCACCCGCTGCGGCATGTGCAGCAGGCTTTGTCCTGCTGCAAACATTACCATGAGTCGGGCATCAGGAGGCTTTCCATCCATAGGCACCCTGTGCGAAGGGTGTCTCACTTGCGTCAACAGATGCCACGCCGTCGCACTCCACTGCCGCGGAGAGAAAAGCCATACCCACAGATACACCTATCCATCACCCAAACCTACATCACTACCATGACATCCTCCAAGCCCACATCTCAAGCCGCGGGGCGAAAGAAGATTCCTCTTCTGGCCCTTATCTTTGCTGCGATTATCCTCGGTATAGGGGCCGGATATATCTTTCCTGTCTGGCTCGCGAGAATTTTTATCACATTCAATGCCATCTTCAGCCAGTTTCTCGGATTCATAATACCGCTGCTGATTCTCGGTCTCGTCACCCCTGCCATCATCGAGATCGGCAACCGTGCCGGGAAAATGCTGCTTGTCACCGTAGCTCTGGCATATGTTGCTTCGGTGTGTGCCGGATTCTTCAGTTATTTCACCAGTGTGACATTCTTCCCGTCGCTCATAGAGGTCGACAGCTATATCGCCGCCTCAGAGGCGGCTGTGACACTCGATCCGTTTTTCACCATCGAGATGGCGCCACTCATGACTGTCACCTCATCGCTCATTCTGGCCTTTACCGTAGGCCTTTGCGTGGCGCGGTTCAGTCCGAGCGAATCGGCCATCCGCCCGCTCGCTGCCGATTTCAGGGAGATTATTGTAAGAGTGATCTCCGGAGTGATCATCCCTCTGTTGCCGCTGTATATCTTCGGCATATTCCTCAACATGACCCTCACCGGCGAGACTGGTGGCATATTGGTCAACTTCATCAAGGTGATCGGCGTGATATTCGTGATGCACGTGGTGCTCCTGATAATCCAGTTTATCATCGGAGCAGCCTTCGACCGCAAAAATCCATTCAGGTGCCTCGCCATCATGCTGCCGGCCTACTTCACAGCTCTCGGCACCTCATCGTCGGCCGCCACCATACCAGTCACCCTGCGTCAGGCCAAGAAGATGGGAGTGGATCCCGACGTGGCCGAATTTACCATTCCGCTCTGTGCCACCATCCACCTCTCGGGTTCCACGATGAAAATCGTTGCTTGCGCTCTTGCCCTCACCATGGTTCATGGGGGCTCCTACGATTTTTCGACCTACGGCGGATTCATTGCCATGCTCGCCATAACCATGGTGGCTGCCCCGGGGGTGCCGGGCGGAGCCATCATGGCTTCGCTCGGCCTCCTCAGCTCTATGCTCGGGTTCACCGACGCTGAAAATGCGCTCATGATAGCTCTCTACATAGCGATGGACAGCTTCGGCACAGCCTGCAACGTGACCGGCGACGGAGCCTTGTCGCTGATCATCGACCGCTTCTTCGGCCATAAAGCTTCGGGATCGCCTGTGCAGCCCTATGCCGCCTCCTAATATGATTCTCCTAATGATCTTTTCACATCCCTGACCTCAAAATATATATGACCATCAATATACCCCGCCTTCTGATCAGCCTTGCTGCCTTAGGTGCGCCGGCTCTCCTTCCAGCGCAGATAGCTCTTGTCGACGAAAGGCCGGCCAATCCCGACAACGAACCCGCTCCCGTGTTTCCCGTCCCGACAGAGCGACAGATGCTTTGGAACGAAACCGAGTTTTACGGCTTCTTCCATTTCGGCATGAACACCTTCACCGGCCTCGAATGGGGTGGAGGCGACACCGACCCCTCGGTATTCACCCCATCGTCGGTGCCCGATCCCCGTCAGTGGCTTGAGGCTATCAAAGCTGCCGGCATGAAGGGCGGTATAGCCGTAGTGAAACACCACGACGGATTCTGCCTCTGGCCCACCGCCACCACCGACTACAATGTATCTCGGGCTGGTAACGATGCCGGCAAAGCTACCAATATCCCCCGCGATTTCGGGCAGGCCGCCCGCGACCTCGGCATGAAATATGGCTTTTACATCAGCCCCTGGGACAGAAACAATATCCATTACGGCGACTCTTCTTATGTGTCGGAAGTATTCGTCAAGCAGTGTGAAGAGATGATTGAGTATGGCCCCGACCAGTTTGAGATGTGGTTTGACGGAGCCAACGGTGGCGACGGCTATTATGGAGGAACTGGCGGTGTGCGTCAGATCGACGCATCCATATATTATAATATGCCTAATCTGCGCCATCGCATCCACTCCATGATGCCCGACTGCGTGATGTGGGGTCTGGGAGGCGAGGCCCGTTGGATAGGAAATGAGGCCGGATGGGCCGGCGAGACCTGCTGGAGCTATGGCAACGGCACCCAAGGCAACGAAAATGCCTGGCTATGGCGCGGCGGAGAGAGCGACGCCAAAGCCACTGCCGGCGGCTGGTTCTGGAAAAACGACGACGATATGCGCTCGCTCGACCGCCTGTGGAAGATGTATCTCGAAACCGTGGGGCGCAACTCCACTCTGATTCTCAACATCCCCCCCAACCAGAACGGTAAGCTGCCCGACACATATGTTGCCCGGCTGAAAGAGTTTGGCAACCTGCTCCAACAACGTCTCGGCACCGATCTTGCCCTCTCAGCCCGGGCCACGGCAAGCGACACCCGCACCGCCGGAGCAGCCCGCACCTACGATGCCTCAAATCTGATCGACGGCGACAAAGACACCTACTGGGCCCCCTCCGACAGTGGCATACAATCGGTGATAACTCTCGAATGGGACAAGTCTCAGAATATCCACTACGTTGCTCTTCAGGAATACATCCGCAAGGGGCAGCGCATAAAGGATTTTACAATCGAGACTTCGACAGATGGGGTCAACTTCACTCGCATGGCTTCTGAAATCCCTACCACCACCGTGGGCTACAAACGCATCATTCCACTCAACGGTTCGACCGACGAATATGGCGATGGCTTCGATTGCCGCGCCGTGCGCATCACTATCAACGATGCAAAAGCGTGTCCGCTTCTCCACACCGTTTCTGTATTCTGATCTTGCACCCATTCCATCCATAATTAATGAAAAGCTTATCATCTGCCATATTGGCCGCCGCAGCCATTGCCGGCGCATCGCCAGCCATCATTGCCCGCGACTATACCACGGTCGATTTCGGCAACGCATCAGGCTACAAGTCAATTGGTGTCTACGACACATGGGAGCGCTCCCCTTTCCGTATCGGAACCCTCAAAGGCAACTACGCCATTGTGTCTTCAGAGGGTCTGCCGACGACCGACGGCTACACTGCCCCGGCCACCGTGCTCGGCGCACAACGTTCAAGATTTGGCTCCAACACATTTGGCGCACGCATCGACCTGACCGATCCATTCATGCTCACTCCCGAGATGAAATATGTCCATGTGGTAATGCAGCGCCCGGTCAAAGGACGTGTCATGCTCATTGGCATCGGCGGCAGTTCCTACTTCCCTTCCAATGGCAACGACGTAGAGCAGTTTTGGGAGACCAGCCTCAACAATGTGAAACCCGGCGAATGGTGCGATGCGGTATTTGCTGTCAAAGGCTTCCACAATTCTTCCGTAAGCAGCCTTGTTGTGGTGCCCGAGTGTGAGAGCCCCCACATGCTCGCTGCCGATTTTCCATTCTATATAGCCGGTATCACAGTCAACGACTCACCCGTGCCTCTCATCCTAAAGGAGAATTATCCAGTTGCTGCAGGTAGCCGCCGCGAGCCTGCCGCAATAGCAGCCGACGCGCCACTCTGCCCCACTTCACAGATTTCCTTCCGGACAGGAGATGCGGAAGCCACCACCTACGACGTGTCACAAGCAGCCGATCATCTGCTCTATCGTCAGGAGACCGCCCGCTGCTTCACCGCCATGCCGGGGCAGGAGGTAAGCATTGCTGTAGATTGTGCTAATCCATCTATGGCCGATGCCTACGTTTATGTCGATTGGAATGCCGACGGACAGTTTGACTATAGCCTCTACGACAATGGCACCCCGGCAGATGGTTCGGAGATTGTGGCCTACTCTTATGCCGAAAACCGCGACAGCCGCGGCAACTTCCTGACATCGCGCCCTGCAGCACCTTCGCTCCCATCATTTCGCATTCCTGCCGACACACGTCCTGGTGTTTATCGCATGCGTATCAAGATCGACAGCAATAGCACTGATCCGGCCGGTAGCGACGATATTATTTCTGCCGGCGGCTCCATGACCGATCTCATGCTCAATATTCATCCCGGGGATATCACTGTCGACGATCATCAACTCAATGGTGAGGTGCTCTCGGCCGAGGGCGCCAAACTCAATAAAATGCCCGCCAAAATGGGGCGCGATCTCCCTATCATCCTCGCGCCTGAAAAAGGCTTCCGTCCGGGTGGCGTGACCGTAAGATACGGACACCTCTCAGGCGACTCCATTGTAATGGAGAATCCGCAGTATTTTGAAAAGGAATTTATCTTCGACTCTGACCGCTTCACCATCCCTGCGCAATATGTAGCGGGCGACATACTGCTGATGGGGCGCATGATCGAGCAATCGCGCTGATCATGCAGCTGGTCTCATACCTCCTTTAATACTCCATTTTAAGAACCACGACCCATGTATCCCATCATACTTGTCAGCAACGACGACGGCTACTCAGCCAAAGGTATCGACTCCCTTCTCCACTTCATCTCCCCGGTAGCCCTCCGGCATGGCGCAAAAGTGATAGTCATGGCACCCGACGGCCCACGCTCAGGTAATTCGTCGGCCATAACCCACGACGGGCCTGTGACGCTCCGCCATCTGCCCGACCATTCCACCGGAGCTGAGATGTATGCTGTCGGTGGCACGCCGGTAGATTGCGTCAAACTCGGCCTCCACCTGCTCAAGACCCGAGAGCTGCGCCCAGCGCTCATCCTGTCGGGTATCAACCACGGAAGCAACTCGGCTGTGTCGGTGACCTACTCCGGCACCATGGGCTGCGCCATAGAAGGGGCCATGAACGGAGTGCCCTCCATCGGTTTTTCACTGCTCGACTTCCGTCCCGACGCCGACTTCAGCGGTTGCCGCGATGTTATAGCCGATATCACCGACCGTGCGCTCTCCTGCCCTCTTCCCGACCGCATATGTCTCAATGTGAATATTCCGGCAGGATGCACACCCGAAGGCATTAAGGTGGTACGTGCCGCCCGAGGTTATTGGACTGAGGAGTATAGAGAATACACCGATCCGCTCGGACGTCCGTTTTACTGGCTCACAGGCCGCTTCCATAATCTTGAGGCCGACTGCGAAGCCACCGACGAGTATTGGCTCAAGCGTGGATGGGCATCGGTGGTGCCTATTGCAGCCGATATGGATGTCGATCCTTCAGTGACAGCTGCCATCGGGGATATGCTTCTCTAACCGTTGCGCCCGTCAATTGCCGACAGCCGCGACAGCATAGCGGCCACACTGCCACAATGCTCCCCATCGACAATAATCCCATCGCTATCCTCGACTTTCACTGTAGCTGACACCTCTTCGCCTGATACGGCGGGGAAATAGCCATTGCGCCACAACGCCCGCTCGACAAGCGGCCTCCATCGGCCACTTCCATCTATTGCAACCTTGTTGCGACACTCCATGTCGATCCTGAACTCCCCCGACGTGGCGTCAAATCTTACCCCGTCACGACAGAAATAACGCTCCGGTGCCCCTGCCATAGCAAGATCCTCCGGAGTGCCGGTGGTGACACCCAGGCGCTTGTCGATGAGCCACAATGTATCAGCCACCTGAAAAGCAAGCTCCAGATCATGAGTCGACATAAACACCGTCTTCCCCTCATCGCGTGCCAAACTCCTGAGAAGCTGCATGATCTCTACCTTGCTCGGATAGTCGAGGAAAGCGGTTGGCTCGTCAAGAAAAATCACCGGGGTCTGTTGTGAGAGCACCTTGGCGATCATCACTTTCTGCATCTCACCATCGGATAGGTCGGCCACCAGTCGCTCTGACAGATCCGAGATTCCTACCCGTGCCATAGCGTCAGACGCCATCCGGTGGTCGGCAGCCGAGAGCCGCCCCCAGAAGCCGGTGTAGGGTGCGCGCCCCAGCGCTACAAGATCCCCCACCTTGGTGGCTCCGAGCTGAAGCCGGTCAGTGAGCACCACCCCTATCAGCTTCGACAACTCAGAGCTGTCGAAGCTGGACAGATCGCGCCCGTCTATCATCACACGCCCGGCCAATGGGGGCTGAAAGGCGGTAAGGGTGCGCATTAGAGTCGACTTTCCGGCGCCGTTGGGGCCCAATAGACACGTAAGTTCTCCCCTGCGCAGAACTGCTGAAAACGGGGCTGACACTACTCTCGGCTGGCCTGATCCGGATGAGTAGCCGGTCGAGAGGTCTTCTATCTCAATATCCGCGCCCGGGCGTTGGTCCGACGCTTCTTCAATTCTGGTCATGCTGAAAATGATGATTAAGACTGCGTGGGGGCGACCCGCGCTCAATATGTGATGGCAAAGGTAACGATAAGCCGCCACCTCCACAAATAAAACTTTTGCCGCGAGCACGAAATTTGAGTACCTTTGCAAGTTATTTTGATTAACCACAACAATCAATGCAACGCCTCAAACCATTCATGCTCCCGATAGCCATGGCTACGGGACTTATATTCCATAGCTGGATGGAATATGCAGCCTGGGCCGCGCCATGGCTGATATTCATAATGCTGCTCATAACATTCTGCCGCATCGATCCCCGCCACATCCGATTCACACGCCTCACAGGCTTCTGCCTGACAGCCCAACTCGCAGGCTCCGCCGGAGTCTATCTCCTGCTCTGCCCCTTCAATATCGATCTGGCTCAGGGAATGATGATATGCTTTCTGTGTCCTACTGCCACTGCAGCCCCGGTGATCACAGGTATGCTTGGAGGAAGTATCGAGCGGGTGGCCACCTACTCTCTTGCAAGTAATATAGCTGTGGCTCTACTCGCCCCGCCTGTGTTTACGCTGATAGGCGCCGAAGGCCTTGACTTTGTGGCCACCACCCTCACCATAGCCCAGCGCGTGGTGCCTCTTATCATCCTCCCATTCATAGCCGCCATGATGCTGAGGCGCTGGGCTCGTCCTGTCCATAAGGCACTTTCGTCGCGACAGGAGATTTCGTTCTACGTCTGGGCGTTGTCGCTAATCATTGTTGTCGGTCGTGCTGTGAGCTTCGCCATAAAAGAGCCCCCGGCCATGATTCCGGCCATGATAATGCTCGCAATAGGTGCCGGATTGGCATGTGCCGTGCAGTTTGCCGTCGGTCGAAAGATCGGGGCACGCTGCGGCGACAAGATTGCAGGAGCGCAGGGACTCGGACAAAAAAACACGGTGCTTGCCGTGTGGATGGCCATCACTTATCTCAATCCAGTGGCATCAATAGCCCCTGCAGCCTACATAGCATGGCAAAACACCGTCAATTCGCTCCAACTCTATTACCACGCGCGCCATTGCGCTGCAAATAGCAAACTTTCTACCGGCCGCAGGCGTTAAACCATTTTACATCAGGACTATGAACAGCATATTCGACACCCTCATGTCACTGCCTTTGCTCAAAGGCGTTTCGGCCGAGCGCATAAGGCAGGTAGTGGCCTCCACTCCCCTCCATTTCCTTAAATATCCCGAAGGCGACACCATCATCACCCCCGGTAGTCCCTCTACCCATCTCAACTTCATCATCAGCGGCAGCGTGAGAGTATCCGTGGCCAATGCGTCGGGACGCTTCAAGGTGTCGCAGACCCTCACCGGGCCCGATGTCATAGCGCCTGAATATCTCTTTGGTCGCACCACAGCCTTTCCTTGCTCGGCACTGGCGCTGGAGCCCACAGGCATATTGCAGATAGCCAAATCCGACTATATATCCATGCTCAAACACGACGAGGTGATGCTCTTCAACTATCTCAATCTCCTCGCCGCAGGGTCGCAGAGCCGCATCGACGGCATCATTTCGCTTACCGATGGACTGCTTGAGGAGCGCATCGCCTACTGGATTGTAGCCCTCACCCAACGATCGGGCACCGACATAGTGCTCTCTTGCCGTCAGCGGCATCTCTACTCCTTCTTCGGAGTGCAGCGGTCGGTGTTCTACGCCACTCTCGAAAACCTCGCGCGCCGGGAGATAATCACCTTCACCCACGACGAGATCCGCCCCGTGTCGCGCGATAGGCTCGTCAAGCTCCTCCTCACCTCCAACTCCGAATAATATTTCCGAAACATACCATTCATATCATCTCACAATACCCCTGTCAGCTATGGAAAAATGGACCACTCTGGAAAGTGAATATCTGATACGTCGCCCATGGCTCACCGCCCGACGCGACAAGCTGATGATGCCCAACGGCCATATCCATCCCGAATATTATGTGCTTGAATATCCCACATGGGTCAACGTGATAGCAATCGACCGGCAGGGTCGGTTCATTATGGTCGAACAATACCGCCACGGTCTCGACGATATATTCACCGAGCTCGTGGCCGGTGTGGCCGAAGATGGCGAGGAGCCTCTTGCCGCAGCACGCCGCGAACTGGAGGAGGAAACCGGTTATACCGGCGGCCAATGGGAGCTCAACACAGTAATCTCGGCCAATCCAGGCAGCCAGAACAATCTAAGCTATTGCTTTATTGCTCGCGACGTGGAACCTAACGGTCGGCGTCATCTCGACGAAACCGAAGATCTATCGGTCAAGCTCCTTGAGCGCTCGGAGGTGCTCGGGCTCCTTACTTCCGACACCATGAAGCAAGCCCTTATGACTGCTTCGCTGTGGAAATTTTTCTATAACGAAGAAAAAAATCGCCCGACAGTGTAACATCCACCCCTTGCGATGCGTCTTATTGGTGTATGGACATCACAGGATTCAATACTCTCGCATCGCAACTCAGGCCACGCCTCCACGAGGCAGCCTCGCGGTGGCTCGCCGAAGCGCCACGAGGATGCGACACCCCCGACGATGTGGTGCAGGACACCCTGCTCCGTCTTTGGGCCGTGCGCGACACACTCAAATCCGACCAGTATATCGAAGCCCTCGCCATGGTGGCTGCACGCCACATTGCCATCGACGCCTTGCGAAGGTCGTCGAGTCGCCCAACAGGAGTCTTCGATGATAGGCTCGATCCCGAAGCCAATCTCCTTGCCCCTGACGAAGCCGCCGACCTCTCAATAGCCGAAGCCCTCGCTTCGCAACTCCTTTCACGACTGCCCGACCGTCAGGCCCTCGTGGTGAAGATGCGCCATGCCGACGGCCTCGAACTGGCCGAGATAGCATCGCTCACCGGCATAAGCGAAGGCAACATACGCACCCTCCTCACCCGCGGACGCCAACGCCTCCGCCAGCTCTACGAATTATCCACTGCCCTATCATGAACAAGCCTACCATCACCCAGCCAACCATCCTCTCCGAGGCCGAAGCTCGCGCACTTCTTGAGCGCTTTGAATCAGGCGACACCTCGCTGGCCGACGAGCAGGCCCTCTATCTCTTCTTCCGGAGCGCCGATCTGCCTCCCGACCTCGCACCGTTAAGGCCACTCATGGCCTGGTATGAGGGTGGTTGCTCAGGAGAGCCCCAAATGTCTCCTTCTGTTGCCGCTTCCTCCTCAGAACCCACGCGCATACGTCGGTTTGCAGCCCTGCGGCCCATATTAATGAGTGCAGCTTCCGTGGCCCTCGTGGTGGCCCTTGCCTTCTCCATCCGATCTCTTTCAGGATCGTCACAGATTGCAGGTGAGCCCGAACACGACAACTTTGCCGAGCTCTATGGTGGAAGCTACATAATCCGCAATGGGGAAAAAATCACTGATCCAGCTCTCATACGCAACGAGATCATGAGAGCCGGACGACTCACCGACAGCATCAACAATGTCATTGCCATGCGCACCAACCCCGACAATCTCCTCGCTTCTGCTGTCGAAAAACGCATCGGCTCCTCTCATCCCCGCGCCGTTGAAACCATCATCAACACCCTGCAAAACAATCGTTAATCACAACACCCATACACCTCCTCATCACCATGTCAACCAACACATTGCTCCGCGCCATCACCGCTTCGGCCATCGTGCTCACTGCCATGCAGGCATCGGCCCAGAAAAAGATCGACGATATTATCCAGAATATCCTCGATAACAAGCAATACGATGTAACCTACTCCGAACGCCGCGACCCTCAGTCGCGCAAGATTGTAGAGTCGTCACACATCATCAACTCTTCCGACCGTAATCTGTTCAAAAAACTCCGGCAGGCTTTTCAAGACGAGCGTAAGCAGTCGGTCAACTACAGTCAGGTCGGCAACGACATTATCACGATAACATTTGTCGAAGGGTCTACCACCAGCACCTACTCTCTCATTCGCGACGATGACGAGTCTTGGATGCTTAGCGCCAACAAGCAGTCGACCGGAAGCAAAAACAACACCCGGAAGTCAAGTGGCCGCTCCAACACTACCCATGTGTACATCAACGGCAATCATGTGACCACCACATCTGCGCCCACTTGCGAGGAAATCACCGTAGTCACTCGTGCCGCCCAGGCCAATGCTCAGGTTGCGCAAGCCAACGCCCGTATAGCTCAAGAAAATGCCCGCAAGGCTCAAGCCAACGCCCGCAAAGCACAAGCCAACGCCCGCAAGGCACAGGCCAACGCCCGCAAAGCACAGGCCAACGCGCGTAAAGCGCAAGCCGATGCCCGACGCGCCCAGCGTAAAGCCCGGTCAACATCAAATTCTTCCTCGTCGAGCTACACCTTTTCCATCTGATTGGGTCATTCCCCTCTCATCCTCCCCTTGTTAGCTTTTCATAATAGATATAAATTAGATACAGACTAAACACTGCTACTCATTGTTCGGCGCGGCCCTGTGAAGAGCCGCGCCGAAACCGTTTTCCGCCAACACTGCATCGACGGTCATCCGGACAATTCGTCTACCGAAAGCCGGAAACTCTGATTCTTCTTTGTCAATACTATATACATAGTCAGTCTGTGGAGGAGGTGCGGGCCATGCGCCGCCACTTGGCATATCCGAAAAACGCTATCACTGTATATATGCCATAGAGCACGGCATAAAATGGAATCTGCTTATATGCATAAAGACCCACACATACTATATCGACCAATATCCAGCATATCCACTGCTCGACATATTTGCGGGCGAGCAGCCACATGCCTACTATGCTCGCGGCAGTAGTGAACGCATCAGGCACCGGCACCGTAGAGTCGGTGAGATACCGTAGCCATAGGTATAATACACCCCACAGCAGAGCAAGCACTCCGGCGCATCCGGCCACCACACGCCATGTCACATGTCGGATAGGGAGTGGTTTCTTTTCCTTGTTCTTCTTGCGCGACGAGCCAAATGTCCACACAGCATATCCGTAGGCGGCAATCGCCAGATAGTAGATATTGATGGCGAAATCAGCATAAAGACCTTTGCGGAAATAGAGCACCATCGACACCATAGGCATAACTACGCTCACTATCCACATACGCTTATCGGCGCGATACTCCCACCATAGGTAGAGAAGGCCGAGCAGAAGACCTACTATCTGGAGAAAAAATTCAAAATTCAGTTGCATATCTATAATGGGAAGAATCAGAGACGGAGTGTTACTGTGGCCATCACATTAGTTGTGGCCTGCGCTGCAAAACCGGCATACCGGTAGATCTCTGGTGTGCCGTCGGCTCCTATCGTATATCCGGCTCCGGCATATCCGTTGTTGCAATACTTCTCATTGAAGATATTGTAGATGGCAATGGAAGCGCGGAGCTCGCGCAGTCCGGCGATGTTCCTGAATGTGTAGGCCAGATTAAGGTCGGTCACACAATAGTGGGGCAGACGTGCCTCGGCCGATCTGGCATTGTTCATATATTGGGCCGAGACAAAACGGGTGGCGAGCGACGCCTCTGCGCCGCGCCATGCGAAATCAAAGGTGTTCGAGGCCGTGAAGTCGGGCGAGAATGCTATCGGGGTATCACCGCAATCGATGGCTATCGGATTGGTCCATTCATCCTGATAGATATACTCCGTAAAATCCTTGATGCGGCTGCGCGATAAGGTGGCGGTGAGGTTCCACCCAAACCAGCGGGTGGGCTTTATTGCTCCCTGCAGTTCTATACCGGCTCGATAGCTGCGCGGCGCATTGATGCTGAGCGGATTGCCTGTATCTGAGAGCTGTCCGGTCACCACGAGTTGGTCGTGATAATCCATATAGTAGAGTGTGGCACCGGCAGTGACGATATTGTTGGCGAAACTATATCCGGCCTCATAGTCAAACAGGCGTTCGGCCGAGGGGAGGTGGCGCGGATCGCCATCGGTGAAATTATCCCTCACCGGCTCTTTATGGGCCACACTCCATGATGCGAAAGCGCGATGAGGGCCCTCTGTATAGGTCAGACCCAGTTTGGGATTGAAAAAAGTGTAGTCGCGACGTATGTCGAGACGTGCCATCGCTTCGGTGTTGTAATCATAGTTGTCGCTCACTCCGGTGATGGTGTAGTGGATATTGCGCAACTGGAGATCGGCATAGCCGGTAAGCGATGACGATATGCCCACATCGGCTCTTACATAGATATTGGAGTCAAACTTCCGACCTATGTTGTCGTAATAGCGTTGGAGCGGATCAATGGATCCAACATAATTGCGCACCCACTTCACTTCGCCGTAATGGCCGCCCCGAAACCAGTTGAGACCACCTCCGGCTGTAGCATTTATCCGCCCTGCGAGATAGTTGAGAGTGAAGATAGCTCCTCCAAAATCGCAGTCGTTGAATTTCAGGCGTATGAGGTCGCTCTTTTTCACCGGCTCTCCATCGGATCCTTCAAATGGCTTGAGGCCATACTCCACCAGGGTGCGTTTGGTCTTATACTGCTCATAGTAGCCATCACCCTTGGTATAGTGGGCGGCGGCACTGAGCCTCCATTTGTCGCTCAGTCGCTGATAGAGCAGGAGCTGGAGATGGTGTTGGGTGAAGTTGTCGCATTGGTCGGGATAGAAAGCGGGCTTGCCGTCGGCATCGGTGTAGGCGCCGCATGGATTGTAGCGGCGACCATATTTTTCCATCTCCTCCTTGGTGGCATAATCCCATGCCATATAGGTGCGCTCCTTACCGCCGAAAGCGAGCAGTTTTATGTCGGTGCCTCCATTGGAGTAGGCCAATTGGCCGAGATAGCTCCATAGCTTTGAGAAAGCTCGGTCGATATATCCGTCGGAACCGATATGGCTCAGACGCACGTCGGCGCTCCAGTGGTCGCCGAGTTCGCCCGACCCTACGCGAAGTGTCTGCCGGTTGGAGTTAAACGATCCGTAGCTCACCGATGCCTCGGCATAAGGGTCGATCGAGGGCGCATCGGTCACCATGTTTATACTGGCTCCAAAAGCTCCGGCACCATTGGTCGAGGTCCCGGCTCCACGCTGGATCTGCACGTCGCGCACCGACGATACAAGGTCGGGCATATTGACCCAATACACGCAGTGGCTCTCCGAGTCGTTGATAGGCACACCATTGGCCGTGACATTGATGCGTGAGGCATCGGTGCCTCTCACCCTTATAGCCGAATAGCCGATACCGGCTCCGGCATCGCCGGTGACCACCACCGACGGGGCAGCCTGTATGAGATATGGCAGATCGCGCCCGTCGTTGCCCTTATTGAGCTCCTTTCGTGATATGTTGCTGAATGCTACGGGAGTTTTTACAGAGGCGCGGTTGGCGCTCACCTCTACCGAAGGGAGCTTCACTGCCTTCACTGAATCAACGGGCTCGGCATACACGCAGCCCGCATGCGACGCCAGACCGCAGCAAACGGCCAGCGACGCTCTCACAAGAGAGTTGGTCATAAGTTATTTTCTCTACGCCGGTATTACCCGGATCAGGTTATAAGGGTATGATCTCAGCTTCGAGCCGCCGCTATCGGGCGGCTGTCGGCACCCCTAAATACAAAAGTTGGCGCAAAGGTAAGAATTAATTCCTACCCTGCAAAGAAAAAAGAGCTTATGACCGTGAGAGGAAATGTCAGCGCACCACTATCTCATCGGTAAAGAGCACTCCTCCGGCCACAGAGTCGGCATCGGCCTCATATCTGATATAGCGTGCCCTTGCATTGCCATTCCAACCAAAATTTTTGAAGCTTACCACTGAGTCGCGCTCCACCTTATTGTCTATGGAAATGAGCTCCGACAGGTTGTCGCGGGTTGTTCCCGCCGAGATCACCACTTTGGCTGGCATCCACACATCAGGACCGCATATCTGCATGAAGTCGGCCCCCACATAAGTTATCTCTTTCTCCTCGCCGAGATCTACCACTACATCCATTCGCTCAGTGCCGCGTCCGATAAATGCTTGCCAGAGGCCATCGTTGTAGTTCCATCCGCCGTGGCGACCGTCGGTAAGAGTCGAGTCGCCGTTGGCAGGATAATTGCGCCAAGCCTTGAGATTATATTCCACAGGGGCTCCATAGGCCAGATGGTGGTCGTCGGCTGCAGCTTCAGGGCGGTTGCCTATCTCATTATCTATATCAAATGTGGTGTAGCCATTGGCGCGCATATCGGCCGCAAGCCACGAGGCCCGACGCTTGAAGTCGTCGTAGTCGGTCACCGATTCGGGGCTCCATGCCCTCTCGGCTATAGCATACATGCGGGGATAGAGCATATATTCTGCATGTGAGGCAGTGGGGATATACTCGGCAAAAAGATTGCCCTGAAGACCGAAAATATATGGCTTGGCCTGCTCGGGAAGTCCATCAGTAGGATTATATCCATAGGCGGTGGCGAGAGGCAGATAGCCGCCTATAGCTTCGGGCTGCGAGGCAGGGGCATCCTGATAGCCGTCGAGATAGCAGTAGCGGCCAGGGGTCATGATCACACGATGACCATCGGCGGCTGCGCGCTCTCCTCCCTCGGTGCCTCGCCACGACATCACGGTAGCATTGGGGGCAAGACCTCCCTCCATGATCTCATCCCATCCGAGCATATCCCGGCCCTTTGAGTTGAGGTAGCGCTCCACGCGGTGGATGAGATAGCTCTGCAGGCCGTCGACATCAGCTATATTCTCTTTCTTCATCCTCGCGGCACACAAGGAGCAGCTCTTCCATGCCTGCTTGGGCGCTTCATCGCCTCCTATATGTATGAGCTTGCTCGGAAAGATCTCCATCACCTCATCGAGCACATTCTCTATAAACTCGAATGTGGCCTCATTGCCTGGACAGAAATCAGGCTGTCCATACTGCTCATGGGTACACGACAGCTCGGGATACGATGCAGTGACCTCTTCCGAGTGGGATGGCATCTCGATCTCGGGGATTATATTTATATAGCGGTCGGCTGCATAATCCACCAGCTCCTTGAGCTCCTGCTGGGTGTAATATCCACCACGTGCGTCAGGGTCGCCGGCTTCAAGGTAACGGTTGCCCCGTGAGTTCCACTCTTTCCATGTCTCTCCATCGCGCCAGGCCGCAAATTCGGTCAATCGCGGATAGCGCTTGATCTCCACGCGCCATCCGGCTGCGTCTGTCAAGTGGAGGTGAAGATTATTGAGCTTCAACCTCGCCATGGCGTCGATCTGCTTGCGGATGAAAGCGGTGTCGCGGAAGTGGCGCGACACATCAAGCATCAGACCCCGATAGGCCAGACGCGGCAAATCGGTCACGGTGCCACACGCAGCGCTGCCATCACCCGCCTTGAGCATCTCCCCAAGTGTCACAGCGCCATAAAAAAGACCGGCCGGAGCAGCTGCGCTCACCGTAACACCATCCTTGCCCACCGTCATGGAATATGCCTCATCCGATGCGCCTGTATCCTTGCCGTCGTCGGGTCCACACTCTATCTTTATATCGGCGCTACCGTCGCGTGCAGGCAGAAGCGCAAAGCCGAGAGCCTCGTTAAGACGGGCTGCTATACGGGCGCTGTCGGTGCTCCCGACACCCTCTACCGCGAGAGTAGCTCCCGGAGCGGGAGTCCAGCTACCGCCGGTAGTGCTGTATTCGGCTGGAAGTGGTATTATGTTTTCTGGCGATCCGGTTAAGGCCGATGAGCCGGTACATGAAGCTATCGCAGCAGCCAGGGCCGGCGCAATGGCAAGATGGGTATATTTTTTCATGGTCGATGATATGTCTTGATCAATAAAGCAGGGCCAATGGTCAGAAGGCCCAAATCGGTTACAAATATAGCGATTCCCAACGGCATATCCGCCATCGGGCATGTTAAAAACTTTTAGCGGCGCCCTCCTGAAAGCTGTGAAAAGGGCAAAACCTCAAAATTATTGTGCCGGAATCGCGTTTTTAGCTTAAATATTACTAACTTTGCACGGTCAAAAAGCGCGTGTCGTCTCTCACGAGCCTCACTCCGCTTTCCTCTCCACCCCAATTAAAAGTCAAGCCTTGAAAAAGATAAGATATTACCTGCTTGCGCTCGTAGCCGCTGTTGCCCTTCCGGGTTGCACCGAGTATCAGCGTATCCTAAAGTCGACCGACACTGATGCCAAGCTCGAATTTGCCCGCAAGGCTTTCGATGAAAAGCGTTATGTGCAGGCTTCGACAGTGCTTTCGGACATCGCGATGCAGATACGCGGCTCTGAGAAAGCTGAAGATGCCCTATACCTCCTCGCGTTAAGCTACTATGAGAGCAAAGACTATCTCAATTCGGGAGTGTGCTTCAAGCAATACTACCAGCGTTATCCGCGCGGCAAATACACCGAGCTCGCCCGATTCTATTCAGGCTATGGCTACTACCTTGAGAGTCCCGACCCTCAGCTCGACCAGTCGGACACCATGAAGGCCATCGAGGAGCTCCAGGGCTTCATCGACTATTTTCCCCGGTCTGATAGGGTCAATATTGCCCAAAACGCAATCTTTGAACTTCAGGACAAGCTCACCCTAAAGCAGCTCCAGAACGCTCAGCTCTACTACAACCTCGGATTCTTCCTCAACGACAACAATTATGAGAGCGCGCGGATAGTGGCCGAAAATGCCATCAAGGACTATCCCTACTCGCGTTATAAGGAAGACCTCGAGATGCTCATCCTCAAGAGCCGCTATCAGGAAGCAAAGGCGTCGATCGACGAGCGCAAGCCCGAGCGCTACCGCGAGGTGCTCGACGAATACTTCTCATTCGTCAACAATTATCCCGACTCTCCCCTGCGCGACGAAGCCGACCGCATAGCCAAGATTGCCCGCAACTATGTGACCGACTGATCAACCACCACCTACAAAGCCGAAACATACCATCATCCCTTCGATATATGGACTACAAGAAATCAAACGCTCCCCTCAATACCCAGCCTCACGACCTCATCGAGCTCTCCCAGCAGACAGGCAACATCTATGAAACCGTCTCGGTCATAGCCCGCCGCTCCAACCAGATTGCCGGCGAGATGAAACACGATCTCGAAAAGAAGCTTCAGGAGTTTGCCACTCTCAACGACAACCTTGAGGAGATAACCGAAAACCGCGAGCAGATTGAGATTTCGCGCTACTACGAGAAGCTCCCCAAGCCCACTCTCATCGCAACTCAGGAGTATATCGACGAAAAACTCTACTTCCGCAATCCGAGCAAGGAGAAGGCTGCCCTCGACGACTGAGCCATCCCCTCATGCTGATCTGATACCGGCGACTGCCATGCCCCCGTGGATACTCCTCGTGCTGCATGGCAGTCGCCGCTTGTTCTCCCCCGTCCATCTGCCTTGAATCTCTTTTCCGTTCATTTATCATCATACTTACTTCAACTTTTTTATTATCATTTCATTCATGAAAATGGCACGTTTCCTTCTGTCCATGATCGTCGCACTGACGGTGTGGGGACACGTTGCGGCGCAGGTGGTCACCACTACGCCCTCAGTTGTCACCACTGAGTCGGCACCCGTGATCATAACCTTCCATGCCGACCGTGGGTCGAAAGGGTTGGCTGGCGTAGGTCCATCGGAGGCTGTTTATGCCCATACCGGCGTGATCTCATCTGCCTCAGCCTCACCCACCGATTGGCAACACGCCCCCGATTGGCTCGATAATTCGGCCAAATACCGTCTCGAATATTCCGGCCCTGACACATGGACTCTCACCATCCCATCGATCAAGGAGTATTATGGCCTGACCGATGCCGAGCTTGCCACAGTGAGCAAATTGATGTTTGTGTTCCGCAATGCCAACGGCTCCCGCGAAGGCAAAGCTTCCGGTGGCGGCGACATTGCTGTCGATGTAAGAAAAGCCGGCTTCTATGTCGGGGTGTCAGTCAATCCCGACAAGCGGGTATTCACCACCGGCGAGCCAGTCACTATCTCTGCATCGACCGAAGACAGTGCTTCCATATCCCTGTCGGTCAATGGCAAAAAAGCCGAAGGAATAGGTTCGGTTTCGCTCACCACATCATTCACCACTCCTGGAAGCTACGAAGCAATCGCCATCGCCACCTCGACCGACGGATTCACGGCCTCCGACACCCTGCGGCTCCTGCGCCTCGCTCCCACCACTATTGCAGCCTATCCGGGTGATGAGGTAAAACAAGGAGCTGTGTACTCCTCCGGATCAGGATCGGCTACTTTTGCCATAGCTGCCCCAGGCAAGAGCTCAGTGCTCTTAGTGGGATCATGGAATGGATTTGCGCTCGATCCGGCCCAACAGATGAGCAAAGCCACTGCTACGGTTGAACTACCCGCCGACACCTCATTTATCAAAAATGCGTGGAGCCTCCATCAACCATATTTCTGGACCACCGTGGAGGGCCTCGAACCGGGCATGGACTACACATATTACTATCTGATTGATGGTACTACCGCTGTCTGCGATCCTTACGCACACCTCGTGCTCGATCCATCATCCGATAGATACATATCCCCGGATGTCTTTCCTGACATGCCTGAATATCCTTCGGGGAAGGTGCCCGACGGCACGATTCTCGCAGTTCTCTCAACCGATGCCGTTGCTCTGAAGCCCCAGCCACTCACATCGAAGCCCGCTCAGTCCGACCTGATGATCTACGAACTGCTCATTCGCGACTTTACCGGCGATGGCACAGGCTCAGGCACTATAGCCGGAGTGATCGACCGCCTCGACTATATCGCATCGCTTGGAGTCAATGCGGTTGAGCTGATGCCGGTGATGGAGTTTGGCGGCAACAATTCATGGGGCTATAACCCTCTGTTTTATTTTGCTCCCGACAAAGCCTATGGCACCCCCGACGACTACCGCCGTCTGGTCAATGAGATACATTCGCGCGGCATGGCGGTGATACTCGATGTGGTGATGAACCATGCCGACTCACGCACTCCCCGCCAACTGATGTATGAACCGTCGCAGAATCCTTTTTTCAACGCTACTCCTCCCCACTCCTATAACGCTTTTCACGACTGGAATCAAGACAATCCACTCGTATTCAACCAATGGGCTGATGTGTTGCGCTACTGGGTTGAGGAGTATGGTGTCGATGGCTTCCGCTTCGACCTCGTGAAAGGGATGGGCGACAACGGCAGTTACGGCATTGCATGGAACCGGGCCACAAACTCTTTCGCCACCCCCACCGAAGCGTCGACCAACCGCTTCAACGCCTCCCGACCTGAGCGTATAGGAAGACTCCGGGATGCTCTGGCCGCTATTGCCCCCGACTCTTACTTTATATGTGAGGATCTCGCCGACGCCCGCGAAGATGCAGCTTTGGCCGCCGTGGGCGCTGTCGATTGGGCCAACGTAAATTATGGTGCTGCTCAGTGGGCCATGGGATGGAGCGATGGCGCCGACCTGTCGCGTTTTTATGCTCCTATGGACGGAGGACGACCATCCGGCTCTACTGTGAGCTATGCCGAGAGCCACGACGAGGAGCGCACCGCCTACAAGCAGCAGCGATGGGGTGCGGCAGGTGTGAAAGACTCTGAGGAGCAACAGATCCGACGCCTTGGGTCGCTCGCTGCGTTTATGATCTTCTCGCCGGGCGCACATATGATATGGCAGTTTGAGGAGTTGGGCGATGCCCAACCCGTGAAGTCGGCTTCGGGCGACAACGACACATCTCCTCGAAAATCGTGCTGGGAAATGCTCGACAATCCGCTCAGAGCCTCCCTGCGCGACACCTATGCCACTCTTCTCAAATGGCGTAAGGACAACCCGCAATACTTCACCGAAGAAACCAAGGTGGACATTTCGGCCAAACCATCGGCATGGACCACCGGCTACACCTTAATGCTCACTGCTCCCGATGGCGGCAAGGTAGTTCTGCTGGCCAATCCCCTCCCCGACCGCGAACTTAAAGTGAAATCGCCGGCTGGCACCGATTGCGGCGCTGTTGTGGCTGCATCGGCCGGTGTGTCAACCCCGGCTCCCGATGCTTCCGGATCAGTAGTCCTTTCACCAGGAGCCTTCGTTATTTTGGCAAGCGACAATTCTGCCGGCATCGACCTGCCTTGGTCAGATACCGGAGCTCAACCCGCCACCCTCTACACCATCACCGGAATAAAGGTTGACCCGGCTGCCATACCTGCCCCCGGCCTCTACATCTCTGTAGATGCTATGGGCAATGCCACCAAAGTCTGTCTGCGCTGATTTGTACGCACAGTCATAATCGAGGGGCCTGTTCTTTTCCGAGCAGGCCCCTCTGAGTTTTATCTCAGTGAGTTTGAAATCTCATGCTTTGCGGCGTATCTTGATCGGGATAACCCCTTCGGCCGGAATCGACTCTACGACCAATGCAAGATACCCGCCGCCACCCGATCCGAGCATTTTCCATGCAAGAGCCTTATCACGCCATTGCTCGATATACTCTTCCACTCCGGGCTGCATCATGGCCGGGAACATGGCTATCTGAGCCTCAAACGAGCGACGGAAGGCTTCGGCAAAGGCTGTGAGATCGCAGTCAAGCAAAGCCGACCAACAGGAATCGGCTGCCGACGTGAGGGCAGCCACCTTCTTCGGATTTATATCCTGTCCATCCACCACCGAGCAACCCTGACGACGGGGAAACATAGGCACGAGGCATATATGACTCTCAAGCCATGACAGCACCCTCTCGTCGTTGCAACTCTCTATTTTCAGCGGCCAATAGTGGCCGTCGTAGTAATGGCGGCTTATTCCGGCCACACATATACCTATGGCGTCTTGCGCTCCGGATATGTGCCCACCTTCATTTTCCGGGTCGTTTTCGAGGCAGAAAAGGAGCTTGGCCAGACGCTCCTCATGATAGTCGGGGAGCTCGTAGGGCCATATCTTACGGGCGGCATTGCGGGTGGAGGTCGACATGCCGCTGCGTTCCATAAACTCCACCGTAGGCTCTACCGAGGCGGTGATGGCCCATCCGGCTCCATGACACGACACATATGGCTGATCAATCCATGTGCCGGCTATATCGATACGGTAAGGAAGATGCGATTTCACGCCTGTGCGGAGAGAGGTGGTCGAACGTGCTTCCAGCCCTTCGTCGGGCACCCTTTCCAGTTCAATATACTCAATGCCGCGCTCGGCGCAAAGCCGACGCTTGGCATCGCTGCCTCCGTCGGAATTAACCACAAAGATATCGGGCTTCACGCGGTCGAGAGTATCGAGGAAATCGAGCATACCGCTCCCACTGTTGATATAGGCATCAGTGACATACCTTATGGCCTTGACCATATACAGCCGCTCCTTCTCAGAGTAGACGGTGCGGCGGTGCTTGAGCTCGGCCACTGTGGCGTCGGAGCCTATGCCCACATAAAGATCGCCATAGCGTGAGGCCTCCTTGAAGAAAGCCACATGGCCCGAATGGAGCATATCATAGCAGCCTGATACAAATACTTTCTTGTTTGGTTTTGACATGTCGGGTAAGAAAAAACACTCCGGATGTGATTTAGCTTCGTGGAGAGAAGCCGCAGTGTATATTCTCTAACGGAGTCGCGCGCGATATATTATGTGGCCCATTGGTAAAAAAACTTTCAGGGGGCATCGGGTGTTGTATCATAAGATGAGGCAATAACCTCATCATCCATCACGTTTACCTCTTATGACATTCATCTCACGCTTGACTGTGGCCGCCGCCGCGCTATTGTTCACGGCGGCGGCTGTCGGGGCCCGCGACCATTGGGTTCCCGACACTATAGCTCTGGGTCACGACTTTGAAAACCTCACAATAGCCCTGCCATCCGATTCCGACACCCCATGCACCGTGGTGAGGTTGTGCGCCGACTCGGCCATTACCTCACATCGCGGTGTGCTCTACATCCACGGTTTCAACGACTATTTTTTCCAAGCAGAGATGGCCGACAGCTTTGCCGCCCACAACTATGCCTTCTATGCTGTCGATCTCCAGCGCTACGGACGATCGCTCAGGCCGGGACAGATGCACTGCGATGCCCGTCATGGCCTTGAAGAATATTTCCCGGCCATCGACTCGACCCTCGCGGTGATGAAGCGCAGCGGTGTTGAAACAATCACTCTTATGGGTCACTCTACCGGAGGACTGACCGCGGCCTATTATATGGCCCGCTGCCCCGGAACCCCCGTGGCCGACCTTATACTCAACTCCCCTTTTCTGGCCTGGAACCTCGGTAGCCTCAACAAATTCACGCCACTGGTGAGCGCCCTTGGAGCCATTTTTCCCGGCTGGAAGCTCAAACAAGGTGAGAGCAACGCCTACTCCCACTCGTTACTTAAGGAGTATCATGGCCGATGGGACTACAACACACAATGGAAAGCTATATCGTCGCCCGACGTGACGGCAGGATGGGTGCGATCAATCACACGAGCACAGGATTATCTTAAGTCCCATCCGGGGTGTATCAAAGTGCCGGTGCTTCTGATGACATCGATGCGTGGCTTCGGAGGCGCCGACTGGGCCCCTGAAGCAAATAGTGCCGACGCTGTGCTCGATCCGTCAGCTATACGCAAAATCGGTCTTACACTTCCCGCCGAAGGTGCCACCGATGTGGTGGTCGACGGCGGTTTGCACGACCTTTTTCTCTCATCGCCATCCGTGACCCGTCCCCTCTACCGATTCCTGTTCCGTTGGCTTGCCGCTCAGGATGCTGCCAATGTTAAAAACCGACCGTGAAATGTTAACGACGTCCGCCACGCGAACCTTACGGCCTCTGCAACCGTTTTCCCTACGTCAATAAGATTGACAGACGATCTACCCAAAACAATAAAAACATTAAAGAATACATCCCCTCTGATATGGAATATACACAGCCCCAGCTCCCCTACGACAACGATGCCCTCGAACCCGCCATCTCGGCCCGCACCGTCGACTTCCACTACGGACGACACGAGAAAGCCTACATCGACAATCTCAACCGCCTGATCAAGGACACAATCTATGCAGATATGCCCCTTGAAGATATAATCCGTCAGGCCGACGGCGCTCTGTTCAACAACGCCTCGCAGGCCTGGAACCACATCTTCTATTTCTTCACCTTCTCGCCCGACGGCGGAGGCGAACCCACTGGCGATCTCCGCAAGGCCATTGACAGTCAGTTTGGGTCGTTCGACGACTTCAAACGCGAGTTTGTCGAAGCAGGCACCACTCTCTTTGGATCTGGCTGGGTATGGCTATCGAAAGACGACAACGGCAAGCTCTTCATTACTCAGGGACGCAATGCCGAAAATCCCCTCCGCGACGGCCTCACCCCTATCCTTACCTTCGACGTATGGGAACATGCCTACTACCTCGACTTCCAGAATCGACGCGCCGACGCGCTGAAGGCTCTTTGGAACATAGTCGACTGGGATGTGGTCGAAAGCAGATATTGATTCCGCAATCCTCATAAATTATTGCACTGAGATAGCAACGACTATCATGCATGTCAACTGAATAAGCATAATGTGATGAATGGAGAGAGAGGCAGCCGTGAGGCCCCCTCTCTTTTTTTTATCTGCATGTGAGGTAGATATATGGATGCGCATATGCTTGTTAACATATTTTAACCCGTCTGACATATCTGCAAATTCTTTTACTGACTATTTTTGTGAATCGAAACAAATAAGCCTCCTTATACGGAGCATAACCAACCATACCATGAAGAAATATCCCAAAATAGGCATTCGCCCCACCATCGATGGACGTCAAGGTGGAGTGCGCGAGAGCCTTGAAGAGAAGACCATGAGTCTTGCCAAGGCCGTAGCCGAACTTATTTCTACCAACCTCCGTAATGGCGACGGATCGCCCGTCGAGTGTGTGATATCCGACACCACCATCGGTCGCGTGGCCGAAGCTGCTGCTTGCGCCGAAAAGTTTGAGCGCGAAGGCGTTGGCTCTACCATCACTGTGACATCATGCTGGTGCTACGGCTCGGAGACCATGGACATGAATCCTGATTATCCCAAGGCTGTGTGGGGCTTCAACGGCACCGAACGTCCGGGAGCAGTTTATCTCGCGGCTGTGCTTGCCGCCCATGCCCAGAAAGGCCTTCCCGCTTTCGGCATCTATGGCCACGATGTCCAGGATCTCGCCGATAATACCATCCCCGCCGATGTAGCTGAAAAGATACTGCGGTTCGCCCGCGCCGCTCAGGCTGTTGCCACAATGCGCGGCAAGAGCTATCTGTCGATGGGCTCTGTATGCATGGGCATTGCCGGATCGATCGTCAGCCCCGACTTCTTTGAAGATTATCTCGGCATGCGTTGCGAGTCGGTGGATCTCACCGAGATAATTCGCCGTATGGAAGAAGGTATCTACGACCACGAAGAGTATCAGCGTGCAATGGCGTGGACCGAAAAATATTGCAAGGCCAACGAGGCTGCCGACCGTAATCCCGAAGCCAAGGCAAAGACCCGCGAGCAGAAAGATGCCGACTGGGAGTTTGTAGTGAAGATGACCATCATCGCACGCGACCTCATGACCGGCAACCCCAAACTCAAGGAGATGGGATTCAAGGAGGAGAGTCTCGGACACAACGCAATCGCCGGCGGATTCCAGGGTCAGCGTCAATGGACCGACTTCTACCCCAACGGCGACTATACCGAATCGCTTCTTAACACATCTTTTGACTGGAACGGTATCCGCGAGGCTTTTGTGCTCGCTACCGAAAACGACGCCTGCAACGGTGTGGCAATGCTCTTCGGCCATCTGCTCACCAACCGCGCCCAGCAGTTCTCCGACGTGCGCACATATTGGAGCCCTGAGGCTGTGAAACGCGTCACCGGCAAAGAGCTCACAGGAATCGCAGCCAACGGCATCATCCACCTTATCAACTCAGGCGCCACAACACTCGACTCGACCGGCCAGGCAACTGGCGCCGACGGCAAGCCCGAGATGAAGCATCACTGGGATCTTACTCCCGAAGAGGTTGAGAAATGTCTGGCGGCAACCCACTGGTGTCCGGCCAACCGCGACTACTTCCGTGGAGGCGGTTTCTCGAGCAACTTCCTCACAAAGGGTGGAATGCCTGTGACCATGACACGCCTCAACCTCGTCAAAGGGCTCGGTCCGGTGCTGCAAATTGCCGAAGGATGGACCGCTGAGCTCGACCCCGAAATACACCATATTCTCGACGAGCGCACCGATCCCACTTGGCCCACAACATGGTTTGTGCCCCGCCTCATGCCCGGCCGCGACGCCTTCAAGGATGTCTACTCCGTGATGAACAATTGGGGAGCCAACCACGGTGCCCTCTCCTACGGCCATATTGGCAGCGACCTCATCACCCTCGCCTCGATCCTCCGCATACCGGTGTGCATGCACAATATCCCCGACGAGCAGATCTTCCGCCCGGCAGCGTGGAATGCTTTCGGCATGGACAAGGAGGGCGCCGACTACAGAGCTTGCGCCAACTACGGACCGGTGTATAAGAAAACCCTCGGACGCTGAGCGACACCCTCGTCAAGCCCCGACGATATAGGATAATAATGATGACACCGTATCGCCCCTTCACGATTGTGAGGGTCCGGCACGGTGTCATCGCTCCTTATCACCATCACCCTTCTCTACATCTAATCCATCACTTTTTTTTACAGACATTATCCCCTTATATAGAATATCATGGCAACAGAACATCAGATACAGGAATTTATAAAGTGGGCCCGGCGCGCCGGTGCCGAGCAGCTCAGCCTCTGCTCAAGCGGCAATCTGTCGTGGCGAATCGACGATGACGAAGTGCTTGTGTCGGCCACCGGTTCGTGGCTCTGCGATCTCAAGCCCGAAGATGTGTCGGTGTGTCGCCTCAGCGACGAGGCGGTACTCAACGGCGTCAAGCCCTCGCGCGAGGCCCGGTTCCATCTCGGCATCTTCAAGGAGCGTCCTGAAGTAAAGGCCATACTCCACTTCCAGTCAACCTATGCCACAGCCATTGCCTGTATGAAAAATCCGCCGTCGAGCATCAACCTCACCGCCGAGATCCCTATCTATGTGGGCGAGGAGATTCCGGTGGTGCCCTATCTCATGCCAGGGTCAAAAGAGCTGGCCGATGCTGTGACTGCCGCCATGAGAGATCACGACAGCTGCTTCCTTGCCAACCACGGTCAGGTAGTGGCCGGGGCTTCGCTGGCCGACGCATTCCAGAAGGCAATCTTTTTCGAGATGGGATGTCGCCTCGCTGTGCTCACTCAGGGTAATGTCAATCTGATGACTCCCGCCGATCTGGCCGATCTGAGGGTGCTCACCGGCAAACACTGAGTCATGGCTGCCGATAAGATCAATGGCGTTTGTCTCGCCATCGACTTCGGAGCCGGGAGCGGACGGGTGATAGCCGGAAGCCGCTGTTCCGGACAAGAGATGGAGCTCACAGAGCTTCACCGTTTCGTCAACAGGCAGGTCAGGCTCGGCGACTCTCTCTATTGGGATTTCCCGGCTTTATTCTCCGAAATGCTGGAGGGGATTCGTTGCGCCGCAGCAAGAGGGATGCACATCCTTTCGGTGGCTATCGACACCTGGGGAGTGGATTTCGGACTGATAACCCTAGCTGGACGACTCCTGTCCAATCCTCTCTGCTACCGCGACTCCCACACCGAAGGGCTCCCCGAGGCCATATGGTCAGACGCTGACGCGCTCCGCACCCACTATGCCGAATCGGGCATATACCCTCTTTCCATCAACACGCTCTATCAGCTCGTGGCTCTCAACCGACGTGAGCCTGCCATGATGGAGGCGGCTGGGAAACTCCTGTTCATGCCTGATCTTTTTGCTTTCTTCCTCACAGGATCAGCAACTTGCGAACGCACCATAGCCTCAACGTCCGAGCTGCTTACAACCGATGGCGAGTGGAACCTCCCGCTCATCGACCGCCTCGGACTCCCGCGCCACCTATTCGGCGAGCTCGTCGACTCCGGCACCCTCAAAGGTTATATCGACCGTAATATCCTCCGTTCGTTGGGAATCGGTTACGACATCCCTGTGATTGCAGCCGGAGGTCACGACACCGCATGCGCTGTGTATGCCTCATCGGCAAACTCCACCGGAGAGCCACACGCGTTTATCAGTTCCGGCACATGGAGCCTTTTCGGGCAGGAGATACCATCACCCGTCACCTCTACCGAAGCATATTCAAGCGGCTACACAAACGAACGCGCCGTAGGTGGCACTATCCGCATACTCCAGAACATACCAGGCATGTGGATCCTCCAGCAATTGGTCAAGAAATGGACTGCCAATGGCTCCTTTACCGGCTATGACGACCTTATCGTCGCCGCTGAGAGGGCTGAAATCGACTCCTTGATTGATGTCGACGACGCCTCGTTTGTCAACCCCCACGATATGGAGGAGGCTATCTCACTCTACTGCCGCGACCATGCCATGACCGAACCTGCCACCGAGGGCGAATATGCCGCTGTGGCGCTCCGATCACTCGCCCTGCGCTACCACAAGGCCATAAATGGGCTCAATGACATCCTTTCTCCTGCCCAGCGACCAAAAGCTATAAACATTGTAGGCGGTGGAAGCCGCAACGCCTACCTCAACCGCCTTACAGCCCAAGCCACCGGTCTGCCGGTTGTGGCCGGCCCTGTCGAGGCCACTGCATTAGGAAGCATCGCGCTCCAGATAGAAACACTCACCCGACTCAATCTCATCCCATGAACACCCGACGATATGTGCGCACCATGGATCTGCGCTCCGACCCCGACCTTATTGCCGAATACCGCAGGCGTCATGCCCGGGGCAATGTTTGGCCCGAAGTAGTGGCGGGAATCCGCGAGGTGGGAATCACAGCTATGGATATCTTCATCCTTGGCACCCGACTGGTGATGATACTCGAAACCCCTGCCGACCTTGATCTCGACGAGGCTTTTGCACATCTCGCCACTCTGCCGAAGCAGCAGGAGTGGGAAGACTTCATGTCGGTGTTCCAGCAAGCGGAGCCGGGTGCTTCATCGGCCGACAAATGGAAAGACATGGAGCAGATCTTCGAGCTCTATACCTGACCGCAATCCTTTCCATCCCACCACACCTTGAATCAAACTACCACAATCAACACTCTCTTCACCCATCATCTATGGACGCCAATCCACCTATTACCATGAATCAAACCAGGCGCCAACGCATCTCTGAGGCTCTTCTGTCGGAAGGCGGTGTGAGCTATCTCGTGCCTTTCATCCTGCTGACGAGCTGCTTCGCTCTATGGGGCTTTGCCAACGACATCACAAATCCCATGGTAAAAGCCTTCTCCAAAATATTCCGCATGAGCGTGACCGACGGCACAATGATTCAGGTAGCTTTCTACGGAGGCTACTTCGTCATGGCTTTCCCTGCTGCCATATTCATACGCCGCTACACCTACAAGGCAGGCGTATTGCTCGGCCTGGGACTCTACGGCCTCGGAGCTCTGCTCTTTTATCCGGCCATGCTCACCGGGGCCTACTTCCCATTTCTGATCGCCTACTTCATCCTCACCTGCGGCCTGTCGTTTCTTGAAACGAGTTGCAATCCCTACATACTCACTATGGGCCCAGCCTCAACCGCCACCCGACGCCTCAATCTGGCGCAGTGTTTCAACCCCATAGGATCGCTTCTGGGCATGTATGTGGCGATGAACTTCATCCAGAATATGCTCGACCCGATGGACACAGCCCAGCGCGCTGAGCTTTCGCCTGAGGCATTTGCCGCCGTGCGCGATGCCGATCTATGGATTCTCGTCAAGCCATATCTTGCCATAGGCGCGGTAGTGATCCTGATGATGCTCCTTATTAAAAATGTCAGGATGCCCCGCAATGCCGACAAGCAGTTTGGCGGTTCATTTGCCACCACTATCAAACGCATATTCTCGGTGGCCCACTATCGCGAAGGCGTCGTGGCTCAGTTTTTCTATGTCGGCGCTCAGATCATGTGCTGGACATTCATCATCCAGTATGGCACCCGCATCTTCATGGAGGCGGGGATGGGAGAAAAAGAGGCTGAGGTGCTGTCGCAACGCTACAATATTGTAGCTATGGTGCTGTTCTGCTCCTGTCGTTTCCTCTGCACATTCCTCCTCAAATATTTCCGTCCGAGCGCGCTGCTTCGCACTTTGGCCATAGCCGGAATCCTGCTCACGGTGGGTGTGATCCTGTTTCAGGACATATGGGGCCTCTACTGTCTTGTGGCCGTATCCGGGTGCATGTCGCTCATGTTCCCCACCATCTACGGCATTGCCCTCGACGGCATGGGAGAAGACGCTAAATTTGGTGCCGCCGGACTGATTATGGCCATCCTCGGAGGATCTATTCTCCCCCCATTGCAGGCAGCTATCATCGACTGCGGCACTGTGTGGCATCATCCTGCTGTCAATGTGTCGTTTATCCTCCCGATGATATGCTTTGCTGTGATAGCGGTCTACGGCCAGCGCAGGCTCCGACGGTGAATTGACCTCCTGCGATTTTGCCGATAACGATTTTTTTTCTAAATTTGGGGCTCATAACGCGGAGGCGCTGTGAGCCCCCGCCATATCATCATGTACAAAGACGCCGATATTACCGACATTTTCAATTCTTACCTTGCCAACCATAAGAGCGTTGACATTGCCGAGAGTGCCTTCAAACACGACCTTTCCGAAGACCCTGAGCTGAGACAGGCCTACAAGGACTGGTGCCATGAAGTTGGATCCTCTGAGAAAAAGGGGTTCCTGGACTATTCTGATGAATACCTTGCCCGACAGGACGAAGTATGGGATTCGCTCAACGACTACGACAATGAAGAATAATCCTCACAACCAACATCACGATAGCCGACCGTGTCGCAGACTCCCAGCCGAATGGGAACACGATCCTGCCGTACTGCTGGCTTGGCCTCACCCGGAAAGCGACTGGGCCCCCATCCTCAACGAGGCATGCAAGTGCGTGGCCGATATTGCCGAGGCTGTAGCCTCTCTCGGACGCAGGGTATTAGTCATCACCCCCGACCCTGAAGCCACTTCGGCAGCTATACCTATTGCGGCCGCCAAAGGGCTGCTCACCACCGTGCCTTACACCACCAACGACACCTGGGCCCGCGATTTCGGCCCCATAACCCTTGCAGGACCCGATGAGGGAGAGTATGCTCCTATCGACTTCCAGTTCAACGGATGGGGACTAAAATTTGCTTCCGACCGCGACAACCTTGTCAACCGTCATCTGCTTTCGCAGGGAGTGATTTCTGCTCCGCTCACCAACTGCCTGAGCTTCACGCTCGAGGGCGGCTCCATCGACAGTGATGGACTCGGCACTCTCATCACCACGTCGGAGTGTCTTCTCTCGCCCAACCGCAACGGGTCGTGCTCCCGTGAGGAGATCGACAACTACCTGCGCTCCACTTTAGGCATGGATAGAATAATATGGCTCGACCACGGATCGCTCGCCGGCGACGACACCGACTCGCACATCGACACTCTGGCACGCTTCGCTCCCGGAGGAAAGTTGCTCTATAACAGCTGCTCCGACTCCTCCGACCCCAACCACGACGCCATAGAAGCCATGGAGACCGAAATCCTCGCATTGGCCCCTGACTATGGGCTCACCCCGGTGGCTCTCCCGCTACCCTCCCCGGTATTCGACCCCGACGACGGCCATCAGCTCCCTGCCACTTATGCAAATTTCCTCGCTCTCCCAGAGGCTGTGCTTATGCCTACCTACGGACAGCCCGAAGCCGACTCTCGCGCGGCCGCTATAATTGCTGAAGCATTTGGCCGACCGGTGGTGGAGATCGACTGCCGGATACTCATCCGGCAGCATGGATCGCTCCACTGTATGACGATGCAGATCCCGTCGGGCGCCTTAGACCCCAATCATATTTAAACTACCGATATGTCACAGCAACGAATCATACCCACCGCTATCATACAGCAGAAAAAAACTGCCGACATAACCTCCAACCGCAATCGCTTGGCGGAGGCCATACGCGAGGCTGCCTCACAAGGAGCCCGTCTCATTGTCAATCAGGAGCTCCACGACTCGCTCTATTTCTGTCAGACCGAGAGTGTGGATCTGTGTGACCTTGCCGTAGGTATTCCCTCGGAAGCCACCGACTTCTATGCCTCGCTGGCCGCTGAGACTTCGACAGTCATCATATGCTCATTCTTCGAGCGTCGCGCTCCGGGTCTCTACCACAACACCGCTGTAGTGTTTGAGGCCGACGGAACCATCGCAGGCACCTACCGCAAGATGCACATCCCCGACGATCCGGCCTATTATGAGAAGTTTTACTTCACGCCGGGCGATCTCGGCTTTACTCCGGTCGATACCTCAGTAGGCCGCATCGGAGTGCTGGTGTGCTGGGATCAATGGTATCCCGAAGCTGCCCGCCTTATGGCGCTTGCTGGAGCGGAGATGCTGGTCTATCCCACCGCAATAGGCTGGGAAAGCAGCGACAGCGACGATGAAAAGGAGCGCCAGCGACAGGCTTGGATGATAGTGCAACGTGCTCATGGCGTGGCCAACGGCATCCCGGTGGTAACCGTCAACCGCGTGGGCCACGAACCCGATCCGTCGGGTCAAACCCGGGGCATCTCCTTTTGGGGCTCAAGCTTTGTGGCCGGACCTCAGGGTGAGCTGCTCTATCTTGCTCCCGACGATGAGGAGGCCACGGCAGTGGTCGACATCGACCTGAGCCGGTCGGAGCAGGTGCGCCGTTGGTGGCCGTTTCTGCGCGACCGCCGCATCGATGCCTATTCAGGCCTTACAGAGCGCTTCCTGCGTTAAGCTTGTCCAATCCCTTAGCTGAAACATATATAATCGGGGCCCCGCATTTCGCAGCGAAACGCGGGGCCCCGATTATATATTTCAGGCTATTGGTATCAAAGAGTGTCGGTGCCCTCAACGAGCTTACCCATGGCCCATACCTGACGGAGGTTGAGATCCTTGTCGAGTATGATGAGGTCGGCATCCTTGCCGCGGGCGAGTGAGCCCTTACGGTCATACACTCCCATGATCTTTGCGGGAGTCTCGGAAGCCATACGGATAGCATCTTCGAGAGGTATCTCAGCGCCATGGACGAGGGTGCGTATAAGACGGTCCATCGTAGCCACGCTACCTGCGAGAGCTGAGCGGTCGGACAGTTTGCACACACCGTCTTCGATGATAACTCGCGGATCAAATGCCTCGGCATTTTCGGCACAGGCGCAAGCGAGGGCATCGGTCACTACGCAAGCCCGCTCCGGGCCTTTGATCTTATAAACGAGACGGAGGATAGTGGGGGGCACATGAATGCCGTCGGCCACCACCTCAACAGTCATATCGTCGATGAGGTAGATGCTCTCAACGGTGCCTTCATATTTATACTCGCGGCGCTTGTGGAAACCGGGCATAGCATTGTAGAAATGGGTGGCGTGGGTATAGCCGGCTTCCCATGCCGAGCGGATATCCTCAAATTCAGCCTGAGTGTGGGCCACGGAGGCTACGATGCCTTTGGAGTGGATATATTTGCCAAACTGCATTGCTCCCGGCAGCTCGGGGGCAGCATCCCAGCGCTTGATGCAGTCCCAGCGCTCAACGATGGGTATATACTCCTTGGGGTCGGGATCCTTGATATATTCGGGCATCTGGCCGCCTGCCATCTTCTGATTGAGATAGTGGCCTTCGAGATGGAGGCCGAGGATGGGGCTGTCGGGCTCGGCCATGAGCTTGGTGCATGTCTCAGCCGCGGCATTGATCATAGGCACCGACGATGATGAGAGCGTGGGGAAGATGCTGGTGGTACCGTGCTTCATATGAGTGCCTACTGCTGTGCGGAAAGCCTCTTCGGTGCCCTCCATGAAGTCGCCGCCGCCGCCGCCGTGGCAGTGGATCTCTACTCCTCCGGGCACCACATACATACCTTTGGCATCAATGAGTTCGGCTCCTACTACGGCGAGGTCGCAGTTGGTGACCTCAAGAATTTTATTGTCGCGCATAAGAACCGACCCATCCTGAAGCCATCCGGAGGGGGTGAGTATCTTAGCGTTGATTATCTGCGTTAGCATTTGGTAGAAAGATGTTTAAGGTTGGAATTGAAACGTTTATTCAGACAATACTCTGCAAAGTTACACAAAAATCTGTCAAGTGTGAAATATAAAAAAGCATCTTCTTAGGGGCAGAGTCGGCTGCTGGAGATTTCAAAGTATAATGGTAGGCTTGGCCGTCGGAACACACCCGACTCTCTCCTTGAAGTCGCATAGACCTGTGGCGGCAACTCCTTCGCTCGATGATGGACCTATGTCGAGTATTTTGAAGCCCCGGGCGGCGTAATGGTCGTGGAGCCGGGCACACAACAGATTCATAGGCGCAAATGCACCGGCCGATGGATTATCGGCCCAATAGATCACCTGCGCTATGTCGGGTGTGGTATCGTAGACAATGGCGGCTGCGGCATCGCGGCTGCCGTCGGTCAGGACGAAGAAGTGGGCGTCGACAGGGCCGTCCACCCCAGTAGTGTCAAGTATCTGCCTGGCGCTCATACGCATCGGGTAACCTTTGGCAGCATGATGGGCCTCGACTATGTTGTATGCCCTTAGTGGATCATCATCTACTGTTTCAAGATGGAAATGATCGCGCGAGGCGCGACGGAGTATAGTTCGCCTTCCGGTGCAAAGCAATCGCTCATAGCCGCCACGCTCCGAGGTCAGAGGCAGGTGATAGTTCCAGTCGGTCCATGCCAATGAGCACCCTTGCTGCATCATGGCAAGGAGAGTCTTGGCTGTTACCGATGGAGAGTAAATCGGGGGCGGGAGTGTGACTCTAAGCCCGGGATAGCATCTACGCATGGCCGCCACAGCCGAGAGCATCATGGATGCTCCGGGATTGTCATTGGCATCGAAACAGGCAAAGGGGGCCGAGAAGGGAGCGGCCATCGTTCCGTCGGCCCTCACGCCTATTGTGAGTCCCAGACGCGCCTTGCCTCCGGCCATAATTGCCACCCGCTTCACCTCGGTCACCATAGGGGCCACGAGCGAAGTAAACTCCACGGAGTTGTAGACCACGGCCGGGCGCGGAAAAAGCCTGCGGTAGGTTGCCGCGTCTACCTCGGCCATCTCCACCGCTCCTGAGCCAATCAATGTGTCGGTAATAATCATGGCGCAAAATTAATAAATTAATGTGGAGCATGGTGGGGTAGCGACTAAAGGTTTTCGCGTGTCGGCGCCCCGACCGGCTGAAATACAAAAAAATTGCGTAACTTTGCACCACGCAAAGCCGCTCCGCTCCGGGAGCGCCAATCTATCACCCCCATCAGCAATGAAAATAGGAACACCCTCCACCCCGTCGGCCGTCAAAGCCCTCCTGCTCGGCAGCGGCGAGCTCGGCAAAGAAGTGGCTATCGAGCTCCAGCGCCTGGGCGTTGAAGTGATAGCCGTAGACCGCTACCCCGGCGCCCCCGCCATGCAGGTAGCCCACCGCAGCCATGTGATCAATATGCTCGACCCCGAAGCTCTGCGACGGGTGATAGAACTCGAGCACCCCGACCATATCATACCCGAAGTTGAGGCGATTGCCACCCCGGTGCTCGTGGAGCTCGAGAAAGAGGGCTACCACGTTACTCCAACAGCCCGCGCTGCTTTCCTTACCATGAATCGTGAAGGAATCCGCCGCCTCGCGGCCGAAGAGCTCGGCCTCCCCACATCGCCCTACCGTTTCGCATCCACCCGCGAGGAGTTTGACGCAGCCATAGCCGAGATAGGCTTCCCCTGCGTTGTGAAGCCCGTGATGAGCTCCAGCGGACACGGCCAGAGCACTCTGCGAAGCGCCGCCGACACCGATGCCGCTTGGCGTGAAGCTCAGGAAGGCGGTCGCGCCGGAGCCGGTCGAGTGATTGTGGAAGGCTTCGTAGATTTCGACTACGAGATAACCCTTCTCACCGTGCGCTCGATCAGCGGCACCACATTCTGCGAGCCTATAGGCCACCGGCAGGAGAGCGGCGACTACCGCGAGAGCTGGCAGCCACAGGCCATGACTCCCGCCGCACTCGATCGTGCCCGCGAGATTGCCCGCGCTATCACCGGCGCCCTCGGTGGCCACGGCATCTTTGGCGTAGAGCTCTTTGTGCGCGGCGACGAAGTGATATTCAGCGAGGTGTCGCCCCGACCTCACGACACCGGTATGGTGACCATGATCTCGCAAGACCTCAGCGAGTTTGCCCTCCATGCCCGTGCCCTGCTCGGGCTCCCCGTACCTGCTATCCGCTTCTACGGTCCCTCGGCATCCCATGCCATAGTGGTCAAAGGCAATACACGCCAACTCATCATCGACGGCATAGAGCTCGCCCTTGCAGAGCCCGACACTGCCATCCGCATCTTCGGCAAGCCTGAAGTGAAAGGCCACCGCCGCATGGCCGTGGTGCTCGCATCCGACACCACCACCGATGCTGCCCGCGAACGCGCTGCCCGCGCCGCCGCCCACCTCACCACAACCTGCCTCTGACCTCCACCCGCGCTATTTTTAGCGTCACCATAGGCTTTATTGCCGAAAAATCACTACCTTTGCACCCGCAAATCAAGCAAACTACACAGACTTAAAAACATATATGGCAACAACTGCAGATTTCAAAAACGGAATGTGCCTCGACATCGACGGCCAGTACTTCTTCATCGTGGAATTTCTCCACGTTAAGCCCGGCAAAGGCCCTGCCTTCGTCCGCACCAAGCTCAAAAACGTCAAGACAGGCCGCATCCTCGACAAGACCTGGAACTCAGGCGTCAAAGTAGAGGAAGTACGCATTGAGCGTCGCCCCTACCAGTACCTCTATAAAGACGACATGGGCTACAACTTCATGCACACCGAGACTTTCGAGCAGGTAGCCCTCCCCGGCGAGAGCATCGAAGGCGTCGAGTTTCTGAAGGAGGGCGACATCTGCGAAGCCCAGGTTCACGCCGCTACCGAGACCATCCTCACCTGCGAGATGCCCACTTCGGTTGTGCTCGAAGTGACCTACACCGAGCCCGGCATCAAAGGCGATACTGCCACCAACACCCTCAAGCCCGCTACTGTTGAGACCGGCGCCGAAGTCCGAGTGCCCCTCTTCATCAACATCGGCGACAAGATCCGCGTCGATACCCGCGACGGCAGCTACGTTGAGCGCATCAAGCAGTAATCCTCCCCTACAGCCGCTCCCCCGCCCTGCATCCCCCGGGCGGGGGAGCGCTTGCTTTTATCCACCAATGCCTCAACAATAGCGACCTCCGGACCGTTATACCGCATATGGAAAGCAACACTTCATTCATTACGCCTCAGCCGTCGGAGCCGGGAGTGGAAACACACCCCTGGCAACCATTTATCCCCGACAACGCCCGGGTGCTTTTTTTAGGCACATTCCCGCCTCCGCCATCACGATGGTCGATGCCTTTCTACTACCCCAACCGCAACAACGACTTCTGGCGGGTGATGGGGATCGTGTTCTACGATAATCCCGACCGTTTCTACGATTCTGCCGCCAAGAGCTTCCGCCTTGACGACATTACTGCGTTTGCCACCGAACGCGGCATAGCTCTATGCGACACCGGTCGCCGGATCCGACGCCTGCGCGGCAATGCCTCTGACGCCTTTCTTGAGATTGTCGAAGCCATCGACTTGCAAAGCCTGATCCCCTTGATGCCTCATCTGAGGGCAGTAGCCTCAACCGGCACCCTCGCCGCAAAAGTGATTGCATCGCTCACCGATACAACCGTGCCACCGATCGGAGGTCATACACAGACCCAACTCATCACTCCGGCCGCGGGTACTTCTCTCCAGCTGTGGCGCATGCCCTCCACCTCCCGGGCCTATCCAATGAAACTGGAGCTAAAAGCACGTGCCTACCACGAACTATTCAGCTCTCTAAACCTCATCTGACACTTCACTTCTCATCGCTTCAACATGACCGAATGTCTCATAACCCTCTTCGCCGGCCTCGACGCCTCGGCCATCTTCCAATGGGTTGTTGAAAACGCCTCCTACCTGCTGATATTTCTTCTCATGGCCGTCGAGAGCTCGTTTATCCCCTTCCCGAGCGAAGTAGTGGTACCCCCGGCTGCCTTTCTTGCCGCACAGCAGGTGAAAGTGCTCACCTACCAACACCACACCATAGCTGTGGCCGATCTCAATGTGTGGCTAATAATCATAGTTGCCACCGCCGGCGCCCTCGTAGGTGCCCTCTTCAACTATTGGCTCTCAGTATGGATCGGACGCCCGCTGGTTTATCGCTTCGCCGACTCTCGGCTGGGCCACGCCTGCCTCATCGACCGTGCCAAAGTGGATCGCGCCGAAACCTATTTCGACCGCCATGGCGCCGTGTCGACTTTTGTCGGACGACTCATACCTGCCGTCAGGCAGCTCATATCGATCCCTGCCGGCCTCGCCAGAATGAATATAGGGCGCTTCTGCCTCTACACCGCCCTGGGCGCAGGTGTGTGGAACGCCGTACTCGCCATTCTCGGATATTGGCTCGGCCTCCATGTATCGATCGACGATCTCTTTACCCAGATCGAGCGCTACAACAGCTATCTCACCTATGCAGGCCTTGCTCTTGGCCTTATTTGCATAGCCATCATACTCTACAACGCTTTCAGGCCCCGCCATAATCAATCATCACAGCAATGACCCAAGTATCCCCCTCGCTCCTGAGCGGCGACTTCTGCCGCCTATACCGCGACCTTGAGATGCTCAACGCATCCGAAGCCTCAATGATCCATCTCGACGTGATGGACGGCGTGTTTGTGCCCAACATCTCTTTTGGCTTCCCCGTGATCAAAGCCATCAGCACCATAGCCACTAAGCCCCTCGACGTGCATCTGATGATAGTCGATCCCGGACGTTATGTGAGTCAGGTGCGCGATTGCGGCGCCACCATCATGAATGTCCACTACGAGGCCTGCACCCACCTCGACCGCGTGGTACAGCAGATCAAGCAAGCCGGCATGAAAGCTGCCGTGACCGTCAACCCCGCCACTCCGGTCGAGCTCCTCTCCGACATCCTCGACCAGCTCGACATGGTGCTGATCATGAGTGTCAACCCCGGCTTTGGCGGACAGAAATTCATACCGAGAGCCATTGACCGCACCCGTCGCCTCCGTGCCATGATCGACTCATCGGCCTCCAACGCTCTCATCGAGGTCGACGGAGGTGTCAACCTCTCCACCGGTCGCGACCTCGTAGAGGCCGGTGCCGACATACTTGTAGCAGGCAACTACGTTTTTTCAGCCCCCGACCCCAAGGAAGCCATCGCTGGCCTTGCCGCCCTCTGATACATACCATCCCTCCCCCCCCCAACTGCCCGGCACCGTAGCTGCGTCGTATATTAATCGGCCAGCAACGGTGCCGGCACTCTTTTTTCACGGCTCTTTCATTTAAAATTTAAATAAACGCATAACACCCTTACCCGATTCAGAGCGAGTCGGGTAATTTTTTATATGTTGTATGTCAGTTATTTATCTTTAATTCAAAAGATGAAAAATTCTTATTTTTGTGATAGGAAGTGCA
>CAJTUF010000016.1:23037-76980 GCA_910579675.1 uncultured Muribaculaceae bacterium | reverse complement strand
CCAACGTGCTGTCAATAGCCACCAAATCATGTATTTCAGAGCCTCCGAACTGTTTCTCCATACGCCTCATCTCTGTACGGTCAAGGAGCCTGAACAAGTCGTTGAAAAGCTGGCGGAAGTAATTGTTATCCATACTCCTCAAGCGATAACCGATTGAATTGTGTTTAATCCTCTTGTGTTTGAGACCCTCCACCGCTTGCTGAAATTCTTTCGACTCAAATTCCAAGGAAACGCGGCGTTGAGTCAGTATGTCAAAGCGTAGTATACTGAGCACAAGCAGCGTAAACATGAGCCTGCCTGTCAGTATCTTAACTTCGTAATCTACTGCATACTCTTCTGCGAGTTGTGCAAATCGCTCGTCCGGAATAAAATTCAGGATATCTTGCGGGTTAATTGATTGTTGATTGCTTCTATCCATAGTTTGTAGTGTTACCTACTTTAAAACAATCCATAATCCATATTTTCTCCACGATTCTCACATTTTGACCAAGATTACGATTAACCGCATTGACAGCCGAAGTCTGTAATGCAGAATGAATTGTTGATATGCATTGAGTAAGAGTTTCAAAGCTGAAACTCTCAAACGTCTGTGGATTATGCGTAACGATTTTTGCCATACTTTACTTTTTCTATTGCAAAAGTATCGAAAATCTTTGAGATTTTCGATACAATACTACGCTCATTGAGAGGAAGAAAGCTGTCGTGACAGGGAATTTTTTCGTAGCCGGTATAAAATGGCTATATCTTATTATCGACATCTGCTTCTTCTGCATCATCGAGCCTATCAGCCATGATTGACCGGGAGTTGCTTTGACAAGCGGTTTTGCGTTCAGTGCATAGTTCGTCGATATGATTATCCAACCGTCACTATAGGCTTACCAAAGAAAGCCGAAAGCATACCAAGTGTAGCAATTGTGAAATTATGCTGTCCGCTTAGCCATTTTGTGACTTCGCTCGGACGGCGCCCAAGAGCATCGGCAAACTGCTTCTTTGTCAGACCTCGTTGACGCATCAGTTCATTAATGCGATCGGATATTTGAAATGATAGGTCAACCTCGTTCATAACGGCTTCCGGGATTGTCCCCAACATTTCATCAAGTGTCTTAGCTGTGCGTTTCATAACTCAAAAATATTATCGGTTTCAATAGCTGTTTCTGTCAATATGACAGATCCATCTGTCAATCCTTCCTTCAGCAACCTCTCAAAATTCTGTAAGGTCATCACATAGCCTTTCAAAGTGGAATCCTCCTCGTAAGTACGTGTGGATTTCACACCGCCATTACCGAGAATCAGAATTTTGTCGGACAAACGTAAGCAATATAACCGCAGTTTAGAAATTGTCACAGGAAGCGCAACAACCGAATCGGATAATCTACCTTCAGGTCTAAAATAACGCTCTGAAGCACCTGACCGGGCGATACGGCTTATGAATGCCGCTATTCTGGTATAATCCTCGCGATACTCGGCGCTGCCAATGAACTTGGACACGAATTTCTCGAACTCCGACTCCGAGTCCCTTAAAAACTGCAACGTATATATCGTACAATTTTCTCCTTCCTGGATGAGATATAATTCTACTTCGCTCATATTTTTAGATTAATCCATTTATATTGTAACGCAAAGATACGACAATTATTTCACTCAGAAATGAAATACAGCTTTTTTTTACAACATAAGGTCTACTATCCATACCGCCTAATCTGCATCATCGAGCCTATCAGCCATGATTGAGGCCATTTTTCATCGCACCATATCATTTTTTTCAGTATATTTGCCGATTATTGCCCCGTACGATAATCGGCAATACCCACCCAACGACACATAAATATCTACATATCATGGAAATGAAAGAAAAAATCCAGAAAGCTTTCGCCGAGAAGTTCGGCGGAGAGGGCATTCTGTTTGTAAGCCCCGGCCGTTTTAACCTCATTGGCGAGCACACCGACTATAATGGCGGATTCGTGTTTCCCGGCGCTATCGACAAGTTGATCATGGCCGACATACGCCCCAACGGCACCGACAAGTGCCACATCTTCTCGATCGACATCGACGAGTCGGTCACCTTCGGCCTCAACGAGGAGGATGCTCCCTCACAGCAATGGGCCCGCTACATCTTCGGCGTGTGCCGCGAGGTGATCAAGCGCGGAGGCAAGGTTGAGGGCTTCGACGCCGTGTTTGCCGGAAATGTGCCCCTCGGCGCCGGCCTCAGTTCATCGGCCGCCCTCGAGAGCTGCTTCGCTTTTGCCATCAACGACCTGTTCAACGACAATAAGTTCCCCAAAATGGAGCTTGCAAAGATAGGCCAGAGCACCGAACACAACTATTGCGGCGTAAACTGCGGCATCATGGACCAGTTTGCCTCCGTTCATGGCAAGAAAGACCATCTGATGCGCCTCGACTGCCGCTCGGGCGAATTTGAATACTTCCCCTTCCAGCTCGACGGCTACCGCCTTGTGCTCGTCGACTCCCGCGTCAAGCACGAGCTCGTCGACTCTCCCTACAACAAGCGCCGCGAGAGCTGCGAGCGTGTGGCCCGCACCCTCGGCGTAGAGACCCTCCGCGACGCCGACATGGATATGCTCAACGCTGCCAAAGACCAGATCTCCGACGAAGACTATCGCCGTGCCAAATACGTGATCGAGGAGAAGCAGCGCGTGCTCGACGTGTGCGAGGCTCTTCTGCGCCACGACTACGACAAGGTGGGCGACCGCATGTACCGCACCCACGCTGGCCTGTCGAAAGACTACGAGGTGTCGTGTGAAGAGCTCGACTTCCTCAACGACATTGCCCGCGAATGTGGTGTCACTGGCTCGCGCATCATGGGCGGCGGTTTCGGCGGCTGCACCGTAAACCTCGTTGCCGACGACAAATACGACACCTTTGTGGCCACCGTCCTCAGCCGCTTCAACGAGAAGTATGGCCATGAGCCCAACATCTATCCTGTGATTGTGAGCGACGGCTCGCGCCGCTACGAGGATCAGTAAGCCCACGAGCATATTGAAATCCTCACGCCTCACGCCAACCCATTTAAACCCGACCGGAATGATCAAAGTAGGTATAGCCGGCGGCGCCTCCGAAGCCGCCGGGGAAGTGATTAGGATCCTTACAAGCCACCCCGACGTAGAGTTGATGTGGATCTATGAACCCGAACTCGAAGGCACTCCCGTGGCCGACCTCCACCGCGGACTCCGTGGCGACATCTACATGCGCTTCACCGACAAGCCCGCAGTGGACGATGCCGACGTGATATTTCTCTGCTACTCCACCCCCGAGGAGAGCGGAAGCTTCATCGAAGCTTTCGAGGTGCCCGGCTCCATGCGCCTGATAGATTTTTCCGACCGGTTTATCGCCGACGCCTTTGCCTCCCATCCGTCGCCCGACGCTGCAGCGAAGCCCGGCGAATGGGTCTACGGGCTACCCGAGCTCATGCGCAAGCCCCTGGTGCGAGGAGCCACACGCGCCGTAGTGCCGTCGCCTATCGCATCGGCAATCACCATAGGGCTGCTCCCTCTGGCCAAGGCCGGGATGCTCACATCGCCCCTCACCATTGCCGCCACTGTGTCGGCTGCCGAAGGTGCCGCCGGCGAGACTGTGGCTCTGATCGACCATGAGGCCCTCGACCACTGCGCCCTTGCCTTGGGCACTCTGCTGCCCGAAGGCGCATCGACAGCCCCCGACACCCGCATAATCATCACCTCGGGCGGATGGCAGAGGGGCATCACAGCAACGGCATTTTTCCCGTCGCCCGCTCCTTTGGCCGAGATAGCCACTATCTACAATGACTTTTTCGACGATCACAACTTCACCTTTGTCATCGACGAGCTGCCTGTCATTGCCGATGTGGCCGGAACCAACAAGACCCTCATCCACCTCGATGAAGTCAATGGCATGACCACCGTCACCGTGGTGTTCGACGACACCCTCAAGGGCTCGGCAGGCAATGCGGTCCACCTCATGAACCTCATCTTCGGACTTCAGGAGCGCGTGGGGCTAACCCTCAAGGCATCGCCCGGCGCCTGACGATTTAAACCGCTCTAAGGCGCTGATTAGTTTTTTTTAGCAACGCCTTTGAGGTTTAGATTATTATACCTATCTTTGCGGGAGGTAAGCCCTCGGCGGCTTGCCTCCTGCTTTCTGTCAATCCATTTGATAAGCGCCATCATTCACTCACATTTTCATCCACCCCCTCATCCCCATGAGATTTTTTGCTGCATTTTTCACCTTCATCACACTGCTCGCATCGGCAGCCACCGCCGAAGCCGCAGGTCTCGAAAAATTCCTTCTGCGCGGATATATCTATAATGCCGAATACAATCCCCTCGACAGCGTAGAGGTGAAGCTGGAACTCAACGACTCCATCCCCGTCAAATTCAAGCTATTGACGGGCAACGACGAGACCCACATCAACACCTCGTCGGGCGAGCTGCGCCTGATGGTGCAGAGCGGCCTCGGCAACTATTGTCTCACCCTCTACAAGGAGGGCTACGAGCCGCTTGTGCGCCGGTTTACCATAGGTTCTGTCAGCGAAGATCTGAAATATCTCTCATCGCTCATCCTCGAAAAGGAGCGCCACGTGGAGCTCGGCGAGGTCAGCGTGCAGGCCACCAGAGTGAAGATGGTCATGAAAGGCGACACCATTGTTTTTGACGCAGCTGCATTCAAACTCTCCGAAGGATCAATGCTCGACGCCCTCGTGCGCCAGCTCCCCGGCGCCACCCTCTCCACCGACGGTGTGATCGAGGTCAACGGGCGCAAGATCAACGAGCTCCTTGTCAATGGCAAAGACTTCTTCAAGGGCGATCCCAAGGTGGCCCTCCAGAACCTTCCGGCCTACACAGTGAAAAATCTCCAGGTCTACGACAAAGCCGACAAAGACGCCTATCTCACCCACTCCAACGCACGCCTCGATCGCAAGGAGGAGGAGGAAAACCTCGTGATGGACGTGGTGCTCAAAAAAGAATACGACACCGGCTATCTGGCCAATGTGGAAGGAGGCTACGGCACCCAGCACCGCTACATGGGGCGCGCATTCGGACTGGGATATACCGACAAGTTCCGCATAGCACTATTTGTCAACGCCAACAATATCGGCGACAGCAGCCAAGGTGGCACCTCTGGCCAGTGGCGAGGACCCTCGTCGCAGGAAAACGGCCTCACCGACCGCATTGCTTCAGGACTCGACTACAACTACACCGTGCCTGAAAAGATCGAAGCAAGCGGATCGCTCACCTACACCGGGCTGAAGGAGACCGACAAGTCGGCCACCGCATCGACCAACTTCTTTGAGAGCGGCGACATTTTCGGCCGCGACAACAACCGCACCCGCAACAAATCCCATCGGATAAACACCTACCACAGCATCAACTACAGCCTGCCCAACGTACACTTCGCTTTCACCCCCTACTTTTCATGGTCGCGCAACAACACCGACTCCGATATACGCTCGGCCACTTTCGACACCAACCCCAATGAAAGCTACCGCGGAGAGGCACTCGACTCCATATTCCGCTTGTCAACCCCGGGATCCATCACCCGCAGCCTCCTCACCTACCTGCGCAAGATGTCGGCTGCCGAATCCGACAATATCAATGGCCGCTACACACTCAGCGCCACCATACGCCCCAAGACCTGGAAGGGTATGCTCATCGTATCGTCGTCGGGCGAGCTCGACCACACCGGAGGCGACACCCGCACCATCTACGACCAGGGCTACGGACCCGCACGCCCCTCCGCCACATCCCCGGCCCGCTACGACCGCTTCAACTCGCCCGAAAACAACACCCGCTTCATAGGTGGTGCCGTGCGCTATCAGCAGGATATACGCCGGTTTGGCGAAACACGCACCAACACCTTCAGCTACCGCCTCTCCACCTCCTACCGCTACGACCACATGGACAGCGACAACCCCCTCTATTCGTCTGATTCCATTCCCGACATGGCTACTCCCCCGTCGGGCATCATGGTGCCCGGACTCCTGTTTGATCCGGCCAACTCCCCCTCGACATTCGAGCAGCGCAACGGTGTAGGCGGCGAAGCTGTGCTCACCTACAATTCGGCCCCGACCAACCCCGGCGACTCGACCCTCAACTCCTCCTTCGGCTTCTCCGTAGTGATGGGCTACGACCACCGTCATTTCGACTACCACTACATCAAGCCCGGCATCACCGACCAGCGTGTGGAGCGCAACACCGACTTCATCCGACCCTCGCTGCGGCTCAACTACAGCTCGTCAAACAAGATCCGCAACATCTTTGCCGGTATCTACTATAACCTTACGCAGGCCGCTCCCCAGATGTCGGCTCTCATCGACACCCGCGATTCGAGCGACCCGCTCAACATCATCACCGGCAACCCCGACGGCCTCGCCAACTCCACCACCCACATGGTATCGTTCAATGCCATGCGCTTCAGCCGCAGCAGCTCCAACTCACGCCTCATGGCCTACGGCAACTGGAGCGTGACCACCAACACCGTGGCATGGGCACGCCGCTACGATCCGGCTACCGGCATCACCGTCACCCGTCCCGAAAACATTTCGGGCACATGGCATTCAAACTTCTCAGTCGATTGGGCCACAAGCTACGGAAGCAACCGCAACATCACCGTCAGCGCAGCATTTTACGGCACTGTGGCCAACGACGCCGACTATATGGCCATCAACTCCACGCCGGTGCGCAGCTCGGTGCTCTCGCAGTCCTACCGTCCTCAGGTCTCAGTGGCCTACACCTTCAAGCAAGGCTCTACCATCACCCTCGGCATGAACACCACCATTGCCCACCAGCACTCGGCCCGCGAAAACTTCAACAACATGACATGGTATGAGTACTGGCCCTACCTCCGCGCGTTCCTCAAGCTCCCCGCTTCGATCGAGCTCAACACCCAGTTCAACCCCTATTTCCGCCGTGGCTACACCGACGAGTCGATGAACACTTCTGAATTTGTGTGGGACGCCACTCTGACCAAGTCATTTGTCAAGCCCGCTATCACCCTCAAGCTCACCGCCCACGACATCCTCGGATCGGCCAAGCATGTCTACTCAAACGTCAACGCCCAGGGACGCACCGAGACATGGCGCTACACCCTGCCCCGCTATGTGATGCTCTCCGTGGCCTACCGCCTCGACATGAAGCCCCGGAGCGGCAAGAGCCACAATGCGAGCAAGCGCAACTACTACTTCTACTGATCCACCCCTGTGATCCATATAAAAAAGCTCCCCTCCCGGGAGCTTTTTTGCTTTCATTCTGCTATCCGTGCCGAGATTATTTTATAACTTTGCAGCCTAATCCACTTCTCAGGCTACAATATGAAATATCCATTGGACGAGCGCATAGAGGCGCTGATTCACGACACTGCGATTCTCGACCCCGCCGCCGGACCCGTGGTGGTGGGGCTCAGCGGAGGTCCCGACTCGGTGGCGCTCCTCTCCGTGCTCACCACTCTCGGCTATGAATGTATAGCCGCCCACGCCAACTTCCATCTCCGGGGCGACGAGAGCAACCGCGACGCCTCCTTTGCCCGCCGCATGGCTCTCAGGCTCGGCGCAGCGTTTGTAGCCACCGACTTCGACATAGCCGCTTTCAGACGCGAAAACGGCGGTAGTCTTGAGATGGCTTGCCGCACCACCCGCTACGCATGGATGAGAGAGATAGCCCGCGAGCGGGGAGCTCAGGCCATAGCCGTGGGGCATCACCGCGACGACAATGTGGAGACAGTGCTCCTCAACCTCACCCGTGGCACCGGCATCGCCGGACTCACCGGCATGGGGCTCCGACGCGACGACATTGCACGCCCTCTGCTCAACTCTTCGCGCAAGGAGATCCTCGACTACCTCAAGGCCCGCAGGATCGACTTTGTGACCGACTCTACCAACGGAGGCAACGACTATGTGCGCAACCGCCTCCGCAACATAGCTATCCCAGCCATGACCCAGGCCGTGGCCTCGGCTAAAGATGGCATCATGACCACCGCCGCACAGCTTGATGAGACCTCGCGCTTTTACCGCCTCGCCGTCGCCAGAGCCATAGAGGAGTGTTCCGACGCCGATGGGCGCATTGATCTGCGCGCCCTCGCCCGGCGCTGGCCCGACTCAGCGCCTCTCATCATCTATGAGCACCTGCGCGCCGACGGCATCTCACGCTCAGCGGCCTCCGACATCATGACGGCTTCGTCGGGCTCACACTTCGACGGCTCAGCCTACACCTATTCGGTGAGTCCAGACGGCAAGCTGACACGACGAGAGCGCTCACGCCGCGCCATTCCCGACTTCCCGTTTGCCATCACTGTCCACCCCATCGAGGAGTTTGCCCCGGAGCGCAACGACGCCGTGGCCTATTTCGACGTGGCGGTGCTCGACCGCAACCTCACCTCGCGCACATGGCGCCGGGGCGACCGCATGCACCCCTTCGGGATGCGCGGCTCAAAGCTCTTGAGCGACCTCTTTGTCGAAGCGCGCATCGATGCGGGCGACCGCCCCGCTGTGAGCCTCCTTCTGGCCGACGACGAGATAATATTTGCCGGAGGTGTGAGAGCATCGAGCCGCTACACCGTAGGGCCCCTCACACGCCGCTTCGTCAGAGTGGAGTGTCTCAACAATCCTCCCCGATCCTGACCTGTCTGAAGTGTCCGACTTGTCCGACTTGTCCGGACAACTGTCCGATATCGGACACCCGCTCCGACAACCCACTATTGATTATCAGCAATTTACCACTCTGGCACACCATTTGCAGATATTTTGGCATGAGACCCCACGCGATCTCTTCATTATGCCAACATCTCACAAATGGATAAAGAAATACCTCTCAGCCAACGCCGCGCACGCCTGCGCCGCAAAATCATCATCAACGGCTCGATAGCCCTCGTGGTTGTAGCCGCAGTAGCTGTAGGCCTCACCTTGTCGCGAGCCAAGGTGGAGCGCTCAATACTCTCTTTTGCCGAGGTGTCGACCGGACGGGTCGAGACTTCGCTCTCAGCCTCCGGCAAAGTAGTGCCCGCCTACGAGCAGATCATCACATCGCCCATAGCTTCACGCATTGTCGAGGTCTATGCCTCGGCAGGCGACTCTGTGGCCGAAGGCTCCCCGCTGCTCCTACTTGATCTCGGTTCGGCCGAAACCGAACTCTCCAACCTCGCCGACCAGCGAGCCATAAAGAGCCTCGCGGCTGAAAAAGATGCCATGGCCGACCGCACCGCTCTCGCCGACCTCGAGATGCGCATCAGCATCAAGGAGATGGCCGTGAGCCGGCTCCGCGCCGAGCTCGAAGCCGAGAGGCGGCTCGACTCACTCGGGTCGGGCACCGGCGAGAAGGTGGCTCAGGCCGAACTCGCATGGAACACCGGAGTGCTCGAACTCGACCAACTACGCCGGCAGCTCGACAGCGAGAAGCGCATCCGCGAGGCCGAAGGCAATTCGCGCCGCCTCGACATGAGCGTCTTCGACAAGAATATGGCCGAGAAGCAGCGGCAGCTCGACCAGGCCCGCATACGCTCACCCCGCTCAGCCATCCTCACATCTATCATCAGCGACATAGGCCGTCAGATCTCACCCGGCGAAAAGATTGCCACGGTGGCCGATCTGAGCCAATTCAAGATCGAGGGCGAGATTGCCGACAGCTATGTCGACCGCGTGGTGCCCGGTGTCAATGTGATCATACGCATAGGGCGCTCCCAGCCTCTCACCGGACGCGTCACCGGAGTCAATCCCCAGAGTCAGGGGGGTGTGATACACTTCACCGTCGCTCTCGACGATCCCTCCGCACCGCGTCTGCGCCCCGGCCTTCGCACCGAAGTATATGTTATGACCGACCTCCTTGACGGCACCGACGTGACCCGTATCCCCAACGGATCCTACTACACCGGAGCCGGAGAGACCGAGCTATGGGTGCTCGACCCCGACGGAAAGTCGATCTCAAGGCGCACTGTGACCCTCGGCGAGGGGGGCTACGACTTCGTTGAAGTCACCGGTGGCCTGAAGCCCGGCGAGCAGATAGTGACCTCCGATATGAAGGACTACCGCTCCAAGCGCACCCTCTCCCTCAAATAACACCACCATCATCCAGTCAACTGAATAAAATCATTCCTCTCACACCATTTTTTTCACAACCATGTCAATCATTTCACTCAGCGACGTTACAAAGATCTACCGTACAGATACCATCGAGACCACTGCCCTCGACTCCGTAAGCCTCGACATCGACAAAGGCGAGTTTGTAAGCATCATGGGACCGTCGGGCTGCGGCAAGTCTACTCTCCTGAATGTAATCGGACTTCTCGACCGTCCGTCGGCCGGATCAGTATCAATCGACGGCCACAACATCATCGGTCTCAACGATGCCGCCATGGCCGATTTCCGCAACCACAATCTCGGATTCATTTTCCAGAGCTTCCACCTCATACCCTCGCTCTCCGTGGCCGACAATGTGGAGCTGCCTCTCATCTACCGCTCAGGTGTCAGTGCCTCCGAGCGCAAGCGTCTCGTGTCAGAAGTTATAGACCGCGTGGGGCTCTCACACCGCCGCAACCACCGTCCCGGCCAGCTCTCGGGCGGTCAGCGCCAGCGCGTGGCCATAGCCCGCGCCATAGTGGGCAACCCCGAGATAATACTCGCCGACGAGCCCACCGGCAATCTCGACTCGGCCATGAGCGCCGAGGTGATGGCCCTCCTGCGCGAGCTCAATACCCGCGACGGACGCACCATCGTAATGGTGACCCACAACGACGACCAGGCCAAACTCACCGACCGCATCATCAACCTCTACGACGGCCGCCGCATATCCTGATATCCTATCCTCTCCATCCATATTTCCATCCTACACGCCACTGCAATGAATTTTTCTATCATACGACGCGCCCTGAGCGAGATACGCCAGCAGCCGCTCGTCGGGGCTCTCTCGATATTCGGCACAGCTTTTGCCGTGTTTCTCGCCATGATTGTAATGATGACCTCGCAGGTCAAGTCGGTTCCGTTTGCCCCCGAGAGCTGCCGCGACAATCTCTTCATAGGCCGCTACTTCCACGAAGCCCAGATCGAGGGTCAGAGCGCAAGCTCTTCCGGCCTCTCCTCGGCTATGGCCCGCAAGATCTACGGAGGTCTCGAAGGAGTCGACACCATCGCCTTCCTCATGCAACCCTGGGAGGAGGAGACCCTTGTTTCCAACGGCAGCACATCAATACTCCTGCGCCACAAACTCGCCGACGGCGCCTTCTGGAGCGTGTTTGACCACACCTTTATCGCCGGACGCCCCTACAGCGATGGCGCGGTGGAGAGCGGCATACCCGAAGTGGTGCTCACGCGCAGCGCCGCAGCAGAGTTGCTCGGCCTCTCGCCCGACGATGCCCTTGGCCGCATCATTGTGATGGGCGACCGCGAGGCTACCGTGGTGGGCATCGTGGAAGACCACACCCCTCTCGCCTCCTATGCCTACGGCGACATCTTCGGTCCCTACACCGCCTTCCCTACCCTCAGTCAGGACGGCACCTGGAGCCCGCATTTCGGAGCAACAGTAGTGGCCATCATGGCCAAGCCGGGCACCACTGCCGAGCAGCTCAAGGAGCAGGTCAAGGAGCGTTACCGCCGCCTTGAAGCGGAGCTGAAACCCGACAACCTTCGTCCGATATATCATGGCGGCCCTATGACTCTCGGTGAGGCCGTCTCGACCCAAGGCAGCAACTCAGAGGCCGAAGACACGTCGTGGCGCACCAATCTGGTGATATACCTGATGCTCATCCTCGTGCCGGCCATCAATCTCAGCTCCATCACCAACTCGCGCCTCCGCCACCGCACCTCCGAGATAGGCGTGCGCCGCGCCTTCGGCGCCCACCGCAGCCGCATCTTTGCCGAACTTCTCGCCGAAAACTTTGTGGTGACTCTCATCGGCGCCTCCATCGGCCTCCTGCTCAGCTTCGGCATCGCATGGCTCTGCTCCGACATGCTCTTCCATATAAGCGACTATGGCATCAGCGCAACATTCTCGCCACTCATCCTCATCAACTGGCCTACGGTTGGATTTGCCGTGCTGATAGCTTTCGTGCTCAACATCCTGTCGACTTTTATCCCGGCCATCCACGCTGCCCGCGTCAATCCTGTCGAGGCCATCGCCGGACGCCGCAGCTGACCCTCACATTTACGTTGCCTCACTCACTCTGCAATCATATCCCCAACTATGTCACGCAAACTCATAAAGCAAACCTGCGCCCAATGGCGTTCAAATATCTGGCTCATCATAGAAATGATGATCGTGGCCACCGCCGTGTGGTATCTCACCGACATGGTGTTTCTGCAATACGGTCAGCGCAATCTGCCCAACGGCTATCATATTGAAAATGTAGCCGTGGCCAACCCCACCGAAATCAGCGGCGGCCCCCTCTACCGCGAGGCGCCCGAAGGCTCCACCAAGACCGAGTATCAGTATTCCGGTCTGCAGAGCATACTCAACCATCTCCGCAACCTCCCTATGGTCGAAGCCGTGGGCCACGGCAACAACACCATGCCCTACAACTACAACTTCATGGGCAACTCACTGCGCGAGCTCGACCGCGGCGATTCACTTTTTATCACCGGTAATATGCGCATAATCACCCCCGAGATGGTCGATATCCTGATGCTCGACCCCATCGACGGCCGCTCGCGCGCCGATATCCGCAAGGCTCTTGAACGCGGCGAACTGATCATCGAGCGAGGTGCCGTCAATCTGAGCGGCAACAAGGAAGCGCTCAACAACGTGCCCGCCACCGACCTCGTAGGGCAGGGCTTCTTCTTTGGCGGCGACTCCGCCCGCGTATTCAAGATTGGTGGTGTGGTCGAAAACACCCGCCGCAACGACTACGAGCCCGCCTACCGGAGCGAATTTTTCATCCCTGTCATGCCCTACGACAGTGTGATCCCCGGCGATATAGCCGTGAAGGTACGCCCCGGGCAGATGGGCGAGTTTCTCGACTATTTCTCATCCCACCGGAGTGAGTTTCAGGCCGGCAACATATCGCTCGCCAAGTTTGTCACGGCCGACGCGCTCCGCGAGGCCAACCAGCGCGAGATAAGAGAAGTCCAGCGCAATCTCCTCGTCATACTCTCGTTTCTGCTCATCTCCATTTTCCTCGGCATCCTCGGCACCTTCTGGTTCCGCACTCAGGAGCGCACCTCCGAGATAGCCGTCAGAAAAGTCAATGGCGCACGCAACGCCGACATCCTGCGCCGCCTCATGGGCGAGGGCATCCTGCTCCTTTCTGTCGGTGTGGTGCTCTCCATCGGCCTCGACTGGCTGCTGGTCCACTTCGAGCTCGGCGAATTCAGCGACTACCGCTCCACCTTTATCCCCGGCTACGGTGTATGGCAAGCCTATCCATGGACTCTCGGCATCACCTTCGTCATAATGTGCTGCATGGTGATCCTCGGCACATGGTATCCCGCATGGCGAGCCATGTCGATCGACCCCGCACAAGCCCTTCAGGACGAATGATCCATCCATCTCCCCTTCATTTTCAACCCACAATCCCGATTATCCTGATATGTCGATCATATCCCGCTTAATATCACGCACAGGCTTTTTCATGATAGCATCAGTCGCCGCAGCCGCCACATCTATGGCTGCGGCGGCCGATGAGCCGGCCTCCGGCTTAACTCTCTCGCTCGACGAGGCCATTGCACGCGCAAGGGCCACCAGCCTCGATGCCGCCGTGGCTCTCGGCGAGCTCAAATCGGCCTATTGGGAATACCGCTCCTACCGGGCCGATCTCCTCCCCGAGGTGATTCTCGGCGCTACTGCCCCATCTTACGTCAAGCAGTTCACCCCCTATATGGACGAGAGCGGCAACTACAGCTTCGTGTCGACCAACAACCTCCAGGCGTCGGGCAATCTCTCGCTCAGCCAGACCATCTGGGCTACCGGAGGCAAGCTCTCGCTCAGCTCGCAGATCGACTTCCTGAGGCAGTTTTCGGGCACCACCTACAACCGCTTCATGTCAATCCCCGTGGCCCTGACTCTTGAGCAGCCTATATTTGCCGCCAACACCGCCAAGTGGAACCGCCGCATCGAGCCGGTGCGCTACCGCGAGGCCAAGGCCCAGTTCATGACCGCTTCGGAGCAGGTGGCTCTATCGACCATCAACTACTACTTCACCCTCCTGCTCGCCCGCGAGAATGTGGCCTCAGCACGCCAGAACCTCGCCAACGCCGAAAAGCTCTACGCCGTGGCCCAGGAGAAGCGATCGATGGGTCAGATCTCCAAAAACGATCTGCTGCAGATGGAGCTCAACCTGCTCAACGCCCGATCGGCCCTCACCGACGGCCTCAGCGACGAGCGCGCCGCCATGTTCCGCCTGCGAGCATTCCTCGACTTCGACGAATCCACAGAGATAATACCCATAGTGCCGTCGGAAGCACCGGATGTGGAGCTCGACTATCCCGACGTGCTCGACAAGGCTCTCGAACGAAACAAACTCGCCGCCAACCTGCGCCGCCGCCAGCTCGAAGCCGACTATGAGGTGGCTAAGGCAAAGGGCAACCTGCGCTCGATATCTCTACGCGCATCGGTGGGCTACACCGGTGCCGACCACACCTTCGGCAATGCCTACCGCGATCTCAAAGACAATCAAGTGGTGGAAGTGGGCATCTCCATTCCGCTCATCGACTGGGGCAAGAGGCGCGGACGCGTCAAGGTGGCCGAGAGCAACCGCGATGTTGTGGCCGCTCGCCTGAGGCAGGAAAAACTCACCTTCACCCAGGATCTATTCGTGCTTGTGGAGCGTTTTTCCAATCAGCGGCAGCAGCTCGACATTGCCGAACGCGCCGACACCATTGCCTCGCGCCGCTACGACACCAATGTGGAGACCTACCTCATAGGACGCATCTCAACCCTCGACCTCAACGACTCCCAGTCGTCGAAAGATGAGGCCCGCCGGGCCTACATCAACGAGCTCTTCAACTATTGGTATTATTACTATCAGATACGTTCCATCACCCTCTGGGACTTCGTTGCAGGCTCCCCACTCGAATCCGACTTCGAGCAAGCCGTCAGGCACTGATCTCAACCTCCTCCATTATAGCTTAAATGGGCAAGACCTCTCCTCTGAGGCTTGCCCATTTTTTATGTTATGCAACATATTTTGCCAATTTGCGCTCCTGTATTCACATTCGTTTACCATTTTTTTCGTTTCTTTGCGACAGGATATCGCTTATCCCATCTATCATTTTCATCATTCACTACCTTAATCCATGAAAAAGAATTTCTATCCGGCAATGCTCCTACTCGCAGGATGCGTGGCGTATCCATTTGGATTTCAGGCCAATGCCCATCCAATAGGGGGGGGTAATTCCAGTCTGATAGCTCCCGCTCCCGAGACAGGTGTATGCACAGGCACCGTGCTCGACGAGCAGGACGAGCCTCTGATCGGAGCATCGATCATCGTGGAGGGTACCCAGCTCGGTGCCTCTACCAACCTCAACGGACAGTTTTCTATCGCTAAAGTTGCCGTTGGTTCCAAAATAAAGATCTCCTATGTCGGCTATAACCCGGTGACGGTGGAGTGGTCCGGCACTCCTCTTGAAATAAAGATGGAGCCAAATTCGAGCGCACTCGACGAGGTAGTCGTGATTGGCTTCGGCGTTCAGAAAAAATCCGACCTCACAGGCTCCGTTTCGCAGGTAAGCATGGACAAAGTGCTCGGCGACCGTCCGGTGATCAATGCTGCGGCAGCGCTCCAGGGTGCCATCCCCGGCCTCATGATCAGCGGCAGCTCGGGCCCCGGACAGAGCAAAAACATCAACATCCGCGGCGATCTCTCCATCAACGGAGGCAGCCCGCTCGTGCTCATCGACAACGTAGAGGGCAGCATATCGCAGCTCAGCCCCGACGATATCGAGACAGTGACCGTGCTCAAAGACGCCTCTGCTGCTGCTATCTATGGCGCCCGCGCGGCAGCCGGCGTGGTACTCGTCACCACCAAGCGTCCTAAAGAGGACACCCGCTTCAATCTCACCTACAGCTTCTCACAGGGCTGGGAGCGCTCGCTCAACCGCCCCGAGCAGGCTCCACTGCTCGACTACATCTCGGCCTACCGCGAGGCCGGATACTCCAACCAGTACTGGGCCGGCGACGGCAACCTCGACACATGGGAAGAACTCATAGGCCAATACCGCAACGGGTCGCTCGAAGGTGTCTACGACAACGGTATCTACAAGCACACCGACGGCCGCATCTACTACCTGAAGGAGAGCGACGTGCAGGGCGCGATCCTCGGCACCGGCGCACTCTCCAACCATAATGTGGCAGTGTCGGGTGGCACCCAGAAGATACGCTTCCGCATGGCCGGAAACTACAGCCGCGAAAACGGCCCCCTGATCACCGACAAGGATCTCTACGTGCGCAAGGCCATAAGCTCCTTCATCTCAGCCGATATCACCGACTGGTACACTCAGGAGCTCAATATGTTTTACACCCACACCAAAAACACAGGTCTGGCCGGCAATATACGCGACCCCTACGCCACACGCCTTATCTCCTGGTATCCTGTCGACGGATACATGCCCGCCGACTTCCTTACCAACAGCGACGAGGATCTCATCATCGACTCACCCAAAAACTCCTATATGGTATCACCCGTGGCCAACAACACCCACTCGATACCCCGCATTCAGGTGAAAACCATCCTCAAGCCCCTCAAAAACTGGACTATAACAGGCGAATACACCTACAATCAGGACACCTACGACTACAAGACCTACACCGGCGTGATAACCTATGCCGACGTGCAGCTCGCCAAGAAAACCTATCCCACCGATCCCACCAAAGATGTCTACGGCATCTGCAAGGATCTCACCAAGTACAACGCTCTCAACCTCTACACCAACTATCTCCTCGATCTGGGCAAGAACCACTTCACTGTGATGCTCGGCTTCAACCAGGAGAGCTACAGCTACTCGCGCCTCTACCCATCCATACAAGGGCAGGCGGTGATCACAGTGCCCTCATTCGGCGGTGGCACCGGCGAGAAGACCATCAATGAGAGCTACTCCGAATACACCATCCGAGGTGGCTTCGGACGTATCACCTACAACTTCGACGAGCGCTATCTCCTCACCCTCAGCGGTCGCTACGACGGATCATCGAAATTTCCTAAAAGCAACCGTTTCGGCTTCTTCCCCTCGGTGTCGGCCGCATGGCGCGTGACTCAGGAGAGCTTCATGGAGGGCACCCGAAGCTGGCTCGACGAGCTCAAGCCCCGCCTCTCCTACGGCTCAATCGGCAACCAGGCCATCTCCCCCTACGGTTTTGTGGCCAACATGAGCATCGGTCAGTCGACCACATGGCTCGACGGCGGAAATAAAGTCACCGTGATCGGAGTGCCCGGACTCGTCAGAGGCAACTACACCTGGGAGACTGTCAAAACCTTCAACGTAGGTGTCGACTTCGGTATGCTCAACGGACGCCTCCGCGGTACCTTCGAATGGTATCGCCGCTCTACCTCGGGCATGCTCGCCGCCGGATCGGAGCTCCCCTCCACCGTTGGCGCTTCCGCTCCCCTGCAGAATGTGGCAGATATGCGTACCGACGGCTACGAGCTCTCACTCAACTGGCAGGACCGCATAGGCGAATGGAGCTACCGCGTAGGATTCAACATCTACGACCATATGTCGAAGATCACCAAATTCGACAACAAGACCGGCGCCCTCAGCCAGTGGTATGAAGGCCGCGAACTCAACCAGATATGGGGCTATGTGAGCGACGGCTACTACACCATCGACGACTTCGACATCGACAAGGCCCGCAAAGGCACTTGGGAGCTCAAAGAGGGTGTCACTTCGATCCAGGGTGTGATTGTCCGCCCGGGCGACGAGAAGTTCAAGGATCTCAACGGCGACGGCATCATCAACACCGGTGCAAGCACCGTGGATGATCCCGGCGACCGCAAGGTGATCGGCAACTCTACTTCGCGCTTCCAGTTTGGCGCCAACGCCGGTGTGAGCTGGAAAGGCTTCGACCTCGACATCATGCTTCAGGGCGTGGGCAAGCGCGACTACTGGCTCGGAAGCCATGCCATGTTCCCCTTCGGAGGTGCAGGTGCCGACGGTGTGTTCCACCCCATCTACTACAACCAGACCGACTACTGGACCGCCAAGAGCTACGACCCCGAGAGCCCCGACTATATGGTTGCCGCCAACCCCGACGCCAAGCTCTTCCGCATCTATGGACAGGAAGGCAACGTGAGCAGCAACACCCGCACCAGCGACAAATATCTCCAGAATGCGGCCTACCTCCGCATCAAGAATCTGACCCTCGGATACACCTTCCCCGCAAAGTGGATGAACAAGCTCTCGATAAGCCAGTTCAGAGTCTACGGCAGCGTGGAAAATCTCCACACCTTCACATCGCTCCCCAAGGGCTACGACCCTGAGAGCATGTCGTGGTCATATCCTTTCTACCGCACCTGGTCAGTAGGTGCTTCCGTCACTTTCTAAATCATCCCCACCCACACCACGTCTATCATCATCATGAAACTACGCAATACAGCATTAGCAGTCATCGGTATGGCCATCGGGGCCTCGGGCCTGTCATCATGCAACGACGACTTCCTCGAGAAATACCCCCAGACCTCTCTGACCGACCAAAACGCTTTCCAGACCTACGATAACTTCAGGGCTTATACATATAATTGTTATGGCCTCTTCACCAACAGCGGCATCTGGACCAACCACAATGCCTCATACTACTGGACTACCCAGTGGAACAGCGACTTCTACTCCGGTCTGATGACCAACCGTGAAGACAGCTACAACCCCTACGCCTGGCAAAACATCACAACTACCAACCAGTCGGACAACTGGAACTTCTCGCCCATCCGCACCGTCAACATCATGCTCGAACATATCGACGGCAGCTCGATGAACGATGCCCAGAAACGCCACTGGCGCTCTGTGGGCTACTTCTTCCACTCATGGTGGTACATGGAGCTCGTCAACAAGTATGGCGACATACCCTACATCACCAAAGTGCTCTCCGACCAAAGCCCCGAGGCCTACGGTCCGCGCACTCCCCGCAAGCAGGTGGCCGACAGCATCATTGCCCGCCTCGAATATGCAATAGAAAATATCGGCGACTGCTCGCAGGATGGCGATAACTCCGTCACTGCAAATGCCTGCCGCGCAGCCCTCAGCCGATTCCTCCTCCGCGAGGGCACATGGGCCCGCTACCACAACCTCGACGAGCCGTGGCAGAACTATCTCACTAAATGCCTCGCTGTGTCGCAGGAACTCATGACTGCCTACCCCACCCTCTACACCGGTAAGGGATTCAACAAATATCCGGGTGCAGGCTACGATGAGGTGATGACTACCGAAAACCTCACCGGAGTGCCGGGCATAATCATGTTTAAGGAATACAACACCCTCCTCAAACACCGCTACAGCGACCTGATCCACGTCGAAGCCCACCGCTGCGACGCCCCGCAACACACCGTCGACATGTTCCTAATGAAAAACGGCAAGCCCATCAACAACGCTTCTTCGGAATTTGAGGGTGGCGAAGGCAAGGATCTCTACGACTACTTCAACAACCGCGACCCGCGCCTGCTCATCAACTTCGAGCCACCGGCTCAGGCCAAGATTGTCAACAATGCCAACCCCGACAATATCACCACTTTCAAGAAATGGTCGATGTGGGAACCCGGCGAAAATCTCAATGGTGGCCCGTTCGTGATCACCGACGAGTATGCCGAGAAGTTCCACCGATTCATCGACTACCTCGGGCCCAACATCTACTGCGACAACGGCACCGGCGACGAATCGCTCGGAGCCAAGCGCCTCCCCGGCCACAACTGGGGCGGATCGATGTGCCACTCGGCGCCCAACATCTCCAGCTACAGCCAGACCGACAACTACATGCGTTGCCTCACAGGCTATTACTTCTGGAAACACTACACCGCGTGGGAAGTGGGATCCAACGACTATTACCAGACCTCCGACAAGCCTATCTTCACCATCGAGGAGGTGCTCCTCAACTATGCAGAAGCAGCTTTCGAGCTCGGACAGTTTAACCAGTCGGTGGCCGACATGACCATCAACAAGCTCCGCGACCGCGTGGAGGTGGCCCGTATGAATGTTGCCGAGATCGACGCCAACTTCGATCCCGACCGCGATAAAGGCACCGCTCCCTGGACTCGCAACTACGATGCCTCTACCAACTACGAGGTAGACCCCGTGCTCTGGGAGATCCGCCGCGAGCGCATGGTCGAGCTCTTCGGTCAGGGATTCTCATTCTACGATATCCGCCGCTGGCATAAAGCCCCCTACTATGTCAACCGTCAGCCGTGTGGCGCCTGGGTCGATGCATCCAACTTCCCCTACGGAAATGGTCGCTACACCGGTCCGTTTGTCGACTACAATGAGATAAAGACCGCCGGCTATGCCTCCTCGCAAAACACCACTCCAGGCAAGGGCTGGATCTACACCTATCCGAGCCCCCTCTCAACCGGCAAAGGCTGGCTCGACACCTACTATCTCTGGATGGTTCCCACCTATGAGATAACCATGAATCCTGAGCTGACACAAAATCCGGGCTATGAAGCCCTCTTCGGCTCAGCAGGCAACGAATGACCTCACCCCACACATCAGATATTGGTTTAAGGTAAAATAGAAACCGACCGGCCGCCCCTCTGACACGAGGAGCGGCCGGTCTTATTATGTCGGCCCGATAAATGGCCCGGCGCAGTCAGCTGCGGGGAGCGAAGCGCAGGGGTTGAGCGGCCGAGGGAGCCGGATGCACCACTCCGCCCGAGTAGACCATGCGGCCATTGACCCAGGTGGCATCTACGCGGCCGTTGATCTCAAGGCCGGCATAAGGTGTCCAGCCGGCGCGGCCTATGCACGCTTCATCGGTGATGCGCCACGGCTCGGCATCGGTGTCGAATAACACCATATCGGCCTTGTAACCCTCCACGAGGGCTCCGCGACCCTCTATGCCATAGAGCAGCGCAGGGGCCGTACACATCTTTAAGACGATGGTAGGGAGCGAAAACCACCCCTCGGCCACGGTCTGCATCATCACCGGAAGTGCCCACTGCACCGATGGCATGCCCGAGGCGGCAGTGAGTGCCGTGCCCTGCTTCTCGGCAAGGATATGCGGCGCATGGTCTGTGGCTATTGTGTCGATCACGTCGTGCGACAGGGCAAAGCGCAGATCGTCGCGATCGGTAGGCCGCTTGATGGCCGGATTGCACTTGATGCGCGACCCGAGCATCTGATACTGTTCGTCGGAGAAAATGAGATACTGGGGGCATGTCTCGGCTGTGATGCGCTTGTTCTCCACCGGGCCCGCCGAGAAAAGGCGGAGCTCATCGGAGGTCGACAGATGGCACACGTGGAGGCGCGCACCTGTCTCGCGGGCCAGCGCCACAGCGCGGCTTGTGGCCTCCATGCAAGCATCATGGTCGCGTATCACCGGGTGGCAATCGATTGGCAGCTCCTCGCCGTAGCGGGCCACCAGCGCCTCGCGGTTGCGGCGTATGGTGGCTTCATCCTCGGCATGAACCGCTATGATGGCAGGCACCTCACTCATGATGCGGCGTATCATGTCGCCACCTTCCACGAGCATTCCCCCGGTAGAGGAGCCGAGGAAGAGTTTCACACCGGCCACACGGGTATAGTCGGCCCGCAGCAGCTCGCTGTCGAGATTGGAGTCGGTAGCCCCGATGAAGAAGCCATAGTTGGCGGTCGACACTTCGGCGGCACGCGCCATCTTCTCCTCCCATGCTTTCACAGTCACCGTGAGCGGCTTGGTGTTGGGCATATCGAGGAACGAAGTCACTCCGCCGGCTACAGCCGCTGCACTCTCCGTGGCCATGTCGCCCTTGTGGGTCAATCCCGGATCGCGGAAATGAACATGAGTGTCGATCACTCCTGGCATCAGGAGGCGCCCGGTGGCATCAACCACAGTGGCGCCGGGGGTGGCAAGGAGTTCGGCCGGAGCCGCGTCCTCACCCACCTTGACGATGGTGTCGCCCTCGACGGCGACATAACCCTTCTCGATCACTGGAGCCGGGCCCTTGGGATTGGTCCCGGCTATGCGGGCATTATGGATTATAAGCATGGAGGTTACTGATCTTTGCGTGAATAGTCGGGATATTTGGTAAAGAGGCTCGATGCTTTGAGACGGAGCACTCCGATGAAAGCTTCCGAGAAGATGCCGGAGCTCATCTTGCTGGTGCCGAGCACTCGGTTGACAAACACTATCGGCACCTCCTTGATCTTGAACCCATACTTATGGGTGAGAAATTTCATCTCTATCTGGAATGCGTAGCCCTTGAAGCGGATATTGTCGAGCGGCAGGGCGGCCAGCACCCGGCGTGTGTAGCAGGCAAAACCGGCTGTGGTGTCGCGCACAGGCATACCTGTGACAATCCTCACATATGCCGAGGCATAATAGCTCATGAGCACGCGGCCCATAGGCCAGTTGACCACATTCACGCCGGTGATGTAGCGGCTGCCTACAGCCATGTCGGCCCCCTCGGTGGCACAGGCCTCACGCAGCTTGACCAGATCGGCCGGAGCGTGGCTGAAGTCGGCATCCATCTCAAAGATATATTCATACTGGCTGCGCTCCAGAGCCCACTTGAATCCGGCAATGTAGGCAGTGCCGAGTCCGAGCTTTCCCTGTCGCTCCACCATATGGATGCGGCCCGGATACTCCTTCATCTTGTCGCGCACAATATCGGCTGTGCCGTCGGGCGAGCCATCGTCGATCACCAGAATATCGGCCGGAATGGGGAGTTGCATCACAGCATCCACTATCGCCGATATATTCTCTTTTTCGTTGTAGGTGGGTATGATTACGAGCGAATCGTTGGCCATGGCGCTTGATCAGAATTTATAAGCCACCCCGATGAGTCCTTTCACACCCTGCGAGGGGATGAGTGAAAAGGATGAAGTGGTGCGGTTGAGAATATTTTCCACGCGGCCAAAGAGGGTGAAAGCGGGTGTGAAACGCCACGAGGCCCCCACTCGGAGATTGGCCAGATTTTTCATGCGTATCTTATAGTCGTAGGCGCCGGGAATCCACACATCGTAGTCAAACATCTCACCTTCCTCATGCCAGCGCATGGAGCGGGATGCACGCAGCTCATAACCCACAAGGATGTCGAGCTGCTCCATCGGGTGAAGGGTCAGCTCGGTGTCAAGCACATAGCGGGCGTGGTCGAGATTGGTGTAGTAGCAGCGGGTCACCTTTTTCTCGGCCACGGGACTCAGGATGCCCTTGACCGAAAGAGTGGCCATGTTGCGGTAAGAATAGCTGGCTACCGCCTGGAATTGCCATCCGCGCACATCAGTGGCGCCAAACAGCACATAGCCTGTGGATTTGGCAAACGGCATGAGCCAGTCGTTGGCCACTGCATAGTGGGCCGACAGGTTGAGCGAAGCGCCGCGGAAGGGGCCCACGCGCAGACCCGCCTCGGCCTCGATGGGCACATGTGAGTTGGAGTAGAAGAAACTCGGGGCGATAAAACGGTCTACGGCATAGAGGCTGCCCATAGTGTTCTGGTGCTCGCCGCCACCGGCCCGGCCATAGAGTGCGAAAAATCCCGAAGGGGTCCACACTGCCTTCACATCAGGAGCTATATGGAAAAACTTGCCATCGTTGAAGCTGAGATCGAGGCGCGCACCGATCTTCACTCTGAAATGCTCTGCGCCATAGCGGTAGGCTGGGGTGATGGTGACCAGACCCGAGGTCTTGCCGTCGCGCTTGGTGAGATAATCGAGGGCCGATCCCGAGGTAGTCCATATCATCGGAGGCGCAGCGGCCTGGCTCATCGAGAGCATCGAGGCATCAATGTCAAGACGGTATGAGCTCTTCTCATCAATGTCGGCAAAGAGGGCTCCCTTGAGCCCGACGCGGTTTTCGCGCACAGGGTTGATCTCATCATACCTTTGGTCAAAGCCATTGGCAAAGGAAAAGAGGTTATAGTCAAGTCCGAGCGAGTAGCCGAGATCATTGGTGCGCGAAGAGAAGATAGCATCGGCATCCACCCGGTGGAGCGACTGGTTGTGGGGGGCACCGACAATCGTAGGCGCAAACGGGTTGTTGAAATGGTCGAGAGCATAGGAGAGCCCCAGTCCGAGGTGTCCGTGCCGTCCTATGGCTTGCCCGAGTCTGAACCCGAGCGCCACATTCTGGCTCTTGACGCTACGCGAGGCATCTTCGGGAAGATCATGGTCGGTCAATATCCCGCGGTCTACATTATAGCTGTTGCCGTCATATTGCATCCAGGCATCGAGCGCCGTGCGGCGGGTGTCGATGATGCGGTATCCGGCCGATGCTCCGAGATTGAAGGCAGGGAAATAACCCAGCGCGGCATATCCGCGCCAAGGCGATGCAGCGATGCTGTCGGCCACAGCCGCCGGCTCAAGAAGCCCGAAGAGGGCGGGGATGCGCGCCGTGATGGTGCGCTCGCTATAGGTGAGAGTAGGTTTTTCAACAGCGGGGAGGGCCACCGAAGGGGTGAAGGTCATAGGCGACACTTCGCGCAGGGTTGCCACCACCTCGCGCTCCACGGTTATCTCTTTCGACACCTGCGCGGCGGCAGGGAGCGCACACACTGCGCTCAGGAGCGATATTATGATTGTTGTCTTGTTTGTCATGTCCCTAATTTAAAGCAGGTGTGTTACTTGAGGCGCTCGTCGATCATCTCTATGATGTCGGTTTCTGAGCCGGGATAGTTGGAGCGGAGCGACCGCAGATACTCCTCTGCCTCGAAGTCGTTGCCCTCGGCCCGGAGTATGTCGCTGAGGATGATGAATCCGCGCGCAAGCCAGTACTGCGACGGCGGGTTGGAGTTGATAAACGCGTCGATAGTTGTGTGGGCCTCGGCGGTGCGTCCCTGCCCGAGCATCGAGGCCGAGCGGGCCACGGCGGCACGGGCGGCCGATATATCGTCGGGAGCAGCCTTTATCAGTTCATCCCACTGCGCATATGCCTCATCGTGGCGGCCGAGCCGGTCGAGTGCGAGGCCGCGGGTCATCAACACTTCGTTGCGGTCGGGAGTGCCGGCTGCTGTTGACGCCAGAATCCGGTCGGCTGCCTCAAGAGCCTCCTCTGAGCGCGACAGATCGGTGGCGGCACGCAAGCGGCCAAGACGGGCACGGGTGAGCTGGCTCGGATTGGCAGCGCGGGCCTCAAGATCGGTATAGCTTGCGAGCGCGGCCTCGGTCTTGCCCTGCGCGGCCTCGGCATCGGCACGGATCAGCAGTGCATCAGGGGCCGACTCCGAGTCGGGATAGCGCGAGAGGAGCATCTCGGCGTAGGTATAAGCCTGGGGATAGTCATTGTCGAGAGCCGAGGCCTCAGCCATATAATAGAGGGCGCGGGGATAGTTGGTGCCCTGCGGATAATCTTTCAGATAGGCGGCCAGACGGTCGGTCTTGTCCGATTCCATATATTCCTTCTCGGCCGAGGCAAATGCGAGGCGATCGAGTTCTGATGGATCGAGCTCAGGAGCATCCTTGACCGACGAAAGCCAGCCGGTGAGAGTGGCCACATCGCCACGGTCGGTATAGATACGTTTGAGATCGTCGATGGCCATACGCGCTTCCGGGCTGGTGGGGTATTCCTCGACGAGAGCGCGGTAGTCGGCCACGGCGCGGTCGGTCTGTCCGGCGTTGGCGCGGGTCACTGCCATGCGGAGACGTCCCTGACGAGCTGCGGCAGCCGAGGGATACAACTCTGTAAGTGACTCATAGGTGGCTATGGCAGCCTCGTTGTCGCCGAGAGCCACCTGACTCTCCGCTTTCTCAAGGAGCGCGTCGGGACGCAGGGCCGAGGTGGGGAAGCGGGCGGCAAAATCGTCAAGGAGCGAGATCTTGCCCTTATGGTCGCGCTGGAGTCCGGTCATGATGGCCTCCTGATAGAGCGCGTAGTCGGCTGCGGAGGGATTGAGCGCCACAGCCTCGGCATATTGCGCTGCGGCAGCAGCATAGTCGAGATTATGGTAAAGCGCATCGCCCACGCGTGCATATGCGTCCGCTCGGAGGCGCGATGCCACGGCGGCATTGGTTCCGACCTTTCCAAACACGTCGGCCGCCTCATCATACTTCTCCTCGCCCCAGAGAGCATAGCCAAGATTATATTGAGCCACCGGCAGATCTGCGTCGTTGCGGGGTGCCGAAGATATGTAGCCGCGAAGTGTGGAAGCAGCATCGTGGGGACGGTCGATAGCGAGCTCCGACATTCCTTGCCACAGCTTGCCGGAGCGAGCCACAGACGCATCGTAGGGATTGCCTGTCTGCGAGGCCACCTCCTTGAAGCGGTTGATGGCCGACTGATATTTACCCTCACCATACTCGCGGGTGCCGAGGGCGTAGACCACCCTCTGGCGTGCGGCCTTGATGCGGTCGCTCGGGCGCCGCAGCCGGTCGATGCTGGCAAGGGCCGCCTCATAATTGCGGTCGGTCATGTAGCCGTTGACTATATATTCCTCCACTTGTGGAGCATAGTTACTGTCGGGATAGCGGTTGAGGAAGCGCTCCAGAGCTGCCACGGAGCTGCCAAACGGCACCTGACCGCCGTCGATTCCGGCCACCGCATGATTGTAGGCCGCAGTCTCGGCCACGGCTGCGTCGTAGTCGGAGTTCATGGCCCGCTCAAATGCGAGGAGGGCCGAATTGAGGTTGCCGCTCTTGAGATAGGCTTGTCCGAGGAAGAGGCTCGCGCTCTGCCCCATGGCCGACGGATCGGAGGCCACACGGTTGAGCAGTGTGGCAGCTTCCTTATACCGGCCGGCCTGATACTCGTCGGTGCCGAGGATATAGAGGGCGCTGGGCGCCGGTTCCTCAACAGCCTGGGCATAGACCCAAAGCAGAGGCACCGCCTCCTCGCTGCGTCCGAGATTGTAAAGACTCTCGCCCGCTATGCGCCGGGCTTCGGGATGGAATGCGGCCAGAGGGCTCTTGAGCACCTTGCGGGCTGCCGCGAGCGCATTTTCATTGTCGCCGCGCGAATAGTAGATCTGAGCGAGATAAATCTGGGCGACATCGGCCACTTCCGGATCAGAGGACACTGCCTTGAAGCGGCGGAGAGCGCCGTCGGTGTTGCCCTCGCGATAGTCGATATATCCGAGATAGAACACTGAGGCCGGGCCATACTCGCCTGCATGGCTTGAGCGACTCACTTCTTCAAACAGATTCCGGGCCGTGGTGTAGTCGGCCAGAAGCATATGGCAATAGGCGGTGCGGTAGCGCAACTCAAGAGCATCGGCATCGTTGAGCTCCCGGGGAGTGATGGCCGAATAACACCTCATGGCGGCGGCATAGTCGCGCGCTGCAAAATACCAGTCGCCGACAGCCATTCGGACTCGCGCGGCCCTCGGGCTCTCGGGATATTCGGCGGCATATGCTTCGAGCAACGAGGGTGCCGAGGCATCGCGTTCGCGGAGAGCCGCGATGGCCTTGAGATATGCGGCATCCTCGGCTTGGGACACCGAGGGATAGAGAGCAAGAGCGCGGAGACTCTGGTCGATGGTGCCGCGGGCATTGTCGTCGGTGGCCATGGCGGCGGCGCGGTCAATGAATCCGGGGGCATCCGGGAGATTGATCTGGGCGGAGGCATCGGGAGAAGCGATCCACAATGCAAAGGCAGCGCCCATCGCAGCAAGTATATTGCGGTAAGTCATAATGATTCGGCGGAGATTGGTTAGACAGGGCGCCGGATATATTTTCCGATGCCCTACCGAACGGCAAAAATACGCATAATTTTCGAGCCTACCTTTACACTGCCTATAAAAAAGAATGGCGCCGGGATGATGAACCTGCAGCAAACACCCTATGTTATACTTACAGGCTCATAATGCGGGCCTAAACACCCATCCACAACTACCCCTATCCCCCACATTCAACCACCTATGAAACTCACCTCACACCTGTCAATGCTTCTTGTCGCCGCGATAGCGGCCGGAGCAGGCCTCACCACCTCGTGTGTGAGCAAAAGCAAATACACCGACCTTCAGTCGCGCTACGACAGCCTTCAGGCATCGTATGCCGAGAGTCAGGAGTCGCTCGGCGCGTCGGCATCGCGCGCTCAGACACTCGATCAACTCCTTGCCGAGGCAAGGGCCCGCAATGAGGAGCTGCGCAAAGACTACGATCAAGTCCAGCACACCCTCAACCGGGCTCTCGACCAAAACTCGCAGGGAAATGCCAACATCTCCAAACTCGTCGACGAAATCAATGCCTCCAACCGCTACATACAGCAGCTCGTGGCAGCAAAGAGCCGGTCGGACAGTCTCAATCTGGTGCTCACATCCAACCTCACGCGATCTCTTTCAGGGCCCGAGCTCAAGGATGTCGACGTGAAGGTTCTCAAGGGAGTGGTCTACATCTCCCTTGCCGACAATATGCTCTTCAAGAGCGGCAGCTACAACATCAATCCCCAGGCCATGGATATTCTCGGCAAGATAGCCAAGATCATCAAAGACTACAAGGATTATTCGGTGCTCGTGGAGGGCAACACCGACAATGTGCCTATCTCAAAGACCAATATCCGCAACAACTGGGATCTGTCGGCGCTCCGAGCCTCGTCGGTTGTTCAGGCGCTTCAGGATAAATTCGGCGTCGACCCGTCGCGCCTCACCGCCGGTGGCCGTGGCGAATACAATCCTGTTGCGAGCAACAGTGATGCCGAGGGGCGTCAGCTCAACCGGCGCACCCAGATCATAATCACTCCGGAGCTCAACCAGTTCCTTGAGCTTATCGACAAAGCACCCGATACCGACTGACACTCCGCCGTCTCCACAGGCATATAGAGCAATAGGCTGCATCGCAATAACTATCTTATTGCAATGCAGCCTTATCTCTTTCTGCTATGGCTTGAATCAGTCCTTCGAGGTCTCCACCTTGTTGTAGCGGGCGTTAAGACCCTCCACCACCTCATCGGTGATATCAAGAGCGGGGTTGAAATAAACGCCGGCGTGACGGAAGAGGATCGCGTCGTAGCCCTTCGACTTGTTATAGTCGGCAATGAAAGCGTTGATGGAGTCGTTCATGGCCTGCTGGAGCTGGTTGAGCTCCTGCTCGGTCGAGCGCTGCATGGCTGCGAGGCTCTGCTCAGCATCCTGCTGCATACGGTTGAGCTTTGCCATGTCGGAGTTGTAGCTGGTCTCGGAAAGGTATCCGTTGTTCTGCACCTTCTCCTGAATCTGCGAAGCGAGATTCTGGATAGCGTTGGCTTTGCTCTGGCGGGCGGCGTCGAGCTTTGAGAAAGCTCGGATCGACACTTCCTGAAAATCTTTGGCGAGGTTGTAGCGCGAGGCTATCGAGTCGCTGTCGATAAAACGTATATTGATGCTTGCAGTCGCCGGAGCGGAAGAGGCAACCGAGGGAGCGGCTCCCTTACCGGCGGTGTCGCCGCCATTGCACGAGGCAAGACCGGCAGCGAGTGCGAGGCTGATAGACAGTAGTTTAGCAGTCGAGGCTAAGTTATTCATCTGAAATGTTGTAGGTGAGGTATTTTCGAGCAATCGGGTGAGTCGAAATCCGTTTTGCGGTGCAAATATAGGAAAGAAGTCTAAAATATTTGCCCTATCTCGATTTTATTTTGTAATTTAGACCGCGATTTGCATCATTTTTTAACAATTTTTTTCAATCAAGAGATAATACCCTCAAAGTTATACCCATGGAAATAAAGGACCTCAAACCCCAGCGAGTGTTTGAAATCTTCGATGAGATCACCCGCATACCCCGCCCCTCCAAAAAAGAAGAAAAGATCCGTGCTTACCTCCTCGACTTTGCCAAAAAGCATGGCATAGAGGCTAAGACCGACGCCGTAGGCAACGTTGTGATGACCCTCCCCGCCACCCCCGGCCACGAGGACGCTCCCACCGTGATTCTCCAGGGCCATCAGGACATGGTGTGTGAGAGCAACGACAAGAGCTTCGACTTCAACACCCAGCCCATCCCTGCCTACGTCGACGGCGAATGGGTCAAGACCCACGGCACTACACTCGGCGCCGACAATGGCATAGGAGTGGCCGCTTCGCTTGCCGTGATGACCGATCCCTCGGTGGTACACGGACCCATCGAAGCCCTCTTCACTATGGACGAAGAGACCGGTATGACCGGTGCTTTCGGCCTGGGCGACGACATGATCCACGGCGATATACTCATCAACCTCGACTCTGAAGACGACGCCGAGCTCTATGTGGGCTGCGCCGGTGGTGTCGACACTGTGGCCACTTTCACCTACAGCCGCTCCTTCGCTCCCAAGGACTTCCGCTACTTCCGCCTCGACGTGGCCAAGGGTCAGGGCGGTCACTCGGGTGGCGATATCCATCTGGGCCGCGCCAACGCCAATCAGCTCCTCGCCCGCTTCCTCTTCAACATATCGCGCAACCACGAGGTGCAGATCTCAGAGATCGACGGAGGCAACCTCCGCAACGCTATTCCCCGCGCCGCCCACGCAGTGTTTGGCGTACACACCTCGCGCAAGGAGGAGATTGTGGCCGAGTTCAATAAGTATGTAGCCACCATCGGCGAGGAATACGGCGACCTTGAACCCACCCTTGAGCTCACTCTCGAAAGCATGGAGCAGCCCGAATTCTGCCTCGACCTCACCACTTCGGCATCTCTTGTACGCGCCCTCTATGCCTGCCCCCACGGCGTGATATCCATGAGCCGCGAGCTCGAAGGTCTTGTTGAGACCTCCACCAACCTCGCCTCGGTCAAGATGGCTCCCGACAACAAGATCCTCGTCACCACTTCGCAGCGCTCGTCGGTCGACAGCCGCAAGTGGGATATCGCCAACCGCGTGGAGGCTGTGTTCCTCCTTGCTGGTGCCGAAGTGAAGCACGGCGAAGGCTATCCCGGCTGGAAGCCCAACATGAAGAGCCCGATCCTTGCCATAGCCAGCGACGCCTACAAGGAACTCTACGGTATCACCCCCGCCGTGAAGGCCATCCACGCCGGCCTCGAGTGTGGTCTCTTCCTTGAGAAGTTCCCCCATCTCGACATGGTATCGTTTGGCCCGACTCTGCGCGATGTCCACTCTCCCAGCGAGATGATGCACATACCCGCAGTTGAGCGTTTCTACGAGCAGCTCAAACTCATCCTTGCCAAGGTGGCCGACACCAAGAAATAAAATCATCGGCCCTGAAAGCCTCGGCATAACCTCAGCACACTAAACCGTCGACGACCGGCCGACCGCCCCACACTCACGGTGGCGGTGGCCGGTCATGATGGAGTGCGACATCCATATTTTCTCCTCAATCCATCACCTCTCTCCCCACCCATAGCCAAGTAAAGTGAAAAAACTGATGATAGCCCCCGCTCTCCTGCTCTCGGCGCAGCTCACAGCTGCCTGTGCAGGCAGCCGGACCGACGACCTGATCAGTGCCGCCGACTCCACGGCTCTGGCCCTCGCCGACTCCATCGGTAGCGACTACATACCCGATATCCTTTCGGAAGAGGACTATGTCGACGTGGCGCAACGCCTCGGCATAGAGGTGGCCGCTGTAAAAGCAGTGGTAGAGATCGAGGCCGGGCGCGACCAAGGAGGATTTGTCGAGCCGGGACTGCCTATCATCAATTTCGACCTCACTCAATTCAGGCGCCTCGCCGCCCGCCATAAAATCAGCCTCGGCAAATATGCGCGCAGCCACGCTGTGGTGTTCAAAAAACCTGATGCCAAGCTCTATGGAAGCCATCAGCATGCTCAGCATGCCCGCCTTGACGCCGCTTCCGAAATCGACCGTAAGACAGCCGTGTATGCCACCTACTGGGGCATGTTTCAGATTGGCGGGGCCAACTGGAAGCTATGTGGCACCGAATCCTACGAAGACTTTGTAGAGCGCATGTGCCGCTCGGAGCGCGACCAGCTTGAGCTGTTTGCCGCCCTGATTGAAAAGTGTGGCTACACCAAATATCTGCGCAATCACGACTGGACCTCATTTGCCCGACGCTACAATGGTCCCGGCTACCGGCGCTACAACTACCACACACGCATGGCAAAGGCATATGCCCGCTATTCAAGCCAGCCGGCTGCGCTGCCCGAAGTTTAACCTCCTCCATCCCCACACCACAACCTACTGAGCACTAATGAATCCCACGACCGAATCACTCATCGACTCCCTATGCCACAAACCCCACATATCGGTTTTGTTTGTATGCCTCGGAAATATATGCCGCAGCCCGGCTGCCGAGGGAATGATGCAATCAGTGACCGACGAATGTGGCGACTCCGCACGATGGACCATCGACTCGGCCGGCACCGGCAACTATCACATCGGCGAGCTGCCCGATGCCAGAATGAGAGCCCACGCGCGACGCCGCGGCCTTGAACTCACCCACCGTTGCCGCCAAGTGACTGAAGACGACTTCGACCGCTTCGACATCATAATTGCAATGGACAGATCCAACGAGCAAAACCTGCGCCGCTTGGCTCCAACTGTCGAGGCCGAGCGCAAAATAGTTGCAATGAGTGAGTTTTTCGACGGCATAGCATCGCGCTATGATTATGTGCCCGACCCCTATTATGAGGGCGCTGAAGGATTTGAGCTCGTGCTCGACCTCCTCGCCACCGCCACACGCAACCTCCACTCGGCCCTCACCCGATAGGCCCGCATTTTCTCCCGTCTATCCATTCATCTATTTTTATCTATATCGTTTCATGAAAAAACTACTTGCATTGGTGGCAGCCTTGATTGCTGTCGCCGGAAGCGCCGCTACGGCAGCGGCCACTCAGAAAGTCGACCATGTGGTGTATATCGGTCTTGACGGATGGGCATCACACACCTATGCCGACTCCGATATGCCATTTGTCAAGGGTCTTGCCGACCGCGGCGCAATGACCCTCGAGAAGCGCGCCGTGCTCCCTTCTGCCAGCGCCATCAACTGGGCTTCGCTCTTCATGGGCGTAGGCCCCGAAGTTCACGGCTATCTACATTGGGGCACACAGAGCCCCGAGATAACTCTCCCCACCGGCGCCGACGCCACCAACGGCTTCTTCCCCACCGTGTTTCAGGTAGCGCGCCAGCAGCATCCCGATGCCGACATAGCTGCTTTCTATGAGTGGGACGGCGTGAAATACACCATCGACACCCTCGCATTCACCCACCACGAGCAGGCCGACCTCGACCATATCACCGGCAAAGCTGCCGAATATATCAAGGCCCACAAACCCATGCTCACCGTAGTGGCCTACGACCGCCCCGACCATCCCGGACACGACAACGGATGGGGATCGCCCGAATACCACGACATGATGCACCGCATGGACAGCGAGATAGCCGGCATCTTCAAGGCTATCGAGGAGGCCGGCATGGCCGATAATACCGTGGTGATCATTTCGTCGGACCACGGCGGAAAAGACAAGGGCCACGGCGGTCCCACACTTGAGGAGATGCTCAGCCCTCTGATCATGGTGGGCCCCGGCATTGAGCCCGGCACCGTCATTACCGACATGGTGATCAGCCCCGACATCGCAGTGACCATGGCCGACAGGCTGGGCCTCAAACCCTCCCCCTATTGGCGCGGACGCCCAATCCTGGCCGACTGACTGCGACATATCGCGAAAAATAAGTAACTTTGCAGCGCTTAACGGCAGAGAGGCCCTCTGCCGCCAAGCGCTTTTTTTCGTTGAAATCTGTTAAGCTCTATATAGCTTATCCTTACCCTTGAAGGGTACACAACTCCATCACGCCGATGAATAATCCCCTATGGTCGATCGACCTGCCTGTTTATGTGTGGGTGCTGGCAGGCTTAGCGCTGGTAGCCTCACTGATCATATTATATATACTCCTTCGACGCCTGCGGGCTATCGTCATGGCTTCCAGGGCCACCAGCGATTGTCAGCTGCTCGACAAAGACGACTATCCGGGGGTGTCGGTAGTGGTGTATGCCCGCGATAATGCCGACAATCTGCCCGCCCTCATCCACTCTCTTTACGGGCAGGACTATCCCGGCGATATGGAGGTGATTGTGGTGTGCGACCTGTCGCGCTACGACACGGCTGATGTCGATGCCGCCGGTGCGCTCCAACCCGATTATCCCACCTTGAGGGTGACTTATATACCCGCCGACTCGCGCAGCCTGAGCCGTAAGAAGCTCGCCGTGACCCTCGGTGTGAAAGCTGCCCGGTATCCCTATGTGGCTATGACTTGCGGCAACTGCGCCATAAGGTCGGTCGACTGGTTGAGGCGCATGATGACCCATGCCGCCCAGGGGCGAAGTGTGGTGGTTGGAACCACCACCATCCGTCAGGCAGATGGCGCCGACGACCGCCCAGCCCTGTTCCGCGGATTCGACGAAGTGTGGCAACGGGTGCGATCCATCGGATCGGCCTTAAAGGGCACTCCCCACCGTGCCAGCGGATGCAATCTTGTCTACACCCGCGAGCTGTTTTTCCGCAACAGCGGCTTTGCCACATCGCTCAATCTTAATTATGGCGACGACGACCTGTTTGTCAACGAAATAGCCGACGGCCACAACACCGCCGTAGAGCTCTCGGAACCATCAATCGTTGAGGTGCTGGAGCCCAATCCCGGACGCGCCCACCGCATCGACCGCCTGCGCCGCGACTTCACCGCAGGCTACCTGCCTCAGAATCCGCGCCTTGCCATGGGATTGGCAAGCTGCTGCTGGTGGATATGGCTTGCCGCATCAGTTGCCGCTACAGCTCTTGGGCTCCCTTCGCTCATCCCCCTCTGCATCGTGGTGGCAATAGCGTTGCTGCTCTGTGTGCCGCTGATGATATGGTGGCGCAAGGCGGCCAAAACCCTCCGCTCCCCCTCGGCGGCCTGCCTCTCGGTGCCCCTTCTGATGCTGTGTCACCCCATCTATAATCTGCGCTTCCGCATACAGGGGCTGCGCCACCGCCGCGACAACTACACCTGGGGCGACCTCGTCAAATGACCCTGCAACGCTCCGGAGATCCGCTGTTTCTCTTTGACCTCGACGGCGTGATCACTGTCGAGGAGAGCCTCGTGGCCATCGACCGCGCTCTCGGACTAAACGGAGAGCTGGCAGCCGACACTCGTGCCGCATGTCTCTCAGCCCGGCCCGGTCATGACTATGCCGCCGACCTTGTAGGGCGGCTGATGCGCCTCGCGCCCTTTCCCGTTAGTCTTATATCCGATATAATCGCAGGGCTCGGTCTCCATGCCGAGATTGTCGGCTTCATAGCCTCCGAGAGCAACCGGTGCGTCATCGTGAGCAGCAACCTCGAGTGCTTTTGCCGCCCCCTCGCCACAAAGATTGGATGCAAAGCATTTTTCTCATCATGCGCCATCGCTTCCGGGCATATATGCGGCCCTGTAAGGGTGATAGACAAGAGAGCCGTCGTGGACCGTTATAAGGCTCTCGGTCACACCGTGGTGATGATCGGCGACGGAGCCAACGACGCTCCGGCCATGCGCGTGGCCCACCACTCCATCGCCGCCGCCTACGCCCCATGCCCGTCGCCACATGCCATTGCCGCCGCCGGCAAAACCGTAACATCACCTGCCCAATTGATAGGAGAGCTGTCCCTTTTTCGCGCGCGTACATAATAAAGGGGCTCCGGAGGCGTTGTAGTTACGGCGCCTCTCCGCTCACCATGCGCCGCCACAGGAGTGAACCACCGCTATACCAATCATATATCCATCAATCTTGCCGCCATGTCGTCGCGCATTTGCGTGGCGGCTTGTCTGCTGCTGCTCCTGATCGCCCTGCTCCCTGCCACTCTTGCGGCCCAGTCAGTGCTCCCCGGCGGGACCCCCATCGGCCCTCCGCCGGTGCGTCTCAACGCCTCTCCCGCCTCATCGGCCACCCCGTCTGATTCATCTCTGCTCCCTTTTCCGGTCAAGCCTATCTTCCCCTCAAGCTACGAAGATCTGGTGGCGCCCCCATATCCGGCCGATCTCTCCGACCCGCGCAATGTACGCACCGAGATAGTCTACGACCCCTCGATAGGATGTTATGTGGTGAGTTCCAAGCTGGGCGAGACTACCGTTTCCACCCCATTTATCCTCACACCGGCACAGTACAATGCCTGGCAGACACGCCAAAGCATGGCCCGCTACTACCATCAGCGCAACTCGGCCCATCTCACCGGAGGCCCGGAGGGGCAGCGCGAGCCATTCAATGTGCTCGACATGAGCTTTGCCCTCGGGCCTCTCGAAAAAATCTTCGGTCCGGGAGGCCTCGCGCTCCGCACCCAGGGCTCGGTGCAGATCGACATGGGCATCAAGAGCAACTTCACCGACAATCCGGCTTTGTCGCTCACCTCGCGCCGCAAAACCTTCTTTGACTTCGACCAGAAGATCCAGGCCACCGTCCAGGCCTCGGTGGGCGATCGCCTGAGTTTCAATATGAACTACAACACCGACGCCACCTTTGCTTTCGACTCAAAAAACATCAAGCTGCAATATGAGGGAAAAGAAGACGACATAGTGAAGAGCATCGAGGCGGGCAATGTGAGCCTCACCACCGGATCGTCGCTCATACGTGGCTCCACAGCCCTGTTTGGCATAAAGTCAAAACTACAGTTTGGAAAGCTCACCGCCACGGCACTCGTGAGCCAGCAGAACTCTGTGAGCCGCTCAGTGAGCACCAAGCGGGGAGCGCAGACCACCGACTTCTCAGTTCAGGCCGACGACTATCAGGCCAACGCACACTTCTTCCTGTCGCAATACTTCCGCGACCACTACGATGAGTTTGCATCCAAACTGCCATATGTCAGCTCCGGCATACAGATCACCCGCATCGAGGTATGGGTCACCAACAAAAACAGCACCTATAATCAGAGCCGCAACCTCGTGGCTTTCATGGATCTGGGCGAGGAGTCGCATCTGGCGTCTGACCACTGGATTCCCAATCCAGCCTATCCAAACCCATCCAACCAGAGCAACAACCTGCTTCAGGAGATCAAGAGCGACTATCCCGGCGCCCGCGACATCAACACCGTCACCCAGGCCCTCCAGCCCCTCAGCGCTTTTGGCATCATGGGCGGACGCGCGTTTGAGAAGGTGGAGAGCGCACGGCTCCTCTCGGCCAACGAATATACCCTCAACAGCACCCTCGGATATATCTCCCTCCGCAGCCGCCTAAACGCCGATCAGGTACTCGCCGTGGCCTATGAATACACCTACCGCGGACAGGTCTATCAGGTGGGCGAGTTCTCGGCCGACATCACCACCACCGACCAGAGCCTGTATGTGAAGATGCTCAAGAGCACCACTCAGGATCCGCGCGAGCCCATGTGGCGCCTGATGATGAAAAATGTGTATTCGCTCGGTGCCTCCGACATTCAGCGCCAGAACTTCCGGCTCAACATCAAATATCTATCCGACACCACCGGAACAGAGATAAACTATCTCCCGGTGCCGGGGCTCAACGACAAGAGCCTCCTGCAGGTGATGAATCTCGACCGCCTCGACTCTAACCAGGAGAGCAATTCCGACGGATTTTTCGACTATATCGAAGGCTACACCATCAACCCCGAGAGGGGATTGATCTACTTTCCCGTGGCCGAGCCCTTCGGCTCCCATCTGGCCAAGGCTATAGGCAACCCGGTCATTGCCGAGCAGTATGCCTATACAGAGCTCTACGACTCCACCCTCACCGTGGCCCGCCAGTATGCCGATAAAAACAAATTCATGCTCTCGGGCGAGTATCAGGCGAGCTCCGGATCGCGTATCTCGCTGGGCGCCTACAATGTGCCGCGCGGATCGGTAGTGGTGATGGCCGGCGGCGTGAGGCTCACCGAAAACAGCGACTACACCGTCGACTATGCCATGGGCACCGTCACCATCACCAACCAGAGCATAATCGACTCAGGCCAAAGCATATCGGTTACTCTCGAAGATCAGAGCAACCTTTTCGCCACCCAGCGGAAAAATCTCCTCGGCCTCGACCTCAACTATGCTTTCAACAAAAATTTCAACATCGGCGCCACTGTGCTCCACTATGGCGAGAAAGCGCTGATCGAGAAGGTGAATATCGGCGACGAGACAGTCAACAACACCATGCTCGGGCTCAACTTCGCCTATTCCACCCAGTTCATGTGGCTCACAAACCTCCTCAACCGTATACCCACCGTCAACGCCACCGCACCCTCGCGCCTATCGCTCCAGGGCGAGGTGGCCAAGCTCTTCCCTGCGGCCCAGAAGAGCGGCAGCAACAAGGGCAGCTCCTATATCGACGACTTCGAGAGCGCCCAGCGTGGTCTCGACCTCCGCAGCCCCTACACATGGTTTCTCGCCTCCACCCCCTACGACCCGTCGGCCGACGCCCTTTTCCCCGAGGCCGCGCTGTCCAACGACGTGGCCTATGGTAAAAACCGCGCACTTCTCAACTGGTATTACATCGACCGGCTCTTCACCTCGCGCAACTCCTCTCTCGCCCCCGGCTATATCAAGAGCGACCTCAAGCAGCTTTCCAACCCCTATGTGCGCGAGATCAAGAGCTACGAGATATTTCCCGGACGCGAGCTCAGCTACGACGAGAGCAACCTGATCCAGACCCTCAACCTCTCGCTCTACCCCAACGAGCGCGGCCCCTACAATCTCGACGCAACCGACATCGACGAAAACGGCAATCTCCTCCACCCCGAGCGACGCTGGGGCGGAATCATGCGCCGGCTTGATGTGACCGACTTCGAGTCGACCAACATCGAGTATATCCAGTTCTGGCTCATGAATCCCTTTCTCGATCCCGACAATCCCAACGAGGATGGAGGCGACCTCTATATCAACCTCGGCGAGCTGTCGGAAGATATACTCAAGGATGGACTCAAGGTCTATGAAAATGGCAATCCTGTCGATGGCAACAACCAGTTTATGAAAGAGACCGTGTGGGGACGGGTGAGCACTCAAAACTCCCTCACCTATGCTTTCGACAATGCCACCTCGGCACGCCTGATACAGGACACCGGTCTCGACGGGCTCCTCAACCCCGATGAATTCAATTTCCCTTCCTATTCCAACTATGTAGGGCAACTGCGCAACCGCCTCTCACCCCAGACCATCGCGCGGATGGAAGCCGACCCGTTCTCTCCGCTCAACGACCCCGCTGGCGACAACTACCACTTCTACCGTGGCTACGACTACGACGAGATGCACCTCTCGATCCTCGAACGATACAAGCGCTACAACGGCGTGGAGGGCAACTCTCTCTCCCCCGAAGATGCCGGTGAGCCGCTCTACCAGAGCTCGCGCGCACTCCCCGACGTGGAGGATATCAATCAGGACAATACTCTCAACGAGTATGAACGCTACTTCCAGTATCGCATCTCTCTCCGGCCCGAAGATCTCGAAGTAGGGCGCAACTATATCACCGACAAGCAGACCTCGGTGGTCTACACCCCCGACGGATCAAATCCCGAGGTGGAGTGGTACCAGTTCAAGATACCCCTCTCCGACTTCCAGAAAGCCGTTGGCTCGATCAACGACTTCTCCACCATCCGATTCATGCGTATGTTCATGACCGGCTTCAAAGCCACGACCCACCTCCGCTTCGCAACCCTCGAACTGGTGGAAGGCGACTGGCGCACCTACGATTTCAACCTCAACAGCCGCGGCGACACCCCCGCCGAGGGTCAGCTCGACATATCAGTGGTCAATATCGAGGAAAATGCCCAGCGGCAGCCGGTCAACTACATCCTTCCCCCCGGAGTGAGCCGCATATCCGATCCATCCCAGAGCCAGATCATTCAGGAAAACGAGCAGTCGATGTCGATGAAGGTGATAGGGCTGCGGCCCGGCGACGCCAGAGCTGTGTACCGCAACACCCGGCAGGATCTGCGCAACTACAGGCGGCTCCAGATGTGGACCCACGCCGAAGCGCTCATCGACAACACCACCATGCTGAGCTCCGACGATCTATCGCTCTTCATACGCCTCGGATCGGATGTCAAGAGCAATTTCTATGAATACGAGATTCCGCTTAAACTCACCCCTCCGGGACGATACGACTCCGAGAGCGAGCGCGAGATCGTGTGGCCTCTCGACAACTTCCTCGACCTCGACCTGCAGCGTCTTGTCGACCTCAAGGTCGAGCGAAATAGAGCACGCCGCGCCGATGAGCCCGGGGTAGGATATGGGATTCTGTTTACCGGACGCGACCCCGACCACGAGCGCAACACGATGGCCGTGATGGGCAATCCAACTCTCGGCGACATAAGGGTGATGATGATAGGCATACGCAACAACAGCTCTACCATCAAGGATGGCACCGTATGGGTCAACGAGCTCAAAGTGACCGACTTCGACAGCGAGGGCGGTTGGGCGGCCAAGGGCACTGCCAATCTTGCCGTGAGCGACATTGCAACCCTCAATCTCGGTGCCCACTACGAGTCGACCGGTTTCGGCAACGTGGATCAGAGCCTCAACCAGCGGCGCATGGACGACTATGCACGCTACGATGTGGCCGTGCAGGCCGATCTCGGCCGATTTGCCCCGCCAGCCGCCAAGCTCAGAGCGCCGGTGTTCTTCTCCTACTCCCGCGAGAAGACCACTCCCAAATACAATCCGCTCGACACCGACGTAAGGCTCCGCGATGCCCTCGATGCCGCCGGTTCGCGCCACGAGCGCGACTCCATCAGCGCATTTGCCGTGGAGCAGACCTCCAGCCGCAACTTCTCCATCTCGGGCCTCCGATCCGATGTGAGGAGCAAAAACCCCATGCCGTGGGATCCCGCCAACTTCACCATCTCCTTCTCAGCGTCGAAGCAGAGCAAGGTAAATCCCACCACGGAGTATGAGAACACCAACGACTACCGGGGCTCATTCCAGTACTCCTACAACCCCTACTTCAAGCCCCTCAAGCCGTTTGCTTTCATCAAGAGCGCGTCGAAAAACCTCAAGTTTATCCACGACTGGGAACTCAACTGGCTCCCCACCTCGATAACATTCAACACCAATATGAGCCGCTACTACTACGAGCAGCAGACTCGCTCGGAGGTCGACCAGATGTTTCAGCTCCCGGTGGCTGTGAGCAAAAACTTCCTATGGGACCGGCAGCTCAATCTCACATGGGCACTGACCAAAACTCTCAACCTCTCCTTTGCCTCCAACACCTCGGCAAGGATCGAGGAGCCGGCCGGTGCGGTCAACAGGCGTCTGTTTCCCGACAAGTACCGGGAATGGAAAGACACCGTGATGCAGAGCATCCTCCATCTCGGCACACCCTGGGCCTACAACCAGACAGCCACCGCCACCTACACCGCTCCTTTTTCAAAAATTCCGGCGCTCGACTTCCTCAGCGGAACCATGAACTACAACTCATCCTACCGCTGGGATCGTGGCGCTACGGTAGAGGGGGTAAATCTCGGCAACACTATTTCCAACCAGACCACCTACGGTGCCGACGGTCGCCTCAACTTTGAAAATATCTACTCCAAGATTCCGTATCTCAAGGAGGTGACCAGCCGATTCAACCCCAACCGCCGCCAGCAGACCCGCGCAAGGAAGGCGCGACGCTTTGAGCGGAACATAGAGCTCCGGCCCGACTCCTCGACCCTCGTGCGCCACAATCTGCGCACCCGGAAGCTCAAAATCGTGGCTACCGACATAAACGACCCCGACGGGAAGCCGGTGAGACTGCGCACCCGCATCGTCGACAACAACAATCTGGAGCTGCTCGACACCGGCAGCCGCACCCTGAAACTCACCATCACCGAGGTGATGAAAGAGCAGCGCACTCTCCTCGGCAACATCGGGCAATATGCGGCGAGAGTGGCCATGGCGCCCCGCTCCCTCGCCGTAAGATTCAGATCGACCCGATCACTCTCCCTGCCTCTGTTCATCCCTTCGATAGGCGATGCGTTCGGACAGACGGCGGCCTACGGCCCCATGGCCCCCGGCCTCGGGTTTGCTTTCGGCTTCTATGGCGACGACTATGTTGACCGCGCCAAGGAGCGTGGATGGCTCATGACCGACGACGGCCAGACCTCGCCCGCCAACTTCTCGCGCACCAACGAGCTCAACCTCGAACTCAACCTCGAACCGCTCCCCGGGCTCAAGATCCAGCTCACATCCAACCGCACCGACAGCCGCACCCGACAGGTGCAGTTCATGTATGCCGACATGCCCACCTCCTATGCCGGGTCATTCACCATGACCGGAGTGGCCATAGCAACCGCCCTGCGCAGTTCCGGGCCCGACAACGGATATGAGTCGCAGGCCTTCAACCGCTTCATCGAAAACATCCCGGTAGTGGCAGCCCGCATCGAGAGCCGATATGCCGGCGCCACCTACCCCTCGGGTGGCTTCATGGCCGACAATATCCATGCCGGGAAACCCTACGATCCGGCTGTAGGCACCGTGTCGACCACCGGCTCTGATGTGCTCATACCCGCCTTCATGGCTGCATACACCTCGCGCAACCCCAACAAGCAATTTCTCAACCCGTTCCCATCGCTGAGCGCCGTGAGGCCCAACTGGAGGGTGACCTACGAGGGGCTTGTCAATCTCGGGCGTCTCAAAGATATATTCAAGTCATTTACCCTTTCCCACGCCTATCAGTGTACCTACACCGTAGGGTCATACAGCTCCTATCTCAACTGGGTGGCCATCGACGGAAGCTCCGACCTCGGATTCACGCTCGACGAGCTCTCGGGCCAGCCTATCCCGTCGTCCCCCTTCAACATCTCGTCGGTGGCCATCAACGAGCGCTTCGCTCCGCTGATAGGCGCCGCCGCCACTCTCAAAAACAATCTCACCGTCAATGCCGAATGGCGAGAGCAGCGCACACTCACCCTCAACACCTCCGCTGGACAGGTGGTAGAGGCCACAACCCGTGGCATCACCATGGGCCTCGGCTATAAGATTATCGGCTTCAACTCGGTGCTCAGGATGCGGGGTAGCCAGACAGGAGTGTCGCACGACCTCAACATCACCGGCGACTTCTCATTTGCCCAGAACCAGGCCTTGATACGCCGCATCGAGACCGCCTACACGCAGGCCACTTCGGGCACCCGCACCATCAGCTTCAACCTCGCAGCAAAGTATCAGATGAGCCGCCGCCTCAATATCGGCACATATCTTGAACATCAGATCAACACCCCCATTGTGAGCTCCACGGCCTATCCCACCTCATCGACTGCTTTCGGCTTCAGCTTCAACCTGTCGCTCGCCCGCTGAGTCCGCGGCTCCCCTTTTGCTGCGGCTCCGTTTGCACCTTTAGGCTTTATTTGCTAATTTTGTGAGAAATTATCCCCAATACCATCCCGCAAAGTGGCAACATATCTACAGATCGACGACCTCACAAAAAGCTACTCGGAAGAGCTGCTGTTTGAATCCGTGACCTTCGGCATTGATGAAGGCGACAAAATAGGCATAGTTGCCCGCAACGGCACCGGCAAGTCGACACTGCTGAAAATAATAGCCGGCGAGGAGGCCCCCGACAGCGGTAGCGTGATATTCCGAGCCGACATCCGCGTGGGCTATCTGGCCCAGACGCCAGAGTTTGCACCCGGATCGACTGTGCTCGAAAGCTGCCTGGCCCATGCGGCAGGTGCAACCGCCAAGGCTGTGACCGACTATCAGGCCGCCCTCGCCTCGGGCGATCCAGAGCTTATCAACGCCGCCTCGGCCGAGATGGATGCCGCAAGCGCATGGGACTATGAGGACCGCCTGACCCAGCTCCTCACCCAGCTCCACATCACCGATCTGTCGGCCCGCACCGACACCCTCTCGGGCGGTCAGCGCAAGCGGGTGGCACTCGCTCGTCTTATCCTTGAGCGCCCCGATCTGATGATACTCGACGAGCCCACCAACCATCTCGACATCGAGGTGATCGAATGGCTCGAATCATATCTTTCCCACTCGCGGGTGACTCTCCTCCTTGTGACCCACGACCGCTATTTTCTCGACCGGGTGTGCAACCGGATCGTGGAGCTCGACGGTCGCCACGCCTACTTCCACGCCGGTAATTTCGACTACTACCTCCGGCGCCGGGCCGAGCGCCTTGAGGCCATGACCGCCGAGCAGGAGCGACTGCGCAACACTCTGCGGCGCGAGACCGAATGGATGCGCCGCCAGCCTCAGGCGCGTGCCGGAAAAGCCAAATACCGCATCGACGCCTACCATGAGCTCAAGGAGCGCACCCGTGTCGACCTCACCGAGCGGAATGTCAATCTCGATGTGGCTGCCGGATATATTGGATCCAAGATATTCGAGGCCCACGACATATGCAAGGCTTATGGCGACAAGAAGGTGCTCGACCACTTCACCTACACTTTTGCCCGCTACGAGAAGGTGGGCATCATTGGGCCCAACGGTGTGGGTAAGTCCACTTTCATCAAGATGCTCCAGGGCCTTGTGGAGCCCGACTCCGGCACATGGGATGTGGGATCGACGGTACGCTTCGGCTACTACTCGCAGGATGGCATAGCTTTTGACGAGACCAAGAAGGTGATCGACGCCGTGACCGACATACTCGAGGATGTGAGCCTCGACAATGGTGCACGACATTATTCCCCGATGCAGTTTCTCACCCGGTTTCTCTTCTCCCCGCCAGATCAGCAGAAATATATCCACACCCTCTCGGGCGGCGAGAAAGCGCGCCTGCATCTCGCCACGGTGCTGATGCGCCAGCCCAATTTCCTTATCCTCGACGAGCCCACCAACGACCTCGACATAGTGACCCTCGGTCTTCTCGAAGAGTATCTGGCCGACTTCGAGGGATGCGTTATCGTGGTGAGCCACGACCGCTTTTTCCTCGACTCGATTGTCGACCATCTCTTTGTGTTTGAAGGCGAGGGCAAGGTGTCGGATTTCCCCGGCAGCTACTCCGACTACCGCGAGCATCAGCGCCGTCAGGCTCGCAGCGCCGGGAAAGAGGCGGCCGCCACGGCCGATCAGCAGGCGTCGCGCAAGGAGAAGCCACGCCTCACCGAGCGCAAGCGCAAGATGAGCTTCAAGGAGCAGAAAGAGTTTGAAGCTCTCAGCCAATCCATCGACACCCTCACCGCCGAGATGAAAGCCATCGACGCTCGCTTTGCCTCGGGCGAGATCATCGACGATGCCGCCGCCCTCTCGGCCCGCTATGCCGAGATCAAGGATCTGCTCGACACTCAGGAGATGCGATGGCTCGAGCTGTCGGAACTTCAATGAGCCCGGCTTTGTTTATAACGACATGAACCACCCCCGGCACCACAACAGCCACAGCCTGATCTACCGATGCTATCTCCGGGCCATGCGCGCCACCCGGGGATACCAGCGTCTGGTCCACAGGTTCATTCGCGGCATCCGGCTCACCCAGACAGTGATTCATGCCCTTGCTGTGGTGGCTTCGGTGGCTCTCCTCGGTGTGTTTATAGTCTATCTCGGCTACAATCATTCCGACTCTGAGCTGCTCATGCTCAGGCGCGCCATACGCGGCATCCAGATCATATTTCTCACCGACATAATATTTGCCCGCGTGACCGATCCACGCACTGGCAGAGACACCCGGAGCATCCTCAAGATCATAGTCGACGGAGCGGTGCTCCTCACCCTGCTCCCGCTCCTCTATCCTCGCCCCGACCATCCATGGATAGGCTGGCTCGACTCGCTTCTCTACTCAAGGCGGTTTCTCTATCCCATCCTGTGTGCATTTGCGCTGGTGGAGGTGAGCGACGCCGTGATGAAACTCGTCGGGCGGCGCACCAACCCCTCGCTCCTCCTCTCCGGGTCGTTTTTAGTGGTGATATTCATCGGGTCGCTGCTGCTGATGCTCCCCAAGTGCACCTACGGGCCGGTGAGCTATGTCGACGCCCTGTTTGTATCGACCTCGGCGGTGTGCATCACCGGGCTCACACCCGTCGATGTCTACGCCACTTTCACCCCTCTGGGCATACTCGTTCTTGCCATACTCATCCAGATAGGCGGCCTCGGAGTGATGACCTTCACCTCATTTTTCGCCCTGTTCTTTTCGGGGCGTGCTTCGATCTACAGCCAGCTCATGCTCAAGGACATGATCTACTCCAAGTCGATGAGCTCGCTGCTCCCCACGCTGCTCTATATCCTCGGTTTTACCCTCACCCTTGAGGCGATAGGCGCCGTGGCGGTGTTTTTCAGCGTCAGGCAGAGCCTCGGCATGAGCCTGATCGACACGGTGGAGTTTTCGCTCTTCCACTCCCTCTCGTCGTTTTGCAACGCCGGATTCTCCACCCTCCCCGGAGGAATGTCCAATCCGCTCCTGCTCTACGGCAACATATCCATCTACTGGGTCACATCGCTCCTCGTGGTATCCGGAGCCATTGGATTTCCCATCCTCGTCAACTTCAAAGATGCCATAGTCCTCAGCTGCCGCCGGGCGTGGGGAGCCATAACCCACCGCCGCTATAACGAGCCCCGAAATGTCCACCCCTACAATATGAACACCAAGATAGTGCTCACCACTTTCCTGCTGCTCTTTGCCGCAGGCACCGGAGCGTTTATGCTCCTGGAGTGGGACAATTCGCTGGCCGGCATGACCGTGGTGGAGAAGATCACCCAGTCGGTGTTCAACTCCGTCACCCCCCGATCGGCGGGATTCTCATCGGTCAACCCGGCGGGATTTCTCAATGTCACCCTGCTGGTGGTGATGTTTCTCATGTGGGTGGGCGGCGCATCGCAGTCTACCGCCGGCGGTGTCAAAGTCAACACCCTCGCCGCCATATGTCTCAACCTCCGCTGCATAGTCACCGGGCGCGAGAAGGTCACCGCCTTCAAGCGCACCATCGCCGTGTGGTCGATACGACGCGCCAACGCCGTGGTGGCCATCTCCATCCTGAGCTATCTGGCCTACTCGGTGACCCTCCTTGCGCTGGAGCCTCATCTGAGCGCCCGCAGCGTGCTCTTCGAGACCCTCTCGGCCCTCTTCACCGTTGGGTCGTCGCTGGGCGCCACCCCTGAGCTCTCCGAGAGCTCCGAGCTGGTATTGTGCTCGGCCATGTTTCTCGGCCGCGTGGGCATCATATCGCTCATGGCCGGATTTGCAGGCAGGCGCCACGACAGCCCCGCCATCTATCCCACCGACAATCTTATCATCAACTGATCCCCCCAACTCAATCCCATCATGCGCTACCTTATAATCGGTCTCGGCATATATGGCTCCAATCTGGCCATCGACCTCACGGAAATGGGCCATGAAGTGATCGGGGCCGACGTATCGTCGACCATCGTGGAGTCGATCAAAGACTATATCTCCACCGCCTACATCGTCGACTCCACCGACCGGGTGGCCCTCTCGGCCCTTCCGTTGCTCAATGTCGACACTGTCATCGTGGCCATCGGCGAGAATTTCGGTGCCTCGATACGCACCGTGGCCCTGCTCAAGGAGCTCGGCGTGAAGCGCCTCTATGCCCGCGCCATCGACAAGCTCCACCACGCCATACTTGAAGGCTTCCACATCGACCGCATCCTCACCCCCGAGCAACGCGCCGCCACCGACCTCACCCGCGAGATGGCCGTGGGCGGACATGTGGAGAGCCTGGCCATCGACGACGACGATGAGCACTATGTGCTCCGCTTCCCCCTCCCCGACATGTTCGACGGCTTGCGCTACGACAATATCCCGGTGCTCGACGGCCACGACATGAAGCTCATAGCCGTGTGCCGCCCCTCCACCACCGCCAACCGCATCGGCATCCTGCGCCGCTCAGCTTCAATCATCCCCCTCGACACCGCCGAGGCGCCCCGCGCCCTCAAAGGCGACATAATCACAGTCTTTACCACCCGCAAGGCGTTCAGGGCATTCACTGCCGCGCTCTGACACCTGTCCCCATCATCCCCACCCCGCTCACATGAAGATAATATATGAAGACAACCACATAATTGTGGTCGACAAAGCGCCCGGCGAGATAGTGCAGGGCGACAAGACCGGCGACACCCCGCTGGTCGAGACCGTAAGGCAATACATCAAGGAGCGCTACGCCAAGCCCGGCAATGTGTTTTGCGGCGTGGTGCATCGCCTCGACCGGCCTGTCGGTGGACTCGTGATCTTTGCCAAGACCTCCAAAGCCCTGTCGCGCCTCAATGAGATGCTGCGCGAAGGGAAGATCGAAAAAACCTACCGCGCCCTCACCCGCACCGCCCCGCAGCCGGTGTCGGGACGCATCGAGAGCTATATCACCACCGTCGAGCGCACCAACAAGAGCTACTCCCATTCCCAGCCCAAACCCGGAGCCAAACTGTCGGCTCTGTCCTATGCGGTGACCGGCAACACCGACCGCTTCACCATAGTCGACATACACCTCGAGACAGGGCGCAAACACCAGATCAGAGTGCAGATGTCGTCGATAGGATGCCCCATACGCGGCGACCTCAAATATGGCGACAAGCGATCCAACCCCGACGGCTCAATCTCGCTCCAAGCCTATCGGCTGCGCTTTATCCACCCCGTGAGCAAAGAGCCCATCGACCTCACCGCGCCGTGGCCCGAAAACTGGCCTTCGCCGGCCCCCGACTCCACTGGACAGTAAAAAAAACGCCACATTACCCACTTTTGAGTATTTCGGGAGATAAAAATAGAGCGTAATTTTGCATCGGATAAAAACTTAGATCGAGCCGACGCAGCACAGACAGAAGCCCGGCTCCATCACAAATCGTGAAATTTCCTTACAGAGAACAGCATGGCGCTGACACGGGTCATTTGAGAAAACCACCCGTCAGCGCCATTCTCGCATCCCCCTTTACCCCCCGCGGCCAAATGGCCGCACCGCGACGCCCCCGCCCAATGTAGGGCTGCTTCCCCGGAGCAGCCGCACCGCGTCGATGCCCGCGGCCAAAAGGCCGCAACCGCGACGCCCCCGCGCCAAATGTAGGGCTGCTTCCCCGGAGCAGCCGAACCGCGACGATGCCCGCGACCAAAAGGCCGCACCGCGACGCCCACCCGGCGCGTAGCGCCCAAAGCCCCCTTGGGGGCGTTCCTGCTTGATAGCCCCACTCAAAGGCGCGCGTAGCCGCCGCAGAGTGGGGTCAACCGTCGCCCAAAGAAAATCGCTCAGCGTCAGCCGAGCCCCACACCGCGACGCCCAAGGAGCTCGGCTGACGCTGAGCATATCACAATATGCCCTCCCAACCCCGGGCTGCGGCCCCTATGGGGGCTCTTGCCCGGGGCCACCCTCAAGGTGCGCCGCCAAAGCGGCTTGGCGGCTACGCGCGCTCACCATCGCCGCAACCCGCGTCGCCGGGCGGATGCTCCGTGGAGCATCCCTACAAGTCGCTTAAAGTCACATAAATAACGAATCATCAGCCCCAACCGCCTCCCTTGTAGGGCTGCCTCCCCGGAGCAGCCGCACCGCGACGCCCCCCAGCGGCCAAAAGGCCGCAAACCCGCGACGCCAACCCGGCGCGTAGCGCCCAAAGCCCCCTTGGGGGCGTCCCTGATGGATAGGCCCCGGCAAGAGCGCGCGTAGCCGCCGCAGCCGGGGTCAACGCGGCCCGATCAAAAATCGCTCAGCGTCAGCCGAGCCCCACACCGCGACGCCCAAGGAGCTCGGCTGACGCTGAGCATATCACAATATGCCCTCCCAACCCCGGGCTGCGGCCCCTATGGGGGCTCTTGCCCGGGGCAACCCTCAAGGTGCGCCGCCAAAGCGGCTTGGCGGCTACGCGCGCTCACCATCGCCGCAACCCGCGTCGCCGGGCGGATACTCCGTGGAGCATCCCTACAAGCCACTTCAAATCACACAAATAACGAATCATCAGCCCATTACCTCCAATGTAGGGCTGCTTCCCCGGAGCAGCCGAACCGCGACGATGCCCTCGCCCCAATCTCGCACCTCTTTCATTTTTCTTTGACAAAAATTTTGGCAAATTGCGATAAATCACTAATTTTGCCGATGCTGACCGCCTTGCGGAGGCCCGGTCCTCGGGTTATATGCGGGTGGGGAAGCGAAAACTTACATATGAAAAGCGTTTACTTAGCGCTATCTTCTTGACTCGTTGAAACTTCGCAAACTTCAGGAGTAGTCGGGAATGTAGCAACGGTAGATGCCTATGTGGATATGATTATTCCACCATGAGAGCGATGTCGGCCACCAGGCCTGACGCCGCCCCATCGGTGATTTATTTTCATATCGGCGTGAGGCCTCTGCGTTGCTCGTTCTACTACTCCGGGCAATGCGAAGGCCTCAACGAGTGGGACGAGCATCAAGTACGGACCCCACGCTTTTTATTTATCAATCATAGTCACATAAGCCGACAGCCCGGGGGCCCGGCACCGGCTCAAAATCATTACACTATGGGTAGACCATTACACAACCCACCCATCGCGAGAGCGGCTTGGCCAACGCTCCTCGCCCGCCCGGGACACCTCTTCCTGGCCCTCATCATCACAATCCTCTCGGCCCTCCCAGCCGCCGCTACAGTTCCCAATCTCAGTGATATAACTTATCCTTCGGGTGAGGTGTATTATCCTTTACATCACATTTGCAACATACGATATATCTTACAGGGAGATATTATCAAGGGGATAGATCCGTCAACAGCCAAAGATTACTCAATCACCTCTGACAATGAATCTGTAATCAACGTTGGCAATGACAATAGTGAGCCCTATCTGGAAAGTAACCGAATTGGTAATGCCAATGTCACATTCACACATAAGGATGCACCCGAAGTTACTTTCACTGTTGCCATTTCAGTTCGCAACGGTTTCTCTTTCGGTGCTTTATCAAATCCTTTATATGTAGGTGTAAGCAAAACAATCAATATAGATTCGGATATTCCGGTCAAAACTGGTTCGTTTTGGATTAAAGACCATCCGGAACTTGCAAAGGTCTCTCAAACAGATAACACTGTCACTGTAGAAGCAGTGGCAGAAGGCTCTTTTTATTTAGAGCTTGCCTACGATAATTGTCTTATTCCGACTTTTGGTGCTCAGTTCAATGTTGCGAAGAAGCCGAGCAAGGAGGATATCCATGTTACACAAAAATCTCTCATCTACCCGACTCAGACTAACTCAAACTACTTATCCTCACTAATCCGTAATGGAGTAGTAACTGGAATTGACGAGAACGAATATCGCAATTACACCATTACTTCCTCTGATAAAAATATTGTCAGGATTGAAGATAATACCAGATTCTGCACAGTAGCTCCCGGCACAGCCACATTGACCTTTACCAACAAGGATTTCGACAACGTATCATTTGATATCGATATAACGGTCAAAGAGAGTGTTAATGAAATTCTTGACAGAGAACTCCAATCGGTATATCTTGGCGACACTGTAGTTATCAACATCAAAAATGAGATTCCATCAGAATTATTCTCATTTGAAAAAGGATCATGGAGCGCCGATAAGGATGTAGATTTCTCTATCGAACTCAATGGAGATCTCCTTACAATCATTCCTCTTCATGAGGGATGGGCTCCTCTTGACATAATATACACGCCATACGAATGTCGATTCAGCCATGGTTTCACCATCGCGAAGAAACCGGATCCTTACGAAATCAATGTTCGCAAAGAAAGTATCATGATTCCCATATGGAATTACGTTACTCTTGACGATCTTATTGCAGACGGTGTGGTAGAAGGTATTCCATCCGAAGAATTGCAGTATTTCCATGTATCATCTGCGGATTCCGGATTATCAATTGAGGGTAACCAACGTTTTAGGCCCGTAAAGGAAGGTTCATTCACTATCTCGTTTACTCATGATGTTGATCCGACTAAGCAATTCAGCATTCAAGTAAAAGTGGTGCAGAGCACCCTCGGATATGTAACAGATAATATTGGCACTATATATGTAGGCGAATCAAAGAGCGTTACTATACCTGACTCTTATATTCCTCTGAGAGACTTTGAATCGATCACTCTCGGCTCTGGAAATAGCGAGATAGTAAGCGCCTCAATTGACAACGAAAGCAATTCGATCACTTTTACGGGCTTAGCTCCAGGGGAAGAAACCATAACGTTCAAGTATAAGTACGGCGATAGTTATAACTATCTTACTGTTGTTAAGAAGCCGAGCAAGGAGGACATTATTGTTCACGAGAAGAGCATCACAATTCCGACCAGCGTATCAATCTATCTCAGCAAGCTGATTGAGAGCGGCATCGTGAGTGGTGTAAGCGGCCCAGATAATGATTGGATTATCACCTCGTCTAATCCCGATTTCTACATCTATCCGACCGAATACAACTCCAACCACTTCAGCGCCTACATTACTGGCACTTCTACCATCACCTATACCCATAAGGACTTCAAAGAGGTTTCCTTCTCCATCGAAGTGACCTCCAAGATGAGCCCATCCATATATATTGGCAGAAATCTCGGATCGATATATCTCAACGAAAGTAAGAGCATCACCATACCTGATGACTGCATTTCTCTCGACGAATATTCTGAAATCGTAAAGGCTAATTATACTTATGAAGGATTCCCCGATTCCGACTTTGAAGTTAAGCGCGACGGCAACAAACTTACCTTTACAGGTCTCGGGGAGGGTCAGCGCGGACTGCGTTTCAATCACAAGGTATATGGCTGGACAAGTACCACCATCAACATCGAGAAGAAGCCCGATGTGGCCGACATACAGACTCCGGGCAGTGGACTCGTCATGCCTATCGGATATTCCATCAATTTATGGAATCTGATTCGTCATGGGTTCGTTACCGGATTAAATTCTAATCAATACAACGATTACATCCTCACTTCGTCTGATGAAAATATTCTCAGCCCGTCAAGCGATAATACTGCCGCATCGTCAAGAAGCACCGGCGAGGCAACGCTTACATTCATTAACAAGGATTTTGAGGATGTAAAGTTTGATTTCGTTGTCAACGTAAAGAAAGGTATCGATGAGTCAGTAATGGCTCAACTGCCGAACAATACCGTTTTGTTCGTTGATGAGCCACGAATCATCAACGTTGATTCGGAGATACCGCTGAGCGATTATGAAATCACACTTATTGACAACAATGGCAATAAATTGGACAATCTTGATATCAGCATTGATGGTAATAATATCGTCCTTACCGGTATCAAAAAAACATTGACAAGTGCCCGGGTATACTTCATGTACAAACCACTCCCAATTGGATTTACACGCAGTGTCAGAATTGTAGAAGCCAATCCTGTGACTCCCGAGGTTGACGCCGATGGTAATGGCCAAAGCGAGACATGGCTCGACACTCCCGTGAAGATCACTATTCCTGCCGAGATAGCAGATAAGATCGAGGATGGACATACCGTTGTCTGGAAGTCGGACAACGAGGGGGTTGCCACCGTCAACGAAAACGGTATCGTCAACCCGCTCAAGCCGGGCAAGACGGTGATCACCGCATCGGTTGAGGATGGCACTTCCCGCGCCGCTGCCACCCTGATGTCGATCGACTTCTGGGTGACCGACGTCGAGATCAACTGTCCGACCACCTTTGAGGTCGGCGACACCTACAAAGCAACCTTCAAGGTTATACCTGAAGATTATCCCAACGAAATCAAAAATATCGACTGGTGGCCCTACTACCGCAACATTGTTGACATCGATAATGAGGGCAATCTTGTCGCTGTCGGCCCAGGCACAACCGACATATATTTTTCTTGCTCTGTCGGGTATAAGGTAATATCAGTCACCGTGACCGGCGGAAGTGTGACCGAGATCAACCTCGACACTGAGAAGATCAGCGGCGTCGAGGGCACTACCTATCATCTGCAGGCCGATGTCGACGATCTGACTTGGAGCAGCTCGGATGAGAGCGTTGCCGTGGTCGATCAGAATGGCATCGTGACCCTTGTGGGCGCCGGACGGGCCACCATCACCGCCACCGCCCCCAACGGCGTCAAGGCCACCTGCGAGGTGGTGGTTGAGGCTGCAAGCGGCATCAATGGCGTTGAGGCCGACACCGAGGCCGCATTTGCCCCCGTCTACGATCTGACCGGACGCCTCGTGGCCCGCACGCCCGAGCAGATGGCGGCTCTCCGCGCCGGCATCTACATCCAGGCCGGACGCAAGATCTACATTAGCGAATAAATCAAGTGCTGAGTCAATAGCAGTCGCCCCGGGGCCATCCGCGCTCCGGGGCGACG
>CAJTUF010000016.1:0-22939 GCA_910579675.1 uncultured Muribaculaceae bacterium | reverse complement strand
CGCCTTTGCCGCGGGCTACCCTCAAGGTCCGCCCCCAAGGGGGCATTTTGCGCTAACGCGCCACCTCGTCGCCGCAACCATCGTCGCCGGGCGGATGCACCGTGGTGCATCCCTACAAGTCACCCAAACAACGAATTATCAGCCCATTACCTCCAATGTAGGGCTGCTTCCCTGGAGCAGCCGCCCCCGCGACGCCCCCAGCGGCAAAACGGCCGCAAACCCGCGACGTCCCCCGCAGCCAATGTAGGGCTGCTTCCCCGGAGCAGCCGCCCCCGCGACGCCCTGCGGTCAAAAAGGCCGCAAACCCGCGACGAAAGCAACCGCGTCGCCCACCCGGCGCGTAGCGCCAAAAGCCCCCTTGGGGGCGTACCTGCCTGGTAGCCCCACTCAAAGGCGCGCGTAGCCGCCGCAGAGTGGGGTCAAGCGACGCAAAACTAAATCGCTCAGCGTCAGCCGAGCGCCCCACCGCGTCGCCAAAGCGGCCAGATGGGAGCCGGGCGTCGCGCAAATCACGAGCTATTTGCGCGGCTTATCTGTATGGGTGTTAGGCCAAGTCGCATTTTTTATTTATTTTTGCCACACCGACAATCAATATCCGACACAGCAATGATCTCAATACGCTACAAGTCAGCTACTTTCTTCGGCCTTATTCTTGCCATGACAGCGCTTTTCATGCTCCCGAGTTGCTCGGGCTCTAATGACGGCACCGGCAATATACCTACTATCGACTTTACCGACACCTCGGCAGTGGGCGACGAATCAATCCTGAAGGTAGATGCCTTCTGCGTGCCTGCCCTCACTGACTCAACTATGCTCAACTATCCTGAGCCATGTGGCATGTCGGGCAACAAAATCTATCTCAACAGCAACGATGGCACCCTGGTGGTGTTCGACATAACTTCGGGCCGGTGCCTGAGCTCGTTTTCCCACAAGGGGGAGGGACCGGAAGATTATGTCACGGCATGGTATGCGTGGCACACCGTTGGCGGGGGCGATGGATGGACTGTGGCCGATGTCCGCTCACACAAGATTCTGAGCTACACCCTCGGCGGCGAGTTTATATCGTCGGTGGCCAACGACAGTATAAACCTGATCACGCCTTCAGGCCGTGGTTGGCTTGGAGAGACACGCTATGACGGTAACTCCCACAAGCGCCTCTACCTTTACTCCTCCGATTGGAAACCCGAAGCCGCCCTGTCCACTCCATTTGTCAACCGCAGCATGGATCAGGGGCAGGTATTCAAGGAAACCGAGTTTATCATCTCGGGCGAGGAGACTCTGGTGCTCGACAGCGACACTCTCTACTCGATCAGTGCCGACAATGGGCTTAAGCCTGTGATGGCATTTGACTGCGGCAATCTGAAAATGCCTGAGTTCAGCTCATATGAGCAATACCGCAAGGAGCGCGACAAGTATATCTCCTACCGCATCAGCGCCACCGGCTCACATATCATGGCCGTGATATGGAACAACGGCATGGTGACCTCGCGGCTCATACGCCGCATCGACGGCCACACCCTTATGTCGGTGACACGCCCAGAGGCTGAGGGCCCGCTCCGCATAGCCCACGACGGCGCGGAATATCCCGCCATACCCCAAACGGTGAGCGATGGCCGCTACTTTTATGCCTTCATAGCGGGCGACGACATAGGCGAGGCTATGGGTGAAACCGAGAGCAATCCCGGCTACGCAAGGCTCAAAATCGGCGACTGACCTCTCTCCGCTCCTTAGACGCAAATCATACTTTCAATATATCGATCATACTTACATCATCACTCTTTCCAGACATCTGAAATGAACAACTTCAACAAGCATCAACGGGCCGCAGGCGTGGCCGCCGCCCTGCTGCTATGCGCTCTCCCGGCGGGTGCCCGCACCCTCGCCACCGACCGCGAGGCAAACGGCGCTATACTCCACGCATGGAGCTGGAGCTTCGACACCATCGCCGCCCGCATGGCCGACATAGCTGCCGCAGGCTACACATATGTGCAGACCTCTCCGGCAAACACCTGCTATGTGGGCGAAAACGGCGGTATGGCCCTCTTCAGCGAGCCGGGCGACACCGTGACCGGAAAATGGTATTACTACTATCAGCCCACCGACTGGAAGATAGGCAACTATATGCTCGGCTCTCGCGACGCCTTCAAGGCCATGGCCGACAGCGCCCGCGCCCATGGAGTGAAGGTGATAGTCGATGTGCTCCCCAACCACACTGCCATCGACCACACCGCCGTACTTCCAGATCTCGATGCCGCCGTGGGAGGCCACGACAACCTCTACCATGCCAACGGATTCACACCCATCACCCAGTGGAACGACCGCATGGAGTGTACAACCGGCGAGATGGGCGGCCTGCCCGACGTAAACACTGAAAATCCCGACTTCCAGTACTACTACCTCCAGTATGTCAACGATCTGATCAATCTCGGAGCCCGAGGCTTCCGCTACGACACAGCAAAGCATATCGGCCTCCCGTCCGATCCCCTCGACCCCAAGGCGGAACGCAACAATTTCTGGCCGGTTGCCACCGGTCGCGAGGCCGCCAAGGGGCTGTCGCTTCTGATGCCCGACAGCCTGTTTATCTACGGCGAGGTGCTTCAGGACAAGAATGTCAAGGAGCTCGAATACTCTGAATACATGGATCTCACGGCAAGCAGCTACGGCCACGCCCTGCGCCAGGCCCTCGACTCGGCCTCATACAGCGGCGCCGACCTCACCCATTGGCACCACCCCGCCGATCCGTCGCGTCTGGTGACATGGGTTGAGAGCCACGACACCTATTGCAACGCCCACGAAAGTGCCCATCTTGAGGATGAGCAGATACGCATGGGGTGGGTGTTTCTCGCCTCACGCGAGGATGGCACTCCGCTCTTCTTCTCCCGTCCCGCCGGGAGCAGCCGGAACAACTACTGGGGCAACAACCGCATCGGAGCGGCAGGCAACGACGAATATCGCCATCCGGAAGTAGCCGCCGCAAATCACTTCCGCCGTGCAATGGCCGGCGAACCAGAGACCGTGGTTGCCTCGGCCGACGGGGCCGTGGTCGGGGTGGCCCGCGGAAGCCGTGGCAACGCCTTGATCAACTTCACCGGTTTGGAGCGCAGCGTGGATCTTCCCACCACCCTTGCCGATGGCAGCTACACCGACCGCGTCTACGGACGCCGCTGGGAGGTGAGCGGAGGCCGGATACGAGGCACCCTCGCGCCGCTGTCGTCGGCGGTGATCTACTGACCATCACGGCTTTTGCCATGACTCAGAAGCGCGGATCCGGCAAACTCCCCGGGCCCGCGCTTCTGATTTACAATGTGTTGGCCCATTGTCAGAAAAAATAATGGCCAAAATATGCGGCACCGTTAACAAATATTCAGAATTTTAGTGTATCTTTGCAATGACTGCGGCGCGTTTTGCAGCCCGTCGGCCTCCATACATCACTAATTGCCTAAACGACAATGAATTATAGCTTTATAGACTTTCTTGGTCTACTCGGTTCCGTAGGATTGTTTCTTTACGGAATGAAAGTTATGAGCGAAGGTCTGCAAAAAGCTGCAGGCAATCGACTGCGCAACATCCTCGGAGCTATGACCCGCAACCGATTTGCGGGCACCCTGACCGGCTTTTTCATAACAGCGCTGATCCAGAGCTCATCAGCCTCGATTGTGATGGTGGTGAGCTTTGTCAACGCAGGCCTGATGACACTCGCCCAGTCGATGGCGGTGATATTCGGCGCCAACGTAGGCACTACCTTCACAGCGTGGATCATATCGCTGTTTGGCTTCAAAGTCGATGTTTCGGCCTTTGCCGTGCCGCTGATGGCCTTTGCCGTGCCGCTGTTGTTCTCGTCGAAGGGGCGCAACAAGTCGATAGGCGAGTTTCTGATAGGCTTCGCGCTCCTCTTCCTCGGCCTCACCATGATCTCGCAATATGTGCCTGATCTGCAAAGCAATCCGGAGATGTTTGCGTTCCTGCGCCACTATGCGTCGCTCGGCTTCGGATCAGTGATCATATTCATGCTTGTGGGCCTTGTGGTGACCATGATCATCCAGTCGTCGGCAGCCACATTTGCCATCTGTCTTATCATGTTCTCAAAAGGATGGATCGACTATGAGCTTGCCTGCGCCATAGTGCTCGGCTCGGCAATCGGCACTACCATCACCCCGATCCTGGCCTCGATGAGCGGAAACATCGCCGCCAAGCGCACCGCCATGGGGCACCTTATATTCAACCTCTTCGGCATGATATGGTGTCTGGCTCTGTTCTATCCCTTTGTCCATGCCATGCAGAGCCTCTGCCAAACCCTTGCGATAGGCAACCCCAACGAACTCTACAACTTTGTCAACCACCTTGAGGCAACCGACCCCGAGGTGTACAACAATCTCTTCTCCACCGGTATCACCGCCTCCAATCCCATCTACGAGCGTCTGACCGCCGCCATCAGTCAGGTGGGCGCCATGCAGGTGAGCGCCTCGATAGGCCTGTCGGTGTTCTACACCGTTTATAAGATCATCAATCTGTCGATCATGATATGGTTTACCAACCTGTATGTCAAGATCGTGGAATGGATCATCCCGGCCCGCAACAAGGGCGAGGAGGAATTCAGCCTCACCTATATCCGCGGCGGTATTCTCTCGGCATCCGAGCTCAACATAGCCCAGGCCGAGAAAGAGGTGCACGTGTTTGCCGAGCGCGTAGGGCGCATGATCACCATGGCGAGCGATCTGCTCCACACCAAGGAGGGCTCCGACGACTTCAACAAGCTCTATTCCCGTCTGGAGAAATATGAGGAGATCTCCGATCGCATGGAGATCGAGATAGCCCACTACCTCAACCGCTGCTCGGAAGGGCGCCTGTCAAACACCGGTAAGCTCCGCATAGCATCCATGCTGCGCATCGTGAGCGAGATCGAGAGCATAGCCGACTGCTGCCTCGGCGCCGGCAAGATACTCCTGCGCAAGCAACAGAGCGGAGCCAAATTCACCGACGGCATCTATTCGAGCATCGACACCATGTTTGGACTCGTTGAGGGCGCAATGGAGCGTATGGTCAAGCTACTCGTCAATCTCGACAATATCAATTCGGCCGACATTGTATCGTCGTACAACCGCGAGAGGGAGATCAACAACTACCGCAACCAGCTCCGCAACAGCAACATCGAAAATATCAACAGCAAGGCCTACGAGTATCAGGCCGGCATATATTATATGGATCTCATATCGGATCTGGAGAAGACCGGCGACTATATCACCAACGTGGTCGATGCTGTGAAGGATATTTCTAAAGCAGGCGTAACACATTGACAATCGCATAGCCAGCTACATGCGGCCATCGTAACCGCCCGCATTATTACCGACCTGCGACAATAATGAGACAATCCGGCTACAACCACTTGCCAAACCCCTTACCTCTTTTATATTTGCCATAACATTTTTATATCACACAGGGCCGCGAGCCGGCCTTGCCTCCTTTTTTTCCATTCATTATCCCACCCTACTCCTTCTGCATCTGAGGAGCAAGATTTATGCAATCCACTGATCCAGCGAATACCGACCGTCTGCTCATTGTTGATGAGGATCTCATGTCGTGCGAGCTTCTCCAGTATAAGTTCGCATCGGAGGGATTCCAGGCCGACATAGCCCACGACGGCCCTTCTGTGCTGGCAAATAACCCTGAGCGCTACTCTCTGTTGCTCATCGACTTGATGAGCAACACTACCATGAACGGCTTTCAGCTCGCCTCGCGGCTGAAACGCAACCCCGACACCTACAACACCCCCTTCATATTCATCTCCCGCACAGCGTCGGAAGACGACATTGTGAGCGGTCTCGACGCCGGAGCCGACGACTACGTGCCCAAACCATTTTCGGCGCGCGAGCTCGTGGCGAGAGTCAAGTCGGTGCTCCGCCGACGCAAGATGATGGCCAAGCGCCGCATGAGCAATGTGATGACCTTCGAGGGATTGCAGATCGACCTCGGCACCGGTCTCGGGTCAATCGACGGAGCCCAGATCAAGTTGTCACGCACCGAATTTCTGATTCTGGCCCTGTTGCTCCGCCACAGAGGCCGTTTCTTCTCACGCGCCGAAATACGCGACGAAGCATGGGACTCATCCGAGCCGGGGAGCGACGATGTAAGCGAACGAACCGTCGACACCAACATCTCACGTCTCCGCAAAAAACTGGGCGACTACGGCGCCCACATCATCAACCGTCAGGGCTACGGATATGCATTTGTCGACTGAGACCATACTCCCCTACTGCTCCGATCCCAATCTTGGCAACGAGGCCGGATGCGACGAAGCCGGACGAGGCTGTCTTGCCGGCCCGGTGTGTGCCGCAGCGGTGATACTCCCCCCCGACTTTGCTGTGCCAGGGCTTACGGATTCAAAAAAATTGAGCGGGAAGCGACGCCTTGAACTGCGCGACCTCATCAAAGCCAAGGCTATAGCATGGGCCATCAGCTTTGTGGAGCCTGAAGAGATCGACCGCATGAATATCCTCAACGCCTCCATCATGGCCATGCACCGAGCCCTCGACGGACTTAAAGTGAGGCCCGACGCCATTGCCGTCGACGGCAACCGCTTCAAACCCTACGGCGATATACCGGCACAGACATTCGTCAAGGGCGACGGACGGCTTGCCAACATTGCCGCCGCCTCTATCCTGGCCAAGACCGCCCGCGATGAAGCTATGGAGCAGCTTGCAGCCGAATATCCGGCCTACGGATGGGATGTCAACAAGGGCTACCCCACCAAAGCCCACCGCGCCGCGATAGCCGCCAACGGGCCATCTCCCTGCCACCGCCACAGCTTCCGCCTTCTCCCGGACCCCACCCTCTTCTGACGCCTCAGCATAAACACAAATGACACAGATCTCTTCAAATATATACCACATCGGCGTAGACGATGACAATCTCGATCTTTTCGAGGGCCAATATCCTCTTACCTCCGGCATATCCTACAACTCTTATCTGATCGACGGCGGAACCATCGCGATAGTCGATGCTGTCGACACCCGCCGCACCACAGAGTGGCTCGCAAGGCTGTCGGACGCCCTCGGCACCCGAGTGCCCGACTACCTGATTGTCCAGCACATGGAGCCCGACCACTCGGGGAGCATCCGCGCCGTGATGGAGCGCTACCCGGACATGAAGATCGTAGCCACGGCTAAGGCCATAGCCATGCTGGGCAATTTCTTCGAGGGTCTCGACCTCACAGGCCGCACCATTGCCGTGGGCGATGGCGACACTCTGAGAGTAGGAAGCCGCACCCTGCGCTTCATCACCGCTCCGATGGTACACTGGCCCGAAGTGATGTTTACGCTCGATATAAGCAGTGGCACCCTCTTTTCGGCCGATGCCTTCGGCTCGTTTGCCACCATGGACTCTGCCGCTGCATGGCCCGACGAGGCACGCCGCTACTATGCCAATATCGTAGGCAAGTATGGCACGAGCGTGCAGAGTGTCTTGAAAAAACTTGAGGGGAAGGGAATCAAGACCATAGCACCTCTTCACGGCCCGGTGCTCCACTCGCCTCTCAACCACTATGTCAACCTCTACCACAGCTGGAGCCGCTACGAACCGGAGACACGTGGCACTCTCGTGGCCTATGCCTCGATCTACGGAGGCACCGCCGAGGCAGCCCGGCTCCTTGCCGGAATGCTCAGAGACAATCCAGACGCCGGAGAAGTGGTGCTCCTCGACCTCTGCCGCCACGACGTGTCGTATGCCGTAGGGCAGGCATTCCGTCTCGACAAGATGGCTCTCTGCTCGGTTACCTACGACGCGTCTCTTTTCCCCGCAATGTATAATTTCCTCCACCATCTTGAGCTGAAGGGTATGCGCGGCCGCAAGGTAGGGCTGGTCGAAAATGGCTCATGGGCACCCATCGCCGGCAAACTCATGGCAGGTATGCTCGACAAAATGAAGGATATGCAGATAGTGGAGCCGACAGTGACGATCCGAAGCCGCGTACACTCAAGCGACATCGCCGCCCTCCGCTCACTCGCCGACGCTCTTGTCAAAGCCTGACCCCGCCCGCAAACATACGTCTGCAGCTAACATTTGGCCATGTCCCGCTGTTATAAGGACATGGCAGATACCGACATCCATACCCATCCACGCAGCTTCAGCCACATAGCCGGAGCTACAATCAAGATAGCGGTGCCGCTGGCAGTGTCGGCGGCTCTCATTGTGTGGATGTTTCATAAGGTCGACTATCACAAGGTGGCAGCAATCATCCGCCAGGGGGTCGACTATCGCTTCATCATTGCCATGATGTGTGTCACCGTGGTGTCGCATATCATAAGAGGCATCAGGTGGGGCATCCAGCTCCGGGCTGCCGGTGTGGCCCGTATGCCGGTCATAGCCGAGAGTGTTTCAATATTCGGGGCATATGCCCTCAATCTCCTCTTCCCATTTCTGGGCGAAGCATGGAGGTGTGTCTACGTGTCGCGGCGCCAAGGATGCAAGCTCGCGACAGTGGTAGGTACCGACATCGGCGACCGCTCGGCCGACGGCATCATGATTGCCCTCATCAGCGCAGCGGCCATGATAGTGGCCCATCCTGCCATGGAGCGTTTTCTCGACCATTACCGATTCGGCGAGCGCCTGACCCACGCCTTCACCGACGGCACCTTACCATTATGGATCGCCGGCATATGCGCAGCGGCAACCGCCGGATGGTATGCCTTGCGACACACCCGCTTCATGGCCGGAATAGGAGCATCGTGCCGACGCATCTGGGCCGGATTTGCCATACTGTTTCATCTCCCCAGTGCGTGGCTCTACCTCCTGCTCACCCTCGGCATATGGGTGTGCTATTTCATGGAGACCTACCTGTGCTTCTTCGCATTTCCATTTACCCGTGAGTTGATAGCCGGGCCGGGGAACGCGTGGGGTCTCATTCCCGGCCTTGTGGTGTTTGTGTTCGGATCGTGGAGCATGATAGTGCCCTCCAACGGCGGTCTCGGACCCTGGAACATAGCGGTGATGTTTGCTCTGTCGCTCTACGGAGTGACAGATACCGACGGGGCGGCCTACTCGATCATCTGCTGGTCGTTTCAGGCTTTCACCCTCATCTGCCTCGGCGTGTTCAGCGCTTTCTATATCATGCTCTCGCGCCGGAAGGCACGGGCGTTGGGAAATTGACCAATTTTGAGTAATTTTGCGTCGAAACAACCCCAACCCCAACATTCACCCGCAATGACACCCAAAGTAAGCATTATAATGGGTAGCACGAGCGATCTGCCCGTGCTCCGCAAAGCTGCCGACTTCCTCGACAAGATGGAAGTGCCCTTTGAGATGAACGCTCTCTCAGCCCACCGCACCCCCGCTCAGGTCGAGGAATTTGCCCGTGGCGCCAAGCAGCGCGGCATTAAAGTAATAATAGCCGCTGCAGGCATGGCCGCCGCTCTCCCCGGAGTGATCTCGGCCATGACCCCCCTCCCCGTGATTGGCGTGCCCATCGACTCAACCCTTCAGGGTCAGGATGCCCTCCTCTCAATCGTGCAGATGCCCCCGGGCATAAGCGTGGCAACAGTGGGTATAAACGCTGCCATGAACGCCGCCGTGCTTGCCGTGGAGATGCTCGCCCTCAGCGATGAGGAGCTTGCCACACGCTACGACAACTTCCGCGCCGCCCTCGCCGACAAGATTGTCAAGGCCAATGCCGATCTGGCCGAAGTGAAGTACTCTTTCAAGACCAACTGATGTCGGTATTCAGCTACAGCCGTCGGCCCACGCTGGAAGTGGCTGTGGGCAACACTGCCATAGGAGGCCACAATCCGATCCGTCTCCAGTCGATGACCTCGACCTCGACAATGGACACCGAAGGCTCGGCCGCCCAGGCCATACGCATAGCCGAAGCCGGAGCTGACCTGGTGAGGCTCACGGCTCAGGGAGTGAGAGAGGCCACCAATCTCACCGCCATCAAAGAGGCGATGAGAGCGCATGGATGCCAAGTGCCTCTCGTGGCCGATATCCACTTCAATCCCCGCGCCGCCTTAGAGGCCGCTGCAAGGGTTGAGAAAGTACGTATCAATCCCGGCAACTTCGCAGATCCGGGACGCACATTCAAGAAGCTCAACTACACCGATGCTGAATATGCCGCCGAGCGTGCCCGTATCACCGAAGCTCTCCGCCCACTGATAGAGATCTGCCGGGCACACGACACCGCACTCCGCATAGGCGTGAACCATGGCTCGCTCTCCGATCGCATCATGAGCCGCTACGGCGACACCCCCGCCGGCATGACCGAGAGCGCTATGGAATATCTGCGCGCATGCCGCGAACTGGGTTTCGAGCGTATAGTGGTGTCGATCAAAGCCTCCAATGTAGGCGTGATGGTGGAGACCGTCAGGCGCGTGGCCGCAGCCATGGATGCCGAGGGGATGCACTTCCCGCTCCATCTTGGGGTGACTGAGGCAGGCAATGGCGAAGATGGACGCGTGAAGAGCGCCGTCGGCATCGGCACCCTTCTTGCCGAAGGCCTCGGCGACACCATCAGGGTGTCGCTCAGCGAAGAGCCTGAGGCTGAACTCCCCGTGGCACGCATGATCACCGACCATATAGCCCGCATAGCCGGGGCCCCCGCCATCAATGGATCCGAGGCGCCGGGCCGCGATCCATTCATGTCCGTGCGACGCTCTTCCGAGCCCACTCCGGTGACAGAAAACGGCCACGGCGTGGTATTGGCCGGAGGCAAAAATGTGCCGGTTGTGGTGGCATCTGATCCCGATGCATCCTATCGCGACGGGCGCCACCCCGATGTGATAGCCCTCAACGCCGACAATCTGGTGGAGATCGACGCCGAAGAAATACTCCGCGCAGTGCCCGAAGTGAGCCCGGCAATGGTGATAGTGCTCACATCGTCCCACGCCAACACTCCGGGCCACATGACGGCGGCCATACACCGCCTCATGATCGCCGGCATCCCCAACCCGGTGATAGTGAAGCTCCGGGCCGACGGCGCTGACGCCGACGACGCCACTGTGCGCGCCTGCATCAACGCAGGGCCGCTCTTCATCGACGGTCTGGCCGACGGCCTGTGGATCGAACCCGGGAGTGGCATCACTGATGCCGCCGACGCCACCGGACTCGCTTTTGCCATCCTTCAGGCTACGCGCCGCCGCATGACAGCCACCGAATATATTGCATGCCCGTCGTGCGGTCGCACCCTTTTTGACCTCCAGACCACTCTGGCCCGCATCAAGGAGGCCACCCGCGGCCTAAAAGGGCTGAAGATAGGCGTGATGGGCTGCATAGTCAACGGCCCGGGCGAAATGGCCGATGCCGACTACGGATATGTAGGCGCGGCAGCCGGATGTGTAAGCCTCTACAAAGGCAAGGAATGCATAGTCAAAAACATACCCCAGGAGGAGGCCGTGGAGCGCCTCGTGGCTCTTATCAAGGAGGAGGGAGATTGGAAATAGACAGCCGATATATGGCGCGGGCTCTGCAGCTGGCGCGTCTCGGACGCATGGACGCGTCGCCCAACCCCATGGTTGGAGCCGTGATAGCGGCCCCCGACGGGTGTGTGATAGGCGAGGGATGGCACCGTCAGGTTGGCCACGGCCATGCCGAGGTCAACGCCATTGCATCAGTCAAGCCGACCGACAGGCACCTCCTGCGCGACTCTACAATGTATGTCACCCTCGAGCCCTGCTCCCACTACGGCCGCACCCCTCCATGCTCCAAACTCATCATCGACACCGGCATACCCCGGGTAGTTGTGGCCACCCTCGACCCTTTTCCCGCAGTGGCCGGGCGCGGGGTGGCCATGCTTCGCGAGGCCGGAGTGGAAGTTGCGATCGGAGTAATGGAGCAGGAGGCACGTGAGCTCAACCGACGATTCTTCCTCGCCCACACCGCCGGGCGCCCTTGGGTGACACTGAAATGGGCCATGAGCGCCGACGGCTACATGGACCACAAGCGCCAATCGGATCAGGGAGCCTACCGCTTCTCGCTCCCGATGGGGAGCTGCGCCGTCCATAAACTTCGCGGATGCCACGACGCCATAGTGACCGGAGCAGGCACCATCGAGTCCGACGATCCGCAGCTCGACACCCGCCTCTTCCCCGGCAGCCGCAACCCGCTCCGCGTGGTGGTCGACCGCCGCGGCACAGTCAGGCCCGACAGAAAGGTATTCTCGACACCCGGTACCCTCTACCTCTGCTCTCAACCCCGCACCGACCTCCCTCCCCACGTAGAGCAAGCCGTGATAGCCCCCGACGCCGGGCCCGCCGACATCCTCGAGCTGCTGCGTGAGCGAGGAGTCTCCTCAGTGCTCGTCGAGAGCGGCCCATCGCTGCTCAACGCATTTATAGCCGACGGCATGTGCGACGCTGCCCGGATTGAGATCTCACCCCTGAGCCTGCTTGAATCCGGTATCCACCCTGCCCCACGCATCTGACCCCGCTGAATAAAAATATCACCCCGGCTCGGAGTCACTCTCAGTGACACACCCGAGCCGGGGTGATAATGTATTATCGTTATTTCTATCGAAGGATAGCCTGAGATAAGCAGTGCTTATTCGGCAACCACTTCAAAAGGAATCTCAACAGCAACTTCCTTGTGGAACTTGATGGTGGCGGTGTATTCGCCCACTTCCTTGATGGTTTCCTTGACCTCGATGATCTTGCGGTCGACATTGTGACCGAGCTTTTCGAGAGCTTCAGCGATCTGGAGAGCGTTGACAGAGCCGAAGATAGTGCCGGTAGAGCTGGTCTTGGCACCGATCGAGAGCTTAACGCCTTCGAGAGCGGCGGCAGCAGCCTCAGCGTCGGCCTTGATCTTAGCGAGCTTGTGGGCGCGCTGACGCTGGTTTTCGGCGAGGATCTTGAGCGCGCTTTCGGTGGCGATCACAGCTTTGCCCTGGGGGATGAGATAGTTGCGGCCGTAGCCCGACTTCACTTCAACCACGTCGTCCTTGTAGCCGAGGTTGGAGATATCTTCTTTGAGGATGACTTTCATTTCTGTTTCCTGAATTGGATGGTGAGTAGATTGTGGTTTACTTCATCAGGTCGGTAACGTAGGGCAGAAGAGCGAGGTGGCGGGCACGCTTAACGGCCTGAGCCACACGACGCTGAAACTTCAGCGAGGTACCGGTGATGCGGCGGGGAAGAATCTTGCCCTGCTCGTTGAGGAACTTCTTCAGGAATTCGGGATCCTTGTAGTCGATATACTTGATGCCGCTACGCTTGAAACGGCAGTATTTTTTCTTCTTGACGTCAACTGACATCGGAGTGAGGTAGCGTATTTCAGAATTTGCCATGATTATTAAGTCCTGCTTTATTCAGCGTTTACAGTTTGTTCGGCGGGAGCGGCAGCCTTGGCAGCGCGCACATTGCGACGCTTGGCAGCATACTCGGCGGCATACTTGTCGAGACGGAACACGAGGAAGCGCATCACGCGCTCATCGCGGCGGAAAGCGGTCTCAAGCTTCTTCACGAGAGTGGGCTCGCCGTCAAATTCAACGAGGTTGTAGTAGCCTGTGGACTTCTTCTGGATGGGGTAGGCAAGTTTGCGCTGGCCCCAAAGCTCGGTGTTCACGATCTCAGCACCATTGTCGGTGAGCACCTTCGTGAACTTTTCTACCGCTTCCTTTGCCTGTTCGTCAGACAAAACGGGAGTTAAGATGAAAACGGTTTCGTACTTCATGTTAGGGTTTAACAGAGTGGATATTATGAATTTGGATTAACGGCCATTGCGGACTACCCGCAAAAACCGCTGCAAAGGTAAGCATTATTTCCATCCCAACCAAATATTTAGCCACCAACCCCCTAAGTTTTCAGCAACATGCAGAGCCAATTAACGAGTAGCAGATACCGCACCTTCAGATAAACAATATTTATAGCCTCATGCGGTCATAAGCAATCGTGACAGGCAACCTATGTCGAAAATACAATCTTAAAATAACAAAGCTACTTTGTCAATTTATTGATTCTTGACACAATCCCACCCCTATTCCTTCTAAAAACCGACATAAGGGTCTTGATATCAGCACCTGAGTTGTATAATTCTACAAGTTTCTTGTCATCATCGGCACTCCAATATTGATAGGCATTGGCATACTTCTCTTTTTGCGTTTGCATATACGAGGATGGAGAACCTTCTTCAGTTCTCTTTATAGCTTCAGATCTCTTTATAGAATGAGATATGGTGGGCAGCGCAATTTATTTATCGTAACCCTTTATTCCAAAAATATCCATCAAATCCGCAATCACACGGGTTTGATTCTCTTCTACTATTTCCGGAGTCCAATCAATTGGATAGGTATTGTAAATCTTCTGTGTATGTGCAAACGAACCTATGTTTTTTTCAAAATATTTTTTCATTTTATCCCTATAGTCCAAGTTCCCCAGAGAAGAATTTTTGCGCCTTCCGATAAGGCATAGATTTCCTATTCGATGTGTATAATAATCTCGTTGCTCCTCACTAAAGTTTTGAATCCATTTGCTATTGGGCTTGGGATTCTGAGGAAGAATGTGTTCGATTGAAATTGTACCAAATTCTTTCCATTCTGACTTATCTTTATATTTATATTCGAGTAGCATCAGCAGAGCATATGTATATCTGCGTCCATATACCTCCGATTGGATATTTGCCATAAAGATATGTTCATCGAAAGAATAAAATGCGTCACTCTCTTTCACAATATCACTTAAGTCTGAATCCTCTATCAGATTTATAATATTGTTGAGGTTGTCAATGCGATGTGACGGAGACTTTCCGCATACCGCATCAGCAATATTCTTGCAAGCGACACGAAGAGTAAACTTCAATAATCCATCATTCCCAAATTTTCTTCCATACGACAAAACAACTGGTATCCAATCTGACGATGGCATACTGTTGTTTAATATACGGATCAGCGTACAATACTCCGCATCGTTATTTTCATTTAAATTAATCAGAGTATTGTAGTCATCATACGCTTTGAATACATAATCAAAAAACTCCTTCCCCTTTTGTATCTTGCCAACCTTGAATATAAACTTCTCATATTCATCCAGAAGATTCATCTTTTGACGTTTTCTTAAAAGCATAGTTCTCACATAGGCAAGGAATCGATCGAATTCATTGCCTAAATCTTCCTGCATCTCCTCCCATTTTCGAGCATAATCGTTTCTGTCCCTATCATCCTCAATCTTTTCAAGATTAGAAGATTTTAGAATATCCGCATTACTCAGTTTCTGGCCTCGGTCATTCATTACCGAAAACAATCGGAATGCATCTTCAAGCGAGTCTGCGGAGATGTAAATCAAAACAACATTATTGAGAATGAATCCCAGGAACTTGTCAATGTCTATTTCTTCGTGATTGTCAAAAAACTCTTTATAGCATATCAAGGCATTGCACATTCTTTGAATTGAAGTCGATTCTTTCTTATCAGCACTCATTCTGACAATATCATCCCAATGTTCTACCAAACACCCTGCTTGTACAAGATATTGCTCGATAAAGAATTTGACATTACCCCTGATCTCATAGGAAAGTCTGATTCTTCGGGCAATTCTGCGAATCTTATTCTCTTTTTGAATAATAAGAGTATCGCAGTTTTCTTTGACATCGACAGACGACCTATGGTAGTCTCTAAGAAATGCGAAAAGTAAGAATAGACTTGTGATACGTTGTTGGCCGTCAAGCAAATCATTGTTTTGCTCCTTACTCTGAATGATATAAGACCCCAAAAAATATTCCTCATTGTCGTGCTCGAGATAGTTTGAAGCAAAATCTTCAAGCATATCATTGATATTATCACTATCCCAAACGTAATGACGTTGGTAGGCAGGAACAGTATACCATTCCTCAAACACTTGAGCAACCTTTTGCTTGCCAAATCCTATTTCCTTATAACCTGATCTCATTATTATCAATTAGTTACACCTTACATGTTGGTTTACGACAATTAAAAGATCCCGTCGGCAACTGGCAATCCTCTTCTAACAAGCTTTGCTCGCAATCGCATAATCAGTAAGGATTCCAATTCCATAAACTGTACTTTCTCTGTTATTTTTTATGTCAAGGGGAACCACAGGGGGGCAGCGGATCTTAATCATGTTGACTGATCTGTCAACTTAGATAGAAAGTGCGTTGTTGCCCACTTCCAATCCCCCCTCGGAAGAACCAATACAAAATTACGAAATGTTTTCCACCTCGAAAAATAATTCGTAATAATTCACAGGGCAACCTGAAAATCGGATGAAGACTAATCACAGAACGAATTAAAACGAATAAAAAACCGCTCATAAAATAATCGGCACACTCAGAAACATTCTTCTCATGGTTGTGAATTCAATAGTATGAATAATTATAACTATTCCGATTTTGGGTAGCTGGCTGTTACCGCGAAATATCCTTGCCGTGGATGGTGGGGAACCCTCCAAAATCGTGCCCCCCGTTGCAATGCCTGCCGCAGGCAGAGACCATTATAGCTTTGAGAGTAGTTCGGAGCCAGTCATCACATCCATCTTTGAGAAGGCGAAGAGTTTCTTGCCGAGGTCTTTCAGCGAGGCTCCGATATGATAGACATCCTCATCGATTATCATGAAACGGTCGTGAGCTTTCTGATAGTGATGGAGTGTAACGCCGGGATATTGGGCATTGTGAGCCGCAACATCCTGACGGAGCTGGCGAGAAATTTGGCCATCGTAAATATCAACTGATACTCCGGCTTTACGTTTTGCCAACTGTACGAGCACGGTATCGTCAATGTAGTTGTCAATAATGACGATTCCTTTTTGAGCCTTGCGGATGAGGTCGGCAACAAACACGTAAGCATCGAAGATTTGTCCTTGGAAGAAAATACCTTCCTTGGGCTTTTTCTCTTCTGCGAGTTTGTCAAGTATAGCATCCACTTTCTCGTCAGTTTTCAACTGCTTCATTTCAAGCCGTTCCATACGCTGAAATATTGAGGCATTGTTCATGAGGAAATTTCTCATAGCCACAAAAGCCTCAATGATCCGGATGCTTGTATGAATTGCAGTCTCGCTTTTCAACACAGCAGACAGCATCGCCACTCCTTGCTCAGTGAAAACATATGGATTGGAACTGGAATGCTTCAGTACCTTGAACCGGTCGCAATTTGCGACCAGTTCCTCTTTCTCATCATTTGTCAACTGGAACCGGAACCGCTCGGGGAATCTTTCGATGTTGCGTTTAACTTGTTCGTTTAATCGCTTCGTATCAACCTGATAAAGCTCAGCCAAGTCTCTATCTACCATCACTTGATGCCCCCTAATGGTGAGAATGCGATTCTCTATGGGCATAGGTGCGAACTGGTCACAATTTGTGACAACCTCTATGCCAGTATCAGCCTTAGAACTGTATTTGGGAGAGATTTCGGTTGACGGTTGATTATCGTTATCTTGTATTTTCATGTGCAAATATAATCATTTTTAGTGAGATATAAATGACAAAGTTCCTCGGGGAGGTAGGCGTGGCGGTGAGGGTCTGGTCGGAGTTATTCTTGAACTCACGCCGCCACTTGATGTATTTTTTGCGATAAAAGGCAATAAAAAACGATTGACAAGTTTATTCACTCACTTGCCAATCGTCTATATATCTAATATTTAAGCTGATAAAATCAACCGATTTTGGCTTAACATTCCTCTTCGTTGAAGCGTAATTTTCATCCATATAATCAATGAGTTAAGTGATTTTTGATGACCGTTAGCCAAACATATTTGTCAATTTGTGGTATCTCTTGTCGTTTGGTCAAACAAAAACTGGTGTTTTGGCAAAACATTGGCCAAATAAATGCTGATGATCAAGAATGTTGCAAACACATTATTGGCGGACGTAAAAGTATCGGTAGTTTTTGCAAAATTACCGATATTATATCTGGAGGAAGCCACGAAAGGTTTATCGTTTTCGCAGTTTTATAAGTTTTGCCGGGTTGGGTGATTACTTTTAATGGTAATTTTTAAGCCTAAAAGTACCCATTTGTCGAATTTATATTGTATCTTTGCACTATGAAAAGCAAATTCTCCCAATCTACCATGACCATTATAGGCCGAGATGCTCCAATTGAAATACTTACGGAAGCCCTCGCTTCTTCACATTCCGAATTCATTGCCATATATGGCAGACGCAGGATAGGCAAGACCTACCTTGTGAAAGAATTTATGGGAAACACTTACACATTCTCCTACACGGGTATTGAGGATTATAACACCAAGCAGCAGTTGTCGGAATTTCACCGGACATTACTGCGCTATGGACTTCCCAAATGCGGCAAACCTCAAAACTGGTTTGATGCTTTCGATATGCTTCGAACCCTTGTTGAATCTAAAAAAGGATTCCCAAAATTAGGAGGAAAGAAGGTAATCTTTATCGACGAGCTGCCATGGATGGATGCGAGAGGTTCTGATTTTGTAAAGGCACTCGGGCATTTTTGGAATGATTGGGCGGCATGGACTAAGGATATAGTAATGATAATCTGTGGAAGTGCCACTTCATGGATGGTAAAGAAGGTCTTCAGCAGTAAAGGAGGTTTGTATAACCGCATAACCCGCCAGATTGAGCTAACCTCTTTTACATTAAACGAATGTGAAAAATTCAGTGCCGCCCATAAATTCAATTGGTCAAGACACCTTATTACCGAGGCATATATGATTTTCGGTGGAGTGCCATATTATTGGACATTGATTGACCCGGCAAAAAGTTTGTCAGCAAATATTGACTTTCTTTTTTTTTCGGAAAACGCGCCCATGAAAATTGAATACCATGTGCTATTTAAGTCCATGTTCACCGCTCCGGAAAGGTATGAATCAATAGTGAAAACTCTAATTGAAAAGAAGGGAGGAATGACGGCTAAAGAGATATCTGAAAAGTCAGGAGTCGGAATGTCAGCTAAATTTACCGAAATACTGACAAATCTCAAATTGTCCGGATTTGTTATAGAGATGCCTCAACCGACAAAAAAACAACGGGGCGTTTTATTTAAATTAGCCGACAATTTTACATTGTTTTATAATGACTTTGTTTTGAAGAAAAAAGCAAGGACTAACTATTGGGCCACACATCAGAACACTGGAACTATGAACTCATGGAGAGGTTTGGCTTTTGAGAGAGTATGCTATCGCCATATCCATCAGATTCAAAAGGCACTTGGTGTGGGAGGTGTTTATTGCGAATACTTTGCATGGAGTGTGCCTGAGAATGAATCATATCCGGCAATGCAGATTGACATGATAATCGACCGCGCAGACGGCATTGTCAATATCTGCGAAATGAAATTTACCAACAGTCCCTTCTCTATTTCCCCAGTCTATCTGGCTGAAATGAATTTGCGCAGAAGCCGATACCAGCAAGAAGTCGCACCTAAGAAAGGGGTTCAACTCACAATGGTTGCCTCTTCTGGGCTGGTTAAGAATCCCCAGGCATCGGAAATCAACTCTGTCATAACCTTAGACGATTTATTCCAACCATAGTCATTACAAGTATGCATCTACCCAAACGCAATCATACTGTTGTGGTTCCCAATTTCTTTGGAGAAGGGAAAAACCTTGAGGCATGGCAACTCGGTTGGCAGCAAGATGAAAAGGTGGAAGCCAAATCGTCAGTTTCAAAAAAGATCTTCCATTATTTTGTGGAAGACATGGCGCGAAATATGATTTTCTTCTATCTTGGTGATGGCAATTTTTACGGCATTCATGCCGAAGAATGTCCTACTCCAGTTTTCCGCTTTAAGAAAGAACAAGGTGTCTGTACTTACGATCAACTCGGAGACCAAGATACCCAAGACTATGAAAATGGAGAAGTCCTATATATGATACCTTGCGACAAGAGCGTTTGGGACACCGTCAAAATTGACGGTAAGTCACTTGAAGAGGTTCTTCAGAACTCCTATATCGTCAACATCAGCTGATGACAATCAGAATCAAACCAGTGATGAGGCTGTGTCAAAATGAACTGCACCCCGAAAGTTAGACAAAAAACTTTTGGGGTGCTTTTTATGAAGTACAGTTATGAATTGCGGCTCGTCATTGTACAACGAGTAAAACAAGGAGAAGCCATTGCGCATCTTTCAAAGGAGTATCATATAAATCAGACTCAAATATTGACATGGGTCAGGATGTGGGATAAATACGGAAGAGTTGGACTGGAAAAACAGCCCCACTGTCGTCCTACTCCTGCACTAAAGGAGAAAATAGTACGTTTAATCCATAATTCAGCAACCGGATTACGTAATAGATACGCCGAGAGCCTCCAGAATGGCTTTGTCCTTTGCCGAGGCCTCGGCTTTCTTCCATTCGTTGTCAAGCCGGACTATTCGCTGGCGGCACAGTATTCGTATAGCTTCCCTCGTTGACATTTTCGAGGTCAGATTGTTTTCCACAATCTGTTTCCTCACCATATAGAAAATATGCAGTGCGATGAAGTTGACAAACATCCATCCTTCCAATCTGTCGTTGTCCTGCATGTATGAAGTCAGGGCATCAAGGTCGGTTTTCAGCACGTCTATTTCCTGTTCTACCTCGCATCTGCTTTTGTAATTATCAAAAGCGTCTTTGGCTGACACTCCATCCGACACCATTACAGCGAGCGTCCCGAACTGGGGTACCTTGAGCGCGTATGTCTCCATCGTGTATTTCTCATGTATCCCGTTATCCACACGGCGCAGATAATCAGTCTCTTCTTCAGCGGCATGCTTGGCATCATGATAGAGATAGACTGAATGACCATCGATGGTCTGAGTGCAGTATTTTATTAGCCTTTCGGCATAAAAGAAGTGACCTTCGGATGAGTGATTGTTGAACCTGCTGTAATTAATCCCCGAAGTGCTGCGCCTGAGGGCTATTATATATTTCAGCTTTCTCTTGTCTAGTTCGGCAATATTGCTTTTTGAGAAGAACCCCTTGTCTCCGATAATTGTCATTGAGGTATCTCCAAACTCGTCAACACTTGTGAGAAAAGAAGTTATATCTTTTACATTTCCTCGAAGGAGCCGATAATAGACTGGGAGCATCCGGCTTGTTGAAAAGGCCATCATGACATTGACAGCTTCGGCAAAACCTCCCAGCTTAGTCTTGCTCATTCTGGGGAAATCCATTTTTGCAGATGATGAGAGAATGTCCGTGCCGTCAAAAAGCACATTTCCTCCTGCACCTGCATACTTCCTCATGAAGGCCAGTATCTCTTCCCTGCTTTTCCCCAGATTCTTCATAAAATCTGTAAGGGTTCTTGGTGACAGCCCTTCTGTGCCCAATGTCTGTGACAGATAACTGTCGGCGAAATCCTCCTGTATATATTTCAGCGGAGATTGGTTGCGAAGACGACAATATGCCATCGCAAGCACACGGTTCCACATCCTCGGCACCGCTTGCTTCAGATTCTCGATCATGTCGGTGCAATGCCCCGAGATAAACGCTGATAATCCATATTCCCTTACTTGTCCTACCTTAGGCTCAGGGACTGAGATTCGCCCTTTCTCCACACTGGAGGATACGGCTTCATTCTCAATCTCCACTTGTTTCCGACGAGGTGGCACAAGCCCTTTATCTTCGGTAATCATACCAAGATAACGCCCTGTTTTCTTGCGCGTCTTCTTAAGCTCTTTGTCATAAAAGCTTGAGCATTCGTACAGATAATACCTGCCTCGGATACACCGCAGCTCGGTACCGGGCTTCTTTTGGGCAAGTGCCCACTGGGGATGATTTGCTGCTTTCTTCATATTACGTGGTACGTAATGCAAAATTACACAATAATTTTGAGGCCACCAAATATATGAGTCTAAAAATTAGCGGCTTGGCCATTTTTTCTAGCCAAGCCGCGTTTGTGTTACGTGGATATACTTCCGAATTAAGGTTTAATTCAAAAGATGAAAAATTCTTATTTTTGTGATAGGAAGTGCAGCAGTCTGGTAAAGCTCATAGACACATGCCTCATAAGTTCAGCCAGTCCTTTTGCCTTTTCGGAGAGTTTCTTACGACGTCCTTTCCAGATAGAGAACAGCGAATAGACAATCCGGTGGATTGTGTCGAGATTCCTTGCGGCCTTAGTAGATTTACGTTTTATGCCGTCCTGCAACAGGTTTAAGTCAAGTCCCCAGTGCATACTCTCTATAGACCAATGTGTTCGGACGGCCTTTCCGATCCAGGGAGTATCTTTTACCTTTGCAGACGAAATTCAGAGTTAACATTTACACTCTGAATTGTTAATAAGAAAGACAGAGACGGTGACCTTCAAAGGGTAGTTAGCCACAAGGGCTATCGTGGGGTTATAGTCCGTCTCTGTCTTATTTGTTGAACACATCAAGCTAGATTTCTAGACCTTCATGTCTACTAAAAGTTTTGGATGCATTCAACATCATTGTTTAACTAAATGTCTGCAAAGATATGAAAGATTTGTCGACTAAAAAACACTTCGTAGGGTGTGACGCACGGCTGACGCATCTTAATTTTTTACAACATCAAAACTTTTTAAGGCATACAGCAGGTAGTCGTTATCCCATCCGGCTTTTTTCCGATGTCCTTTGACTCCCATCGAAGATACCTTTGCGTTCTTGATTATGTTCAATCCGATACGGTTCAGAAGAGAGAAATTTTGAGCGCCATTGTCCTTTTGTTTGCGAGAGGCATCATCGCCAAAAGCCACATCCAAAGTCCAATGGAGTTGGTTCTCAACACTCCAATGAGTGCGTATGGAATGATTAATATATTGAGCATCAGTCTCAAGGCTAGAGAGATAATATCTTGTCTCCTTATGCACTGTGCCTTTCTTGATGTCTTTTGTGCGTGATTCAATACGCACGATGCTTTTAAGCCCGGGCCACTTGTCTCTGTCAAGTATATTTTCCAGATTGGTAATCACAGTACACGCCCGAGTTTCTTCCCTTCCATGGGATTTGCCCTCCATAACATGCTCGTAACTATTCAGCGGACACACTGAGTCGGTCTCCCTTAGAAAAGGGCGAGAATAGCGTTGAAAGGCGAGTTGCCGT
>CAJTUF010000015.1 GCA_910579675.1 uncultured Muribaculaceae bacterium | reverse complement strand
GAGTATTGAGAGGTCGTTGTCTGACCCTGTCGGTAATAGTTTCAGTTTCCGCATCAGTGTATCCGCTGAATAGTTACCGGGACAGGAATATTTTGTGAAATAACGTTAAAATAAGTTTATTTCGCCCATGTTTTGTTAACGTTTAGGCAAGTTTGGCATCCCGCTCGGCAATATAATTGGCCATAGCGACGGCTCGGCTGATGTGGTCGCAGATATGGTCGTTGCCTATCAAGGAGTCGATGCCGGCGTGTTCGAGCACCTTGCGCACCTCGGGATTTACGCCCGAAAGCACCACGTGGATCCCCTCTTTCTTCGACGATTGGATGAGCATCTCGAGGTTGTGGACTCCGGTGGCGTCGATAAATGGCACCTTACGCATGCGGATTATGCGCACAACCGGTTTTTCGGCCATCGACTGCCTCATGAGCTCATCAAATTTGGTTGCTATGCCGAAGAAGAACGGGCCGTCGATCTCGTAGACCGATACGCCGCGGGCCACATCGAGCACCTCTGGCTGGGCTTCGGTGCCCTCGGCAATGTCGAGTTCGCCCGAGTAGGCCTTGATCTGGGTGTTTTCCATCACGCGGCGCAGGAAAAGGATTATGGCGAGGAGCAGGCCTATCTCTATGGCGATCGTGAGGTCGAAGATCACAGTGAGGAGGAATGTCACAGCGAGCACCGAGATGTCGCTCTTGGGGTTGTGGAGGATGCCGCGTATGGTGCGCCAGCCGCTCATGTTGTAGGCCACGACAATCAGCACTGCCGCGAGGCATGCCATAGGCACAAGATTGATCAGCGGCATCATGAAGAGGAAAATGAGCAGGAGCACGATGGCATGGATCACACCGGCCACGGGGGTGCGACCGCCGTTGGTGATATTGGTCATGGTGCGGGCAATGGCGCCGGTGACGGGTATGCCGCCGAAGAATGGCACCACGATATTGGCCACGCCCTGGCCTATGAGCTCAGTGTTGGAGTGGGTGCGGCTACCGGTGACACCGTCGGCCACGGTGGCTGAGAGAAGGCTCTCGATGGCTCCGAGCACGGCGATGGTGAAAGCCGAGGGGAGCAGGAGGTTGATGGTGGCCATGTTGAGCTCAAGCGAGTGGGGCTCGGGGATGTCGGTGGGGAGCGAGCCGAAACGGTCGCCGATGGTCTCGACGGCGAGCCATGGACATGAATCCTTGAGCAGGGCCACTATGGCGGTGACGATAATGATGGCGAGCAGCGCGCCCGGAAGCTTCTTGCTCACCTTAGGGGCGAGAGTGATGATCAGGAGCGACACTACGCCTACGGCAAGGGTGGGCAGGTCGATGTTGCCGAGATTGGACAGGTACATGCCCCACTTGGGTATGAACTCACTCGGCACCCCGGTGAGCCCGAGGCCGAAGAAGTCGTTGATCTGGGTGGAGAAGATGGTGAGTGCTATACCAGCGGTGAATCCTACTACGATAGGGTAGGGGATAAACTTGATCACGGTGCCGAGGTGGAACAGGCCGAGGCCGACGAGTATCACACCCGCCATGAAGGTGGCGATGGCCAGACCTTCGAGGCCGTAGGTGGCTATGATGTTGTAGACAATAACGATGAAAGCGCCGGTGGGACCGCCGATCTGCACTGAGCAGCCGCCGAGTGCCGATACAAGAAATCCGCCAATGATGGCTGTGATGAGGCCGATGGTGGGGCTGACACCCGAGGCTATGCCGAAAGCGATGGCGAGAGGGAGAGCGACAATGCCGACAACGATGCCGGCGATCAGGTCGGATTTGAAGCGCGAGAAATTATAACCGCGCAGAGCCGGGATGAGTGCCGGCTTGTAGTCGATAGGCCCTGAGAAATTCATGATTCTGCGATAGAAAAAGTGATTGGAAACTGCTTAAGACTGGGCTTGAATATGATTGATCTGTGAATTGAAGGCGCAAAGGTAGAAAAAAAAGGCCAAATGGGCGAATAAATCTAAAAAAATGTGAAAAAGCTCCTGCATTATTGCCCATACGCGTGTTATAAAGATATGAAAGCAAAAGTACTCACAGCAGCCCTCGCAGCAGTGGCCCTTACATCGGTAACGGCGGCGGCCCAATCGCCCGCCTATTCAGAAGAATATGCCTACGACAACCCGTTCTGGGGCCTCAGGGCCTCGCTCGATGTGTCGTGTCCCGGCAAGTGGAAATTTGGAAGCGACAATAAGATCAAGATCTTCGGACCGGGTGCCGGCGTGGCGCTCGGGGCAGTGTACAACCATCCGTTTGGCGGAGGGCTGTATGTTGAGCCGGGAGTGAGCTTCTTCTACGACACGATGGACGCCGACTTCGATACCTCCGACAGCGACACCCCCGTGGGGTCGCTCGACCGCATAGATGCGTGGGTCGGCACTTGGGGCATGCGTGTGCCTGTCATGGTTGGCTACCGGATTGATTTCACACCGACCACCGCACTGTTTCTCTCCACAGGTCCGCAGCTGGAGGTTGGATTCACAGCCCATCTTACCGACGATATGCCGGGCGGATCATCGCTGGCCGGAGAGCTCTACGATACGTTGTTTCGCCGCTTTGACTGTCAGTGGAAAATAGGCGCGGGAGTGGCTTTCGGCAGCAATTACTACATAGGGGTCGACGCGGCCTTTGGACTGGTCAATCTGTCGAAACACAGCAATGCCACGAGCTTCCACCGCAATCTGGTGACTTTCAGCGTGGGCTACAACTTCTGATCATGCGAGCGACGACAGCAGAAGTGTGGAGATCGACATATAGATCACCATGCCGATGATGTCGTTGGTGATGGAGATGAAGGGACCGGTGGCCAGAGCAGGGTCGATTTTAAACCGCTCCAGGGTAAGGGGGACGAAGGTGCCGAACACCGAGGCGAAGAGCACCACGGCCAGCAGCGAGAGCGATACGGCTATGGTGGTGACCTGATGACCCGATCCGAGCTTGATGAAATTGTAGCCAAACACCAGAAGCGAGATTATACAACCGTTGATGAGTCCCACCCCGAGCTCTTTTACAAGCTGTCGGGTGGCATTCTTTATATCGAGCGAGCCGTTGGCGAGACCCTGCACCACGATAGCGCTCGACTGGGTGCCCACATTTCCGCCGGTGCCTCCTATGAGCGGGATGAAAAGCGCGAGAGTGGGGTCGGCGGTGAATCCTGCTTCAAAATTTCCGAGGATAAGTGAGTTGCCTATACCTCCGAGCATACCTATCAGGAGCCACGGCAGCCGGGCCTTGGTCTGGGTGAAGAGGGTGTCGTCGGTCTCGACGTCGCTTGAGAGACCCGAAGCAAGCTGATAGTCGCGCTCGGTCGATTCACGCACCCGATCCATGACGTCGTCGACGGTGATCCGTCCGAGCAGCCGGCCAATGGAGTCGATCACCGGCATCGCCACAAGGTCGTATTTTTCAAAGTCGAGCGCCACCTCGTCGATTGGGGTATCGGCTTTGACAGCCACCGGATTTTCCTCCATCACATGCTTGATTTTCGACACCGAAGGATGGGTTATGAGCTTCTTGAGCGGGAGCACACCCCGTAGCTTGTTGTCGTCGTCGACCACATATACGTAGTAGATCTCGTCCATCTCCTCGGCCTGCATCCTCATCTCCTTGATACACTCGGGCATCGACCAGTTTTCGTTGACGGTGATCATCTCGGTGCCCATGAGGCCGCCTGCGGTGTCGTCGTCGTATTTAAGAAGGTCGATAATGTCGCCGGCCTGCTCCACATCGTCGATGTGGGAGAGGATTTCATCGCGATCTTCCTCGTCGAGTTCCTGGATGATATCTACGGCGTCGTCGGTGTCGAGATGTTCGATAAACTGCTTGGCGATCTCCTCGGCCGGCATATTGGCGAGAAGCTTGTGGCGGTCGTCCTCGTCGAGCTCCATGAGCACATCGGCAGCTATCTCATCGTCGAGCAGACGGTAGAGAAACTCTGCCTGGTCGATGTCGAGCTCCTGATAGAGCTCTGCGATATCGGCAGGATGGAGATCGGACAGCTGCTGCCGGGCCGATTCCTCGTCGCGGGTCTCTATGATGTATTTGAGACGTTCGATAAATTCAGGAGTGATAGTCAAAACGCAGTATGGGAGAGAGGCATTAAAGGATTGGACTACAAGGGATGGTCAGCTGGCAGCAGAGCGCGAGCGTGCTATCATATTGGTGAGCTCCACGAAGCGTTCCACCGGGAGCTGCTCGGGTCGCATGGACATAAGACCGGCGGCTTCGGCGGGGATCCCGGCGGGGCCAAACAGACCTTTGAGCGAGGAACGCAGCATCTTGCGGCGCTGGCCGAAAGCGGTTTTGACCACCGAGCGGAACAGATTCCAGTCGCATCCGAGATCGGTCACTCCGTTGCGGGTGAGCTTAATCACGCCACTCTTGACCTTTGGCGGCGGATTAAATACATGCTCGTCGACAGTGAAAAGATACTCCACATCATACCATGCCTGAAGGAGCACACTCAGGATGCCCCGCGCTTTGCCTCCGGGAGGAGCCGCAAGCCGCTCGGCCACTTCGCGCTGCAACATGCCTGAGCAGCAGGGGATGCGGTCGCGGTAGTCGAGGATATGGAAGAAGATCTGTGAAGATATATTGTAGGGATAATTGCCTATGACGCAAAACTGGCGGCCGTCGGGGAAGAGAGCAGCGAGGTCGGTGGCGAGAAAATCAACAGGGAGAATGCGCTCATTGTCGGCCAGGACCGGAAACTCACGGCGCAGATAGTCGACACTCTCGCCATCTATCTCCACCACAGTGAGGTCGTGGCCTTTGTCGAGGAGAAACTGGGAGAGGAAACCCATGCCTGGGCCTACCTCGATCACGGGCATCCCTACATAGTCGTCGAGAGTGGAGGCTATGCGCCGTCCGATATTTGTGTCGGTCAGAAAGTGCTGGCCGAGGGCTTTTTTAGCTCTTACCTGAGGCATAGTTGTGGTTGTGCTTGGAGGGTTAAGTGATTAGAGCTATAACAAATGGATTGCCATTGCAGCGGCAAAGGTAGCAAAAAAATCTTATTTAGGCCGGCTTAGGCGCGTGGCGCGCTTGGGCTTGGGTGGCGCGAGAAGCCAAGAGGCCATTGCGGCGCCGCCACGCCCTGTGAGGCGCGTGGCGAGGTAGGCCAGACGCATGGCGAGGGTGTCGCGCGGCGAGGCGGCATCGAGCGCCTGGCGCATGGTTGAGGTAGCTGAGGCTGCATCTCCTTCACGGGCAAAGAGCCCGGCAAGGATGGCCCGGCGGGCATGCAGATAGCGCAGCTCCTGAGTGAGGGAGGCTGCGGCAAGGGTGCGTCGCATTGAGTCAAGCGCCGCATTGAGAGTGGCCGCATCTTTTGAATAAGAGCAGCCGGTGATTGACTCGGAGTGAGTGAGCACCATTACCCTCGGGGCGCCGGTGAGCTTGAATGGCGACGAAGCCTCCACCGCCAGTCGGAGCCCGAGCTCATAGTCGTTCCAGCGTAGGAGCTCCTCGTTCCATCCGCCCGCCCGCTCAACCAGCGATGCACGGGCCACAAATGAAGCGGTGGCGAGAGTGCTGTGGAAGATATGGTGGCAGATCAGATTGCCGTCGCCCGGGGTCGACTTCACGGTGGTCCATCCGTCGGGGTCGCGGAAAGCCTTGTCGAAGTAGAGGAGGTCGGTGTCGGGGCGCGCCTCAAGTGCCTTATCTATCCGGGCTATGTGGTCGGGCAGCATAATGTCGTCGGAATCGAAGAAAAGCACATAAGAATCGTCGGCCTTTGACACTTCGGCAAGACCACGGTTGCGGGCAGCCGAGGCTCCCGGCTTAGGCTCGGCGAGCATGACCACGTCGAGGTCGGGATGGGCGGCGCTCCATTTAGCCGCGACCTCGGGCGATCCGTCGTCGGATCCGTTGTCGACAATAATCAGTCGCCGGGGGCGCAAGGTCTGGGCGGCCACTGAGTCGAGAGTGGCCGGAAGCATAAGGGCCCTGTTGCGTACAGGTATGATGACAGTGATCTCCATTTCACTACAAAGGTAGCCATTAATCGCCAAAAGTAACGATATATTTTATAATTTTGCGACATATACCGCATAACTTATGGCCACTGCATTACTCATCACGGAATCATATCCTCTCGGCGGATTGACAGAAGAGGCTTTTGTCTTACCAGAGATAAAGGCACTTGGCGAGGTGTTTGACAAAGTCGTTGTGGCTCCTGTCACACGTCGCGGGGTTGCTGCCGCCGATTCCATGCCCGCAAATGTGATCATAGCTACCGATATTGCCGACTCGCCAGATCGCGACAGAAAATGGCTGAGACCTCTGCTCCATCCTGTTGCTGCTTTAAGGAACAGAGGAGATGTGAAATATTCGCTGGCCGCCGCCATGACGCAAAAAGCATTGGAGAGCATCATGAGGCGCTATAACCTTACGGCTTCCGATACAGTGGCTGAGGCGTTTTGGTTTGATTTCCCGTCGACAGCCCTTGAACGGATCCATCACAAGCATGGGCTCCGTTATCTCATCCGGGCGCATGGCTATGACATATATACCGATCGGGCGCCTGAGTTGCGCCGCCGTGCCATCGCATCAAGTGATGGGCTTTATGCGGTGAGCGACGCAGGTGTCGCTATCCTTGCAGATAAATATGCCGATGTGGCCGCTAAGATCCACCGTCATTATCTTGGAGTGGAGACAGAGGTGTCGGCGTCACGATGTTCGGAGCCTGGCAGCAGGGAGGTTTTCATCCTCACAGTCGCGCAAGTTATCGACAGGAAGCGATGCGGCCTCTGCCTTGAAATGGCTGAGGCTCTTGCCAAGGCCAGGCCGGGGTGGCATATCACATGGACCCTGATAGGCGACGGGCCTGAGCTTCCCGGGCTGAGAGCTAAGGTGCAGGAGAACAGGCGCGACAATCTCACTGTGGATCTCAAGGGGCCGCTACCTCACACTCAAGTCATGGATTATCTTGCCGCCAATACAGTAGATTGGCTCATGCTCCTGAGCCGTCACGAAGGCTTCGGGCTGGTGCTTGCAGAGGCTATGGCCCATGGCATACCTGCGATAGCGACAGATACGGGCGGTATAGGCGAGTCAGTCGACGACAACACGGGCCTGCTCCTCGCCCGCGATCCCGAACCGGAGGAATTTGTGAGGGGACTGATGCCCTATCTCGACAGCAGGGCGCGATATGAAGCTCTGCGCCAAGGGGCCCGTCGGGCCGTTGAAGAGAAATTCGACTCCCGGTTGCTGCGCAGGGAGTGGGCTGAAATGCTGAAATCGCTCCTGCCATGACCCGGCCCGATATATCGGTTATCATATTGACCTATAATCAGCAACACACCGTAGCGCAAGCTATAGAGAGCGTGCTTGCGCAGAACACTCCTGATTACTGTGTTGAGATAGTGATAGGCGATGATGGCTCCACCGATGCCACACGGGATATATGCAGCGGCTATGCAGCCCGCTATCCCGAGAGGATAAGGCTTATGCCTGAAGCTCCAAACAAGGGTGTTGTAAGAAACTATTTCGACACATTGGAGGCGTGCCGGGGGAGATATATAGCCGACTGCGCCGGTGATGACTACTGGATCGACGCCCATCGCCTGCAAAGGCAGGCAAGTTATCTCGATTCTCATCCGGAGGTGGTGATGGTGCATGGAGCCTGGAGAGAGGTCAACAGTCGTGGCGACACATTGGCTCATGTCGAGCCTTACGGAATGAATGGAAAGATGCAGATTATGGATGGACGAGAGCTTATGGAGCCTCTTCTTGCCCATCGCCGACCGCTCACGCTGCATCTGTCGACAGCCGTTTACCGTGCCGCAACAGCCGCTGATGCAATAGCCGCCAACCGAAAGATTGTGATCAATCAAGATTTCGAGTGTGAGGATCTGTCGCTCACGGCAGCCCTTTTGAGCCGAGGCAAAGTGGCCTACATGCCGCAGGAGGTATTGGCTTACCGTGTGGGGGAGCCTACGGTGAGCAATCCCCGCTCGATAGCCCGGGCTCTCGGTTTTTACTCGGCCACGGTAAGATGCACGGCAGAGTTGGCCACGCATTACGGCATCAGTTCCAAATCACTCGACCGCTACTTCAGGTCGCGTTTCATATTCCTTTCAAAACTGTCGCGCCACCTTCATACACCCGGCTCCATTCAAGTGGTGGAAGAGACCGTAAAGGCAACCGGGCGCCCCATGCCGCTCCTGGCACGCATCCTGCTCATTTGCGCCAGAATCCGGGGCTGAAGAGTATGAGCACGGTAAAGAGCTCCAGACGACCTACGAGCATCAGAAATGAAAGTACCCACTTGCCTAAGTCGGGCACAAGATCGTAGCCACCGCCATAACCTGTAAATCCGGCGCCGAGGCCAATATTGCTCAGGCATGAGAAGGAGCTGAAGAAAGCGTCGACCAGCGGCAGCCCGCAAGCTGTCAGCACAATGCCGCCGATGGTGATCACTATCACGAACAGACATAGGAACGCTATCACTTTGGCCACGATGTGGGCGGGCACTATGCGGCCGTTGACCCGCACAGTGGTGACATCGTTGGGGTGGAGGGTCTTGTACACTTCATTGCGTGTGTTTTTGAGGAGGAAGAGCATACGGTCGATCTTGGCGCCGCCGCTGGTCGAGCCGGCACATCCTCCGAAAAACATCAGAATAAAGGTGAGCGCGAGCACAAACGGGCCCCATGCCTCAAAATTGCGGGCGGTGTAGCCGGTTGAGGTGATGGTCGATACTATCTGGAATATAGGATCGATGGTCACGGATGCAATGCCGTTGTAGTGGCCAAGGGCCACAATCGCTATCACAAACATCACATAGGCGCCGAGAATGATGTAGATATAAGCCCTGAGCACATCGTTGCGCCAAAGGGCGCCGGGCTGTCCGAGCGCCGCCTTGTAGATAAGACTGAAGTTGACGCCGCCGAGAAACATAAACACCGTCAGAACTATGTCGGTATAGTAATTATCCCAGTAGCCTATCGAGGCATCGGCAGTAGAGTAGCCGCCGGTGGAGATGGAGGTGAAGGTGTGGCATATGGCCTCAAACGGAGTCATGGGGCCCAGCATGAGGAGGAAAAATAGTATCACCGACAGTATCACATATATTCCCCAGAGCCTCATGGCTGTCTGCGAGATGCGCGGGCGTATCTTGTCGTGGGTTATTCCGGTTACTTCGGCGTTGAACATCTGCATGCCACCCGACGAGTTGAGCATAGGGAGCACGGCGAGGGTGAAGAGTATGATACCCATTCCGCCGAGCCACTGCATCAGACACCGCCACATGGTGGCAGCGGCCGAGGTGGCCGAGACCGAGGTCATGACGGTGGCTCCTGTAGTGGTGAAGCCCGACATGGCCTCGAAAAAGGCATCTGTGACATCGAGCGGCTCAACGTCGCTCCACACAAACGGCAGCATGCCGAAAAAGGAAAACACCACCCACACGAGCGATGTGAGCAGGAAGCCTTCGCGCTTGGCCATGTCGGTGCGCGACGGCCTGACGAGGAACGTAGCCGATAGTCCTGCGGCAAGGGTGATGAGGGCGCTTAAACCAAACGCCTCCAGATCGGCTCCTCCGGTAAGAAAGGCAGTTGCCAATGGTATGGTCATGAATGCAGCTTCGATCATTAGAAGCCACCCGATCACTCTTACTACCTGAAGGTAGTTGATCTTACGTATTGATCTGCTGAAATGAAGACCCACGTGATAAATGAAATTCTTAGATGGGACGAATGCTATTTGTTTAAGTTGAGGCGGGAGGGATATGGCCTTTCTTGCGGGCAATGGCGAGGATAAACCGCACCAGCCCGTCGGGATAGCGGCCTTCGATCGAGTCGTAGAAGTTTTCTTTGGGCTCCGAGAGATAGAGATTGATTACCGAGCGGTAGACTGCCGGATCGACTATGCCGGGAAGATCACTGTCGGTGATTGCGCCGGCCTCATAGAGGTCGAACAGGTGGTTGTAGACGGTGGCTGGAGATAGGCGCCGCAAAGATGCTATCTCGGCCGGAGAGTTGCCCCGGCGGAGGAGGAAGAGGGTGTCGTAGCGCGAATGTAGTATCTCAGGTTTATATTGTTTGAAATGGCGTGCCAGTTCCTTGGCCACGGGTCGCCAGTAAGCCACAGCCTTGCGGTCGCTAATGCCTTCGATGGCCGCAAATTTTTCGAGCGACGCGGGCATCACGGCTGCTATGGCCATGAGTGCGGGATCGGAGATCACCATGTACGACGCTATCCCCTCCTTGGCTGCAAGGCGGTTGCGCAGGTCGCGGAGAACAGTCATCGGGTCGATTGACGGGCGGCGACGTTCGGCAGGAGCCGCTTTGCGCGCTTTCTCGCGATGGGCCATGTCGTCGGGCCGGGCGAGCATCACCGGTTGGTCGGAGAAGAGAATCTCTCGGCCATACGGTGTCACAAAGAGCTTGTTGCTCCGGTCGTAGGCGATATCTACTATGCCGAGCTGGATCATCTGCAGAATTACCGACTGCCAGGTGGCGGCGTCGAGGTCGCGCCCCGCGCCGTAGGTCTTGATATTGTGGTAGCCCTTAGCCACGAGGTCGGCGCGTGACGATCCGCGCAGTATATCGACAAGCATATTGGCGCCCACCTCCTCGCCGGTGCGTATGATGGCCGAGAGGGCTTTCCGGACAGGTATGGAGGCATCGTGGCGCACGGGAGGGGAGAGGCACACGTCGCAGTTGCCGCAATCGTGGTCCATGGTCTCGCCAAAGTAACTCAGAAGCATACGCCGGCGGCATACCCGTGCCTCGGCATATTGGCTCATGCGCTTGAGCTTTTCCATATTGACTGCCGCCTGTCCGCTCTCGTCGGCAAACTTGCGGAGGGTGATGAGATCGGCCACGGAGTAGAACATCACAGTCTCGGAGGGAAGGCCGTCGCGGCCTGCTCGCCCTATCTCCTGATAGTAGCTCTCGATACACGATGGCATATTGTTGTGGACTATCCAGCGGATATTGCTTTTGTCGATACCCATTCCAAAGGCCACGGTGGCTACCACTGCCTGCAATTCGCCCGACCGGAACCGGCTCTGCACCTCCATGCGCCTGTCGGCCGACATGGCGGCATGGTATGGCTCGACGGCATATCCGGCTTTCTTGAGCTCGGCTGACACGCTCTCGGTCGTTTTGCGTGCGAGGCAGTAGACTATACCGGTGTCGGAGGGGTAGCGGTCGATGAGCGATGTCATTGTGGCGATCCGACGCCGGAGCGATGAGCCGGTCTCGACTTTAAGAGAGAGATTGGGGCGGTCAAATGAGGTGAGCACCGTAAGCGGGTCTTGCAATCGCAGCTGTCGCGCTATGTCGTCGCGGGTGAGGCGGTCGGCGGTTGCGGTGAGCGCTATGATGGGGATGTCGGGGCGCGTGTCTCTTATCATTGCCAGACGGGTGTAGTCGGGGCGGAAGTCGTGGCCCCACCGCGATATGCAGTGGGCCTCGTCGATGGCAATGAGGTTTATGGGCAGGTCGGGGCGCCAGCGGGGCATATCGGCGAGGAGTCGCTCGGGCGAGATATAGAGCAACTTGATGTGGCCTGCGCCGAGCGCGCGGGTCACAGATCTGTTTTCGTCGTCGGACTGGAGCGAATTGATTGTGGCGGCTGGTATGCCGTTGGCAATCAGAGCATCCACCTGATCTCGCATAAGCGAGAGGAGTGGGCTCACTACCACAGTGATGCCGTCGAGGATCAGGGCCGGAATCTGGAAGGTGATCGACTTTCCGCCTCCGGTTGGCATAAGCACCACAGTGTCGCGGCCACGGAGAGCCGCCGTGATGACTTCGAGCTGACGAGGCCGGAAAGAGGTGTAGCCGAAAAAGCGTCGCAGCATGGTAGTGGCTTTTGCCTGAAGCTGCGCATCGGTTAGATCGTTGAAGCGGTGCATGTGGTGGAGGTAATGCGTTAGGGGTCAGAATGCATTGCTCTCTCCTTTGAGAGCATTGATCACGGTCCGCACCATGATTTTAAGGTCGAGGAGCATGCTCCAGTGTTCGATATACCACACATCATATTTCACCCTTTTCTCCATCTGCCAGAGCTCGTGGGTCGGGCCCCGGTAGCCGTTGACCTGCGCCCATCCGGTGATGCCGGGCTTCACCATATGCCTCACCATGTATTTGTCGATGAGGCGGGAGTATTCCTCGGTGTGGCTGAGCATATGAGGCCGCGGCCCGACAAGACTCATGTCGCCGATAAATACATTCCAGATCTGGGGGAGTTCGTCGATCGACGAGTGGCGCAGGAAGTTGCCTACCTTGGTCTTGCGCGGATCTTTCTCGGTGGCCTGGAGCGAGTCGGAGTCGCTGTTGAGGCGCATGGTGCGGAACTTGAAGCACTGGAACTCACGGCCACGGTAGCCGGTACGTTTCTGACGGAAAAACACCGGTCCGGGCGACGAGAGCTTGACCGCAACAGCCACCGGTATCAGCACAATCGGCGAAAGCAGTATCAGTGAGCCCGACACAATGATGTCGAATGTACGCTTGATGAAGCTGTTGGTCATGCTCATGAGCGGGTTGCGCCTGATGGAGAGCACCGGCATCGACCCGATGGCGGTCAGCTCGAAGCCACGTGTGAAATAGCCGTTGAGGCGGGGCACATAGTAGAACTGCACCATATGGTTGTCGGCCAGTGTCACCACCCGCTTCATCATGTGCTCGTCGTTGCCGGTGATGGCGTAGAAAATCTCGTCGATTTTCTCACCATCGGCAAGATATCGGGCAAGATAGTCGACAGGGCCTTTATAGATTCCGCCGGGGAAGTCGGTCTCGGGATTGTCGTCGTAGACACCCACCACACGGTAGCCGAAACCATAGTCGGTGTTGATTTCGTCGAGGAGCTGACGACCCGTGGAGTTGGCGCCGACGATCACCACATTGGCAAAGTTGCCTCCGCCACGGCGGTAATTCTTGATAATGATGCGGCTGAGAGTCCACCAGAGTGGAAAGATGACAAAGCAGATGCCGTAGAAAATGGCGAAAGCGCTCCAGTGGATATGGTCAATCCCCACAAAGTAGATGGCCGATATGAAAAGCAATGCGTGGGCCCCGACGCCCCTTAGAGCGTTGGCAATCACATGATCCATCTGTATGGTGCGGCTCTTATGGGTGTTGCTCAGCCAATAAGCCACCGGGATATAGGTGAGATTGGCGAGGAGCCACACCGTGCGGCTTCCGGTTGCGATCAGCGATGGCTGGAGCAGGCCGGTGGCCATGAAGGCGATGTTCAGGATCAGGAAGTCGAGGGCGGTGAGGATGTAGTGGATAAACTTACCATACCTCCCTTTGCTAATGATAGGGGCCATATGGAGCATACATTCATCACCCCTGTCCGGAGCGCTGAGAGTGGCCGGACAGGGGAGATGATGGATGGGGGTTTATGATCAGCGCTTGGAGTCGAGGAGGGCAATCTTGTTGCGAAGTTCTTCGATCTCGTCGCGGAGCGACTGCATCTTGCGCTCCATCTGCTTGAGCATAGCGTCGCCGCTCTTGCTCTTGGCGTTGAGGAAGCCCATGTTGTTTTCGTAGGTCTGGAGCTCCGACTTACGCTGTTCGAGAGTGCGGGCAAGGCGTTCGCGGCTGCCGCCGTTGGCAGAAGAGTCGCCGCGGTCGGAAGTCTGGCGGTCAGAGCGGGAATACTGTCTCTGCCTCGACTCATTGAGGTCGAGTTTGTCGAAAAGCTCGCCCACAACGGTGCGGTAGGCTTCCTGCAGTTTGTCTTTCTCGCGGAATGGTACGAAACCGATGGTCTGCCACTTGGCGCGGAGCTCCTTGACAGCGTTTACGGCCTCGGCGCGCGGGGTGGCGCAATCGTCGGCGTTGAGGGCGCGGAGGCTCTCGAGAATCTCACGCTTGGCCTTGAGGTTGGCGCGCTCTTCGCTGCGGGTGTCGGTCACCTCTTTCTTCTTGCGGTCGAAGAAAGCGTCGCAAGCCGACTGGAAGCGGTGCCAGATGGAGTCGCTGTGGCGTTTTGCCACGGGGCCTATGGTTTTCCACTCCTTTTGGATCTTGACGAGCTCATCGGTTGTCTTGCGCCAGTCGGTGCTGTCTTTGAGGGCTTCGGCCTTCTCGCAGAGGGCAGTCTTGCGGGCGAGATTGTCGGCGAGCTCGTCCTTCATGGTCTTGTAGAAGGCGGCTTTGGCAGCGAAGAGGCGGTCGCAGGCGGCACGGAAACGGTTGAAGAGGGCTGTGTTGGCCTTGCGTGAGGCAAATCCGATGGTTTTCCATTTGGCTTGAAGTTCAAGCACCTGCTTTGTGATGGTCTCCCATGCAGCATATGTCGAAGCCTGTGCAAACTCAATGGCCTCGGCCTGATTGCAAAGCTCGGTCTTGGCTTCTTCATTGGCGCGCTCCGAAGCCTTGCGTTCTTCAAAGAATGCCTGATAGCGCTTGTTGATGGCCGCTGAGGCATCTTTGAAGCGGCCCCAGGTCTCCTCGCGTATCTCTTTAGCCACGGGGCCTACCTCACGCCATTTGTCGTGGAGGTCTTGAAGGCGCTTGAAAGCTGTGACCACATCGGGCTCTGCTATAAGAGCGGTGGCCTCGTCAATCAGGAGCTGCTTCTCGGCGAGATTTTTCTTGAAGTCGTAGTCGCGGAGCTCCTTATTGACTTTCCATTGGTCATAGAAGTGTTCCACAGCTTCCTGATATTTTTTCCATATCTCGGCAGCCTTTGATGCGGGAACCTCTCCGATTGCCTTGAATTCGGTCTGGAGATCCTTGGCACGGGTGTAGTGGCGATTGACATTGTCGGTGTCGGCGCTCATGGTGAGGAGCTCGTCGACAATGGCCTGCTTCTTTGCAAGATTGGCTTCGCGTGCGGCCTCCTGCTCGGCGCGGAGGGCGGCTTTCTTCTCCTTTATTTCGTTGAGGAGAGCCTTGGCAGTCTCTTCGTCGGGATCTACCGGGGGCTGGAATGCTTCGGCGTCATTTCCGGCGTCGATGAACTCCTGTCGGGCAGTGGCGAGCATGTCGTTGTGGCTCTGGTAGAAGAGCTGCTTCATGCGGGCCACCTCGTCGGCCGACACATCGGCAGCAGGAGCTTTGGCCAGCTCGGCCAGACGGGCCATTACTTCGGCGCGAGTCATCGGCTCGCGGACCTCAGCCGGGGCTGATGATTTTTCGATGGCGTCGGCCATGGCCTCGGCAACCTTGAGGTCGTCGAGAGTGGTCTGGGTCGCGGGCGCTTGAGCGGCGGGAGCATCGGCAGCGTCATCAATCGCTGCCTCCGGGGCGGGAGTAGGATTCACTTCGGCATCCTTTGGAGCCGTGTGCAGATCGTTCAATTCCATATCAGAAATGAGGTTAAGGGATGAAAACGGAGGAGCCGCAGGGCCCGGCGCATCCCACGATGGCGCGCCGCCGTGCAGACATTGTGGGCCAAATATAGGCATTTTCTTGCCTGTGGCCAAATTTAGGTGTCGTTTTTTTCTTATCAGTGTGAAGAAGTGGCCTGGAGGGTGTCTAAAAGTGAGGCAATCACCTCGGGGTAGCGTTTGAGTTCCAGAGCTCTCACGGCTGCTTCAACATCGTCGGGAGTGTCGGTCGGTTCAACCGGTACCGACTCCTGATAAATCACCTGACCGCTGTCGTAATGACAATCTACATGGTGGATTGTGATGCCGGTCTCGGTGTCGCCGGCTGCCACCACTGCCTCATGGACAAAGTGGCCATACATCCCTTTGCCTCCATGCCGGGGCAGGAGCGCAGGATGAAGGTTGACGATGCGCCCCTCATATCGCCCGATGAGCCATTGGGGTATCATGGCGAGGTAGCCGGCAAGAGCTATGAACTCCACGCCATAGGAGTCGAGCACCGCTCCAACGGTGTCGCTGTCGGCCATTGCCGCGCGGGTTATGATCTCGACAGGCACTCCGAGATTTTTGGCCCTGTCTATCACTCCGGCGCCGCTGCGGTTGGTCACCACCACCGACACCCTGTGGGGGGAGCCGGGGTTGTCAAGGTGCCGGATTATAGCCTCGGCATTGGTGCCTGTACCGGAGGCAAACACTGCTATATTCATCGGGCTATGATTCTTATGGGCGACTGACAGGTGTCGGCGACAATGATGTAGATGCCTGCTGAGGGGAGTGTCATGGTGTCGCCCGAGTGTATTTCGGGGCAGACGGCCACTATGCGACCCATCGGGTCGATCACTCGCAGATTGCGGTGGGATGTGCCGCAGATGAAGGTAAGGGTGAGTCCGTCGGTCTCGATGGAGAGGGGTGATGAGTCGGCTGACGGGGCGTCGATGCCTCCGGTCACGTCAACATTGATGGAGTTGCTTCGGGCCGACTCGCATCCGAGGGCAACGGCCGTGACGGTGTACGATTCTGACACAGCCTCTGGATCGGCTTCGATCTCAAATGGTGATTCCTCGGCCACGTACACAGTTTCCTTAAACGTATCATCACTGTAATAGGAGGTGACGTATATATTCCAGAAATCGACAGGATCGCCCCCTTCGGGCTGATTCCATGAGGCTTCGTAGCGGCGGTCGGCAAGCATCACGGCAGGCAGAGCCTCGGGTGCCACCAGCGAGGGCACGGGCACACACTCGCCTTTGATCGGAAACGAAAGCGATCCGGCCAGACCGCCATCCTGCACCACAAGGCTGGCCTCGTGGAGGCCGGTCGACGAGGGGTTGTAGGTTATTATCACTGATGCGCCCGAGGGGGAGTTGGCCGATGCGGCATCGACTGTGGTCTGGCTGAGGGTGAAGGCATTGCGGTCGGCCCCAATCACCGTCAGCTCAAGCATGCCGGAGAGGTTGGCGCCCTTGAACAGCAGCGAATACTGGGACTTATGGTCGATTGCCACACGGCCAAACTCGATCGTCGCGCCTGCCACGGGCGACGTGAGCTCGGGATCGCCCGAGGGTCCGGGGTTATCGTCGGGCACGAAAGTCTGGCCCATACGGTTGCCCCATATATATTCGGCGAGTTCGGGATAGTCGATAAACGGGTTGCGGTTGGTCTGGATGGAATATACCACCTCATTGCGCTTCAGTTCCTTCTCGCTCACAGGGTCGTCGCGGTGCCATTTGAGCAGCATCTCTATGGCCCATGGCTGGAGAGAGGGATAATCGCCGTCGGCAGCCATGTAGGTGTATTTCCATGACAGGTTCTGATAGGCGGTGACCACATAGAAGTAGGTACGGGCGAAGTCGCCTTTATACTCGTCGGCAGGCTCGAACACCAACTTTGCACCACCCGACTCGACACCGTTGCCCACTTTCACCACATCATTGTCGAAGTTTGGGGTGCCGGTGACGATGCCAAGAGGATAGTTGCTCTTGGCCTGATTGGCTTTGGCTTCGGCGGGGTAGAGATGGAAGAGGTCGGTGTAGGCGCCCACGGAAGTCGATCCGCCCCACCAGCTCTTGGGAAATGCGTGCTCGCGGTTCATGTATTTGCCGAAGGTGATGTTGGTGGGCACCTCGATGTCGGAATACATGTCCCACCACAGGTTGGTGCCGGGCCTTACGTCGGTTTTCTCAAAATAGGAGGGAAGGGCGCTGTAGCTCGACACCTTCTGGTGAGGACCGATGATAGCGTGGAGAGCGTTTTTCAGTCGCTCGGTGGCAAGGCCGGAGGCTTTATCGTAGTAGCCGGCGGGAATGTCGGCCCCGGCGACGGAAAAGATCATGGCAGCGATAAGGGCTGATGCCAATCGGCGGACCGAAGATATTTTCATGCTTCAGATGATGGGTGGAAATGTGATGATGATCAGTGAAAGGATGAGGGAGATGCGGCAAAGTTAGTCATTTTGCCCGACACGACCGATTATAATGATTAAATTTGCAGCATGAAATCGAAAATGGTCAAATCGGCAAGGCGCGTGAGGGAGTGGCTCGGCGCCCTTTCGTTCCGCACCGGGGTAGTGATAGCCGCAGCATGCGTGTGCTGCTATGCGCTGTCGTTTCTACAGATGCTCCTCCCCATCGGGGTGGGCGCCAAGGGAGTGCTGTGGGCCACATTCTATGGCCTGGCCAAGGCATGCCAGTACACTGCTATCCTGATTCTTGGCAAGGAGGGGATGGCGCGCCTCAAGAGCGCGGTGAGGCAGCGCGGTAAAAGCAGCGGCGACGTCGCTGCCCGAGGGGCTGAGACGTCGCCTGCTGAAGATTGAAGAGTAGCCCGGAGCGGAATCGAACCGCTATCTAAGGTTTAGGAAACCTCTATTCTATCCGTTGAACTACCAGGCCGGCCTAAAAATTCACGGCAAAGATAGTGAAAATTGGGGATATTCAGAGAGCGCGGACGAAAAAAATGGCTTATCTTTGCCATTATGGACAGATTTGACGTCACAATACTGGGGTGTGGATCGGCCACCCCCACGCTGCGCCATCATCCCGCGGCACAGGCAATCAATTACCGCGACAGGGTGATGCTCGTGGACTGCGGCGAAGGCACACAGCTTCAGATGCGCCGCTACTCGATACCGTTTTCACGCATCACGGATATCTTCATATCCCATCTCCACGGCGACCACTGCCTCGGGCTGCCGGGGCTGCTCTCCACGCTCTCGCTACAGGATCATCCGGGGCCGGTTACGGTGCATATGCCCGCGCAAGGCATCGACATCTTCAGCCGCATGATAGAGTTTTTCAGCCCCGGAGTGGCGCGCAATGTAGAGCTTAAGGCTATCCCCGACGGAATAAAGGTGATAGCCGAGACCAAAGGGCTTGAAGTGGTGGCCTTTCCGCTCTACCACCGTATGCCCTGCCACGGATTCATATTCAGAGAGAAGAAGCGTCAGCGCACCTTGCTTGGCGACAAGGCTGATATGCTCGGCATCCCTCACTCCCTGCGTCCGGCCATAAAAGGTGGCGCCGACTGGTGGCGCCCCTCCGACGGCAGGATATTTACCAATGCCGAGCTGACGACCGACCCGCCGGCACCTATGTCGTATGCCTATTGCTCCGACACCCTTGCCGATGAGCGGGTTGCAAAGGCTATTGCCGGGGTGGATGTGGTGTACCATGAGGCGACCTATCTTGACGACATGGCAAATCAGGCTAAGGAGCGCGGACATTCGACAGCCGCCCAGGCCGCGCGTATTGCGGCCCGGGCGGGTGCCGGCAGCCTTGTGATAGGCCACTATTCAAAACGCTATCATCAGCCTGATGCGTTGGCAGCAGAGGCCGCCAAGATTTTTCCCGGCCCGGTGATAGCAGCCGATGAGGGGATGGTGATAGAGATTTTCAACGCTCGTCGGGCCAGGGCACAAGAGCTCCCGACTCCTTGAAGGCTGGGCGCTGGGCGTCCATCTCCTTGAGCATCCGGGTGAGCTCTGATGCCATCTCGGCTGCTACTGCGGGTTGGGTGGCTATCAGGTTGTTTGTCTCGGAAATATCTTCGGCAACGTTGTAAAGCTCTTTGTTGCCGCTCTCCCAGAAGTAGATGAAGTGGTAGGGTCCTTTCATGAGGGCTGAATAGGGGCCGTAGCCCTGGGTCTCGTCGACGGTGCCGTCCCAGCGGTTGGGAAAATGCCACACAGTGGGACGGTCGCGGTTGATGGATGGGTCGAGAAGGAGATCCTTGAACGACACGCCGTCGACGGTCTGTACGGTCGAGTAGTCACCGGCACCGGCCATGTCGAGTATGGCGGGGAAGAAGTCTTCGATCATCACACGGTTGGAGTTGACAGTGCCGGGAGCCACCTGTCCGGGCCATGCCACAATCATGGGTTCATGAACACCGCCTTCGAGAGCCGATCCCTTTCCTGCGCGGGCGGGATAGTTCTGGTCGTGGTCGATACGTCCCTGACGGGGGGCAATGCTGTGGCCGCCATTGTCGGACATGAATATGATCACAGTGTTCTGTGCCACCTCGGGCCTTTCGTCGAGGAAATCGAGGATATCGCCGAGGCTCTTGTCCATGCCCTCCACGAGCGAGGCGTGGTTGATCTCGGGCTTAGAGAGCGGCTCGCCGAGCATGGGATCGGTGACTCCTTCATAGTTGGCGGTGAATCGCTTGTCGGCGTCGTAGGGCACATGTATGGCATAGTGGCTCATGTAGAGGAAAAATGGTTTTTCCTCGTCGATGGGCTTTTTGATGGCATCGAGGGCTTCGAGAGTGAGGGCTTCTGTGAGGAAGGTGTCGGTGCCGTAATATTTTTCAAGACCGTTGACATGGAACCTGCCGGCGCCATATTCGTTTTCGGCAAGGTAGCTTGCAGGGCCGCCGTTGGCCGCGCCTGCGATGTTGACGTCAAAGCCGAGGGCCGACGGATCGGCGCTCTGAGTGGTCTCGGCGCCGAAGTGTCCTTTACCCACATGGATGGTGGTGTATCCTGCATTGCGCAGGAGCTCGGGCAGGGGGGTGGCCAGGGCCGAGCGGGCAGTGTCGTGGGGTGTGGCTGTAGCAGCGTTCTGGATACCGTTGACATTCCATCGGGGGATAATCAGCTCGCCTCCGGGCATATCGGTCTCTTGATCGTAGTAGTAGGTCCAGTTGGTCACCTTGTGGCGGGCGGCGTTCATGCCAGTCATGAGGCTGCATCGCGATGGGGAGGAGATGGCGCAGGCGTAGGCCTGGGTGAATTTCACTCCGCGGTCGGCGAGGCGCTCCATGTTGGGGGTGCGGTAGCGCTCATTGAGCGGAGTCTTTTCCGACCAAAACGGTACTGAGGTCTCTTGCCAACCCATGTCGTCGACAAGGAAGAGGATGATGTTGGGCTGCTTGTCGGCGCTCTGTTGGGCCGACAGCGCGAGAGTGGTGGCCATGGCGGCCATTCCTGCGTAGAGTCTCACAGCTGTAAAAGGATAAGAGGATTGATAGATTATTGTTTGAGGTAAAGAAATCGCTTGATGGAGCGCTTGGGAGTTTTTTCAAATTCCGAATCCATGATCTCGATGTCGCGTATCTGCTCGTAGGCTGCGAGAGAGGCGTTGACCCCTTTCACGACTGCGCGGGCAGCCTCCATCTTCTGATCGGGCGTCATGTCGGCTGTAGCTTCCGGATCGAGGTAGATAAGGGCCACGAGATGTCCGTCGCCACCGTCGACCACGAGACTTTCGGCCACCGGAGCGATGGCATTGAGTTTGGCTTCGATCTCTTCAGGATAAATGTTCTGCCCCGACGATCCGAGAATCATGTTTTTGTCGCGTCCTCGGATAGAGATAAGGCCGTCGGCGCCTATTGTGCCTGTGTCGCCGGTGTTCATCCACCCGTCGGCACCGAGCACAGCTTCGGTGGCTGCGGGATTTTTGTAATAGCCGTTCATCACATTATCGCCCTTCACCCAAAGGGTCCCGGCCACATTGCGAGGGTCGGGGGAGTCGACGCGTATCTCCATGCGGTCGACGATGTGGCCGCAGGTGGCGGCGCGCTGTTCGTTCCATGGCGCGTAGCCTATGAGAGGGCCGCATTCGGTCATGCCGTAGCCCACGGTGAATGGAAACCTGATCTTGCGCAGAAGCGACTCCACATCGGGACTCACGGCTGCTCCGCCGAGGATGAGTTCCTGAAGGTTTCCGCCAAAGGCCGCTATGAGCTTGTCGTGGAGCTTGCGGTAGATTATCGACTTGACCACCGGGATGCGCACGAGGGTCTTGAGAGGGTTTTTGTCGAGGAGTGGAAGGACCTTTTTGCGTATGATCTTTTCGATTACAAGGGGGACTGACACTATCAGTTTGGGCTTGACGGTGGCGAAGGCATCCATTATGATGGCAGGGGAGGGTGTGCGTGTCACGAAATGGATATGACACCCCTTGACAAATGGATGGAGCAGGTCGACAAGAAGGCCGAACATATGGGCCAGCGGGAGCATGCAGATGGTGCTGTCGGAGGGATGGAGGAATGTCAGTCCGTCGATCGAATAGCGGATATTGCTCCAGAGCGCGCGATCAGACAGGATCACACCCTTGGGGTCGCCTGTCGAGCCTGAGGTGTAGTTGATCACCACAGGATCCGACGGGGCGAGGGTGGCGGCTTCGGGGATGAAGGTCACCGAGGGTGGGGTCTCGGCCTCTTCGGTGGCGACAGGGAGGGAGGCGAGAGCGCTTTGGAGCGCGGCCGAGGGCTCGCCTACCGGCTTGAGCGACCCGAGGAGCACCGTTCCATCGAGCGATGGCAGTGAGGCGAGCGACGCGATGCGGCTCTCACCGAGGGTATGGACGGTATGATCGTCGGTGAGAAGCAGTCGGGCGTCGCTGTGGCCCACAAGTCCCATGATGTCGTCGGGCTGAAAGTCGGCGAGAATGTTCACCGCCACAGCGCCATAGGTGGCTGATGCAAGGAAGGCTATGGCCCACTCGGCCGAGTTGCGGGCGCAGAGGGCTATGTGGTCGCCTTTGCGTAGCCCGAGGGCTTTGAAAAAAGTGTGCATACGCCCTATCTCGCGGGCAGTGTCGGCATAGGTGTAGACAGTGTCGGAGTGGAGGTTGGAGAGAGCGGGAAGGGTCGCATATTCGGCCAGCGCCCTGGTGAGATATTCATTGACAGAGGAAGGAAGATTTGCCATAGAAAAGAGATTTTATAAGGAAATCGGGAGGGCCTCTGCTGATAATTGTTTCACAACGAGATGCCCGTCGACGACCGTGAGAGACACCGTTCCGGAATAAAAACGGGTGGAATGAATCTCATTTTTAAACGGGTAAAAGGACGGAATGGTTGAGTGGTCGTCGAGCTGAGCCACATGATTGAGATAGTGGCGGCCGCAATAAATAATATGGTGGGAGAATATACGCTGCATAGGGAGAGGCGCAAAGAGGTCATACACCGGTCTTGACCGATTTGGTGCGGGGGTCGCGTATCAGCCTTGGGTCGAAGCGGCTACGGAAGAGAGATATTGAGTCGAGCACGGCGGGCGGACGCTTAGCGGAGATCTGGGGGTATGATATGCTTCCATACACATAGCGGGCCACCTTGGCGGAGTCGGTTAGGAGAGTGGCTTCTTTCCATCCGCTGCCGAGCGAACGCATGGTCAGATAATCGACCGAGCCGTCCATATATTCGACTGCAACGGAGAAAGCCACGGCATCTGATGCTCCGCTCATTTTGCCGCGTAGGGTGTAGACGTCGCCGCGCTCCCAATAGCGGTCAGACGACAAGCCGAATGGCACAATCGAGACCGGCGATGCCTGAGAGAAGAACAGGGTGCGAGGGAGCGCCCACACATCTACCGAGTCGCCGTCGACTGAGAAGTCGAGATCGGAGGCAGAGCCCTGGCGTCCGCCGGCGATATCGGTTGCGCTGCGCGACTCGGCTTCGGCTATGCGCTCGTCGAGGATGGCTATCACATCTTCGTATAGCTTGGCATATAGGTCGATGTTGCGTCCGTAGTAGGAGAGCGAGGAGTCGAAGTCGGCCATGGTGTAGCCATAGCGGGCCAACACACTTTGCTTGAGCAGGCGCCGCATGGAGTCGGTGGCAAATACACGTCGTTCGGTGTCGACCACGCTTTCGGCAGTGTGTATATCGGCCATAAGCTCTGCCATCTCATCGTCGGGGATCACTCCGTCGGGGGTGCTGGTGCAGGCGGTGAGAGCAGTGGCCCCAATCGCAATGGCGGCTGCGGCGTTCAGGCAGAGTCGGCTACTTGTCGTTCTCATCATGATGCTTGCCCTGAGCCGACAGCTCGGGCTGGAAATGAAGCTCGGAGATATAACGGGAGTAGAAGATGAAGAGGATTATCACGCCCACCGATATAGCAGCGTCGGCAATGTTGAAAACCGGCTGGAAGAAGATAAAGTGCTGACCGCCTACCAGAGGCATCCATTGTGGCCAGTCGAAGCTCACGAGGGGGAAGTAGAGCATATCCACCACGCGCCCGTGGAGCCACGGAGCATAGCCTCCCCCTTCGGGGAAGAGGGTTGCGACGGCGGGAGGCGCCGGGTTGTCGAATATACGGCCATAAAACACGCAGTCGATGATATTTCCGGCGGCGCCTGCTGCCACGAGGGCAATGCACACAAGGTAGCCCATCCTGACATCGCGGCGCTTCACGAGCCAGAATATATAGTATATGAGGGCTGCTACGGCAAATACGCGAAACACCGACAGAATGAGCTTTGAACCCATTTCGAGCCCGAAAGCCATTCCGTTGTTTTCGATGAAGAAGAGCTGAAACCAGGGGAGGATCTCCAGATCCTCGCCAAGGTAGAAATGGGTCTTGACCCAAATCTTCAGCCATTGGTCGAGAGCCACGATAAGAATTACTACGATCGTGGCTATGAGTCCTTTATGCTGGCTCATTGTAGGTTAAGGTCGGGGGTCAACGCGCCCGTTGGCCACAGCTTTGCCATCGACCGAAGTGGTGGCGTGGGGCACTGCCTTGAGGCGCTCTTTAGGGATGAGTTTACCGGTGACGCGGCAAATGCCGTAGGTCTTGTTTTCGATACGGAGCAGGGCTCCCTGAAGGTGCTTGATAAATGTGAGCTGGCGCGAGGCGAGGCGCGCGGCATCCTCTTTGCCAAGGGTGCCGGCGCCCTCCTCGAGGGCTTTGAAGGTGGGCGACGTGTCGGAGGTGTCGTTTCCGGCCGAGCCGGTCACGTCGGCCCAAAGCAGTTCATAGTCGCGCCGCGCTTTTTCAAGCTTTTTGAGTATGAGCTCCTTAAACTCCAGAAGCTCTTCGTCGCTATAGCGGTTTTTTTCAGCCATATGGAAGTTGACGGATAGGAGAGAAATATCAGGAGAGTTCCACAAGGGCGTCGACAGTGGCGTCGTCGAGGTCGAGATGCTCGGTGCCGGGGAGGGCGATGGTGTCGGCAGGCACTATCTCAAACTTGTCGGCGAGCACTTGCGAGGCAATGTAGTCGCTCCAGGTCTCGAGTGCGTTGCGCACCTCCATCGAGGGGGATGCGAAAGTGGCCGAGATGCGGTCGGTGATCTCAAAACCGCGGGCCTTGCGGATGTTCTGCACGCGGTTGACAATCTCACGTGCGATGCCTTCGGCGCGGAGCTCGGGGGTGACATCGACATCGAGGGCGATGGTGAGATTGCCTTCGTTGGCCACGAGCCATCCGGGTATATCCTCGGATATGATCTCTACATCGGCGCGGTCGACCACGGCGTCCTGACCGGCTACTTCAAGGGTGATGTTGCCATCGCGTTCGAGAGCGGCCACCTGGTGGGGAGTCATGGCCTGGATTGCGGCGGCCACCTGTTTCATCATCTTGCCGAAGCGTGGGCCGAGCTTCTTGAAGTCGGGCTTGACGCGCTTCACGAGGATACCTTCGCCCGAATCGACTATCTCGATCTCCTTGACGTTGATCTCGCTGAGCACGAGCTGCGCCATGGAGAGTATGTCGGCCCGCTGGCGGTCGTCGACGGCGGGGAGCATGATGCGGCGGAGCGGCTGCCTTACCTTTATGGCCGCTTTGCGGCGCAGGGCGAGAGCCATTGAGGTGATATCCTGTGCGAGCTCCATGCGGCGCTCAAGGTCGGCGTCAATGGCCTCCTTGTCGGCCACGGGGAAGAGGGCCAGATGGACGGATGATCCGGCGTCGGTGAGGTCGCGGTAGAGGCGGTCGGCCACGAAGGGGGCCACGGGCGCCATGAGCAGAGCCACGGTGCGGAGGCAGGTGTAGAGGGTCTGATAGGCCGAGAGCTTGTCGGCGGTCATCTCGCCACCCCAGAAGCGCTTGCGGTTGAGGCGCACATACCAGTTGGAGAGATTGTCGGACACAAACTCGGCAATGGCGCGGGCCGCGCGTGTGGGCTCGTAGTCTTCAAGGCTCTCCTCTACCGAGAGGATGAGGCTGTTGAGGAGCGATATGATCCAACGGTCGATCTCGGGGCGCTCGGCGAGGGGTATCTGCGGTGCGTCGGGGTCGAAGCCGTCGACATTGGCGTAGAGGGCGAAGAATGAATATGTGTTGTGGAGGGTCGAGAAGAATTTGCGGCTCATCTCGGCCACCCCGTCGGGATCAAACTTGAGGTTGTCCCACGGGCTGGAGTTGGCGATCATGTACCAGCGGAGCGGGTCGGAGCCAAACTTCTCGATAGCCTCGAAGGGATTGACGGCATTGCCGAGGCGCTTCGACATCTTGTTGCCCTCGCGGTCGAGCACGAGGCCGTTGGAGATCACAGCCTTGTAGGCATTGGAGTCGAACACCATGGTGCCTATGGCGTGGAGAGTGAAAAACCATCCGCGGGTCTGGTCGACGCCTTCAGCGATGAAGTCGGCGGGGAAGAGGTCGCCACGGTCGAAAGCCTCCTTGTTTTCAAAGGGGTAATGGATCTGGGCATAGGGCATCGAACCGGAGTCAAACCACACGTCGATCAGGTCGGTCTCGCGGTGCATGGGCTTGCCGGAGGGGGAGAGGAGTATGATGTCGTCGACATAGGGACGGTGGAGGTCGATACGCTCATAGTTTTCCTTGGAGTAATCGCCGGGCACAAAACCGCGCTCGCGATAGTGGTTGGCAGGCATGAGGCCGGCCTCTACGGCGCGGTCGATCTCGTTGAAGAGGGTCTCCACGGAGTCGATGCAGACCTCTTCGGAGGCGTCGTCGGTGCGCCAGATGGGGAGCGGAGTGCCCCAGTAGCGGGAGCGTGAGAGATTCCAGTCCTGAAGATTTTCAAGCCACTTTCCGAATCGGCCCGAACCGGTCGAAGCGGGTTTCCACTTGATGGTGTCGTTGAGCTCCATCATGCGCTCGCGTGCGGCGGTGGAGCGGATAAACCAGCTGTCGAGGGGGTAGTAGAGCACAGGCTTGTCGGTGCGCCAGCAGTGGGGATAGCTGTGGGTGTGCTTCTCGATGCGGAAAGCCTTGCCCTGGGCCTTGAGGTCGAGCGAGAGAGCCACATCGAGGGTCTCGGTGTCGGGAGTTGCCTCGGGGTCGAAAGCGTTTTTGACATATCGGCCCTGCCAGCGCGAATATTGGTCGGTATCGACCATTGTGGCGACAAAGTCGGGGTCGAGGTCGGAGAGGAGGAAGAATCGGCCGGTGAGGTCGACCATCGGGCGTATGTTGCCGTCGCGGTCAATGAGATGGAGCGGGGGCACGCCAGCGGCGCGGCTCACCCTCAAGTCGTCGGCGCCGAAGGTGCCGGCAATGTGAACTATGCCGGTACCGTCGTCGGTGGTGACATAGTCGCCTGGTATCACACGGAAAGCTCCCTCGCCGGGGTTGACCCAGGGGAACAGCTGCTCGTAGTGGAGGCCTGTGAGCTCGGAGCCCTTCACTGTTGCCACCACTTCGTAGGGCACGGCCTTGTCGCCCTTGGCATAGCTGTCGAGCGGCAGATCCTTGGCCTTGGCGCTGAAGAGCGATCCCATGAGAGCTGCTGCGCACACCACTGTGATCTTCTCACCCGAATAGGGATTGTAGGTGCGCACGATGTTATAGTCGATTGCGGGGCCAACAGCCAGAGCGGTGTTGCTCGGGAGAGTCCAGGGGGTAGTGGTCCATGCAATGAAGCAGGGTGTGCCCCATCCGGTCATGGCGGGGAGGGGATCGGTGCAGGTAAACTGAGCGATGCAGGTGGTGTCTTTGACATCGCGGTAGCATCCGGGCTGGTTGAGCTCGTGGGAGCTGAGGCCAGTGCCTGCAGCGGGAGAGTAGGGCTGGATGGTGTAGCCCTTGTAGAGATAACCTTTCTTATATAGCTGGGCGAGGAGCCACCACACGCTTTCGATGTAGCGGTTGTCGTAGGTGATATAAGGGTCGGTCATGTCGACCCAGTAGCCCATGCGCGAGGTGAGGGCCTCCCACTCGCGGGTATATTTCATCACCTCCGAGCGGCAAGCGGCGTTGTAGTCGTCGACAGATATTTTCTTGCCGATATCCTCCTTGGTGATTCCGAGGCCTTTTTCCACACCGAGCTCCACGGGGAGGCCGTGGGTGTCCCAGCCGGCTTTGCGCTTGACATGGAAACCCTTCATGGTCTTGTAGCGGCAGAAAATGTCTTTTATGGTGCGGGCCATGACATGGTGGATGCCGGGCATACCGTTGGCCGAGGGCGGTCCCTCGAAAAAGACAAAAGAGGGGCAACCCTCTCGAACTGACAAACTGCGCTCGAAGAGGCCTTCACGCTGCCACTGTTCGAGGACGTCCTTGTTGATTTGCGACAAGTTGAAGCCGCTATATTCGTTGAAGTGTTTCATCTCCGGATAGGGTGGAATTCCCGTAAAGAAAAAATTTTTTGCAAAGATAAGCATTTTCCGCCAAAAGTCAAGAAAATCAAAAAGGGAGCGCTCCGGGCGGATATCCGGGGCGCTCCCTGATGATGGGTGTGACGAGGCGGGTGCTCAGTCGGAATAGACCGGGGCTATGCGGAATCGGGTGAGCCTCACACCCTCCGAGTCGTTGTTTTGGTCGAGGGGATGGTCGCGGTAGAGTATCACACCATCGGGCGTGAAGGTCCACGCGTAAGGCAGATATTTGCCGCTCTCAAATTCATGCTCGTGGATCGGCTTCAGATTGCGGTCGAACACACGCAGATAGAGCTTGCGGTCGTAGGCTTTGTGGTTATCATCGTCATTGCGCGAGCTTCCGGTCGGGGCGATCACAATCTGCGCGAAGATGTCGGAGGCGGGCAGGTAATTGACATCGGCATAGAAGGGGTTGGCATAGCTGCGCCATACGATCTCCTCTACCGACTCGCCAGGATCGACGGTCTCGGCAGTCATGGAGGTCATCGGAGAGTCGGACTGGCGAATTATGCGCCCGTCGAGAAGGCTGAGTTCGGTTATCTTGCTTTCATACGGGAAGTTGACCAGTGCCGAAGTATCGGTATAGGCAACGTTGGGATAGATGAGAAATCCCACCTTGCGTCGCGTCCATCCCGGAATGGAGGCAATCGCGGTGGTGGCCTCCGATGCAGTGTCGAGAGCTGCTATCGACAGGTCTTTGTCGTTTTCGCGCGGATAGATTATCTGACCCGCATCACCATCATAGCGGAACGCTGCTATGTGGCTGCGGGCATTGCGCGATGCCGTGGCATGACCCTCGCCTCTGAAAGAGTATGAGTTGACCACACGACCGATAGTGTCGATGAGATATACCGTCTGCTGATCGTTTCCGACAAGGATGGAATCCACAGCAATCTGATGAAACCAGATGGGCATCCCGGCAATACCGTCGGGCCCGTCGCGGTCAAGTGAGATGGACTGTCCTAACTTTCCGGTAGATAAGTTGAGGAAATCAAGCTCGTGGCTTTTGTAGTTGTAGCCAAGGATGCAGGTGTCTCCCATACCATTGACATAGAACGTTGTTTCGTAATACGACGTAAGATTGTCGCAATCAGGGTCGGGGAGGATTTCGGTGTCGTCGGATGTGATGGCCGCTCCCGACGGTTGAAGGGCCGGGTTGCCTGACTTTTCTGAGGGATTGCCGCAGCTGACGAGGGGGAGCATGACGGCTGATAGCACTAATGTAAACACCCCTAATGACTGGTGCTTATTTTTTTTGTTTTTCACTGGTTTATGATGGTGATGAATGATCTGCTGCAAAAATATGTGAAATAATCGGGATATGCAAGCGGTGTCAGGTCAAGAGTCTAAAAAGAGAAAGGCCTGCCGCGGGGAGGGTCGTGCGGCAGGCCGGTAGTGGGGATAGCGAGAGAGGTCAATCGTCATCGTCGTCGTCGTGGTGGTGGTGATGGTGCTTTTTGGGCTTTTTATGCTTTTTGTATTTCTTGTGCTTTTTAGGTGGCTTGTGGTGGTGATGGTGGCCGGGCCCGTCGCCCCACAGATATTCATTTTCCACGCCCCAGTAGCTGCGGGTTGTGCCGCACGAGGATAGCGCCACGGCGGGAGCAGCCCCGAGTAGGGCTATTAAGGCTATGAATAATAACTTTCGGAATCGTCGTGACATAAGAGGAATCAATGGTTGAGGGTTACAGATACCTTAACAACTGAGTGGAGGCGTGTAAAGTTTGTCGGCCGATGCGAAAAAGCCAAAATAAATCAAGGAGTGGCATTTGGCAGTTGAGGAAAAAAAGTGTAATTTTGTAGGCTTGAAAGAGTGCCCGGGGCATCCATGCCTCACCCTATCTCCCCTCCCACAGCATTTATCATCCACTATGTCAGAAGATATTAAAGAAAAAACCGAGGATTACGGCGCGGAAGCGATTCAGGTGCTTGAAGGCCTTGAAGCAGTACGCAAGCGTCCGTCGATGTATATAGGCGATACCGGAGTCAAAGGACTCCACCATCTGGTATATGAGGTGGTCGACAACTCCATCGATGAAGCCCTTGCGGGGTATGCGTCGCATATCGACGTTGTGATCAACGAAGACAATTCCATAACGGTGGTCGACGACGGCCGCGGCATCCCCGTAGGAATGCACGAAAAGGAAAAGAAGAGTGCTCTCGAGGTAGTGCTGACAGTGCTTCATGCCGGCGGTAAATTCAATAAAGACAGCTATAAGGTGTCGGGCGGTCTCCACGGCGTGGGCGTGAGCTGCGTCAACGCCCTGTCGACCTATCTTCGCGCCGAAGTGCGCCGCGAGGGTAAGGTGTATGCCCAGGAATATTCCTGCGGCAAGCCCACCACCGAGCTCATGATAGTTGGCGAGGCCACCCATACCGGCACCTCGATCACCTTCCATCCCGATCCCACTATCTTCTCGGTGACGGAATATGACTATTCGACCCTTGCCAACCGCCTCCGCGACCTGGCTTTCCTTAACGCCGGAATCAAACTGACGCTCACCGACCGCAGGGTGACTGATGCCGAGGGCAACTTCAAGGGCGAAACATTCTACTCGGCCCGCGGCCTTCAGGAATTTGTAGAGTATATCGACTCAAACAAGGAGAGCCTGATCAACGATGTGATCCATCTCAACACCGAGCGCGGCGGCATCCCCGTGGAGGTGGCCCTGACCTACAACAACACCTACAACGAAAACGTATATTCGTTTGTCAACAATATCAACACCATTGAGGGCGGCACACACCTGACCGGTTTCCGCCGCGGCCTCACCACCACGCTGAAGAAATATGCCGAAGACAACAAGATGCTCGAGAAGGTGAAGATCGACATCTCGTCGGACGACTTCCGCGAGGGTCTCACCGCCGTGGTGTCGGTCAAGGTGATGGAGCCCCAGTTTGAGGGCCAGACCAAGACCAAGCTCGGCAACAACGAGGTGATGGGTGCTGTGAGCGGCGCAGTGAGCGAGGCGCTCCGCAACTATCTCGAAGAGCATCCCCGTCAGGCCAAGACCATCGTTGAAAAGGTGATAATAGCAGCTCAGGCGCGCCATGCGGCCTACAACGCCCGAGTGAAGATACAGCGCAAGAGCCCGCTGAGCGGCGGCGGTCTCCCCGGCAAGCTCGCCGACTGCTCCAGCCGCACCGCCGAGGATTGCGAGCTCTTCCTCGTCGAGGGTGACTCGGCAGGCGGTACCGCCAAGCAGGGCCGCAACCGCACCTTCCAGGCCATCCTCCCGCTCAGAGGCAAGATACTCAATGTCGAGAAGGCCATGGACCACAAGATATTCGACAATCAGGAGATCACCTCGCTCTACCGCGCCATGCGTGTGACCATAGGCACCGAAGATGACCCCAAGGAGGTGAATGTGTCGAAGATCGCCTACCACAAGATCATCATCATGACCGATGCCGATGTCGACGGCTCCCACATCGCCACTCTGCTCATGACCTTCTTCTTCCGCCGCATGCGCCCCGTGATCGAAAACGGCTATCTCTATCTGGCCACCCCGCCGCTCTACAAGTGTACACGCGGCAAGGTCGAGGAGTATTGCTGGACCGACGGTCAGGTGCAGAAGTTTATCGCCACCTACGGCGACAAGACCAAGGTGCAGCGCTACAAAGGTCTGGGTGAGATGAGCGCCGAAGAGCTCCGCGACACCACCATGGATCCGGAGAAGCGCCTCCTCAAGCAGGTGAATATCTCCGATGCAGCCGAGGCCGACCGCATCTTCTCGATGCTCATGGGCGAGGACGTGGCCCCGCGCCGCGACTTCATCGAGGCCAACGCCAGCTACGCCAACATCGACGCATAATCTCAAGCAACGACACAGGCGGGAGCCACATATCCGGCAGCACAGATGCAGATCGGAGTGGCTCCCGCCAAAACATTCAAGCCGCGCGCGCGTTGTATATACATACAGGGCAAGCCACGTGCCTATCCCCCCACCTCACTCCTCTATTAACCTTTCCTCCCATAACCATCCACAACAGCATCACAATATGGCTTCACGCAAATCAACCCGCAAAGCGCAGCAGCACACTCCGGCTCCGGAACTTGCCGACGATCAGCCCGTGGCCTCGACCCCGAAGCTCACCTCAGCCGATCTCCGCAAGCGCATCAACGAATATATAGTCCATCAGGGCAACAACACCTTCAACCACAAGCAGGTGGCATTTGCCATCGACGCCAAGACCCCTGCGGCTCGACGGGCGGTGGAGGCCATACTGTCGACAATGGCGTTTGACGGCGAACTCATCGAGCAGGGCCCCGGCAGCTACAAGGCCCCGGCCCGCACCAATGTGGTGCTCGGTACCTTCATACGCCGCGCCAATGGCAAGAACTCAGTGGTGACTGAGCCCGACGGTGAGACCCTCCTCGTGGCCGAGCGCAACTCCATGCACGCTCTCAACGGCGACAAGGTGCGTGTGATCGTGGCTGCCCGCCGCCGAGGTGTGGAGCCCGAAGGTGAGGTGATAGAGATAGTGGAGGAGAAAGACCAGACCTTCATCGGCACCCTCAGAGTGGAGCGCCTCTACGCCACCCTCCAGACCGACTCGCGCTTCCTCGCCACCGATATAATAATACCGCGCCAGAAACTGCGCGGCGGCAAGACCGGCGACAAGGCGCTCGTGCGCATCACCTCATGGCCCGAAGATGAGAAGTGTCCTACAGGTGAGGTGATCGACATACTTGGCGCCACGGGCGACAACACCACCGAGATGCACGCCATCCTGGCCGAGTTTGGCCTTCCGTACCGCTATCCCAAAAATGTCGACGACGCCGCCAAGAAGATTGATGCAGGTATCACTCCCGAAGTGGTGGCCGCACGCGAGGATATGCGCTCTGTCACCACCTTTACCATCGACCCGCGCGATGCAAAGGACTTCGATGATGCCCTCTCCTTCCGCAAGCTCGACAATGGCCGCTATGAAGTGGGCGTGCATATAGCCGACGTGACTCACTACGTTCATCCCGACACCATCCTCGACCGCGAGGCGCAGCAGCGCGCCACCTCGGTATATCTGGTCGACAGAGTGGTGCCTATGCTTCCCGAGCATCTCTCCAACGGCATCTGCTCCCTGCGCCCCGACGAGGACAAGCTCACCTTCAGCTGCATCTTTGAGATGGACGACAAGGCCAAAGTGCATGATGCCCGCATATGCCGCACCGTGACCCGCTCCAACCGCCGCTTCACCTATGAGGAGGCACAGGAGATTATCGAGACCGGCCACGGCGATTATGCCGACGAGATACTGAAGCTCAACGAGCTTGCCAAGACTCTCCGCGCCGACCGCTACACCGATGGCTCGGTGGAATTTGACCGCGCCGAGGTGAGGTTTGAGATCGACGAGAAGGGGCATCCCGTGTCGGTGTTTTTCAAGGAGAGCAAAGACGCCAACAAACTCATCGAGGAGTTCATGCTTCTTGCCAACAAGACCGTGGCCACCTTTGTGGGGCGCCCCGAGGGGAAGCATAAGCCCAAGGCATTTGTGTATCGCGTACACGATATGCCCGATCCCGGCAAGCTCTCCGATCTCTCCAAGATTGCCCGCAACTTTGGCTTTAAGGTCAAGGAGAGCGGATCGAGCCGTGAGGTCAACAAGTCGATCAACCGCATGCTGGCCGATGTGAAAGGACGCGGCGAGGAAAACTTCCTCTCCACCCTCGCCATCCGCTCTATGGCCAAAGCGGTATATACTACCCAGAATATTGGCCACTACGGACTGGCCTTCGACTACTACACCCACTTCACCTCGCCCATACGCCGCTACCCCGACATGATGGTCCACCGTCTGCTCGACCGCTATCTCTCGGGAGGCCGCAGCGTCAATGTGCAGAAGCTCGAAGATCAGTGCAAGCACTCAAGCGATATGGAGCAGCTTGCTGCCAACGCCGAGCGCGCCTCCATCAAGTACAAGCAGGTGGAATATATGGCCGACCATCTCGGCGAGGTATATGAGGGTGTGATTTCGGGAGTCACCGAGTGGGGCCTCTATGTTGAGCTCGACGCCAACAAGTGTGAGGGTCTCGTGCCGGTGCGCGATCTTCCCGGCGACTACTACGACTTCGACGAGAAAAACTATTCGCTCGTAGGGCGCCGAACCGGAGTGCGCTACCGTCTGGGCGACAAGGTCAAGGTGCAGGTGGCGCGTTGCGACATAGCAAAGAAGATGCTCGACTTCGCCCTGCTCGACGATGAGGGCAATCCTTACGAAGACCGTCACGCCCAACGCCATGGCGGCTCCGACCGCAGCCGAGGCTCGAAGAAGAAGAATCCGAAAGGACGTACCCGCTCGCGCCGATGATCACTGCTACCGACCGCGACAGAATGACCATAACCCTCGACTCACTGCGCTTCTACGCCTATCATGGCGTGGGAGCGCAGGAGCGTGTGGTGGGCAACGAATTTGAGGTGACGGTGAGCGTGGAGATCCCACCGGTCTATACCGACGACCTCTCCGCTACGGTGAGTTATGCCGATATAGCAGCTATAGTAGGCGAGGAGATGGCCGAGCCCTCCGATCTGATCGAGCACGTAGCGGTGAGAATCCGAGCGGCTATCATGGAGCGATTACCGGCAGTGATTGGTGGTGGCGTGACCGTGGTCAAGCACAAACCGCCGATCCCAGGAGTGCAGCTCGCTTCAGCGTCGGTGACTCTGAGATGGTGAGCGGTCGCAAGATTGTCCATTATTTTGCCGTGTGGTTCCATTTGCCGAAGTGAGACTGTAGTGTAATTTTGCGTCATAAAAAGCAATCAATCAGTCACTCTATCATCTCATCAATGCGAATAGACAAAATCATAGGTCATGCGATATGCTGCATGGCACTCAACGTAAGCTTCATGGCGGGAGCCGCCACTCCTGCTACCCCTACTCCAATCCCTGCAGGCGCCGACACTATAGCCCTCGATGGATTGTGGCGCTTTCAGCTTGATCCCATGGGCTTCGGCATGACGCCTGGCTCAGAACTCTATCTCAGCTATCTGCCGGAAACAATAGTGCTTCCTGGCTCGACCGATACCGGGGGGAAGGGAATCAAAAACAGCGCCGCCTACGTTGACCGTCTCAGCCGCAAATATGAGTATTCAGGTCCGGCATGGTATCAGCGCGAGGTGACAGTGCCCGCAGGATGGACCGGCCGCGATGTTGAGCTCGAGCTGGAGAGATGCCATTGGATCACAACTGTATATGTCGACGGTCGCGAGGTTGGAAAAGGTGAACGCCTCAGCTCGCCCAACCGTTGGGATCTTACCGAATATCTCACCCCCGGCACACACACGCTCACTGTGTGTGTAGACAATCGGTCGCCTTACGCCATGGATCAGTGGGCGCATGGCATCACCGAATATACCCAGACCAACTGGAATGGTATAGTGGGCGACATGAACATCATAGGCCGAGGCCCCAACCGCATAAAGAGCCTGCGCATTTATCCCGATGCGACTGCAAAGAGCGCAAGGATCGAGGCCGGAACAAAGCTCTTGAACGACGCCACCCTGCGTCTTGCGGTGGCCGATGCCTCGGGCAAGACTGTTGCGTCGAAGGAGGTGTCAGTCGCTGCCGCCGACTCTATCGTGACTGCCGATATCGAGATAGGACGCAACGCCCGTCTGTGGGATGAATTTGATCCATATCTGTACACGCTCACTGCCACTATAGTGTCAGATGGCACTGTAGCCGACAGCCGCTCAGACCGTTTCGGTCTCCGCAATGTAGAGCAGGGGCGCAACCATATACGCATCAATGGAGTGGACCGCCACTTGCGCGGCACACTCGACTGCGGAGTGTGGCCCTTGACCGGATATCCGGCCACCGACAAGGAGTCATGGAAAAAGGTGATGCAGACCGCAGCCGACTATGGCATGAACCATATACGCTTCCATAGCTGGTGTCCGCCCGAAGCAGCCTTCGACGCCGCCGATGAGCTGGGTCTGTATCTGCAGGTGGAGCTTCCCATGTGGATCAAGGATGTGGGTCAGTATCCCGACCGCCGCGACTTCTTCGAGCGGGAGATGTATGCGCTCCTCGACGAATATGGCAATCACCCCTCATTTGTGCTCTATTGCAACGGCAATGAAAACGAGGGCGACTTTGCGGTGCTCGAGGATCTGATCAGGAAAGGTATGGCCCACGATCCGCGCCATCTTTATTCGGCCAGCACGGCGCGCACACATGTTGATTCCGACCAGTATTATGTGTCGCACGTGTCGCCCAAAGGATGGATCACAGTTTATGAGGGACGCCCCTCGACCGATTGGGATGTCAATGCCAACAGCGATATAGATGTGCCCGTGATAGCCCACGAGACAGGCCAGCGCTGCATGTATCCCGACTTTGATGAGATGTCGAAATATACCGGAGTGCTTGAACCGAGAAATATGGGAGTGTTCCGCGACCGGCTCGCTCGCAATGGTATGCTTCATCAGGCAGCCGACTTCCTCGATGCCACAGGGCGTCACACGGTGCTGCAATACAAGGCAGTCAATGAAGCGCTTCTCGGAAGCGACAAATCGGGAGGCTATCAGCTGTTGGGTCTTCAGGACTTTCCGGGGCAGGGGAGTGCTTTTGTAGGTATCCTTGATGCTTTCTGGGAGAGTAAAGGGCTTGTGACTCCGGAAGTGTATAGGGAGTCAAACGGGCCGGAGGTGATTCTCGCCCGTATGCCTAAAAGAGTCTATCGCACCGACGAGCCATTTGAAGCCAAAATCTCTGTTTATAATTTCGGTCGCGGTGCGCGCCCGGCTGGCAATGCCGAGTGGCGGCTTGAAAGCACCGACGGCACCATCGCAGCCAGCGGACGCATAAAGCATGGCAAGGTAGAGCGCAGCACTGTCGACTCCATAGGCCGGATAAGCGCATCGCTGGATGGAATTGATCTTCCCGGTCGATATACACTCCATGTGGCCGACGGAAAGCTCCACAACAGCTGGGATATATGGGTGTATCCGGCTTCTGACCGCGCTAAAGCAGAGATAAGCTATGTGAGCGACGTCGATTCCGCCCTTTCGCTCCTCGCGGAGGGTAAAAAGGTGCTTCTTATCCCTGCCGATGCACCGGGCCGCAAAACTAAATTTGCCTCCCACTTCTGGAACCCGATAATGTTTAACTGGAACCCCATGATTGTGGGTACTCTGATCGATAGCGACCACGGATCGCTTGCCGGATTCCCAACCGACAATTATGCCGACTGGCAGTGGACCGATGTGCTTAACAATGGCCGCGCCCTCGATCTCACCCCTTACCGCAATCTCACTCCGGTGATTCAGAGCATCGACACCTATGAGGAAAACCGCAAGCTCGGCATTGCCTTCGAGGCGCGGGTAGGTGATGGCAGCCTCTATGTGCTCTGTGTCGATCCGATCAAAAATATCACTGAAAGACCGGCCACAGCACGTCTGCTCCGATCGGTTGCCGACTATGTAAGTGGCGATAGCTTCAAGCCCGAAACCGTGCTCGCGCCTCATCAGGTGAAAGCTATCTTTGCCGGCGGCGAGGAGGGCGGTGATGGCTCCATGTCGGAAGCCGCCCGGCAGCTTCTCAACCGCTAATTTTACATATGCTCCCATCGTTTGGTGTCTTTTCATTGGCCGTCAGTGAAAAAAAGCGCGTCGGTGTGGCGTGTAGGTTGAAGTAAATCACTACCTTTGTGGCTGTAGAGATACATACATATCAACCGATCTTTTTTTCATACCGATGAACAGATACCTAATGATGGCAGTGGCGGCTGCCGCCTTTGCGGCGGGCGTCCACGCTGAAGCACGTAGAACCCAGACCACTCTTACCGATGGATGGCGGTTTACGAAAGGCGCTGCAACCGACGGCGCCGACTGGCAGCAGGTGAAAGTGCCCCACGACTGGGCAATCTATGGACCCTTTTCAAGAGACAATGATCTTCAGACCGTGGCTGTGGAGCAGAACGGTGAGACCGTGCCTACCGAAAAGACAGGCCGCACCGGCGGTCTGCCTTTCATCGGCAAAGGCTCCTACCGCACCACCTTTGAGGTGGCCGATACCGCCTCGCGAGCCGTGACTATCCTTTTCGACGGGGCTATGAGCAACGCCCATGTCAAGGTCAACGGTAAGGAGGTGGCTCAATGGCCCTATGGCTATAACTCATTTTATGTAGATGTGACCCCCGAGGTGGTACCCGGCACTAATACTCTCGAGGTTTCGCTGGAGAATTATGAGAGAGCCTCGCGGTGGTATCCCGGTGCAGGACTTTACCGCAATGTTCATGTGATAGAGACCGACCGCGTGCATGTGCCCGTGTGGGGCACGTATGTCACCACACCCAATGTGAGCGCCGATGAGTCGACCGTGAAACTCACCACCGAGATCGAAGGGCTCGCAAAGGGCGACAAGATAAGTGTTGTGACCTATATCAAAAGCCCCTCGGGAGAGATAGTGGCGCGCGACAGCTCGCTCTATGTTGCCCACGGGCAGAGCTTCACCCAGCTTTTCAATGTGGAGCATCCACAGCTATGGAGCCTCACCGATCCGGCACTCTACACCGCCGATACCCGGCTTGTGGGGCAGGATGGCCGGCTCCTCGACAGCTACACCACCCGCTTCGGCATCCGCTCCATCGAGTATCTACCGGAAAAGGGATTCTTTCTCAACGGGGAGAATGTGAAATTCAGGGGAGTGTGCATGCACCATGATCTCGGGCCGCTCGGCGCTGCCGTCAACCGCTCGGCAATCCGCCATCAGCTCGACCTGCTCAAGGAAATGGGTGTCAACGCCATCCGTACCGCCCACAACATGCCGGCGCCGGAGCTGGTGGAGCTGGCCGATGAGATGGGCATCATGCTCATGATCGAGCCATTCGACGATTGGAGCTTCCGCCCCAAAAGTCCCAACGGCTATGGCTCCCTGTTCAACGAATGGGCCGAGCGCGATGTGACCAACATGATACGCCACTACCGCAACTCGCCCGCACTGGTGATGTGGAGCAGCGGCAATGAGGTGCCATCGCAGTGGGGCCCCGACGGAGTGGCCGAGAGCGTGATGCTGCTCGACATATTCCACCGCCTCGACCCTACCCGACCAGTGACCAACGGCATGGATCAGATCGGGGCAGTGCTCGACAATGGTTTTGCCGCCTCGCTCGACATACCCGGCTTCAACTACAAGCCGCAACACTATCAGCGGGCCTACGACATCTTGCCTCAGAAGATGATACTCGGCTCCGAGACAGCCTCGACTGTGAGCTCGCGCGGAGTGTATCATTTTCCGGTAGAGTTCAGGGGGCAGGAGCAGGTGGAGCATCCCGATCATCAGAGCAACTCCTACGATAATGAAAACTGCTACTGGAGCAATACGCCCGACATAGATTTTGCCATGGACGATGACTTCCCGTGGGTGCTCGGACAGTTTGTGTGGACCGGATTTGACTATCTCGGCGAGCCGTCGCCCTACGACACCGACGCATGGCCCAACCACAGCTCGGTGTTTGGCATAGTGGATCTGGCATCGCTGCCCAAAGACCGCTACTGGCTCTATCGCTCGCAGTGGCGCACCGACAGTCCCACCCTCCACATGCTTCCCCACTGGACATGGCCTGAGCGCAAGGGAGAGGTAACACCTGTATTTGTGTACACCTCCTATCCTTCGGCCGAGCTCTTTATCAACGGCAAGTCGCAGGGGCGCCGCGAGAAAAACGACTCGACATATCAGAGCCGCTACCGCCTGATGTGGCCCAACGCGGTATATGAGCCGGGCGAAGCAATGGTGGTGGCCTATGACGCCACAGGAGCTCCCGCCGACACCATAGTGACCCGCACTGCCGGCAAGCCCCATCATCTGGTGGTGACTCCGGCTTCGCGTCCCGGAGCGGCTTCGCCCGAAGAGCTGATCTATTTCACTGTGAGCGTGGTCGACAAGAATGGTACTCCGGTACCGCGCGACAGCCGCCGAGTGAAGTTTACGGTAGAGGGAGAGGGTAGCTTTGAGGCCACCGCCAACGGCGACCCCACTTGCCTGCTACCATTCCAGAATCCAGAGATGGATCTGTTCAGCGGGGCTGCCACAGCTATAGTGAGAAGCACCGGTAAAGGTGGAGCCGTGACTCTCCGTGTGTCGGCGCCCGGAGTGAAGAGTGGCTCGGCCACTGTGACACTTGCCGACCCCGACTGAAAGGCATAGCACCGCCACCATCACCGCCGCCGCCGCATCATCTCATTTTTCCCCGGTCGGGAAAAACAAAGGATGATGCGGCGGCGTTGTGGATTATAATTATAGAGGTGTGTCAAGCGATTTTTTTTGATTGAGGCTTGAAAAAAGGTGTAATCTTTGTGCTTTGCGTATTATTAGGGAGGATATGCCTTCGCTATCCTGTCTGATACGGGGCTGATCGGGAAGACAGGCCGTATGTTATCAACAAAGCGACAGCGATACGCCTCCGAAAGAAAATGCTGCGGGTACCCCCATAGCCTTAAACGCTCTGACGATTGTACCGACAGTCAAGTTGTGACCTCTTTCTATCCTTGATACCTGCGCACGCTGAACGCCCATCAGTTCGCCAAGCTGCTTTTGAGTGAGGTTCTTTTCCTTTCTTGCCTGTCTGATGGCCTCACCGATGAGATAGGACTGTAATTCAGCGTCCATAGCGTCACGGCGCGGAGTCCCTTTCTTGCCGACAACACGGTCGAGCATTTCGTCGTGGGTATATAGTTTCATCTTTTCCATATATCTTATTTTGCTTTTTCGTTGTAATATTTTTTTCTCAATGCCTCGGCATGTGCCAATTCACTCTCCGGTGTCTTTTGCGTTTTCTTTACGAATCCGTGAGTGGCTATCACAAGGTTTCCCGTGTCTTTGTCCCAAAACGCAAGCAGACGGTACTTGAAGCCCTGATATATGGTTCGGAACTCCCATATATCATCGTTCAGTTTCTTGAACAGCTCCTTGTCCATGAAATATCGGCTCTTGGAAATGTTGTAGGCAATCTTGTCCTTGACCTTATCGGGCAAGGATTCAAGAAAGACAACAGCTTCTTCCATGTAGGTCACATCAAACTTCGCTTTCAGTACCATTCAGATTATTGTTTAGATTGCAAAGATATGAAAATTGTTACATATATAGAAACATGGGGCCGTTGTTTTTGTTTTTCCCCGGTCGGGAAAAACAAAGGATGATGCGGCGGCGTTGTGGATTATAGAGGTGTGTCAAGCGAATTTTTTTATTAATTTTGCAACCGACACCCTTACTCATCATCCCACTCCCACCATTCATCAGACTTCATGACCAGAATCAAGACGATAATAATGTCGGCCCTCGTGGCTGCGATGGCTTCAACAATACCTGCGTCGGCAGCTTCGCCCTATCGCGGCGAGAAGAGCATGGGCATCTATGCCGGCTATGCCACACGCAATGAGAGCGCCACCGCCGGCATATATTTCCAATACCGCTTTGCCCGCTGCTTCAGGATAGCCCCCTCGGCAGGATATGATTTCCGCCACAAAGGGGAGGATGCGATGACGATCGACCTTGACTTCCACACCCCCTTTGCTCTCAATCAGGCCGGGAGCGTAAATATCTACCCTATAGCAGGTGTGGGATATTCGTCGTTTAACCGCCGCGACATTGACCATCCTGAGCGCAGCAGTACCGACAGCCGCCACCGCTACGACCGCCTCGGCATCAATCTCGGCGGCGGCCTTGAATATTTCGCATCACCCACTCTGCGTCTTGCCCTTGAAGGGAAGTGGAGGGGTCGCACCGACTATTCGACAGGTATCATAGCTCTCTCGATAGGCTACAGGTTCTGATCACGAGGGTATAAAAATCAAGAGTAAGGATATGGCAAAGGTAGATGTTGTAATGCCGGCCTACAATGCGGCCTCGACGATAGAGCGGGCGGTGGCGTCGGTGATGAATCAGACTGTGGCATCGGAGTGTGTGTTGACCATAGTCGACGACGGATCGACCGATTCAACTCCCGATGTGATCATAGCGTTGCTGGAATCAAATCCGGAATGGGCTCCGCGATGCAGGGTGGTGACATTGCCTTGCAATATGGGGGTAGCCAACGCGTATAATGCCGGACTCAAAGAGGGGCAGTTGCCGTGGATTGCGCGATGTGATGCCGACGATGAGATGATGCCCGACGCCATAGAGCGCATGCTGGAGGCGGCCGAGCGTGTCGGCGCCGATATCGTGGCGGGAAACGTGGAGCAAGTAGGCGACGGAACGCAGACGATGCTCACCCCCAAGCTCACCGACGGGCTCAACCGAGCCCCGATCGACACCGTCAATTTTACCCTGTGGAATAAGCTTATCCGCCGGACGCTCCTACTCGGAGCGCCCGATGGCAAACCGCTCTCCGAGCTGCCGGGAGTCAACTGCTGGGATGATCTTTCGCTCACGGCCCGGCTTTTAGCTCTGCCGGGCTGCAAGGTGATGAGCTTGCCGGGAGCGCCGGTCTACCGCTATTACCTCAGCTCCTCTCGGCCGTCGCTCTCGCAGTCGACCCGTGAGTATCAGCTAAGTCAGCGCATTATGTGTGTCGCGGAGCTTGAGCGATGGTTTGAGTCAAACTGTCTGGCGGCGACCTACAAGCCATTTATCGACCGGTTGAAATTCAAGGCCAAGATCAATATGCTCCGTGGCCCCGGAGCGTTGGGTCGCATCAAAGAGTGGCGAGCCACATTTCCCGAAATCGCTCCGGCCATAATGTCGATGAGCCCGGATATGAGCCTGCCGCTCCGGGTGGCATTCCGCATTCTCTCTATCTGAAACCCTGCGGCCGATTGTATCAATCGTAAAGTTTTTGTATTTTTGCGGCGATGAATCATTCAGCGCCCAGTCAACCTCTCCGCATAGCCTTCGTCGGCCTTGGCCGCCGGGGGCTCGCCAACATGCGCCGCCATCTTGTGATAGAGCAAGCCACGATAGCCGTGCTGTGCGACAGCTCGGCCGCGGCCCTTGGCAATGCCGAGGATGCTATCCCGGAGTCGTATCCGAGTCCGCTGCTCTACCACTCTTGGCAGGAGATGCTTGCCGATCGTCCTGCGATCGATCTGGTGTATGTGTCGACCGATTGGGCGAGTCACGCACCGATAGCCATTGCATCGATGGAGGCGGGTTATAACGTGGCAGTGGAGGTGCCTGCGGTTATTGATGCCGCGAGCGGAGAGCGCCTTATCGACACTGTGAGACAAACTGGGCGCTTCTTCACCATGGTGGAGAATTGTTGCTATGATCCATTCCACCTATCCACACTGGCTCTTGTTGAGGCGGGTTTGCTGGGACAGATCACCCACTGCGAGGGCGCTTATATACATGATCTGCGCAGCGAGCTCCGGTCAGGGACATGGCATGGCGTGATGGCCGACCGGAGTCAGGCCAATCCTTACCCCACCCACGGGCTCGGCCCCATATGCCAGATATTGGCGGCAACCGGCAGTGGCGACAGACTAAAGAGTGTAGTGTCGGTAAGTCCGGTCGGTCCTGCCGGCCCCAACAGCAGCCTTATCACCACCGGGGAGGGGCGCACTATACTGTTGCAATATGATGTTGTGACACCTCGCCCTTACTCACGCCTCCAGACTGTGTGTGGCACCCGTGGTTATCTGTCGAAATATCCGGTGCCCATGGCGATGCTCGACGGTATGGCTGAGCCGCTTACAGGCGAGGCGCTGGATGATCTTTTCGGGCGCTATCGCCATCCGCTGCTCGACCGGTATGAGCCCGACGGCAAGCGTCTTGGTGTGCCGAATATGATGAATTATATAATGGACCGACGCCTGATCGACCTCATATGCAGCGGTAGCCAGCCCGATATCACGGTTGAGGATGCCGTGGAGTGGTCGTCGCTGTCGTGGCTCACACGGGAGTCGCAGGCCTCGGGTCAGGTGGTGGAAATCCCTCTATGAGGCTGCTGAGACGGTATAGGCCAGGGGTTGCGGATATATTCGGGATGAGGCTCCACAGTCAGGCGACGGGCCGGTACGCCACCGGCCACCGTGTCGGGGGCAACATCCCGGGTCACCACCGCTCCCGCACCGATGCAGGCGCCCGAGCCAACCGCAACATCGTCGACCACCGATACTCCCGGACCGATATACACATTGTGGCCTATCATTGCGGCGCGGTCGGTGTTGGCTCCGATGGTTAGAAATTGCCCGATGGTAAAATTGTTGCCTATCACTGCCGAAGGATTGATCACCACTCCGTGGCAATGCTGGATATAAAGTCCATAGCCTACGATGGTGCGCGGCGGGATAAAAATGCCGTAGCCCCGCTTGTAGCGTCCGGCCATGAACCGGGCCAGAGGATAGAGCCAACCCCGGCGATGCTGGGCCAGGCGCCACCAGAACGAAAAGCCAACCGAAGGCCTCGACCATGAGCTCAGCCAGATCCTGAGCAGAGAGTCGCGGCGTCCGTTGTGGCGGAAGGAATCGGAGCGTATGAGTTCGGCGCAGTCGGCATAAGAGTGGGGCATCGGTATTGTCACCTCACAGCCGGCGATGGTGAAAGAGCGGAATTGCATATAGAGAAAGAAGTGGAAACAGAGCCGCAAAATTAATCAAAGCGCCCCGGTGAATAAAATATTTTTGTAATTTTGTGGTCGGGTGTCGGAGGACATCATGCAGCCGGGCGTTCTGTCGCCCGCCGACGAATGAGCGGCGGGAGGAAAGTCCGGGCAACACAGAGCGCTTCACTTCCTTCGGGAAGCTATCGGCGACGGTAGAGTATCGTGACAGAAAATAACCGCCCGCATCACTTCTATGGAGTGGTGCGGGTAAGGGTGAAAAGGCGGGGTAAGAGCCCACCGGGCGTCATGGCGACATGACGTGCCGCACGACTTGAGGGTTGCAATGCCAAGTATACCGGCAGCATGTAGGGTTGCTCGCCCGATGCCGGGGGGTAGGCAGCGCAGATAAATGACGGAACGCAGGGACAGGCCCCGCCACAGTGCGGGCAGCGGTCCAGGCGACATAACCCGGCTTATAACCCGACTGCATCCTCCGCCGCCCCTCCATAACGCGAGGCCCGGAGCTTCCCCACCATCGGACAGATGGCAGAGGAAGCTCCCGGCCTCGGGTATTTTAGTCGATAATCAGAGTCGGTTTACATGTCGAGCGCTTTATAGTGCTGGTAGGGGTGATCGCATGCGGGGCAAACCTTCGGGGGCTCGGTGCCTACATATTCAAATCCGCACACGAGGCATTTCCATGTGATGGCCTTGTCGCGTTTCCACACGGTGCCGTTCTTGACCTGCTCAAGCAATTTGCGGAAACGAGCCTCATGGGTCTTCTCGATAGAAGCGATGGCCTCGAAGTGGTCGGCGATATCGTCGAAACCCTCCTTACGGGCCACCTTAGCAGCCTCGGTATAGGCGACAACGCCCTCCTGCTGCTCTTCGTTGGCGGCGATCTCGAGGTTTTCGGCGGTGGTGCCGATGATGCCGGCGTCGACATCGCCCATACTCACGGTCACTTGACCGCCCTGGAGCATCTTGAAAAATACCTTGGCGTGGTGGAGCTCATTGGCTGCAGTCTCCTCAAATATCTCCTGAATTGGGAAGTAGCTTTCTTTCTGTGCCTGCTGGGCGTAGAAAGTATATCTTGTGTATGCCGAAGATTCGGCGAGATAGGATTGGACAATGTTTTTTTCGGTTTCAGTACCTACGATTGATTTCTTGCGTGGTGACATAATATCAGTGGGGTTTTAGTATTATACTTTGAGAGGCGGGCATCTCAGTTTGACCAGCCCGCTGTATCTTGTAAACAAATCGCCGGGCCTAATGGTTCTTGCCTCTGCCTTTCCCCTTCTATATAGTTAGTCTATGTTTTCGTAGCCTAAGCAAAAAAGCAATAGCCACATCGGCGATTTGCCGAGACTGTGGACCTTAGCGCATAGTATTCCAAAATGCTATGTGTTAAGCAACAAGACGGAGAATTTATAGGTGCAAAAAAGAAAAAAACGCATTATTCTCCTCTAATAACCATATTAAGTTGCAATGCACTTAAATCATGATTCACTTTGATTGAGAATTTGTTTGCATTTTTCAGTCAGGCCATACCTTTGATTGGGCGATTGTGGATTTTCTGCATCTTCTAACTGGATAATTCCGGCGTTTTGTGCAGGGTTTAAATAGTTTCTTATGAATGAGCTTTTGGACTTAAAGCCCATTTTTTCTCTCAACTCTTTTGCTGAATACCAATTATCACCAATCGCTTCAATGAGTTTTACCAAAGCAGTCGAAACTTCACCAAGCTGTTCTTTTGCTGGTGTCCTACTGGTGTTCAACTGGTGTCCGACTGGTGTCCGACTGTTCTCTAACTGTTCTCCAACTGTTCTCTTGTCTTTAGTCAATGGTCGTGCGAAAATCACCTTGACCATATAGTAAAGAAAAAAGATATGCAAAGGCGACAAAGTGTGGCAAAATGCAGTGAAAAACTTTGCAGAATGAAATAAATGACATATCTTTGCGCCCATAAACGACAAATCAATAATTTAATTGACACCAGTCTTTCTCTCCCGCCATTTATCATGTCACTCATCATACCTCATAAATACAATCGCAAGTTGCAGCGTGAGACCACCGAGGCGGTGATCAAGACCATCAAAGATACCTTCCAGCGCCGTCTGGCCGAGGAGTTATGCCTGCGGCGAGTCACTGCTCCCCTCTTTGTGCTGTCGGGCACCGGCCTCAACGACGATCTCAACGGGGTGGAGCGTCCTGTGACCTTTCCTGTGAAAGATCTGGGCGACCGCCGTGCGGAGGTGGTCCACTCGCTGGCAAAGTGGAAGCGCGCCAAGCTGGGGGATTACGACATAGCTCCCGGTTTCGGGCTCTACACTGACATGAACGCTATCCGTGCCGACGAGGAGCTCGACAATCTCCACTCGCTCTATGTTGACCAATGGGATTGGGAGAAAACAATCACCGACACCCAGCGCACCCTCGACTATCTTCAGGCAACAGTGAGAAGCATCTACGGTGTGATCAAGGAAACAGAGATGATGATCTACAAGATGTTTCCCCACATCACTCCGCGACTGCCCGAGGAGATTACTTTTGTCCATACCGAAGAGCTACTCAGGGAGTATCCCGACCTCACCCCATTTGAACGGGAGAGTGTGGCTGCACGCAAGTATGGTGCAATATTCCTGATAGGTATAGGCGGACAGTTGAGCGACGGCACCGTTCACGACGGACGCGCTCCGGACTACGATGACTGGTCGACCCCCAACTCGGCCGGCTTCACCGGGCTCAACGGCGATATCATAGTGTTTGACTCGGTGCTCGACCGCGCGGTGGAGCTATCGTCGATGGGTGTCAGGGTAGACCCCGAGAGCCTACGCCGACAGCTTGCCATACGCGGATGCGACGACAGGGCCACTCTTCCCTTCCACTCGTCGCTCCTCGCCGGAGAGCTGCCCCAGTCGATAGGCGGAGGCATAGGACAGAGCCGCCTATGTATGTTCCTGCTTCAGAAGGCTCATATTGGAGAGGTGCAGGCCTCTATATGGCCCGACGAGCAGCGCCGACAATGCTCACTTGCCGGCATTGATCTCTTGTGATAATATTGAGAAGTATTAAATAATTCATCCCAAAGGACTTGCTTTATACTTCAATAGGTCTTTTCTGGTCTTGCCTCAGCTGGACATTATTTTTTTTATTGAAAATGAGGCAGGATCCAAAGATATAATCGGTATTCTTTAATAAGTGCAAACAGAGACATATACTCAGGCATTATAAGCTCGCGAGAGTTTCGGCCTGAGGTCATGCCTCAACTATTAGCTGAGAGGGACTGCGGAAACAGATTGCATAAATCGTTTCCGCAGGCCCTCATTGTGTGATGCCACCGGGGGTGGATCAGGTATTGGCGGGGCGTCCGAAAATCCCGGCGAGACTGTCGAAGCGCTCTGCGGCAGATGAGCTCTTGGCGGCAAGGGCGCCGCGCACCCGATCGAAATTCTTGCGCTTCATGTCGCCGCTCTTGGAGTAGAACTTATCGGCGTAACATATGAGCTTTTCCAGCAGAGATGACGGGAGATAGTCGCGTGCCGGGAGTGGAAGTTTCTGCTGGGTGATCTCGGCGGAGGTGAGACCGGAGCCGGTATGAAGCTCGGCCACACGGGCCATCATCTCTCCGGCGCCTGCCTCGCGCAGGAGAGCGGCTCCGAGGATTCCGTGGCGGATATATGGCTCGGATCCAGTGCAGGCAATCGACGGAGCATGGGTGAGGAAGATGCCTATGTCGTGGAGCATTGCGGCTGCTTCGATGAGGTCGGGGTCGAGGGGCAGATTGTTGACTTTGGCGAGTTCAAGAGCCAGATCGGCCACCGATCGGCTGTGGGTCATAAATATATCCCGCAGGCGGGTGCCTGCGGGATAAAAACGGTCGATGATCCCTTGCCAGTCGGGCAAGGGCGTGGGTTGCGACGGCTGGGTCATCAGTCGATTATAGTGTTCCAACCGTGGGTGTCGGGCTCCTCGCCGAGCTGAATGGCGCGGAGGCGGTTGTAGAGGCTGGTGGTGACAGGGCCGGGCTCGCCATCCTTGGCCACGATATATTTCACGTCGAGATCGAGGTCGTGGATCTCGGCAACCGGCGACGCCACGGCGGCAGTGCCACAAGCGGCGGCTTCCTGAATCTCTGCGAGCTCCTCCACTGGTATGTGGCGGCGCTCCACTTTGATGCCCATATCCTCGGCGAGAGTCATGAGGCTATTGTTTGTCACAGAGGGGAGAATAGATTCGCTTGCAGGGGTGATATACACGCCATCCTTGACTGCAAAGAAGTTGGCGGGGCCACACTCGTCGATATATTTCTTCTCCTTGGGGTCGAGATAGAGCACAGCCGAGTAGCCGAGTTCGTGGGCTTTCTCGCCAGCTTCCATTGATGCGGCATAGTTGCCGCCCACTTTCCAACGGCCGGTGCCCTTGGGGGCCACGCGGTCAAATTCGCGCATGATGCAGATGTTGGTGGGGCGGAAACCCTCCTTGAAATAAGGGCCCACCGGTGTAACCAGAATCATGAACAGATATTCGGAAGATGGATGGACGCCTATCTGGGCGCTCATGCCGATCTCGATGGGACGGATGTAGAGCGAGGCACCGCTGCCGTAGGGGGGCACGAAGCGCTCGTTGAGCTTTACCACTTTCTTTACCATTTCGGCAAAGATCTCTTCGGGCACGGGCTCCATCTTGATGCCAATGGCCGACTGACGTATGCGGCGGGCATTTTCTTCGAGACGGAACACACGGATCTTGCCGTCGGCGCCTCTGAAGGCCTTAAGACCTTCAAATACTTCCTGTCCGTAGTGGAGGCATGTGGCGGCGATGTGCATGTCAATGTACTCCGACTGCGACACTTCGATGGGTCCCCACTTGCCGTCGGCAAACCGGCAGCGGACATTATAGTCGGTAGGAATGTAGCCAAACGCGAGGTTACTCCAATCTAATTCCTTAGTCATTGTGGTGGTTGTTGCGGTTAAATAATAATTTCGCAAAGATAAGTAAAACTATTGACAAGGCGGCTTTGCGTCGCAAGTTTTTTTAGCGCTGTGGCAGGATGAGCTGGTAGAAGTAAGCATCGTCGTAGGATGAGCCTTGGCGTATCCAGGATTTAAGCCGTCCGGCTATGGCAAACCGGGCCGTTTCGAGCATATGGCGCGCTGGCGTGTTTGACACAGCCGATATGGCCCAGAGCTGGTGGATGCCGAGGCGCTCTCCGCATAGCCTCGCAAACAGAGCTATTGCGCCGGTGGCGATGCCTCGGCCCCTCATCGATGGGTCGATCACTATCCCTATGCCTGCCCGTCGGTTGACCGGGTCAAACTCAAAGAGGTCTATGGCGCCGGCTGTGTGACCGTGGTCAACGATCATCAGCCGCAGCTGGCGCGAGGCAAAGACATCGGTGTCGTAGGCGAGCACATATTGCTCTATGATATGCCGTGAGAAGGGAGCGGCAGTGGTCGACGAAGCCCATGCGCGCGAGTCGTTTTCCCATCTGAGGAGGGTGTCGATGTCGGAGGGTTCGAGGGCACGGAGTTGGATGATTCCGTCGGAAAGGAGGTCGGGATAGCTGTTCATATAGAGAAGGAGTCGGCAAAGAGAGTGCGCTGCATCAATGACCGTCCGAGAGTTATCTCGTCGGTATATTCGAGGTCGTTGCCCACGGCCATGCCCCTTGCGAGCTGGCTGATCTTTATGCCTGGGGCAGCAGCGGCGATCTTGCGGTAGATGTAAAAGCAGGTGGTGTCGCCCTCCATGGTCGCCCCCAAAGCAAGTATCACCTCCTTTATGCCGCCTGCTGCCACACGGTCGGAGAGGGAGGCGATCTCGATCTGGTCGGGGGTGATGCCGTCCATGGGCGAGATCACGCCTCCGAGCACATGATATAGGCCGCGGTACTGGCCAGTGCGCTCGATGCTCATCACATCCCTTATGTTTTCGACCACGCAGAGAGTGGCTCCGTCGCGGGTGGGATCGGAGCAGATGCGGCAGGTGCCTTCGTCGCTTATATTGTGGCACACAGGGCAATAGCGGATGTCGCGTCTGAGATCGATGATGGCGTTTCCGAGCGCGGTGGCATCGTCGAGATCTCTGCGAAGGATATTGAGAGCGAGGCGGAGGGCAGTGCGTCGCCCAATGCCCGGGAGACGCGACAGTTCGGTGACGGCACGCTCCAGTAGCGGAGATTGAAATTCATCGTTCATGCCCCAAAATTACATTTTTTATGCCGAGTTACCAAAAAGCTCTTTGCCATGCCGAGCAGTTTAGTTAATTTTGCAGCCGGAATTGGCTCGGCGACAACCGCCAAGCCCGTAACAAAACATTGCAGATTTTGGAAATCATACGCACTGTGGCTCGTCTTGACGAGCTCTCCGCCAAAGCACGCTCAGAGGGCATGACCATAGGTCTTGTCCCGACAATGGGTGCTCTGCACGCCGGTCATATCTCGCTGGTTGACCGTGCGCGCCGCGAAAACGACATCGTGATAGTATCGGTGTTTGTCAATCCCACACAGTTTAACAATGCGGCCGATCTGGCCACTTATCCCCGCACAGAGGAAGCCGACTGCGCGCTGCTCGAAGGGGCAGGAGTCGACTATGTGTTTATCCCGACGGTAGAGGAGATATATCCCGAGCCCGATACCCGCACCTTCGACCTCGGCCCTGTTGCCGATGTGATGGAAGGCCCCATGCGCCCCGGTCACTTCAACGGCGTGGCCCAGATAGTGAGCAAGCTCTTTATGTGGAGCCATCCCGTGCGCGCCTATTTCGGTGAGAAGGATTTCCAGCAGATCGCCGTGATACGCCGCATGGCCGACATTACCGGTATGGACGATATCGATATAGTTTCGTGCCCGATCAAGCGCGCCGACGATGGTCTGGCACTCTCGTCGCGCAATGTAAGGCTTAGCGCCGAGCAGCGGGCGGTGGCTCCCGGCATCAACCGCATCCTCACCGAGAGCAAGGGCCTCATGGCCGACGGCGCTGATGTGGCCACGGTGCGCAATTTCGTTGTCGAGGCCATCAATGCACTACCGTTTATGACGGTGGAGTATTTCGCAGTGGTCGACGGCCGCACAATGCAACCCGTGGATTCCTGGGCCGATTCCGACTATGTGGCCGGCTGCATCACCGTATATTGCGGCGATGTGAGGCTCATCGACAATGTGATCTACAAGCGCCCCGAAGGCGTGTAATTCCAATCCTATCACAGCCCTCTCTCCATTTCCATCATGCAAATAGAAGTACTGAAGTCGAAGATACACCGCGTCACCGTGACAGAGGCATGTCTCGACTATATAGGAAGCATCACCATCGACAAGGAGCTTATGGACGCGGCCGGCATCATTGCCGGTGAGCGCGTTTATATAGTCGACAACAATAATGGCGAGCGCTTTGACACCTACACCATAGAGGGCGAGCCCGGCTCGGGGTGCATATGCCTCAACGGAGCCGCCGCGCGTAAGGTGCATCCCGGCGACATAGTGATCATCATGGCTTATGCGAGCATGACCCCCGAAGAGGCCAGAACGTTTAAGCCCAAGGTGATCTTTCCCGAGACGTCGACCAACCGCCTGATTCCTTAACCCACCCATCAAATCCTCCAACCCCAAGATATGTTTGACAACCTAAGCGACCGCCTTGAGCGAAGTTTCAAAATACTCAAAGGCGAAGGCAAAATCACCGAAATCAATGTAGCCGAAACCCTCAAGGATGTGCGCCGCGCTCTGCTTGATGCCGACGTAAGCTACAAGGTGGCCAAGCAATTTGTCGATAACGTCAAGGCCAAGGCAATAGGCCGCAATGTTATCAATGCCGTTAAGCCCAAAGAGCTTATGCTCACCGTGGTGAGAGAAGAGCTCACCACCCTCATGGGCGGCACCAACGCCCCCCTTAATCTGGCGGGCAACCCCACTGTGATACTTATGTCGGGCCTTCAGGGCTCAGGTAAGACCACCTTCTCGGGCAAGCTGGCCAAGAAGCTGAAGAGCGAGAAGGCCAAGCGCCCCCTCCTTGTGGCTTGCGACGTGTATCGTCCTGCCGCAATCGAGCAGCTCAAGGTGCTTGCCGGCCAGATCGAAGTGCCCGTCTACACTGAGGAGGGCAACAACAATCCGGTCGATATAGCCCGCAATGCCATCACTTATGCCAAGCAGAATCATCTCGATCTGGTGATTATCGACACTGCCGGCCGACTGGCTGTCGATGAGCAGATGATGAACGAGATCGCTGCCATCAAGGGCGCAGTGAAGCCTCAGGAAATCCTCTTTGTGGTCGACTCGATGACCGGTCAGGATGCCGTGAACACCGCCAAGGCATTCAACGACCGTCTGGACTTCGACGGCGTGGTGCTCACCAAGCTCGACGGCGACACCCGCGGCGGCGCGGCCCTCTCGATACGCAACGTGGTCGACAAGCCTATCAAATATGTGGGCACAGGCGAGAAGCTCGATGCTATCGATCCATTCCATCCCGAACGTATGGCCGACCGTATCCTCGGCATGGGCGACATTGTGAGCCTCGCCGAGCGAGTGCAGAAAGCCTACGATGAGAATCAGGCCAAGGAGATCACCCGCAAGCTCGCCCAAAACAAGTTTGACTTCAACGACTTCCTGTCGCAGATCCAGCAGATCAAGAAGATGGGTAATCTGAAAGATCTTGCTTCGATGATTCCGGGAGTGGGCAAGGCCATCAAGGATGTGGATATCGACGATGATGCTTTCAAGGGTATCGAGGCCATAATCTACTCCATGACCCCCCGCGAGCGTGCCAATCCCGAGCTGATCAATGCTTCCCGCCGCCAGCGCATAGCCCGCGGCTCGGGCACCAACATCCAGGAGGTCAACCGTCTTCTGAAGCAGTTTGACCAGACCCGCAAGATGATGGCTCAGGTCAACGGACTCAAGAAGAATCCGCTCAAGATGGCCGGCGCCATGCGCCAGATGCGACGTGCTGGGCTTCCCGGTATGCGCTGATCGGAGCTCTGAGTCACCTTCTTCTTCCAACTTCAACCGACCTTAATCCCCCCTTATCCCTATGGCAATAATAATCGACGGCAAGCAGACCGCTGCCGACATCAAGGCTGAAATAGCCTCCAAAGTGGCCGCTATGGTTGCGGCCGGACAACGCGCGCCCCACCTCGCCGCGATACTCGTGGGTCACGACGGAGGTTCGGAAACCTATGTGGCAAACAAGGTCAAGGCCTGCGGCGAGTGTGGCTTCACCTCCACCCTCGTAAGGTTTGAGGACAACTGCACTCAGGCTGAGCTTCTTGAGAAGATAGCCGAGTTTAACGCCGACGACACTATCGACGGATTTATAGTCCAGCTTCCGCTTCCCCGTCATATCGACGAGCAGGCAGTGATTGAGGCTATTGACCCCCGCAAGGATGTCGACGGTTTTCATCCGGTCAATGTTGGCCGCATGGCCATAGGGCTCCCATGCTTCATCTCGGCCACCCCTGCGGGTATCCTTGAGCTGCTCGGCCGATATGGTATCGCTACTTCGGGCAAGCGTTGCGTGATTCTGGGCCGCAGCAACATAGTGGGCAAGCCCATGGCGACGCTCATGATGCAGAAGCGTCAGCCGGGCGATGCCACAGTGACTGTATGTCATTCCCACACCGCCGATATCAAGTCCATCTGTCGTGAGGCCGATATAATAATTGCGGCTCTCGGACAGCCCGGATTTGTGACTTCCGATATGGTGAAACCCGGAGCAACGGTGATCGACGTCGGTACCACCCGTGTGTCCGACAGCACCCGGGCCCGCGGATGGCGCCTTTGCGGCGATGTGGACTTCAAGGCTGTAGAGCCGATAGCCGGAGCCATCACGCCGGTGCCCGGTGGCGTAGGGCCCATGACCATCTGCTCTCTGATGATCAATACCCTCAAAGCAGCAACCGGCGAGGTTTACGACAGAAAGTGATGTTTTTTTCTCCCTTACGATAGGGGAAAAGTCCTGACTGCGGCTCTTATTATAAAAGCTACAGGACAAAAATGGATATACATCAGTTCAGACAACTTTTTGATAAGGCGTACATGCCCCTATGCATGTACGCCTTGCGTATAACCGGCGATACCCGTATGGCCGAAGACGCAGTGCAGCAGGCCATGATGGCGGTGTGGGAGCGTCTGCAAGGAGGCATGACGCCCGATAATGTCAAAGCCTATCTTTACCGCAGCGTGCGCAATGAAGCTCTGAAGATCGTGCCCTCGGTCGCTTGGCAGTCGATTGACGCTTCTACGGTCGATGTGACTGACGATACTATCGACACGTCGGAGCGCGATGCGGCTCTATGGAATGCTGTCGATGCTTTGCCTCCGCGCTGCAGAGAGGTGTTTCTGGCGGTCAAACGCGACGGGATGAGCCACGCCGATATAGCTGCTCAGATGGGCATCTCGGTCAAGACAGTTGAGGCTCAGATAACCAAGGCGATGACCCGGCTCCGAGAAGCTCTTGCTCCATACAGGCGCCGAAGTGTCAGGCCCTTTTTTCTGCCGTTTCTATAGCATACGATCATTTTTTTTGCTGAGCAGGGTAGGGGATTATATGCGCAACCTGCTCTTAAATATAGAAGCAACAATCACAATTCACTGATCTTACAAGCATGGAAAAAGAGAGCATGGAAGATGGCATTCGCTTTGTGGCATCGCACTATAAGAAAGGAGCGTTTGACCGCGTGAAGGCATGGAATCTGACCACGGCCACTTATAGACTCAGATGGCGCCGGAGATTGACAGCGGCAGCAGCTGCTGCCGCAGCCGTGGTGGTGGCCTCGGCCTTGACAATAGTTTATTACGGCAGAGACAGGCAGCCGGACGCTCAGGTGACGGCGCCTTACGAGGCTCCAGCTCCGGCCAAAAAGGCGGAGGATAGCACGGCAAAGTTTGAGTTTGACGGAGTGGCATTGACCGACGCCGTCAAGGAGATAGAAAAGGCCTATGGTGTGAAGCTCGAAGGGGTGCCTTCAGAGCCGAAGGAGCTCACACTTACCTTTGAAGGCACAGCTCCCGATCTGATAAGTCTGATTAATGAGTCGCTCGACACAAATATCGCTATAGCCCGATGAAAAGGATAGTGATGAGCTTGCTCCTGACCGCATTGGCCGGAGCATGGGCGGCAATGGGCCGCGACGTGACCTTGCGAGCCACCGGCAGGCCGGCTGAGGAGGTTTTTGCATTGCTCATGAAGCAGGCAGGATGTAATTTCAGCTACGACACGTCGTTGCTCCGGGGCAGGAGGGTGACGGTCGATGTGGATGGTGCGCCGCTTGAAGATGCGTTGAAACAGATGTTTGAGGGCACGTCTATCGGATGGGTGGTCAAGGGCAACACCGTGGTGCTCAAGCGCCGGAAGGTGGCGCCGGAGCCACGTCAGGCTGTGGTTGACGGATATGTCACAGAGCGATCGACCGGAGAGCCACTTATTGGCGCACTTGTGAGGATAGAAGGAGCGGCAGCATCCTCCAACTCCACCGGCCACTATTCGCTACATGTGAAGCGGGGCCGCAGGGTAGTCACAGCCTCTTATCCCGGCTTCATTGCGGTGACCGACACAATTGAGATCGGAGGCAATATGAAGGTTGATTTCAAGCTCGATGAGCTTTCGGAAGGGAGCCGACAGCTTGGCGAGGTGACGGTCGAGGCCGACCGGCGCAATTATATAGCGATGCACAGCGCCGATATAGGGCGCCTCAATCTCACACGGAGCGACATACTGTCGACCCCTGCTATGTTTGGAGAGTCGGATGTGATCAAGACTCTTCAGATGCAGCCGGGAGTGATGTCGGGAGTCGAGGGCCTTGCGTCGATGTATGTCCATGGCGGCTCCAACGACGAAAATCTTTATATGCTCGACAATGTGCCGCTCTATCAGGTCAATCATTTCGGAGGCCTCTTCTCGGCATTCAACACCGAGGCGATAAAGAATGTGGATTTCTACAAGAGTTCCTTTCCGGCCCGCTACAATGGACGCCTATCGAGCATCATGGCGGTCAATACCCGCGATGGCGATGCTTCGGGCCATCACGGGCAGTTTCGCCTCGGACTCACGTCGGGGGCCCTGAGCATCAGCGGTCCGCTTCTTGGCCGATCCACCACCTACTCGCTTGCGGTGAGGCGCTCATGGTTTGAGGCCATAAGTGTGCCGGCGCTCGCCATCTACAATTCGACGCGCACCGACGACAACAATACCACCATAGGTCGCTACTCCTTTATGGATATCAACGCCAAGATAAATCATAACTTCAATGAGCGCAGCCGCCTTCACCTGATGTTTTATTATGGCGACGACTACCTGAAATATGGCGACAATCATAGCTATTACTCACCCAGCGGAATCCCTCGCGAGAACCGTTCGAGCGATATATCACGCCTCCGGTGGGGTAATACAGTGGTGTCGTCGGGATGGCGCATGCAGTGGAGTCCGCTGCTTTGGAGCGAGGTGACAGCTTCGTATTCCCACTATAGTTCAATGCTGCGCAACGACCGTCGGGAGCGTCTGATCTACGATGAAGAGATGTTTGATTCAGAGCGCAGCCGCCGGTATCGGTTTGACAACCGAATCTCCGATTGGGGTTTGAGGGCCGACTTCGGATTGTCGGCTGCCGCAGGTCATGAACTGACATTCGGGGCCTCTTACACTATTCACCACTTTGAGCCGGGGAGCGAGCGCACGGTGCTCGCTGATGCTGATTCGCTGGTAGCCGACAGGTCGATCACCCGTAGAGTCAATGCCACAGAGGGCTCGGCCTATGCAGGCTACCGTCTTGATCTTTCAGAAGGATTGAGGATAGAGGCCGGACTCAATGGCGGGTGGTTTTCATCGGGCTCCCACACCCGAGGCCATCTTGACCCGAGAGTGGCGGCGCGACTGAAGATTGACGACCTCACCAGCGTAAAACTCAGTTATACACGCTCGAGCCAATATGTTGTCCAGCTGGCCCAGAGTTCGCTTGCCCTCCCTACCGACCAGTGGATACCGGTGTCGGGCGGCTTGAAGCCACGCAAGGCCGACAAGATATCGGCGGGGGTGTACCGCCGTCTGCCGAAGGGTTTTATTGTCTCGGCCGAAATCTACTATAAGTGGATGCACAACCTGGTCGAATATCGCGACGATTACTATGTGCTTCCTCCTACTGTTGACCTTGCCACTCAGCTCTGTACCGGTTCAGGGCGCGCACGCGGCCTCGACCTTATGCTCACCCGTAGCTTCGGGCGCGTCACAGGCCATGTGGCTTATTCGCTCATGTGGTCCGACCGTTTGTTTAAGGACAAAAACCATGGGGAGCGCTTTCCGTCGAAATTTGACAATCGCCATAAGATCAATATTATGCTCTCGTGGAAGATAAATGATAAATGGGATATAGGAGCTGCATGGACAGGCATGAGTGGCAACCGATTTACAGTGTCGCTGCAAGACTACGAGCTTCTTGATGTGCCGGGCCTTCCATCGACCGGCACCCCCAACTTCAGCGGCACCCTCGACGCCGTGACCGGCATCAACAATTACCGCCTGCCATTCTATCACCGGCTTGATCTGAGTGCTAACCGTCTGACTGCGCATGGCAAATGGAGCTTCTCGCTCTACAATGCCTATTGTAACATGAATGTGGTTGCCATAAAAAAGATTCATCCTGATAACATTTATCAGCCCTACGGGCGAGGCAGTGCTTCCGGCTCACCTTCGTCGGGCTGGTATGGCCAGTCGCTTTATCAAAAATTCAGATTGATTCCCATCATCCCTTCAGTATCGTACACATGGATATTCTGACTCAAATCTCTAAGTTAAGCAGGAGGCTGATGCTTGTCGAGGCTGCTGCAGTGGCTGTAATCGCCTCTATCGCCTCAGGGTGCAATACCGATTTTTTACCCGACGACGAAGGGCAGCCAATGGTGGTGGTGAATGTAGTGGCCACCCCCGACCGGGAGCTCACAGCACGGGTGACACGCACGTGGCCCCACAGTCAATGGCCTAAGCCAGACGTGACTCTCGCTGATGCCTCGGTGGCATATACCGTCAACGGGCGCCCCTGCGGGCTTATGACATTCAACGACTCTACAAAGAGCTTCACAGCGCCATATGTGCCCACCGAGGGTGATGAGATAGCGATAGAGGTGGTGTCGGAGCAGTATGGCACCGCCGCAGGATATACCAAAGTGCCTCGCAAGGTGAAGATCGACCACTGGTCTTTCACACCGGTTGAGTTTACCGACTTCAACGGTATAGTCGACGACGGCACGAGCCTGAGCTATCTGAGGCGTCTTGATATCCGCTATTCGATTACCTTTACCGATCCCGCCGGAGAGGAAAACTATTATATGCTCACCGGACGACCCTATTACGAGCCGGGTGGCGGCATTTCGACCGATCCCATAATAAGCGAAAACGACACACCGCTTGAGGCCGTGTTTTCCGACCGCAAGACATTCATAGTGTTCAGCGACCGGAATATAGACGGGCGTACCTACACCTTTTCCTACACATGCTCCTACGAGCCGTTTATCCCTATCGAGGAATGGGCCAGAGGGCGCATCACCGACCGTATGGCCCTCTGTTCAATATCGCGCGATTATTATCTGTATCTACTGTCGGTCTACAAGAAATATGGCGATCTCAACAGCAATCTTGAAAACCTTGGCCTATCAGAACCCAAGATCATCTACAGCAATGTCAACCCCGGCATAGGTATTATTGGCTCTCAGTCGGCCGACAGTATTGTCAATGATGTGCATGATATAGTGTGTGACTTTGTAGGTGTAGATCCCGACTACTGGGATCAGATAAAAAAGCCATAAGTATGTGAAAAGAACCATTGATGGATCCCCGATGGATTGAAATGGAGCTAAAGTAGGTGGTTGAGTCACTTTTTTTGACCGAAATATTTGCACAGTTCAGAAAAGTGTCGTACCTTTGCAGTCGTTAAAGCAAGACCCCTTGCCGCGACACCGACTGACAAGTCTACATGGTGAATATAGTTCAGCTGGTTAGAATGTCGGATTGTGGTTCCGAAGGTCGTGGGTTCGAACCCCACTATTCACCCCACCAGATTAGTCCCGGATGAGCATCAGCTCTCCGGGGCTTAATATTTTGTACATCTGGATCGATGAGGGCGCATGGCGGCACGTAGTAAAATAATGTTCCGTTGTCAGTTATTTGTGAAGGAATAGGGCATATAAAAAGCTCGACTATCTGCAAAACAGATGTTTTACAACTGACTGATACAACCGAAGATTTAAAATGTAATGACGAAAATTATAATTTACAACACTTTGAAATATCGTGCTTTTTAGTTAACTTTGCAGTCTAAAACAAATCGGTGTATTTCTCTAACGAAGAGAAATATACAGAAGACGTATGGTTATTACGCGAACCGCATCTTGGACTTTGCGCCGGATGGACATAGCCAAATTAACTCGAACTTTTTCGGGAGGCATTTGTAACTTGCAGACTAATAGCATTATACAGTAGTCTGCAAGCGTGGAAGGATTGTCTAAAATGTAAAAGTCGACCCAATAATAGCTTTGCAAATGGCAGGCAATTCACTCAACATGGATCAGCCCAAACAATGGTATGTTCTTCGTGACTTCAAGAAGCGCAATGCGAAGAAACCCGGCTACAAGCTCCTGCCCGAATTTGGCATACGGACTTTTACGCCTATGCATTGGGTCATTTCTACCCGGCTTGGTAAGAGAATACGCGAGTACGTCCCTGTAATACAAAGCCTTTTATTTGCATACGACACCAAAGAGGCTTTGGACCCTATAATTGAGAAAGAAAACGCTCTCCAATTCCAGTTCAGACGCGGCGCCGGTAAGAACTATTTCATGACAGTTCCAGATGCTGAGATGGAACGATTTATCAATGCCGTAAACAATGACCCCTCTCCAATCTATTTTACTCCGGAGGAGCTTACTCCCGATAAAATCGGAAAGGAAATAATTGTCAATGGAGGCCCTCTTAACGGATACTCAGGCGTATTATTGAAAATGCGCGGCACAAGAAAGAAACGCTTGTTGGTGAAAATTGAAGGTTTCTTGACCGCCGCGGTCGAAGTAAATCCCGACTTCGTGCAATTTGTATGAAGTATCCGTCGCTGCATACTTTGTAAATATTGGATATTGCAGGCATTCGCTCGGAATATATGGCTGAATATGCCTACGCCTTGAATTGCCTGAGGTTCCGGCTTCCGTGGTAAGCGGCAAATGGTTTCATAAAGTTAATACAATTTTCGATTGCAAGATTGCGGAACTTCGATGTGAGATAAGCCGCAGACTTAGGGGCAGGAAAATTCCGCAATTTTGACTCACGCGATGGCAGTTCTCTATGCCCAAAAACTACGTTTGGATTGGCTTCCAAACATCAACTCAGAAAACGAATCTCAAATAGTAGCGGACCTTCTACCGCAAGCCACCTCATCTTTCGAGCTGACTACCCTCATCTCCGACTTCATAACCCCAGAAGAGCGCGAAGCACTCCTCAACGGCTACTTCGACATGTTCGACGCTGCTCTCTCTGCAGGCAATATCGCTGAACTCGGCAAACTCCTCACCCTCGCCGCCTACTGGAACAGCGACCCGACAATCCGCCCCCGCCTCACCGCCTCCGCCAAAACACAAATCATAGTCGGCCTCTCCCTCCCCGAACGCCTACTCCGCCCCATCTCCGCCGAAATCTATACCCAAATCGACACCCTCATCGGCAAATACGAAGTCGTTGCTTAATCCTATGGTTATACCGCACGGCTCCATTGCATGACAGATGATGACCTATTCGCCTACCTCGGTAGTAAAGAGCAGTCATTCGTAAAGTCCCGAGGGATAAGACTTGCACACTTTCCGAGGTTGAACTTGACAACCTCGATGCTGAAACACTTTGGGCCGACATCGGATTCGCACAGTCGGTACTGCTCTTCAACGGTAAATTCGACGAATTTGAAGAATCTCTTATGCCGCTATTTTCCAAACTGACGAATATAGATGATATACCTACTTTTGGCAAAGTCACGGCCGAAGCATTGGTCTACTCTACTTTGGTAGTGGCCTATGATGCAACTGCTACACCTGAGCTTATAGGACCGGGCTGCGGTCATGTAATACAGATGGGATATATAACAGGAGCGAAGAATGCAATTACGGACATAATACAAGCCCCCGATTTGCGAGAGAATTGCCGATAGTTTGCCAAGAAAACTTTTGACAAAGAACGATTGGTAAGTGATTACATATCTGTATATCAAGAATTATTGAACCAACCTAAGAACATGCGTCCGATTAAGTATATAGGATTCTTTGATTTTCAAGACTCTAAAGTTTCAAGAAACTATTTTTTGGCATGCACCAATAAAATGGAGTCGATTGCCGAAGCTTTAAATGATGCCGGTTACCCGGTTGAGATTGTTTCCACTGCCGTTGGGGTTAATGATAGGTTCTTTTTTGCAAAAGGAGAAGTAATCTGGAAATCAGATTTACTCAAAGCCCGTTTTTTCCCAACTTTTGGAGGTCCAAATGTTGTTATACGAGGAGTGCGCCGCTGGCTCACATCAATCTGCTTCTTAAAATATCTGCTTTTAAACACCAAGAAAGATGAACCAATAATAGTTTATCATTCTACAGGATTCCGTAATCTTTTACTTTTGGCTAAAAAAGTAAAGAAATTCAAACTTATATTGGAACTTGAAGAAGTATATCAGGATGTGGTGGATATGACTGAGGCTGAGCGGAAAACAGAATTAGAAACTTTTGCTCAGGCCGATGGTTATATATTTCCGACGAAATTACTCAATGACAAAATAAATTCAGGCAAGAAACCATATACAATCATATTAGGGACGTATCATGTTGAGCAAGAAATAACCGACAAGTTCAACGATGGTAAAACCCATGTTGTTTATGCAGGCACATTTGACCCTCGTAAAGGTGGTGCAGCAGCAGCAGCAGCAGCAGCAGCATTTATTCCTGATAACTACGTTTTCCATATTTGCGGATTCGGCTCACCTAAAGAGATTGCAGATGTGAAAGCAGCCGTTGATAAGGTAAACAAAGTAACTCCGGGCAAGGCTGTATATCACGGGACACTGACAGGAAAAACGTATATTTCCCTTATTCAAAGCTGCCATATCGGTTTGAGCACTCAAAATCCCAATGCTCAATTCAACGCCACTTCATTTCCGTCTAAAATTCTTTCTTATATGTCAAACGGTTTGGACGTGGTTACCGTAGATATTCCAGCTGTTAGAAATAGTGCAGTAGGAAAATACCTATATTATTATCAGCATCAAACTCCCGAAGAAATTGCGAAAGCAATAACGCAGGTAAAGAACAATGGCCACAATAATAAAGATATCATATTTACCTTACATCAAAATTTCGTAAATGATATTGATTCTTTGATGAAAAGATTTTTGTAATGAAGTTATCATTGAATTTAAAATCAAGGACTAACCAAAATCTACTTGCAAACATCCTTGGTAGTTACGTGATAAAGGGATTAGGTATATTGTGCAGCCTGATTTCGATGCCTTTGTTCATCCAATATTTTAATAACCAGATGGTTCTCGGAGTTTGGTTTACAATGTTGTCAGTGCTTAATTGGATTTTAGTCTTTGATATGGGCATCGGTAATGGACTACGGAACCATCTAACTAAAGCCTTGGCTGCCAATGATTTCATCTCTGCCAGGAAACTCGTTTCTTCTGCATATATTATGCTGGGTTTGTGGACAATAATAATATCAATAATTTGCTGCGGTCTGGCTGTATGCATTGATTGGAATGTTTTTCTCAATATCTCAACCAATGTTATTAGTCCTGATATGCTAAGTCACTGTGTCATTGTATGTATATTGGGCGTTTTATTGTCGTTCTTCTTGAGAATTATATCTTCAGTTATATATTCCATACAACGCTCGGCAATTACAAATCTAATCAGTTTTTTAAGTCAACTGTTTGTATTATTATATCTTTTTATAGCCCCCAAATCTTTAGCTCCTGAACAGGCATTGCTAAATATGACCTATGCCTATGCCCTTTGCTGCAATGTGCCGCTACTGCTGGCCACTATTGTGGTTTTTGGAGGTCAAAAAATGAAAAACATTAGGCCGGATTATAAACATTTCGAGCGTTCATCGGCAAATAAAGTGTTGTCGCTCGGTGTAGTGTTCTTGATTCTTCAAATCCTGTATATGATAATTTCCGTCACTGACAGTTGGTTCATAACAAAATTTTACGATCCCTCATATGCAGTTGATTATCAGATTTATTATAAGCCGTTTTCTTTTATGAGTATGTTATTCATGCTCGCGCTCACACCTCTATGGTCAGCAATTACCAAGGCTTACTCTGAACAAAGATATGCATGGATTAAGAAATTACAGCGAATCTTATATATGGCTTTTATATGTTTGATTATGTTTCAAGTTCTATTCCTATTGTTAATGCCATCGTTCTTTTCAATATGGCTTGGCAAAGAACATATAACATTTGATTACTTTACAGGAATTTGCTTTTCAATTTACAGCACAATTTTTATTTGGATATCAATCCAATCTACATTGGTTGCCGGAATGGGCAGATTGAGAGTTCAACTGATCTGCTACATCGTAGCTGTTGTATTGAAAATTACTGCCATAGTTCTCCTATATAAGACATTCACCTCTTGGCTTTTTGTGGTAGTAGCCACTTGTATAGCCTTGTTGCCATACTGTTTGATTCAACCCATTTGTGTAAACCGTGATTTAAAGATTTTAAGTAGATGAACAAACTAATTGCCAAAGCAGTATATTTCTGTTATCGGATAAAAGAATCGGCACTTAGGGAATTGAGGCGGTTAAGATGTTGTGGCGCTGGTATTTACCCCCCCCATTGGTCTTGGGTAAAGTCTACTTAAGAGCAAAAAAAATACATATGGGCAAGAATGTTACTCTATATCCCGGGGTGTATTTGTGGGGCAATGAAATTTTTATCGGCGACAATGTTGATATTGGTATAGGAACAATAATTCATTCAACGAACGGCATACATATTGGTAATAATACAGTAATTGCCGGTCAGTGCTATTTAATTGATTCTAATCACGGGACCAAAAAAAATCAACTGATTAGATTGCAACAAAGTGAAGCAGCCCAAAACGGCATCGTAATTGGCAACGATGTTTGGATTGGTGCACAATCTTCTATCCTTAAAGGAGCAATCATCAGAGATCATGCTGTAATTGGCGCTAATTCAGTGGTTAATTCTGAAATACCAGAAAATGCCATTGCTACGGGTAGCCCAGCGAAAGTAAAAAAATATAGACAATAAATCATTACATCTAACTATCTATGTCAATCTTCAAAGACAAGGTCCTTCTGATAACAGGAGGAACAGGAAGTTTCGGCAATGCCGTATTGAGGCGTTTCCTCAACACGGACATTAAGGAAATCCGTATTTTCAGCCGCGATGAGAAGAAGCAGGATGATATGCGCCATGAGTATCAGGTGCGTTATCCTGAAGTGGCTCACAAAATTAAGTTCTACATTGGAGATGTTCGCAACTTGCAGTCTTGTAAGAACGCTATGCCCGGTGTCGAATATATTTTCCACGCCGCTGCGCTGAAACAGGTTCCCTCGTGTGAGTTCTTCCCGATGGAGGCTGTCAAGACCAATGTGATTGGTACTGATAATGTCCTCACGGCAGCTATTGAGGCCGGCGTTGGTTCGGTGATTTGCCTTTCTACTGATAAGGCAGCCTACCCCATCAACGCTATGGGTATCACCAAGGCTATCGAAGAGAAAGTCGCAGTGGCCAAGAGCCGTTATTCGGGTAATACCAAGATTTGCTGCACCCGCTACGGCAATGTGATGTGTTCGCGTGGCTCGGTTATTCCTCTTTGGATTGAACAGATTCGTTCGGGTAATCCCATCACACTGACTGAACCGTCGATGACACGCTTCATAATGAGCCTCGATGAGGCTGTTGATCTTGTGCTCTTCGCATTCGAGCATGGTCAGAATGGTGATATTCTTGTACAGAAAGCACCTGCATGCACCATCGGCACTCAGGCCGAGGCTGTTTGCGAACTGTTTGGCGGCAAGAAAGAAGACATCAAGGTGATTGGCATCCGCCACGGCGAAAAGATGTATGAAACCCTGCTCACCAACGAGGAATGCGCCAAGGCGGAGGATATGGGTAACTTCTACCGCGTGCCCGCCGACAACCGCGGGTTGAACTACGACAAATTCTTCAAGGAAGGCGATGAAGATCGCAATGTGTTGACTGAGTTCAACTCCAACAACACCCGTCAGCTCAACGTAGAGGAAACAAAAGAGAAAATCGCCTCGCTCGAATATATTCAGAAAGAGCTCAGCGGCGAAGGAAATTTCGTGCAGTAATGAAAATTGACAAGGCTCTATTCGACAGCGTAAGTGCTGAGGCTGTCAAGTCGCCTCGACTCCGTATGGCCCGCGATATGCGAACCACTCCGCAGGATAATTCACAGCGGATGCTCAATGCCATTGAGCCGGGAACGGAGCTCCCTATCCATCGACACCGCACAAGCACCGAAACTTGCATTGTTCTCCGCGGAGCCGCGGAGGAGATATTCTATGATGGCAATGGCAATGAGACTGAGCGGGTTGTTATGCGTCCCAGCTCAGACTGCTGCGGCGTAAATATTGAGGTCGGTCGTTGGCACAAGATCGTGTCACTTGAGCCGGGAACTGTGATTATCGAGGCCAAAGACGGCTCTTACGAGCCTACTTCACCAGAAGATATTCTTAACGCATGAAAATATTAGCAACAGGCGCCAAGGGGTTTGTTGGCAAGAACCTTTGCGCCCAACTTAACGCTATAAAGGACGGCAAGGATCGTCGTTTCCCCGAACTCACTATAGATGAGGTCATGGAATACGACATCGATTCCACTCCGGAGGATCTTGACCGATACTGCGCAGAGGCGGACTTCGTGTTCAACCTCGCCGGAGTGAATCGTCCGGAGAATCCGGAAGATTTCAAAAAAGGTAACTTCGGCTTTGCTTCGCAGCTTCTTGATACGCTCAAAAAGCACGGCAACCGTTGCCCGGTGATGCTCTCAAGCTCTATTCAGGCCACGCTCATCGGTCGCTATGCAGGACACCCTTATGGCGAGAGCAAGAAAGCGGGTGAGGAACTTTTCTTCGATTATGCCAAGGAGACCGGAGCAAAGGTGTTGGTCTACCGCTTCCCGAATCTTTTCGGCAAATGGTGTCGTCCGAACTATAATTCGGCTGTCGCAACATTCTGCAACAACATAGCAAACGACCTGCCGATTCAGGTCAACGACCCGTCGATTGAACTGGAATTGCTCTATATCGATGATCTTGTTGACGAAATGATCGCCGCCCTGCAAGGCAAGGAGCACCATTGTGAGTTCGATGGCGTTGATACAGTGCTGACGGCAGATGGCCGATACTGCGCAGCACCGCATACTCATAAAGTTACACTCGACCAGATTGTGGAACTGCTTGAACAGTTCAAGTCTCAGCCACAGACACTCGTTATCCCCGAGATTCCCGAAGGCTCTTTTGCCAAGGCTCTCTACTCGACCTATCTGAGCTATCTGCCGAAAGAGAAAGCATCGTTCCCGCTGAAAATGAACGTTGACCCTCGCGGCTCGTTCACCGAGCTGGTCAAGAGTGCCAACGTCGGTCAGGTGAGCATCAACATCTCCAAACCGGGCATCACCAAGGGCGAACACTGGCACAACACCAAGTGGGAGTTCTTCATCGTAGTTGCCGGCCATGGCAAGATCCAGCAGCGTAAGCTCGGCACAGATGAAATCATCGAGTTCGAGGTAAGCGGCGACAAAATCGAGGCCGTGCACATGCTTCCCGGTTATACCCACAACATCATCAATCTGTCGGACACCGAAGATCTCGTGACGGTTATGTACTGCAACGAGTGCTTCGACCCATCGCATCCCGACACATTCTTTGAAAAAGTAAATGGCTGAATTTAAAAATAACGGAAAGCTGAAACTGCTGATCATTGTCGGCACACGTCCCGAAATCATACGACTTGCGGCCGTCATCAACCGTTGCCGCGAATACTTTGACGTAATTCTCGCCCACACTGGCCAAAACTACGACTACAACCTAAACGGTGTGTTCTTCAAGGACCTCAAACTTGCCGACCCCGAGGTATATATGGACGCTGTAGGCAAGGATCTCGGCGAAACCATGGGCAACATCATCGCAGCTTCGTATCAGCTGATGGTCGAAACAAAGCCCGACGCTGTTCTTGTACTCGGCGACACCAACTCCTGCCTGAGCGTGATTGGCGCCAAGCGTCTGCACATCCCCATCTTTCACATGGAAGCCGGAAACCGTTGCTTCGATGAATGTCTGCCCGAGGAAACCAACCGCCGTATAGTCGACATCATCTCCGATGTAAACATCTGTTACAGCGAACATGCCCGTCGCTATCTCAACGCATCGGGCGTGGCTCCGCATCGCACCTACGTCAGCGGTTCGCCCATGGCAGAAGTGCTTCACAACAACCTGTCCGACATTGAGGCTTCCGACATTCTCAGCCGCCTTGGTTTGGAAAAAGGCCGCTACATACTTCTGTCGGCTCACCGCGAGGAGAATATCGACACCGAGAAGAACTTCCTGTCGCTCTTCAACGCCATCAACGCCATGGCCGAGAAGTACGACATGCCCATCCTCTACAGCTGCCATCCGCGCTCGCGCAAACGCCTTGAACAGAGCGGATTCAAACTCGACAGCCGCGTAATAGCTCACGAGCCTCTCGGCTTCCATGACTACAACAACCTGCAGATGAACTCATTTGCCGTGGTCAGCGACTCCGGCACTCTTCCCGAGGAATCGAGTTTCTTCCTGTCGATTGGCAAACCCATCGCCGCCGTCGGCATCCGCACCTCCACCGAGCGTCCCGAAGCCCTCGACAAAGGCGACTTCATCCTCGCCGGAATCGACGAAGCATCGCTCCTTCAGGCCGTCGACGTAGCTGTCGAGATGAACCGCAACGGCCACCTCGGCCTTCCCGTGCCCAACTACGTCGACGAATGCGTCTCCACCAAGATCGTCAAGCTCATCCAGAGCTACACCGGCGTAGTCAACAAAATGGTCTGGCGAAATTATTAGGTTCTATGAAAGTACTTCAAGTCAATGTAAATGCAGCATCCGGCAGCACGGGCAAAATAGTCACTGACATCAAGAACGCCCTCGAAGCGAAAGGCCATGAATGCGTTATCGCCTACGGCGCTAACGAAACGGTTGACAAGCAAGACTATGTACGCATTTGTAGTGAGACTGAAAGAAAAATCAACGCAGCAGTTAGTCGAATTACCGGGGTAAACCATGGTTGTTTTGGAATTCTTTCTACACCAAAACTTATTAAATTAATTAACCGGGAGAATCCTGATATTGTCCATCTTCAATGTCCTAACGGATTTATAGTTGATGTATTCCGTATTCTTGATTTTTTGAGCAGAAATAAAATAAAAACAGTGGTTACCAACCATGCCGAGTATTTCTTCACTGGAACGTGCGGACATTCTTTAGACTGTACAAAATGGTTGACCGGTTGCGGTGAGTGCCCTATTTATCGAAAAGAAACGCATTCCATGTTTGACCACACTGCCTTTTCTTGGCGGCAAATGAGGAAATCATTCAGCAAGTTCCAATCCGATAATATAATTATAACATCCGTATCTCCATGGTTATCTGCTCGTGCTGCGAAATCCCCGTTTATGGGCAGATTTCGTCATGAAGTGGTTCTGAACGGCCTGGACACTTCTATTTTTCATCTACACGAAATTGACAGGACAATTGTAGCAAAATTTGATAAGTCGAAAAAGCTTGTGCTTTTTGTTAGCGCTTCGTTTGATAACTCGCCTGACAATTTCAAAGGTGGCGATAAAATTATGGAGTTGGCTCGGGAAATGCCTGATACGCAGTTTTTAGTAGTGGCCACTCACAATAAAATCGTCGAAACAATGCCTGAGAATGTAGTCCTTTGGGGACGAACAAAAAGCCAAAGCGAGTTAGCCAAACTTTATTCCCTCGCTGATTGTACTGTTATTGCTTCCAAACGTGAAACATTTTCAATGGTTACCGCAGAAAGTCTGTGTTGCGGTACTCCTGTTGTCGGGTTCAAAGCCGGTGGCCCCGAATCAATTGCCATAAATGAATACTCTGACTTTGTAGAATCTGGTAATCTTAAGCAATTTGAAAGTTCTGTCAGAAAATTTATTGACTCCAAAATCAATAAGCAGTTGCTATCCAATATAGCAAGAGATAAATTCTCCAAAGATGTAATGACTAATGGATACTTGAAAGTTTACAATCAACTATTGAAATAATCGTCATGGAAATTTTCGGTTGGATGTATGTGCTCCTATTCGTGATCTGGGGGATTTCAGCTAATATGAGAGAATCTGCTGGTCGCAAGTTTTCGTGCGTCGGCTCCTTTCTCGTGCTTTGGTTGATTCAAGCGTTGCGCTCAACTTCTACGGGCACTGACCTTAAAGCCTATATTCCCTTCTTTGGTTTATCGGGGTCAATGCAAATTGGTGAAATATATAGAGCAACTAATATGGAATTTGGCTATCAAATCTACAACGAACTGATTAGCCATTTCGTATCTACAAATCCAAATGTTTTTTTGGCCATAACCGCTTTTATAGCAATAGCGCCGATTGCTTACATAATTTATAAATATTCACGCACGCCATCCCTCTCTTTTATAATTTTTGCAAGCCTGATAATTTATCTCTTTGATTTCAGTGGATTAAGACAGGCTATTGCAATTGGCATCACAGCGCTCGGCTTTATCTTTGTAGAAAAGAAAAAAATTATTCCGTTTGTTGTGTTAGTGTTTTTGGCTTCAACCATTCACACATCTTCAATCCTTTTCCTAATAGCCTATCCAATATGCAATTATTTCAACCTTACACCAAGAAAGTATATCTTAATCTCGATTTTGGCTATAATAGCCATTATATCCTTAAAATCTTTAGCAACATACGTAGTTAATCTTCTTTTTGGAGGCGGACTCTACTCAGGATATTTAAATGATGATGACGGCGGCGCATATATGCTGCTGATTATGTTGCTTCTACTGTTTTTATTCACCTTTATGAATATGAGCAAAGAAAACAACTTGTTCAGGTCAATTATTATGCTTGGGGTAATATCTCAGAGTCTTGGACTTATTTCAAGCTCGGCAACCCGTTTAGGTTATTACTTTTACCTATATTTCTGTCTCGCGCTACCAGAAACCATTTATGGGGAAACCTCAATAAAAAATAAGCTATTTTTAAAATTAGGAGTCGCCGCCTTTATGGTGTTTTTCTTCTTCTTTACAACCGGAGAAGGCGCCATGGGCGTTGTCCCTTACAAATTCTTTTGGGAACAGTAAAAGATACTTACATGAAAGAATATCCTAGGTTGCTGGTTCTTAGCAACAATAGTTTGTCAAAATCAAATTCTAATGGGCGAACGCTCGGCTCTCTCCTACAGGGCTGGCCAAAAGAGCGATTAGCCCAGTTCGCAATTATGTGTATTGATCCGGATTTTGATGTATGCGAAAATTATTATCAAGTGCGCGATTCTGAAGCGCTGAAATCTATACTTAGAGGAGAAACGTGCGTTACTGGCATCAACGTCAAATCTTCTGTAAGCACTATACAACAATCGAGCTACGGCAAATCGGGCAAAACGGCAATGAAAATGTTGGCGCGCAATGCTGTTTGGAATTTAGGAAGGTGGAATGGCAAGCGATTCAAGCAATGGATTGACGATTTTGCTCCGGAGGCAGTGATGGTGCAATCGGGCGACTCCGCCTTTATGCTGCGTCTAGCAAGAAAAATTGCGTGTCGGCGCAATATCCCTTTGCTTATGTTTAACACTGAGGGATATATATTTTTTGATCACAACTTTTTGACTCACCATTGGAGCGATTTGTTGTTCTTCCCCATTTTCAAGAAGCAGTATTATCGCGAGTTCAAAAAGACAATAAAAACCACCGCTTTTGCCATATATGCAAACGATAAACTAAAAAACGACTATCAAAGTTATTTTGAGCATCACGCCGACACCATTTACACTGCTTCTTCTTTGGAATTCCATTTCAAAAGCTCTATATCTAAAACTCCTCGGATTTCTTATCTCGGCAATCTCGGTATAAAGCGCCCTGAGGCTCTCGTAGAAGTAGGGCAAGTACTCCAGTCCATATCTCCAGACTTGCACATTGACGTTTATGGCAATGCAAAGCCTGAGAGTATAAATCTTCTCAATAATGCACCGGGAGTAGAATACAAAGGATTTGTGAGCTATGACCGCGTTAAGGAAATAATCTATGAGTCAGATATCTTGTTTCATGTTGAGAAAAATGATTCGGTCCTGTGTAAGGAATTACGCTATGCGTTTTCAACAAAGATAGCCGACTCCATTTGCTCTGGGACGCCATTTGTGCTCTATGCTCCGTCACATCTTGCATGTTCGCAATATGTTAGGGAGACGGGGGCCGGATGGCAAGTATCAACACCAGTTGAGTTGAAAGCGATATTAATAGAGATTCTGGACAGTCACGGTATAGCAGCAGTGAGCGCCCGCGCTCATGAAACCGCCACTAATAATCACAACGGAATCAAAAATGCCGAAAGATTCCGCCAAAACGTTATCAACGCTTTTAGATGACCTTCGCAGCTTCCATTTCTCTACCACGCCAAACTTGCGATCTTCTCAAGATAGTTGCCGCGCTACTTGTGATAACCGCTCACATGGCATCTACCGCGCTTGGCGCAAAATATGGGTCAGACCACGTGGCCTTCTATGCTATTGCAAGTCAGAATGGGTATATTGGAGTTGCTGTATTCTTTTTCCTTTCTGGCTTCGGGCTAATGGAGAGCGAACAGAAAGCACATCTTGACCTGAAGTCATTTGTCCGACGAAGGTTAATGAAAATCTATCTACCGGTTGTGCTTGTTTCTTGCCTTTGGTTAAGCTTGCTATACGCTCTTCCAAGCGTCGCAGAACATCAGAAATGGGGGGGGGTATTCCACTGGCGTACAGCACTATATGAAATACTGTGGAATTTCTCTGATCCTGTGATGTGGTATATTCGCGTTCTGATTTTTCTATATATAGCTTTCTTTGTTTGTTCTGTAGTGGCACTTCGTTTAGGAGTGAAAAACACTTTTATGATATTCTTGGGGTTAAGTATCTGTTATGCCATGAATGATACCATTTTAGGGGGTGGTATTCAGAAGCATTCAGTTCCGATGTTTGCAATTGGAGCAATGACCTCCTTGATTAAATCAGACAGGCACGCAATCTTGAAGTTCGGCCTAATGACGGTGATTTCCGGATTCGCAGTAAGTGCATCAGCCTTTATCACTAATCATCCTCTGACAGGTTTCGCCCATTGTTTTTTTGACTATCTGATGGTTCTATTCTTGGTAATTGCTATTTCATGCAAACCAATAAGATGGAAAGTTCCGGTGCTCCTATCAGCCATCACATTCGATTTATACCTCGTTCATTTCAAGGTACTGATAGTTGAATCCGAGATTATGTCTCTCACTGTTTTCCTGACTCTCTCAATCCCAATCTCAATCGCTATCTCATATCTCTTTATGAGATTTCGGTCATTGTTACTAAATCCATTCATCGCAAAATGAATTTTATATTGCTGATATCCTGCATGCACCAGCATGACAAGTCCATTCTCACTAAAAGCAATGTCCAATCAGACGTCGTAGTAGTGAACCAATGCGACACCGACAGCGTGGAAGAGTTTGACTTTGTGAATAAATATGGCCAGACCAAACATTGCATTTTTGTTTCTACTACTCAACGGGGACTCTCCCGAAGTAGAAATATGGCGGTATCTTATGCGCCGGAAGATTCAATCTGCAAAATATGCGATGATGACGAAACCTTTGCTGATGATATAGAAACAAAAGTATTGTGTGCATATGAACGGCACCCGGATGCGTCTCTGATTGCTTTTTCTATGAACAGACCAGACAAGAAGTATGGGAAAGTTTATCCCAAGGCTGATATGCATCTATCATTCAGCCGTATACTGAAAACCACATCGGTCGAGATAACATTCAAAAAGCGGCACATCTCAGATTTTGCAATCACATTCGATGAGAAAATGGGTAGTGGAACAGGCAATGGCGGTGGTGAAGAAAATAAATTTATGCTTGATATCCGACGTGCTGGAGGGAAATTATATTTCGCGCCGGAGAACATCGGAACAGTCAATCCGGCTCCCAGCCAGTGGTTCACAGGCTACAATTCGGATATGATACGCAATTACGGATGGGCTGCTCACAGATCGATGGGCTTTATCCTTGGTTTAATATATTCACACTATTGGGTTATCAGTCATAGGCATTTATACGGCAACAGTTTATCTATGTATGGTGCATATAAAAATATTTTGGGCGGTTTTTTTGAGAAACGATAGATGGATATTGGATTATAACCCTTTAGACTGAATAAGTTCATATGTGTGATTTTTCAGTAGCGATATGTGTCTATCATCGTGATAGCACGGAGCTCTTCAGATTGGCTGTTGAAAGTGTAACTAAATATCAATCGAAAAAACCTTCTGAAGTAATTATTGTTGTTGATGGTCCTATTCATGGCGACCTTGATGATTATGTTTCTTCTCTTGAAAAGGATAGACTTTTCAAAGTAGTACGGCTGCCCGAAAATCTTGGACATGCCGGCGCGAGGCAAGCGGGGCTTATGGCTGCGTCAAATAATTTAGTGGCAATAATGGACGCCGACGACATCTCCGTTCCAGATCGTTTTGAAAAGCAGATAAAGGCCTATGAAGAGAATCCGCATATTGCTGTTATCGGTGGTCAAATTAATGAATTTATAGGCTCGCAAGACAATATTGTCGGTACACGGATTGTCCCTATTGCCGATGCCGACATCAAGAAGTATCTTAAGGGCCGTTGTCCCATGAATCTTGTAACGGTAATGTTCCGCAAGGATTACGTACAAGCAGTCGGAGGCTATCAGGAATGGTTCTGCGAAGAGGATTACTATCTGTGGATTCGCTTGGCAAAAGCCGGGTACACATTCAAAAATCTCCCGGATAACTTGGTAAATGTCCGTGTCGGAGATGAGATGTACCGTCGGCGTGGGGGATGGAAGTATTTCAAGAGCGAGGCGGGGTTGCAGGGCTATATGCTCAAGCATGGAGTTATCTCTCTTCCCAGATACTGTTTTAACGTTCTTGGCCGCTTTGCCATTCAGGTGGCGATGCCGAATAAGTTACGTGGGTTCATATTTCAAAAACTTTTTAGGAAATGAAAAAATATAAAATCGGGTATACAACCGGTGTTTTCGATATGTTCCACATCGGGCATCTCAACATAATCCGCCGGGCCAAAGAACAGTGCGACCGTCTTATTGTCGGTGTCAGCACCGATGAAGTCGTAGAGTCCTACAAACATCATAAGCCCGTGATTCCCTTTGAACACCGACTTGCTATCGTGGGTGCGTGCCGCTATGTGGATGAGGTCGTGCCCCAGGAATCCATGGATAAATTCGAGGCTTGGCAGCATCTCAAATTCGATGCGATGTTTCATGGCAGCGAATGGAAAGGGACGGAGTTATACAACAGCTATGAGGCTAAGTTTGCGGAAGTTGGTGTTGAGATAATATATCTTACTCCTACGGCGGGGATAAGCTCGACTATGCTTCGTGAGAAAAATGGAAAATAGCAAGAACATCTCCGTCTTGGCGCGCGAGGACTGCTGCGGTTGCAGAACTTGCTGGGATGTGTGTCCGGTGAATTGTATTTCGTTCAAGGAGGATAAGGAAGGTTTCTTCTATCCTTCTGTCGACGAGTCTATCTGTATATCATGCAGCAAATGCCAGCGTACATGTCCCGAAATTAATCCTTCGTTCTATGAGAAAGCCGACATGGCATCTGCTGCGTATGCCAATTCTGAGGAAGCCCGAAAAGCAGGCTCTTCGGGTGGTGTTTTCGGCCTCTTGGCTCAGGAGGTACTTTCGGCAGGGGGGCATGTCTATGGCGCTGCGTTCGACGATAACCTCAAGCTGGTTCATCGCTGCGCTACAAACGTCGACGAGTTAGTGCCGCTTATGAAATCGAAGTATCTCCAAAGCAACACGTCCGGTAGCTTCGTGGAAGTTTTGAAAGATGTCCGCAGTGGCAGAATCACTCTATTCGCCGGAACACCCTGCCAATGTAATGCCATCCGCAACGCCGTTGGCACTAAGAATGATAATCTGATAACAGTGGAAGTCGTTTGCCATGGCGTTCCCTCTCAGAACCTATTCGACAAAACTATAGCCTGGATTGAGTCAAAATATTCTTGCCGCGTGCGGTCTTTCTCGTTCAGGTCTAAGTATAAGAACGCTCTGCACCCTCAGGCATTTTCTTATGAGTGCTTGAAGAACGGAAAACTGAAAACCGTGAACGGGTTGCATTATCAGAATCCATTCTATTTCGGATTTCAAAAATATATCACTCTCAGACCCTCGTGCTACCGCTGCAAATGGGCTCGGCCGGAAAGGAGTGCAGATATCACATTGGGCGATTTCTGGGGTATTGAAAAATACAATCCATCTTTAGATGCTAAAACCGGCATTTCGCAGGTGATAGTAAATACTGAAAAAGGTAAAAAATTCTTCGTTACGCTTGAAAAAAAAGGTCTTATATGGCACGAAGATTTTCCGATTGAAGTAGCGATTGAGAATAATGGATGTCTGAAGTCTCCAACTCGACTGAAACCTGAGAGAGAGCTTCTTTTTAAAGCTCTTGAATCTGAATCCTTCGATGAGGTAGTGAACAGGCACTTAAAATCCAAACGTCAGTGGATTTTCGATCTATATTATGGGATGCCCGGGTTCTTGCGCCGGATTGTCCGGAAGCTGATGGATAAAAGAATGAAGTATGAATGAATTAATGCGAAAGGACACTGAAGATTCTTATGAACTCAAGGAGCTTCAGAATGTAATCCTGAATATTGCCGCTTATGTAGACAAGCTTTGTGTAGAGCACGATATAAACTACCGCCTGATGGGCGGTTCTGCACTTGGAGCAAAACGGCATGGTGGATTTATTCCCTGGGACGATGACCTCGACATATTCATGACACCAGCTGAATATGAGTCGTTTAGAGAGGTGTTTAATAAATATGGCGATAAAGAGCATTACTCTCTTCAGGAACTTGGTGCCGCAAATGGCCGAGTGATTACCGCAAAGGTGAGGTTAAACAACTCATATTATGAGGAAGAAATAATCAAGGGTTGGAAAATTCATCATGGTGTATATATTGATATTTTTATCCTTCATACTTGTCCCGATAATCGCATGGCTCAACGTTGGCAATATTTTTGGGCTAAATATTTAATTGTCAAAGGTCTTGCCAATAAGCCTTATAACAGGAGGGGCGGCATGGCCGGGCTCGCTGTAAAATGTGCGAAAGTCCTGCCCAAACGTTTTCTTCTGAATTATGGGCTTAAACAGGTCTATAGATGGCGAGACCGCCGTACGGAATACTTCTGCAACTTCCTTGGAAAAGCACTTTTCAAGAACGGTAAATATCGCTATGATGACTTTGCTGAATCTAAACGCGTACCTTTCGAGACTATTTCTCTGAACGTTGCCTCCGGCCTTGAGAGATTTCTTACTGATAGATTTGGTGACTATATGAAACCACCATCTGCTGAAAGAATCAAGTATGAGCAACATGCCTCTACATGGAACCTTTTGCCACGGGAATATTCGGACCGTTCAGATGAGAAATATCTTTTCTAATCATAAGTATGGGTATTAAATACATCTTTGACAGGCTGATGGCGCTCATTGGGCTGCTGGTGCTTTGGCCTGTACTTCTTGTCGTTGCCGTTCTTATCCGTATTAAGATGCCTGGGGGACCGGTTATCTTCAAGCAGAAGCGTGTGGGCAAGGATGGCAAGTTGTTTACCTGCCATAAATTCCGCACAATGACCGTAAAGCATAGCGGCTCGACTGTCAGTGTGGCCGGTGACAATCGCATCACTCCGCTTGGAGCTAAACTCCGTCACTATAAGCTCGATGAGTTGCCCGGGCTTTGGGATGTTCTTGTCGGCAATATGTCGTTTGTTGGCCCTCGTCCGGACGTACCGGGATATGCCGATCAACTCAAAGGCTCCGACCGCGAAGTGTTGAAACTCCGTCCCGGTATCACAGGACCCGCCACACTGAAGTATCGCCTTGAAGATGAGATGATTTCTGACTATGTTGCAAAGAAACAATCCGAGGGAGACAACCGACCGACACAAGTAATCGCAGAGGAGTACAACGACAAGGTGATATATCCCGACAAAGTCCGCATAAACCGCTACTATCTTCATCATTACAGCTTTATCAAGGACATTCAGATGATATTCTGCACCGTCCTCGGTCGCAAGATGCACTATAACGACGAAATAATTTAGAAACATATGAAAACTTCGTTTACTAAAACTTGTCCAAAATGTAATACAATTGTGAGTATTACTGAAGTTGGTGAAAAATATCCCGCCAAAACATATGACCACTACTATTGTCCAGTCTGTGGTGATTCTTTAGGACAGAAAAACACTATGTATTTTTTTGATGAATCAATCGTTTCATTGGAAAATACAATAGAGCCATATAAATCAGAATATTTAGATAAACAAGATTAATGGAAAGAGAACGGATATTGCTTTGTTTGGCGCATATGTCAGGCAAGGAACAGGATTTTATCAAGGAGGCGTTTGACCAGAATTGGGTTGTGCCTCTTGGCCCGAATGTCAATGGTTTTGAAAAAGACCTTGAGGAATTTGTAAACGATCGCGAGGGCGCAGCACCGCTCGACAAGAAAGTGGTGGCGTTGTCGGCCGGTACGGCTGCTGTGCATCTTGCGCTGATTGCTTGCGGTGTAGGACCGGGCGATGAGGTGTTGGTGCAGAGCTTCACGTTCTGCGCATCGAGCCATCCGATCACTTATTGCGGTGCCACGCCTGTATTTGTCGATTCTGAAAAGGAATCGTGGAATATGGATCCGGAACTGCTCGAGGAGGCCATTAAAGATCGTATTGCCAAGACCGGTCGCAAGCCTAAGGCAATCATTCCCGTGGCTCTCTATGGAATGCCTTATAAGATTGACCGCATTATGGAGATTGCCAATCGCTATGAGATTCCTGTGATCGAGGACGCTGCCGAAGGACTTGGTTCGCGCTACGATGGACAGGTGCTCGGCACGTTTGGCAAATATGGCGTGCTGTCGTTCAACGGCAACAAGATGATCACCACATCCGGCGGCGGAGCACTTGTGTGTGACAACGCCGAGGACAAGAACACCATCATGTGGTATGCCACCCAAGCCCGCGAATCCTATCCCTACTATCAGCATGAGGCCATCGGTTACAACTACCGCATGAGCAATATCTGCGCCGGTATTGGCCGCGGCCAGATGACCATCATCAACGATCATATCGCCCACCACAAGCATGTGCAGGAGCTTTATTGCGAATTGCTGAAAGATGTCAGGGGGATAACTATGCATTGCAATCCTGCGCCGGAATATGACTCTAACTTCTGGCTATGCACTGCCACTCTCGACCCCGACCTCAAAATCAAGGGTCAGGAGAATGCTTACAAGACCATCATCACAGGTGCAGTCGGTGGCGCCGCGGGCGTGATCCACGCTGCGTCATCGGCCACAACCGACTGCCAGCCCAATGACAATGTCGAAGCCTTGCGCGTCTACCTCGACAAGGCCAACATCGAGGCCCGTCCCCTCTGGAAGCCGATGCACAAGCAGCCCGTCTACCGCAACGCTCCCGCCTACGTCAACGGCGTTAGCGAAGCCCTATTCAAAGTAGGCATCTGCCTCCCCGCCGGTCCCTACGTCACCGACGACGACGTCCGCTACATAGTCGACACCATCAAGGCATCAATCGATTTGCTATAATGGAATAAGAGAAGTTCCATCCTATAGTATTAAGGATTTTAAGAAATAAAATGTGTCGGAGCTAATAAACAAGCTACCGACACATTTTTATTTTATTATTTCGTTCAGGGTTTGGAGTTTTCATCTGATAGTATAAGTACTTCAGATAAATAAATGAACATATCAGGCTCTCATAGAAAAATCGATGAGGTTGGTGTCACCCAGTGCACCCAACGCCCGATTGACAGCAAAGAAAAGGTTGTCAGTCGAGATGTAGTCTGCGGGTTGGATCCATTGCCCTTTCAGAAATAGAAGTCGGAATAGCCACAATACCTGCAATTAAGGTTACAAGCATCAGTCACCTCAAATGCGATTTGAGGTATAAAAGCGAGATTGCGCTTAATGGTATCTTATGAGATGATCATTGTTGCTGCTTTGAGTCAAAAAGAAAAATCGTTTAGCTTTCCGATTATAACACCGTAAATGGTAGATCCGTTATCCGATGGAATATCATGGCGTTTGTAATAATATCCATCGCAAAATTCCCATATGGTTACCTTGCCCTTGCCCGAAGCATCCAAAATCTCGACGAATTTAGATTGGGAGGTTTGCTTCGAGGTTATTATCAGATCAGAAGATCCATCGGCATATATCCATGTCAAGAACACGCCGGGGAATTCCACAGTTCGCTTTTGTCTGTACGTGGAGTCATTGCATGTTACGTAAAAACGAGGAGTGATAATATTGCGTTCGGGATCATACGAAAAGAGTGTATCTTTAGCGTGAAGGCTAAAAGTCGCAGGTTTTACGTTTCTGGATACATAGGGAGATGGATAGTCGTTAGGACAGCCGTTCTCGCCCATCCAATATATCAGACCGGGAGTTTTAGAAAACCGCACAGCATTTTTGGTGGTGTCATCATATGAGATGGTAGCGCAACAAAACGGGGTGCGCCAATCTCCAATTGCAAGGTGAAATACCGTTATTGAGCCGTCCGCGTTATTGAATAATTTAGGTCCAGAGACATCGCTATAGAATGTATTATCAAGTACACCAGTTGACAAGTCATATTGTTCTATCAAACCATCTCTATGAGCAATGTGCAAAAGTCCTCTTTCTTCATCTATGAGGGCATCAGTAATGTGTTCGTCTCCAATGATTTTCAACTCTTTGCAATCACTGCGATTCCTGCGATCCATCAGATAACAGTTGCCGAAGCCGTTATGAGAATTGAAACATATATAGTTATCAGAAACGGAGGCTACCGAAAGCCCCCAGGTCGGCAGCTGGTAAAACGACAAAGAATCCACCAGATCGCGAATGTCAATCCTGAGAGTATCACATGTCGAATCATAGTTCAAGCATACCAATGCTAGCTCACGATCGGCCTCGGAGCATCCCAATAACGCTGCCGCAAAAATAATCGGGTAAAATATCTTGTACATCAGTTTACGTCAGTTCTTGAATGATGCGATCATTAACACGGGGTTGGAATCCTCGTTCAAAGATTTTAAGATATCTAAAATAGGCCCTCTTAAATTGTCATTCTCAGCTTGATCCATCAGTTGATCCATGTAAATGGGGAAACAATAAGTCGATGGTTTTGATTGTATCCCAAGATGATGAATGGTTTTAGAGTCTTGCTTTAGATAAGGCCGTTTCGCGGTGTAGGACTTAAGTTCATTTGTCTCCAAATTGTAGACATACGAACCGCCGACTTCCTCGTCAAATTTTATGCCCGTCTTGTCCACTTCAGACACTCTGATATACTCAAGAAAAACCAGATTGCCTAAAACGGCCTCGACTTGCACGCGATCGGGAATTTTACGAGATTTGTCGACATTTGTCTGGCAAGCGAGGATATTACGGACACCATTATTCATTTCAAAGATGGTGTCGCTTGAATAATCTGCTATAACGAACCGGTTACCATCACACATTATAGGCTGCCCCGCAATCTTGACAACATCTATGTGGTCAGAGTTATGCCATCGGATAGTATTACCGATGGGCTGTTCAATCCGTATTGGCAGCGGAATGACCTCGCCTGATTTCTTATTGATAGTGATATATCTATACAATTCGTCGTTAGGCATATCTAAGGCCATAGAGAGATTGGTCTTATCATGAGCGATAAGCAATGAGTCGTTGTAATTATATATGGCCTCATATTGTCCCGGACGATCAATAGTACATTTTCCGATATAACCACCTTTGAAGTCATAAGTATATATTCTATTTTTCATGATCGAATAAACATATACTTCTTTTCTATTGAAATCAACGGCGGTTGTACTCATTGTCGGAAATTCTTCCGGACCTTCACCTCGGCGGTCGATTATTCCCACACATTCTCCTGACGAGTCGAAAATAAACACCTTTTGCAGCGTTATATCAGTAATAGCGATGCTGTCATTTCCCAACGCAAGTCCGGTTGCCAGCTTAATCAGGCAGGAATCGTTAGTCTCCAAAGGGATATATTTTATATCAGCCAAATCCTCGAGGTCTAAAACCTCTGTCTCTGGCTTTATGCTCCAATCAATAACCGGGATGGATTGGTGCGACTCTTTGTCAGACATCGAAGAGCATGAAAATAATGTTATGCATAACGACATTATCGCTATGCATAACATTAAATCGGCCTTATTGGGGGCGCATAGTAAAAAAGCTGTGTTTACCGATATAAGTTAGTACCTTTGCAGAAATAAAATTAGAACAATGGAAAAG
>CAJTUF010000014.1 GCA_910579675.1 uncultured Muribaculaceae bacterium | reverse complement strand
GGTGTCAACGATACAAAATTCTTCATCTTCCGACTCTGCAATCTCTATGCCTAAACACAGCTTTTTTACCATGCGCCGGAAAAGCGCATCAACAACAATCACCACTACAATGAAATCAGCTATCACTGCAGCTATATTATCCATGGCGGCTTTAACCGCCCTTGCTGAGACGCCCAAGGAAAAGGGTCTCAACACCATCAACCGCGCCACCGCTGAGGCCCACATAGGCTTTCTGGCAGCCGATGAGATGCAGGGCCGTGAGGCCGGCTATCCCGGAGGCCGTCTGGCCCGCAATTATATCGAGGCATATGTCAAGAGCCTCGGTCTCGAACCTTGGAACGGCGATTCCTATCGCCAGCCATTCTCGGCCTACCGCAAGGAGCGCCAGAAAAAAGGTCGCTATCAGGTGCATCCCGATTCTATAGCCGAGCTTGAGGGACAGGTTCATCAAAAGCTCGATCTCAACAATGTGATAGTGAAAATCGAGGGCAAGAACCCCGACGAATATGTGATACTCGGCACCCACTTCGACCATATCGGCTTTGACCCGCTTCTTGATGGCGACCAGATCTATAACGGTGCCGACGACAATGCCTCGGGCGTGGCTGCCGGTCTGCAGATAGCCCGCGCTTTCCTTGAGTCGGGAGTGCAGCCCGAGCGCACAGTGCTATTTGCATTCTGGGACGGTGAGGAGAAAGGCCTTCTTGGATCGGAATATTTCATGCAGTCGTGGCCCGAGCCAGAGAAGATCAAGGGCTACTTGAATTTCGACATGATAGGCCGCAATAACAATGAGTCAAACCCGGAGCATGTGGTGTATTTCTACACCGAGGCCCATCCGGCATTCGGCGAGTGGCTTAAAAACGATATAGCCACCTACGGCCTGGGCCTCAAGCCCGACTACCGCCCCTGGGATCGTCCTGTTGGCGGTAGCGACAACAGTTCGTTTGCCAAGCGTGAGGTGCCGATCATATGGTATCACACCGACGGTCATCCCGACTATCATATGCCAGGCGACCATGCCGACCGCATCAACTATGACAAGACCGTAGACATAACCAAGGCAGCATATCTCAACCTTTGGAATCTGGCCAACGAGAAAGAGTATTGATCGCGTAAATCATCTCCGGAAGTCCGAACAAAAATGGCGCCGGAGATGTTTGACTATTGTGTGCGTGCGCGTGAAACAGAGGCTCCGGCCATCTGCTATTCGCGCCACTGCTTGCCGCGACAGCCCTTAAAAACCGTCGCTTTAATAAATTTTATTAAAATTTTATAACAACGGGAGGGGATAATGGCTAACTTTGCGTCCGCTAAAGAGCGCTGACCGCAAATCTCAGCATCCCTCTACCCGCAACATCTATTATGGAACAGAAAGAATTAGACCGTATCAGCTATGCCCTCGGTCTCAGCATGGGCAACAATTTCCGCAGCTCAGGCATCGAAAAGCTCGATGTAGCCGATTTCGCCGATGGCGTAGCTGCAGTTTTTTCGGGCGAGAAGCCCCGCATGTCCTACGAAGAAGCCAAGGAGGAGATCCGCAAGTTCTTCACAGCAATGGAGGAGCGCCAGCGCGCCGCTGCCGAAGAGGTGGGCAAGGCCAACCGTCAGGCCGGTGAGGCTTTCTTGGCTGAGAATGGCAAGCGCCCCGAGGTGAAGACCACCGCCAGCGGCTTGCAGTATGAGATAATCGAAGAGGGCAACGGCCCCAGCCCCAAATCGGGCGATCAGGTTACTGTCCACTATACCGGCCGCTTGATCGATGGCACCGTATTTGACTCGTCGGTAGAGCGCGGCGAGCCCGCCACCTTCGGCGTGACTCAGGTGATTCCCGGCTGGGTTGAGGCCCTCCAGATGATGAAGCAGGGTGCCAAGTGGCGTCTGTTTATCCCCTCGGCTCTCGCTTATGGTCCCAACGGTGCCGGCGGCGTGATCGGTCCCGATGCCACCCTTCTCTTCGACGTTGAGCTCATCAAGATCAACGGTAAATAAGCTCTATTCAAGCATTCAATCACAATCAGTATATTTCACAACAATTAGCTTCAATCATGAAGAAAATCCTTTTGGCCTGCGCCGCTGTGGCTGCCCTCGTGGGCGGCACCGCTTGCTCAGGCAGCGGCAGCTCCAGCGCCGGCAACAGCTTCGGCGACTCTCTCTCCGTGGCTTTCGGCAAGATGCAGGGCGCTCAGACCCTCCAGATGACCGAAAACATTCCCGCCGACGTAAAGAGCAAATTCAGCAAAGACTCATTCCTGCGCGGTTTCAAGCAGGCCGTGATGGCCGACACCGCCGACGTGGCCTACATTGAAGGCCTCATGGCAGGCAGCCAGGCCTGGCGCAACTTCAACTTCTGGCGTGAGCAGCAGGTGGCCGACGCCGATGCCCAGACTTTCTACGATAACTTTGCCGCTTACTTCAAGCGCGACTCAATCTCTATGGAAGAGATTTCGACCCTCAACACCGAGGTTCAGGCTCTCTTCAATCAGGCCACCGCACGCCTCCAGGCCCGTCAGGACAGCATCCGCGCAGCCAAGCAGGCTGAGCAGAGCGGTTCGGCTCAGGAAAACAAGGCCAAGGCTGCAGCATATCTCGATTCGATCAAGGCTGCCGACAAGGATGTGAAGGTAACTCCTTCCGGCCTCGGCTACAAGGTGGTGAAGCAGGGCAAAGGCGCTCTCATCGGCGCCAACGACAATGCCGACGTGATCTACACCGGTCGCCTCATCGATGGCACTCAGTTTGATTCTTCAAATGGTCAGCCCGTCAACTTCAATGTAGCTCAGGTAGTGCCCGGTTTCTCCGAAGGCCTCCAGCTCATGAACCCCGGCTCCAAGTATATCTTCTACATCCCCTCGGATCTCGGCTACGGCGATGCCGGCAATCCAGCCGTTCCCGGTGGCGCCATGATGGTGTTTGATGTAGAGATCCCTGCCAAGTAAAAACGTATAGTTTTTTTCTCTAAGAGTCGCGCTCCGGCCTTTGGGTGGATTTATCCGCCACGGCCTGAGCGCGATGTCTTTGTTCTCTTTTCCCTCCACTATGGCTTTGAATCTGCTGGGATAATAGCCGATCCGGGGCCGCAGGATGATTATATCGCTGTGGCCCCGGATCGGCTATTATAAGTACGGTGGAGTGGAATCAGTCGAAGATGTGGCGGAGCTTTGAGAAGATACGCTTCTTCACGCTCTCAGTGGGCTGGATGTCGGGCTGTCCCTTGAGGCTTTCGAGCGCCTGACGCTCGGTGTCGTTGAGTGTCTCGGGGATATATACCATCACATTGACAAGCTCGTCGCCGGTCTCTCGGCTCTCGTAGGCGGGCAGTCCCTTGCCACGGAGTCGGAGCACCTTTCCGGGCTGAGTGCCGGGGGCGATCTTCAGTCGGGCGCGTCCGGTGATGGTGGGCACCTCTACCTCGCCGCCGAGAGCGGCAGTGGGTATGTCGAGCATCAGATTGTAGATCACATCATTGCCGTCGCGGATAAGTTCGGGATGAGCCACCTCCTCAATCACCACGAGGAGGTCGCCGTTGACTCCGCCATGTACTGCGGCGTTGCCCTTGCCTTTGAGCGTAAGTACCATGCCATCCTGCACGCCGGCAGGGATATGGAAGCTCACTTCCTGCGGCTCGCGCACCACTCCTTCGCCGTGGCAGTGCTCACACTTCTCGTTGATGATCTTGCCTTCGCCCTGACATGTGGGGCACACGGTCTGGCTCTGCTGCACACCGAAGAGGGTCTGCTGCTGACGAATGATGGTGCCTGAACCGCCACAGGTGGGGCAGGTGTTGAAAGAGGTGCCGTTTTTGGCGCCGGTGCCGTTGCATGGCGCGTCTTTGACAAATGTGGGTATCTTGAGAGTCTTGCTCACGCCCGAAGCGATGTCGGCCAGAGTCATCTTGATGGTGATGCGCAGGTCGGTGCCACGGCGCTGCTGACGGCGCGGTCGACCTCCACCTCCAAAGCCGGCCGAAGAGAATCCTCCCATGCCGCCACCTCCGAAGATATCGCCGAACTGGCTGAAGATATCTTCCATGGTGAAGCCTCCGCCACCGAACCCGCCGAAGCCGCCAGCGCCGCCTCCCGGGAATCCCTGCGGGCCCATCGACGGGCCGAACTGGTCATACTTCTGACGCTTTTCGGGGTCGGAAAGCACATCATAGGCATTTGCTGCCTCGATGAATTTTTCTTCAGCCTCTTTCTTTTCGGCATCCGATTTTGATGCGAATTTGTCGGGATGATATTTGAGGGCCAGTTTGCGATAGGCCTTCTTTATGGCATCGGCGTTGGCGTTTTTGTCGACACCGAGCACTTCGTAGTAATCTCTTTGCTGAGCCATGGTTAATCTGTAGGGGGTGAGGAGGGTTGGATTATTGTCCTACGGCCACCTTGGCGTGGCGGAGAACCTTGTCGTTGAGCATGTATCCTTTGGTGAGGGTGTCGATCACCACACCACGCTGGCTCTCGTCGGGTACCGGCACATTGGCGATGGCCTCGTGGAGATCGGCGTCGAAGGGCTTTCCGGTCGACTCTATGGGAGTCACTCCGTTCTGAGCCAGATATTTGATGAGCTTATTGTAGATGAGCTCCATGCCGGTGCGGATCGACTCGGGATCGGTGGCCTTGGCAGTGGCTTCGAGGCCGCGCTCAAAATCGTCGACGATAGGGAGCAGTCCTTTGAGTACATTCTCGCCGGCGTTGCGTATGATGTCGCTCTTCTCCCGGAGAGTGCGCTTGCGGAAATTGTCAAATTCAGCCATCAGGAAGAGATACTCCTTCTTCTCTTTGGCCACAGCCTCCTCAGCCTCGGTGAGCTTTTGTGTGAGGGTCTCGATCTGGGTCATCTCATTGACCACTTCGGCTTCCATGGCATCACCGTCGGCCTGAGCTTCTTCGCCTGCTTCAGGAACATTGTCGAAGGTTTCGGCATCGGCGCCGATATTGTTGATGTGGGGTGCAGAACCGTCGTTGCGGGCGGCGCTATTATCTGTAGTATTGTTTTTGGTCATGATCTTTGGAGTAAAGGATGTTAAATATCGACAGCAAAAATGTTGCCAAACCGGAGATAAACTCCACTTTTTTAACAATCGTAGCGGCATTATCGTTCAGGAGAGGAGCGTAAAGGTCAGTCGGCCAGCAGGGGGGCAGCGAATGTGTCACATCCGGGGAATACGCTCCGGAGGCAGGCTGACAATTTGTCAGCATCATCATGCTCAAAGAGCCCGAACACCGCCGAGCCGCTGCCTGTCATGGCGCAATAGACCGGGTTGAGCTCCTCCATCGCCGCTTTGACGCGGGCAATTTCATGGCATTTACCCATGACCGAGGGCTCGAAATCGTTGACCAGTCCGGCGGCAGTCCAGCCGTCGGGAGCTACCGTTGCCACAATAGGGGCGGGGAGTAGCCCGTCGGGCAGAGCAGGCACAACCCCTGCATATGCCTCCTTGGTCGATACTCCGGCCTGCGGCTTGGCTATGGCTATGGTGAGCCCGAGCCTGCGCAGGGCATCTTCGGCCTCAGGGGCGGCTATGAGAGTGGTGCCGGTGCCGGTTGCCGCCATCACCTTATTATATATGAAGAAGGGGCAGTCGGCCCCTACCCGGGATGCTACTGAGGCGAGAGTGTCGGATGACAGGCCGAGTCCGAGCAGGTCGTTGACCGCCATGAGGGCAAACGAGGCATCGGCAGAGCCTCCACCCATCCCGGCGCCGTCGGGTATAATTTTACGCAGATAGAAATCGAGCGGTGGGAGGGGAGCGCCGAGGTGGTCCTCGAGGGCTCTGACAGCTTTCATCACGAGGTTGGCCTCGGGAGGACAATCGACGGTGCGACCTGTCACCGTGAGGGTGTGTGCGCTCCCTTTTCCGGGCACCACCTCAAGGATGTCGTGCCATGCTACAGGCACCATGAGCGATTCGATGTCGTGGTAGCCGTCGGGGCGTCGGCGAGTGATCCGGAGCCCCAGATTGATCTTAGCGTTGGGAAAAACTATCATAATGGTGCAAAGATACTCAATAATCGCCTATCTTTACAGTAAATTTTGACCGGGAGGGGTTAGGAAAACCACGATCCGACGTGTCATTATAGTGTATGACGACAAAAAACGACGAAATAGAGCGATTGTTTCGCAACTGCTATGTCTCATCTCTGCATCTGGCTGTGAGGCTGATCCACGACGCGGAGACGGCGCGCGACATTGTGCACGATGTATTCGCGTCGCTCCTGTCGGTCGACCGCTCCGATATCAGCGAGGCATATCTGAGCCGGGCTGTGCGCAACAGCTGTCTCAACTATCTCCGCGATCTTTCGGCGCGCGACCGACTTCACAACCTGTATATGCTGGAGGAGGATGAATGTGACAGCGACGACTGGCCCGACGAGGAGACATTCCGGCTCATAGCCGCTTCGATGGATCTTCTGCCCTCCGACCAATGCCGCCGGGTGGTCGAAATGCGCTACAGGCTCGGCATGAAATACAGAGAAATAGCCGAAGCAGCGGGCATAAGCGAGGTTGCCGTGTACAGGCATCTCCGTCATGCACTCGATATCTTACGTCAAACCTTAAGAGAATAATGATGGATAAATACGACCGTCTTCTTGATGCGATAGAGCATCCCGGCAAATATTCCGACGAGGAGCTGAAAGAGATGCTCTCCGATCCCGAACTGCGCAGGGCCTACCGTCTTATGGCCGCCACCCGATCATTTATGGCCGAGAAGCCAGAGCCAGATGTCGACAGCGAGTGGCAGAGGTTTTCCGCCCGTCATCTTCAACCGCGCCGCCCTCTTGTGGTGCGTCTGTTTGGAGGGCGCCCGGTTGCCGCCGCGGCTGTGGCCGCGATAGTGTCGCTGGCAGCGGTTGCGGCAGGAATCACCATTAGTGTCAGATCTTCTGCTCCCGATGCAGGGAGTGCCGGTGAGGTCTACTCTGATTATCCGGTTGCCGGGGCGATAGCCGCGACCGACACAGTGGCCGATGTGGCTCCGGCCGATTCAGCTATGGTTTCGGCAGTCACATTCAAGGATGAGCCACTCTCAGTGATTCTTGGAGAGATAGGCCGCCATTATGGTGCCGAAGTGGTTTTCAAGAACCCCGACACAGGACGCCTGCGCCTCTACTACAACTGGAATTCCTCCATGACCCTCGATGCAATCGTTGACCAGCTCAACAATTTCGAGCAGATCAATATCGATCTGAGCGGCAAAAAAATCATAGTCAACTGACCCTCCTCCCACCAAATCAATCTGAAATGTTTCGATTCATCATATTGCTGGCCTCTCTCTCAGTGGCCTTCGGCTTGTGTGCCGAAACGTATGCCTACCGGTTTTCCAACACTCCGCTGTCAGAAGCTCTCGCCCGGATCAGTGAAGATCACCCTGAGGCCAATATCAACTTTATCTACAACGAGATCGAGGGCTACAGCACATCGGCCCGCATATCCACCGACAATCCTCTTGATGCTGTGCGCGAGGCTGTGGGCTTCAATCCTGTCACCGTGGCCCGTGTGGGCGACGCCATATTTGCCGAGGCCCTGCAGCATGGCCGGTATCTCTATCATGGCCGGGTGAGAAACAGTGCCGGCGAGGCGCTTGAAGGTGCCACAGTGATGTTTCTGGCCGGCAAAGATTCGGTGATGGTGACTTATGCCGTGACCGGCGCTGGAGGCGGATTCCAGATCCCCTGCGACCGCAGGAACGTCATAGTCAAAGTGAGCTGTGTGGGCTATCGCACCCGCAGTTTTGTGCCGGAGTCGTTTGACATGGGAGATGTCACCATGATCGGTATGCCGATAAAGCTCAAGGAGGTCACGGTGAAGGCCGACGACGCCTATATGCTCACCGACCGCACGGTATATATGCCATCGTCGCGACAGAAAAACTCGGCCATGGATGCCGTGGATCTGCTGAGAGCCATGGCCATACCGCAGATCAATGTAGGCCCCGGCGGAGAGCTGTCGGATGTGACAGGCGAGGCGGTCAAGGTGTTCATCAATTCATTGCCGGCGTCGGAGGAGGAGCAGAAAGGACTCCGCACAGCCGATGTGCGCCGGGTAGAGTTTATCCAATATCCCACTGATGCGCGCTACGGTGGCGCCCACAAGGTGATCAACTTCATAGTGCATCAATATGAATATGGTGGATATACCAAAGGCTCGGTCGACGAGAGTGTGCTTGCCGGATTGCAGAGCTATGCCAACCTGTTCAATAAATTCGCTTATAAAAAGATGACCTACGACCTGTATGTTGGGGCGACCAACAGCGGCAGCCGACACACAGGGCGCAATATATCGGAAGAGTATCTTCTTACCGACAACACAGGTGAGAACCGAGTCCTGACCCGCGATGAGAGTGTGGACCGCGCACGGGTGAAAAACAATACCTATCCCGTCACTCTGAGAGCGACATATGCCACCGATAAGATACAGCTGATCAACACCATTGGTTTCACTCATTCGGGCAGTCCCGAAAACAGCTATTCAGGCTCACTCAGATATTCCGACGACCCTGAGCGTGGATACTCCTACTCACGTTTCAATCCCAGAAGATCCAATTCTATTTCTTATTCGGGATATCTGTATAAACCGCTTGCCAACGGGGTGACATTAAACCTCACACCATCGCTGCAATACACCCACCGCAATGATAGATCGGTGTATTCAACCAGTAAGGATCCCGACATGATCGATCGCACGGCCAGTGAAAATGCAACGTCGTATCTGGTTGATCTCACACTGTCGAAAGATTTCGACGACCGTCACTCAGGCATGATACACGGAGGCTCGTATGGCAATTTCAGCAATCTCAACTATCGCGGCACCGAGCGCATGAACAGCAAGTACTCTGCTATATCCAATCAGATCTCAATAAACTATACACTCAGTCTTGGCCGACTGCGCCTGATGTTCCTGGAATCGAATTGGTATTCTATCACCCGGTCAAACGGAGTGAACGAAAATAATTTCAATGTTCTGGGCCGTGTTATTGCCGATTACCGGATCAATGATAAAAACTCGTTGTCGGCTATGGCAAATCTGTCGCAGAGGCGCTATGGTATCGACTCGCGCACCACAGAGATTCTGCGCATCAATGAATATATGTATGCCACAGGCAACCCGGCAATCAAGACGAGCCCTCAGCTCGACTTCTCGCTGGACTACACGTGGCTGCCTTCAAATAAACTGTATATCAGCGGCTATGTGGCCAACTATCAGCAGTTCCGCAGCCGCAAGATATTGTACACACCCTACGACGACGGACGGTCGCTGCTGCGCACCACCTTCAACGATGGTAAATTCTACCGCACAAATATTGTGCTGAACGCAACGCTCAAGCTCCTTGACGGCAAGCTGCAGCTCAATGTCAATCCGCGCCAGACCTTCTACAGCACCACCGGCATCAATGCGCGGAGCTACAACGCATTTTCGTGCAGCGCCGGCGCAAATCTCTATCTTGGCCGATGGTATTTCAACGCATACTACTACTCGCCCGACAACAAGATGGAGGAGGTAGACAATTGCATCGTGCGTCCCCGCAATCTATATTGGGTTACCGCCGGCTGGGGCAACGGCACATGGAATCTGCGTTTCAGCGCCTACAATATCTTCAACCGCGGATGGGATCTCTACACCGAGACCTACCGGAGCGAGTATTATTCCTACCGGTCGGTGGGCGACAACGCCTACTATCATCCCCGACTTAACTTTGCCGTGACCTACACCATCGGCTATGGCAAGAAGGTCAACCGTGGCAATGAGGTGGGAGACCAAGGCTCGGCATCGTCGGCCATTCTCAAATAATCAGCACTTGTCAATACTTTTTCCTATGGCGGGCCGGCGACACGCGATGTGGCGTCGGCCCGCTCCTCATGAGCTTTTTTGCGGGGTGAGGCGCATCTGAAAAATAAAAAATACGTATCTTTGCAACCCCTATGCCAATATCACCATCGACACCGCAAAACAACGGGGGCTCATACAGGCGCAACAGCGAGCGCCAGGCCCTCTATGACTTCGGAGGGCGCCAGCAGCCTGCCGACACTGAGCTCGAACAGGCGGTTCTGGGCGCGCTGATGCTTGAAAAGGATGCCTACACCACCGTGTGCGACCTCCTTAAGCCGGAGTGTTTCTACGAGCCGGTCGACCGCAAGATCTATGAGGCCATCCAGCATCTGGGTGCATCGCAGCGCCCGATAGATATGCTGACGGTGACAGAGCAGTTGCGCGCCGACGGCAATCTCGAAGAGGTCGGTGGCCCGGCATTTGTGTCGTCGCTCACCATGCGCGTGGCCTCTGCCGCCAATGTGGAGTATCACGCCCGCATTGTGGCGCAGAAGTATCTGGCCCGCGAGCTCATCACCTTTGCCGCCGAGATAGAAAAGAAGGCGTTTGACGAGAGCAACGACGTAGACGACCTTCTGCAGGAGGCCGAGGGGCGCCTCTTTGAGATCTCACAGCGCAATGTGAAGAAAGATGTCACCCAGATCGACCCTGTCATAGGCCACGCCATAAACCAGATCCAGGCAGCCGCCAACCGCACCTCGGGTCTCTCGGGCCTTGAGAGCGGATTTCACGAGCTCGACAAGCTCACCTCGGGATGGCAGAACTCCGACCTGATCATCATAGCTGCGCGCCCTGCCATGGGTAAGACTGCGTTTGTGCTCTCCATGGCCAAGAATATGGCCATTAACTACAACATTCCGGTGGCGGTGTTCTCGCTCGAAATGTCGAATCTCCAGCTCGTCAACCGATTGATAAGCAATGTGTGTGAGTTGGAGAGTGAGAAGATCAAGAGCGGACAGCTCTCCGACCGTGAATGGGATCAGCTCATGTCGCGCATCAAACACCTGTATGGATCGAGCCTCTATATCGACGATACCCCCTCGCTTTCGATATTCGAGCTGCGCACCAAGGCGCGACGGCTGGTGAGGGAGCATGATGTGAAATTTATCATCATCGACTATCTGCAGCTCATGAATGCCTCGGGCATGCGCTTCGGTTCGCGCGAGCAGGAGGTGAGCATGATCTCCCGCTCGCTCAAGCAGCTTGCCAAGGAGCTTAACATACCTATCGTGGCGCTGTCGCAGCTCAACCGTTCGGTCGAAAACCGAGGCGACTCCAAGGAGGGCAAGCGCCCACAGCTGAGCGACCTCCGCGAGAGCGGCGCCATCGAGCAGGATGCCGACATAGTGTGCTTCATCCATCGACCGGAATACTACTTGCGGTCGGACACCGACGCAGCCGGCAACGATATCCGCGGACTGGCCGAGTTTATCGTGGCCAAGCACCGTTCGGGTCGTGTGGATGATGTGAAGCTCCGTTTCAAAGCCAAATTCGCACGCTTCGAGAATTGGGACGATGCCGACGCAGAGGCATTTCCGGCCACTGCCGCGTCGGGCATAGACCTCAGCGCCTTCTCGGGCGATGGCGGCGGGGCTGCTCTGCCTCCACCCGCCCAGGGCGGGGCGGCCGGACTGCAGACGCCCCGCGAACAGCCGGTGTTTGTGCCCACCACCGACACCGCACCCCCTCCGTTCTGACCGGCACCGTCAGGAATATGCTATCGAGCCGCCGCAGCTCCATCTCCCATTGACAGGGAGATGGAGCTGCGGCGCTTTTGGAGATGATGCGGTTGCTGAAAAAATATCGACATGCAGCAGCTTGATTTATAGGGTTATAAGAGATGGGAGAGAGACATTTTCAGCCTTATGGATAAAAAAATTAACTTAATGTAAAACCTTTTGCGTTGCGCCAATGTTAAGAAGATGTAACAAGAATGAAACAACAACCAACTAAGTTACAAAAGAAACAAACCTCATAAACCTCCACAACTATTAGTTATGAAAAAAGCGTTAATTATGATTGCCATCATGCTCGGAGCAAGCACGGCGGCTTTCGCACAGAACATCAACAAGAGCGAGGCTAAGCAGCTTAAAGCCTTCCTCGCCCAGACCGCAGAAAACGGAGAGAGCAATGCGCAGGCTCTCAAGATATATGACCTCAACCAACTCGCCTCAGTAGAGGGCGTGACAGTGGTCAACGGCCATGTAACCGCCATCGAATGGAAAGACAAGAAGCTTGCCGGCTCGCTCGACCTCTCCGGATTCCAGGCTCTCGAAAAAGTAGACGTGAGCCGCAACAAGATCTCGGCTATCAATGTGAGCAACACCCCCTCCCTCTCTCAGCTCAATGTGAGCCGCAACGTACTCTCAAGCATCGATATCGAGGGCTGCACCGCCCTTCAGGATCTCAAGGTCTACAAGAACCGTCTTACCGATCTTAATATCTCGGGCGCTCCCGCCATCACCAGCATCAACTGCTCGGGCAACCTCCTCGTTGAGCTCAATGTGGCCAACTCCTCAACCCTGAAGACTCTCAACTGCCAGAGCTGTAACCTCGAAGCACTCTATGTCAACGACTGCACCAACCTCACCAACCTCTACTGCGGTTACAACAAGCTCACGAGCGTGAACCTCGTAGGCCTCGTAAACCTCAAAAACCTCAACACCGACTCCAACGAGATCACCTCGATGTACGTTCAGGGTCTGCCGATGCTCACCTCGTTCCTCTGCACCGACAACAACATGACTGCTCTTGCAGTTAACGACTGCGGCAACCTGCTCGACCTCGTGTGCGCCTACAACGACCTGACCACTCTTGATGTCCAGGGCTGCAACAACCTCCAGTATGTAGATTGCGCCTACAACGACCTCACTAACCTCACTCTCTCCAATCAGACCTTCCTCCAGCGTCTGATCTGCAACAACAACCAGCTCAACATGCTTGATGTGTCATTTGACTCACAGCTCAGCTATGTCAACTGCCGCAACAACATGATCACCGACCTCCGCACCGTAGGCTGCGACAACCTCGGAATGCTCGCTTGCCGCTGGTTTGACTGATAAAGCCAACGCCTTCAAGGAAGTTTCCTTGACATAACTACCTCCCCGGAAAGCCCGGACGCCCCCAGCGTCCGGGCTTTCCTTTCTGAGAGGTGCCGGGAACTAATGTTTGGTAATGACGAAAAAAAGATGTAAATTTGCTGAATAATGCCGCAGAGTGCATAATTATAGCGCTCGTGGTGTGTCAAAAAGCTAAACATTGCTCAATTTTTTCTAATACCGCAAGAGAATGAAATCAATCAAGCAGCCCCTGTTGGCCGCCCTCATAGCCCTCGGCCTCACCCAACCCCTTATGGCCAGGGAAGTAACGGTAAATCCTCTGCCCCAAACGGTGAAGTGGGGTTCATCGGTAGTGGCTACTCCGCAGGGCATCAAGCTCTCGGGTGGCGATAAGGCCGATCCTGACGCCGTGGCAGCGCTCGTAAAGGCTTTCCCTACCGGCGGAAAGACCAAGGTGACTATCGGTAGCCGTGGCGATAAAGCCGTGAAGCGTGTGGCGTCGCTCATTCCCGATAAGGCTGAAGGCTATTATCTGAGTGTCACTCCCAAAGAGATCATCATTGCCGGCAACGACGCCAAAGGTACATTCTACGGAGTCCAGACCCTGCTCCAGCTCATGAATGGAGCTGAGGGCGAGCTCACAGAGGTGGAGATCACCGACTGGCCCGAGAGCGCCAACCGAGGCGTGGTGGAGGGCTTCTATGGCAATCCGTGGAGCCATACCGACCGACTGAGGCAATTTGACTTTTATGGAGCCAATAAGCTCGACACCTATATCTATGGCCCCAAGGATGATCCCTATCACCACAGCCGCTGGCGCGAACCCTATCCCGCCGAGAAAGCAGCCGAACTCAAGGAGCTGGCACAGGCTGCCGCCCGCAATAAGGTGTGGTTTGTGTGGGCCATGCATCCCGGCAATGCGATAGAAACACAGCAGGACCGCAACGCCGCTATCCGTAAGCTTGAGCAGATGTATGAGATGGGCTTCCGCTCATTTGCCATCTTCTTCGACGATATATCCAACTACGACGCCAAGCTTCAGGCCGACTATCTCAACTATCTCACCGACAACTTTGTGAAGCGCCATACCGACGTGACTCCACTCATCATGTGCCCCTCGGAATACAATAAGCTGTGGGCCGGCAAGGGCGAGTATCTGAAGACCCTCGGAGCCGAGGCTTATCCCGAGATCAGAGTGATGTGGACCGGTAATTCGGTGGTCGATATGATCAATGTGCCCGACATAGAGTGGGTGGAACCGCTCATACAGCGTCAACCCTTCATTTGGCTCAACTGGCCTGTCAACGACTATTGCATTGACCATCTGCTCATGGGTCCGCTTTATGGCAACGATCAGGAGACTCCGGCCATGACCTCGGGCTTTGTGCTAAATCCCATGGAATATGCCGAGGCTTCGACTGTGAGCATCTACAGCGGTGCCGATTTCCTTTGGAATTCCGACGCATACAATCCTCAGGAATCGTGGGAGCGCGCTATCAAGACCGTGGCACCGGGACATGAGGAGGCGTTCCGTACCTTCTGTACCTATAATGTGGATCTCGGTCAGAACACCCACCGCCTGCGCCGCACCGAGGAGAGCCCGGAACTCAAAGCCCTTATCGACAAATATGGCGCGGCTCTGAGTGCGGGTGCAACACCTGAGGGGGATGCAGCATTCAAGGCTGAATTTGCACGCGTAGAAGCCGCCGCCGACGAGCTGCTTGCTACCGCCGACACCATGCCTCTCACCTCTGAGATACGTCCCTGGATAGAGGTGATGAAGCTGCTCGCCCAGCGAGGTGCCAAGGCCATCGACATGCACTCCGCTCTCGTGGCCGACGATTCGGTGGCCTTTGTCAACGCCTATCTCGATTATGCCGCGCTCACCGACAAGTCCTCGCGAGTGGAGAGCCGCAACTTCGAGGGCACCATCAAGAGCGCCAATCCCGTGGTAGGTTCGCTTTATGCCGAGCCATTTATCAAAGGCCATGTAAAGGAGATGACTTCGACCTACCGTCAGCGCCACTCCTACCGCGACGATGTGTTCCCCACTCCGGTGATCGAAAACGGTGTTTATCGCATAGTCGGGCCCGACGGTGCCTATCTGGGTAATCCCGAGGCAGGAGGTCAGGGCGGCTATCCCGTATGGCAGGCTGCGGAAGATGATGTCAATCCCGACCGTCAGCTCTGGCGTATATCTCTCAACCCGGAGACCGACCGCTACCAGATCATCAATGCCAAAGATCGCCGATATGTCAATGAACTCGGCGCATTCAGCAACAATGAGACCTCCAATCCCTTCGAGCCTGCTTGGCACACGTATGTGATAGAACGCGATCCCGAAGGCTCGGGCAACTTTGCCATCCGCAACGGAGGCATGGGCGGCTCGTACTACTGGATGACCGACGGCGACCGCATCAAGCCCCGCCGCCTCAACAAGGGTGAGAACCCCTACCTGTTCCGCTTTACCGGAAAATAATCAACACAGATTGATAGATAAGATAGCGCGCGGCCACGGCAACGGGGCCGCGCGCTGTCGTGATAAGCTACAGGTGTAAGAGCCGTGTGCTGTTGGCCCGGTCGGAAAAAAGTAGTAACTTTGCAGCCTTAATACACAGGTATGAAAAATATCCGTAATTTCTGCATTATAGCCCACATCGACCACGGCAAGAGCACTCTTGCCGACCGGTTGCTTGAATATACCAAGACAGTAGGAGGCAAGGATCTCCAGGCCCAGGTGCTCGACGATATGGATCTCGAGCGCGAGCGCGGCATCACCATCAAGAGCCATGCCATCCAGATGGATTATGAGCTCGACGGCGAGAAGTATGCCCTCAACCTTATCGACACTCCGGGCCACGTGGACTTCTCCTATGAGGTGAGCCGCTCCATTGCTGCCTGCGAGGGCGCTCTGCTCATAGTCGACGCCTCGCAGGGCATTCAGGCCCAGACCATAAGCAACCTCTACATGGCCATCGACAACGATCTGGAAATCATTCCGGTGATCAATAAGATCGACCTCGACAGCGCCAAGCCCGAAGAGGTTGAGGATCAGATAATAGAGCTTATAGGCTGCAAACGCGAGGAGATACTCCGAGCCAGCGGCAAGACGGGCCAGGGGGTGGAGGATGTGCTCCGCGCCATAGTGGAGCGGGTGCCCGCACCCAAGGGCGATCCAGAGGCTCCGCTTCAAGCTCTGATCTTCGACTCAGTGTTCAATCCTTTCCGCGGCATCATAGCCTATTTCAAGATTGTCAACGGACGCATAAGTAAAGATGATTTTGTGAAATTCGTGGCTACAGGCAAGGAATATCATGCCGACGAAATCGGTATCCTCCGCCTCGACATGTCGCCCCGCCAGGAGCTCTCGGCGGGCAATGTAGGCTACATCATATCGGGCATCAAAACCTCGCGTGAGGTTAAAGTGGGCGACACCATCACCCATGTGGCGCGTCCCTGCGCCGAGGCCATTGACGGCTTTGAGGAGGTGAAGCCAATGGTGTTTGCCGGTGTGTATCCTATAGAGACCGAAGATTTTGAAAATCTCCGCACCTCGCTTGAGAAGCTCCAGCTCAATGATGCGTCGCTCACCTTCCAGCCCGAATCGTCGATGGCTCTCGGCTTCGGTTTCCGCTGCGGCTTCCTCGGTCTGCTCCATATGGAGATTATCCAGGAGCGTCTGGGGCGTGAGTTTGACATGGATGTGATCACCACAGTGCCCAACGTGTCATATCGCGTCTATGATAAGAAAGGCACCATGACCGAGGTCCACAATCCCTCCGGCCTTCCTGATCTCACCCTCATCGACCATATCGAGGAGCCGTATATACGCGCATCGGTCATCACTGCCGCCGAGTTTATCGGCCCTATCATGACGCTCTGCCTCTCTAAGCGCGGTGAGCTTGTCAAGCAGGAGTATATCTCGGGCAACCGCATGGAGATGATCTTCGACATGCCACTCGGCGAGATAGTGATCGACTTCTACGACAAGCTCAAAAGTATATCGAAAGGCTATGCCTCCTTCGACTATCATCTCCACGACTTCCGCGAGAGCAAGCTGGTGAAGCTCGACATACTGCTCAACGGCGAGAGCGTGGATGCCCTCTCCACCCTTACCCATGCCGACAATGCGGTGAGCTTTGGCCGCCGCATGTGTGAGAAGCTCAAGGAGCTGATACCCCGCCAGCAGTTTGACATAGCCATCCAGGCAGCCATCGGCGCCAAAATCATAGCGCGTGAAACTATCAAGGCCGTGCGCAAGGATGTGACAGCCAAGTGCTACGGCGGCGATATATCGCGTAAGCGCAAGCTCCTTGAAAAGCAGAAGAAGGGCAAGAAGCGCATGAAGCAGATAGGCTCGGTGGAGGTGCCGCAGAAGGCATTCCTCGCAGTGCTCAAACTCGACTAAACCCGATTTCACAAACTCCATAATCACAAATCACTCATGGCCACCAACGAGCAGGGTCCCGATCAGCAGACAAACAAGGGATACCACATCATGTATTCGGCCGCGCAAGCCATCAAAGGTCACGCCTCAGGCGGCAACCTCTTGATCCTCGCCACGGTCCTGGCTCTTATCATTGCCAATATTCCAGGCATCAATCAGTATTACATCGACTTCTGGAATCAGGAGGTACGCCTTCAGGTCGGTGATTTCAATGTGTTCAGCCACGGCGGAGAGCCCATGAGCGTCCTTGATTTTATCAATGATGCCCTCATGGCTATCTTCTTCTTCTCGGTCGGGCTTGAGATCAAGCGTGAGATGCTTGTAGGCGAGCTGTCGTCGATCAAGCAGGCTCTTCTGCCCATCATGGGTGCGTGCGGAGGCATGCTCTTCCCGGTGCTTATCTTTTTCGCCCTCGCAGCAGGCACAGACTATGTAGGGGGCGCCGCCATCCCCATGGCCACCGACATAGCTTTTTCCATCGGTGTGCTCGCCATGCTCGGCTCCCGCTGTCCGGTGTCGCTCAAGGTATTCCTCACCACTCTTGCTGTGGCCGATGATATCGGCGGCATCATAGTTATCGCGACCTGCTACTCCACCCATCTCGAACTCATGTTCCTGGTTTATGCTGCCATTCTTCTCGGCGTGCTTTTGCTCGGTTCTGCCATCAAGATCAAGAGCAAGATGTTTTATATCCTTGTGGGAATGGTGGTGTGGTTCCTGTTCCTCAACTCCGGTATCCACCCGACAATCGCCGGAGTGCTCGTGGCCTTCTGCGTGCCTGCCACCCCGCTCTATCCTCCCAAGAAGTATGTCCAGGTGATCCGCAAGGTGGTAGGACAGTTTGACGAGAAAGATGATGACCAGCTTGCCGATCGCTGCACCATCCTCGACAAGGAGCGCATGAACCGTCTCAAGGAGATCGAGAGTGCTTCCGATAAGGTGATCTCTCCTCTTCAGGATCTTGAAGACACCCTTCATCCTCTGGTCAATTATATCATTATCCCCCTCTTTGCCTTTGCCAATGCCGGTATCTTCCTGCTCGGTCTTGATCCGGCCACAATCATCGAAGGTGTATCGCTCGCCATTATCCTCGGTCTGGTAGTAGGTAAGTTTGCCGGCATCTTTGCCTTTACATGGCTCACTGTCAAACTCGGATGGGCTCCCATGCCGAGCGAGAGCAACTGGAAGATGGTGGCCTCGGTGTCGATGCTCGGCGGTATAGGATTTACTGTGAGCCTCTTCATTGCCAATCTCTCTTTTGGCGCTATGGGTGCCCATGGCATGGATCTGCTCAATCATGCCAAGCTCGGCATTGTCATCGGCTCGCTCCTGTCGGGTGTGCTCGGCTACATAATGCTCAGCCGCACCCTGCCCCATACCACAGTCCCCGATGAGTATGAGGAAGCCGGTGTCTGATACCACTTTTCATACCGCATAAAGCAACCGGGCCGGGAAGAATGTTCTTCCCGGCCCGGTTGCTTTATGAATGCGGCCCGCTTATTGAGGGCAGGTGAGGGGATCACTCAAATTCGATCATGGGCTGACCGGTGGCAACAACCTGACCGGGCTCCACGAGGATGCGTTTAACGATGCCGGCCTGCTCGGCGAGGATGTCGTTTTCCATCTTCATTGCTTCGTAGACAAGCACCTTCTGATTGAGTTTGATTTCATCGCCGGGCTTCACGTCGATTTCGATCACGGTGCCGCCCATGGGAGCCGCGAGCACAGGGCCTGTGATGGGTTCCATCTTAGGCTTTGCGGCCTCTTCGGCAGCGCGGCGGGCCTCTTCGGCAGCACGCTCGGCGGCATGGGCCTGTTCATATTCCTCAGTGCGGCGGTTGCGCAGGAACTTGTTTGCCACGGCGGGAAGCAGCTCAAGGAGCAGATACTCCTCATTGTTTTTTGCGAGCTTCACGCCGCCAAGGTCGGCCACTATGGGATTTTCAGGCTTGACATACTTTGAGGTGTCGTAGGGATGCTCGGTGGAATCGCCAGTGATCTGGCCGCGGAATTCGGGCACCACGGGTACTGGAGTCTTGCCATATTCACCCTTGACGAGCGACACAAATTGATTTGAGGTCTGGGTGTAGTCGGGGTTGCCCTTGCGGCGATCCATGGCCAGAAGCACTGCCTGCTGGCCTACGATCTGACTGGTGGGGGTCACCAGAGGTACGAGGCCTGCATCGCGGCGCACCTTGGGGATGAGAGCCATGGCATCTTCGAGCAGGTCTTCGGCCTGAAGAGTCTTGAGCTGGGCCACCATGTTGGAGTACATACCACCGGGCACTTCGGCGTTTTTCACCAGCTCATTGGGCTTCGGGAAGTGGAAATAGTCTTCGATGGCGTGGCACTCATTGAGCAGACGGTCTTCATCGCCTGCCTTAGCGGCCTCGATAGCGGCGTCGAAGCGGGCCAGAATCTCGGCGGGCACCTGATCGGTGAGCGGGTCGAAGTCGATCGGCATCTCCTTGGCAAGGTCAAAGGCCTTGAGTCCCTTGCGTGCTTCGAGGAGCTCGGTGCGGATGCGGCCAACAGCTTCCATGTTGACATCGACTTCGATGCCCATGCGCTGGCAGAAGATATAGATCAGCTCAATGGCCGGAGCAGCTGAGCCGCCGCCAAACCACCAAATGTTGGTGTCGAGTATATCGACGCCGTTGAGAATGGCCATTACCGACGAGGCAAGACCGTAGCCGGGGGTGCAGTGGGTGTGGAAATCGACATCGCATTTCACAGCACTCTTGAGGCGTGAGATGATGGAAGCGGCACGCGAGGGAGTCACGAGTCCTGCCATATCCTTGAGGGTGATGATCTTTGCTCCGAGAGCTTCCATGCGGCGTGCCTTCTCTACAAAGTAGTCGTCGGTGAAAATCTTTTCCGGAGCGGCGGGTTTCTTGCCGAAGAGGCGGGCAAAGAGGCCCTTGGGAGCTTCGGGAGCTTCCTCCTTGGGGTCGATAGTGTAGCACACGGCACCGTCGGCTATGCCTCCGAGCTCATTGATCATGCGTATCGACGCGGCTACGTTGTCGATGTCGTTGAGGGCGTCGAAGATGCGCATCACATTGAGGCCGTTTTTGATGGCTTCCTCATAAAAGCCGCGGAGCACTTCGTCGGGGTAGGGTACATAACCAAACAGGTTGCGGCCTCGGGAGAGGGCCGAGAGCAGACTTTTGCCCTTCATAGCCTTGGAGGCAATGCGCAACCGCTCCCAAGGCGATTCGTCGAGATAACGCATCACGGAATCGGGCACGGCACCACCCCAGACCTCCATGATATAGAATCCGGCGTCCTCATAGAGGGGAAGCAGACGGTTGATGGTGGCCTGGTCAAGGCGGGTAGCGAAGAGCGACTGCTGACCATCTCGCAGTGTCAGGTCGCGGATCTTAAGCTTGCGTGTTGGCATAAGATGTAAAAATATAAATGGGTTGGTCGGTATTCGGAGAGTCCCTGTGGGGATGTGGCAAAAGTAGACAAATATTCGCGATTAAAGAAAAAATTCCGTAAATTTTTTTGGAGAAGTATGCCCGGCAGGGCTGACCACATGCCTTATGTCGGATTTTTATGTGGATTAGTTTGTGGATATGTCGGGGGTTTGTTATCTTTGCAGTGATAAACAGTTCTATCCAATATCGACGAAATGTCAACCAACAGCCTTCTTGCACGCCTCGATGGCATAGATGCCCGATTTGACGAGGTGGCCACTCTTGTGGCCGACCCCGCCGTGATGGCCGATATGCAGCGCTATGTCCGTCTCACCAAGGAATATGCCGAGCTGGAGAAGCTCGTCGGGGCCACTCGTCGCTACCGTGCTCTGCTCGGTTCAGCCTCCGAGGCAAGGGCCATAATCAATGACAGTGATAGCGATGCCGAGCTCAAAGCCATGGCCCGCGAGGAGCTCGCCGGAGCCGAGGCCGCCATCCCGGCTCTGGAGGATGAGATAAAGATGCTGTTGATTCCGGCCGATCCGGAAGATGCCCGCAATGCTATCCTTGAGATACGCGGGGGTACCGGCGGCGATGAGGCCGCGCTCTTTGCCGGCGATCTCGCCAAGATGTATATACGCTATTGCGAGACCCGCGGGTGGACAGTGGCTGTGTCGTCATGCTCCGAAGGCGCTTCGGGCGGCTACAAGGAGATAATCATGCGCATCAGCGGAGGCGACAGTATCTATGGCACCCTCAAGTATGAGAGCGGCGTTCATCGGGTGCAGCGTGTTCCCGCCACCGAGACGCAGGGACGAGTGCACACTTCGGCTGCGACGGTGGCTGTGCTTCCGGAGGCAGAGCCGTTTGATGTCACTATCAATGAAGGCGAGATCCGCTGGGACACCTTCCGCTCAGGCGGTGCCGGTGGCCAGAATGTAAATAAGGTGGAGAGCGGAGTGCGCCTCCGCTACAACTGGCGCAATCCCAACACCGGCGAGAGCGAGGAGATATTGATCGAATGTACCGAGACCCGCGACCAGCCCAAGAATAAAGAGCGTGCGCTGAGCCGCCTGCGATCGTTTATCTACGACCGCGAGCACCGCAAGTACACCGACGAGATAGCTTCGCGACGCAAATCGCTCGTGTCGACAGGCGACCGCTCGGCCAAGATACGTACCTACAATTTCCCTCAGGCCCGCATAACTGACCATCGCATCAACTACACAGCCTATAACCTCCAGGCATTTCTCGACGGCGACATTCAGGAGCTGATCGATAAGCTCACGGTGGCCGAAAATGCCGCCCGCCTTCAGGAGGCTGCCTTATGACATTAAACCCCACTCCACTACAAGAAACCAAATTATCGCAGCATATAATGAACCGCAAGCAACTCATCGACAACATTTTTGCCAAGCGCAGCTTCCTCTGCGTGGGGCTTGATACCGATATCCGCAAGATACCCTCGACGGTGCTTGAATCGCACCCCGATGATCCGATCACGGCATTCAACAAGGCCATCATTGACGCCACCGCACCATATTGCGTGGCCTATAAGCCCAATCTCGCTTTTTATGAGAGTCTTGGAGCCAAGGGTTGGACTGCCCTTGAGGAGACAGTGAAGTATATCCGCGAGCGTTATCCCGACCAGTTTATCATAGCCGATGCCAAACGCGGCGATATAGGCAATACATCGCAGCTCTATGCGCGTTCGTTTTTCGAGCATCTCGGAGTCGACGCCATTACTGTGGCACCCTACATGGGCGAAGACTCGGTGACCCCCTTCCTCGGCTACGAAGGGAAGTGGGTGGTGCTCCTTGCGCTTACATCCAATAAGGGCTCACACGACTTCCAGCTCATAGAAGATCGCGACGGACGCCGACTTTTTGAAAATGTGATTCTCAAATCCTCGCAATGGGCAGGAAAGGATGAGATGATGTATGTTGTGGGTGCCACACGCGGCGCTATGTTTGCCGATATCCGCAAGGTTGCTCCGGAGAGCTTCCTGCTTGTGCCGGGTGTAGGAGCCCAGGGTGGAAGCCTCGAAGAGGTGGCACGCTACGGCATGACCCCCGACTGCGGTCTGCTGGTCAACTCCTCGCGCGGCATCATCTACGCCTCACAAGGTCCCGACTTTGCCGAGGCTGCGGCAGCCGAAGCCTCGAAGCTCGCCGCCCAGATGAGCACACTGCTCCCCGCCTCACACGCCGACTGAAACAATCAATCAACATATATTCATAGACAAATGAACATCGACAGCTACAACTTCAACGGTAAGAAAGCCATCGTCCGCGTTGACTTCAACGTGCCCCTCGACGAAAATGGCAACATCACCGACGACACCCGCATCCGCGGTGCCCTCCCCACCCTCGAAAAGATCCTCGCCGACGGCGGCTCGCTCATCATCATGAGCCACATGGGCAAGCCCAAAGGCAAGGTCAACCCCAAATACTCGCTCGCCCAGATCAAGGACGCAGTGGCCAAGGCACTCGGCCGCGACGTGAAGTTTGCTCCCGATTGCGCCGACGCTGCTGAAGCTGCCGCCAATCTCAAACCCGGCGAAGTGCTCCTGCTTGAAAACCTCCGCTTCCACCCCGAAGAAGAGGGCAAGCCCGTAGGTATCGACAAGGAAGATCCCGCTTATGCCGACGCCAAGAAGGCCATGAAGGAGAGCCAGAAGGAATTTTCCAAGAAGCTCGCCTCGTATGCCGACGTGTATGTGAACGATGCATTCGGCACCGCCCACCGTCGTCATGCCTCCACTGCCGTGATCGCCGACTATTTTGATGCCGACGACAAGATGCTCGGCTATCTTATGGAGAAGGAAGTGAAGGCTGTCGACAATATCCTCAAGGATATCAAGCGCCCCTTCACCGCCATCATGGGTGGTTCCAAGGTATCGACCAAGATCGGTATCATCGAAAACCTCATGGACAAGGTTGACAACCTCATCCTCTGCGGCGGCATGACCTATACCTTTGCCAAGGCTCAGGGTGGCAACGTAGGCGAGTCGCTCTGCGAGCTCGACAAGCTCGATCTGGCTCTCGACATCATGAAGAAGGCCAAGGAGAAGGGTGTAAACCTCGTTCTCGGCACCGACTGCATTGCTGCCGATGCTTTCTCCAACGATGCCAACACTCAGGTGTGCAGCGTGATGGATATCCCCGCCGGCTGGGAAGGCCTCGACGCAGGTCCTGAGACCCGCAAGGCTTTTGCCGACGCTATCCGTGGCTCGAAGACCATCCTTTGGAACGGTCCTGCCGGTGTGTTTGAGTTTGACAACTTCACTGCAGGCTCGCGTGCTATCGCCGATGCTATCGTTGAGGCTACCAACGACGGTGCTTTCTCGCTCGTAGGTGGCGGCGACTCCGTGGCTTGTGTCAACAAGTTTGGTCTCGCCGATCAGGTGAGCTACGTATCGACCGGCGGCGGCGCTCTTCTCGAGGCTATCGAGGGCAAGGTGCTCCCCGGCATCGCAGCTATCCGTGGCGATAAGTAATCCTTTCTCGACCATTCATCACCTATCATAATGCACGGGGCGTCCCGGCACGTGTCGCACAAGCGATTACGGAGCTGGGACGCCTTATTATTGTTGTCTTATAGCGGATGATAGGATGGTCAGAAGTCGAGAGTCAGCCTCACGTTGATCTGTCGGCGTGTGAGATAGTTGGGCACCGCATACTGGATGGAGTTTACGTCGGTGACCCAATAGTATGAGCTGACATTTGAAATGTCGAGCAGATTGAAAACGTCGAGCCCCGCCCACAGGCTTTTTATGCCGCGGCGGCTTTCGCCATCGGCAGGAGGGAGAATTATGCCATACATCAGGCCGAAATCAACGCGCTTGTAGGGTGGGGTGCGGAAATAGCCTTTATCGCGGCCTGACCGAGGCGGAGTGGTGGGCAATCCGTCGGAAAATATGCCGCGCAGGCTCACCTTGAGGCGTGGCAACTTAGGGAAGAAGTCGGTGAAGAACAGTCCTACGGCATAGCGCTGGTCGGTGGGGCGTGGCACGCTCACGCCGCGTAGATTCTCACGGGTGTTCATCAGCGAGAATGTGAGCCATGAGTCGGAGCCGGGCACAAATTGGCCGAATAGCTTAAGATCGAGGCCCATGGCGTGGCCGCTTGATTCGTTGATACCCGAATATACCACTTTGAGATTGTCGATCTCATAAGGTATCAGGTCAGACAATGCCTTATAATACATCTCTCCGGAAAATTTGAAGGGACGCGAAAAGGCACGGAACGTGTAGTCGGCACCAAGTATAAAGTGAATCGAACGCTGACTCTTGATATCTCTGTTGAGGGCTATGGTGGAGTTGCCGGTGACAGGGTCGGTCACTGTCATACGAAATTCCTTGTAAAATGGACTCTGGTAATACAGCCCGGTAGAGAACCGGAAAGCCCACGATTGAGCGGCATCAGGCACAAATCCCACCGAAGCCCTTGGGCTTATGAGCATCTCACGGTTGAAACTCCACCAGCTCAGCCTCACTCCGGCCTGGATGTTGAAAAAACCGGCCGAAGTGGAGAATCGGTGACGATCCTGCACATAGCCCTCGATGCGGGTTGATGATATGTCGTGACTACCGGAGAGATTGTAGATCATGCGGAGATTTACACCGTCGGATGGCAGCGAGAAGCCGGCTGAATCTCGGAGCTCCCACTCGCGGGTGCGCTCCATAAGGCTTTCGTGGCGCATGGTCGCTCCGTAGGTGAGGGTGTTTTCGCGGCGCAGCGCTGTGGAGCCGCGCAGCGATAGTGATGCTACGGAAGCTTTCAGACGGTCGCGGGCATGTTCGTGATAGCGGCCAACGCCGAGCTCGCCTCCTATCGGGCCATCGTCGCCGCTGCCGTTAGTTCCGGCCTGATCGAGCCAATATTCGCCGGAAATGTCGTAGGCCACAAGCTCATTGGACAGGAATCCGGAAGCCATGAGCTGGAGAGCAGTGGTGCGGCTTGCCGCATAGCTCAGGCTCAAAGCGCCGAAAAAGGTCTGGAATTTATCACGCTCTTGACCGTCGAAATACACCTTGAATTGCTTGGCATCGGTCGAAGTGCCAAAATTGGTTGTGCGGTCGCGGGGCGTGAACCGATAGTCGTTGATAGCCACATTCCCTAATAGCGACAGATTGACCCGCTTCGATACCTTGAGGTTGAGGTGGGTCTGGTAGTCGAAAAAAGAGGGATCGTACTCACCCTTGGTCTCCATCGACGAAAGCAGCGAGGCATTGCGCTTGTAGCGAACGCCGTGGAGCTGGCTGAATTTGCCCGAGGCATGGCCCACTGAGGCGGTGGCCCCCATTAGCGATGCCGACACCGATCCGTCGAAGTTGGTGGGTGTGCGGTAGGTGATATCGAGCGCGCTCGACATCTTGTCGGCATATTCGGCGCCGAAGCCTCCGGTCGAAAACTCCACCGACTCCACCATGTCGGGATTGATTGCGCTCAATCCCTCCTGTTGTCCCGAGCTGATGAGCAGAGGGCGGTAGATCTCCATGCCGTTGATGTAGACCGAATTTTCGTCGTAGGAACCGCCGCGCACTGAGTATTGGCTCGATAGTTCATTGGAAGAGTTGACACCTCCGAGGGTGGTGAGAAGGCTTTCGATAGAGCCACCCGTGGCATCGGCAGCGCGAAGGCGATAGTCGGTGCCATCAATGCGTTGCATCGAGCCGGTCTGCTTGCGTGCTTCGGTGATCTCCACTTCGCCTATGTCCTTGGCCGAGGGGTGGAGGAGGACATTGAGCGTGACATCCCCTTCGGCGTCGATGAGACGTCGGGTCACCTGATTGTAGCCAATGCAGGAAAAGATCACCGTGACAGTGTCGGCAGGAGAGAAAGAGAGCCGGTATGTGCCGTCGAGGCCTGTGTGGGTGCCTATGGCTGAGCCTGCCACCCTGACGGTGGCAAATTCGATAGGCTTATTGTCGGGACCGCTCACGGTGCCGCGTAAATTGACTTGGGCCACAGCCGAAATGACGGCTGTGGCCAGTATCATAACCATTGTGAGCCGGCGGGTGATATATCGTAAGTTGTTCATCACCTTATTAACGGCGCCGACTCGTGATTATTATTATTCTTCTTCCGGAAAATCGCGGCGCAATAGGGCGGCAGGATCGGCATCGCGACCTCTGAACAGCCTGTAGAGCCCGGCAGGATCGTCGGTGTCGCCCCGGCTAAGTACGAAATCGGCAAAGCGTCGGGCTGCTTCAAGATCCAGATCATCATTGCTGCCGGGCTTTCCGCCTATGGCCTCGAAAGCATCGGCTGCGAGCACTTCGGCCCACTTGTAGGAGTAATATCCGGCGGCGTAGCCTCCCGAGAAGATATGGGTGAAAGCAGCTGAGGTGGCACATCCATCAGGCTCGTCAAACACCTTCACCGACTCCATGGCCCGGCGCTCAAATGCTATCGGGTCGGCAGCGGCCATGTCGGCTTCGGCGGCGGAGGCAATGCTGTGCCAGGCCATATCGACAAGACCGAATCCGAGTTGCCGGAAGCACTGGTAGGCCGCGCCAAAAGAGGCTGATTTACGCATGGCGTCGACCATTCCGGTCGGTACGGGGTCGCCAGTTAGATAATGGCGGGCTGCAACATCAAGAAATTCCTTTCGGGTGAGAAAAGCCTCGTTGAGCTGCGAGGGGAGCTCAACAAAGTCGCGTTTCACGTTTGTCCCTGCCTGACCCGGATAACGGCAATCCGACAGCAGGGCATGGAGAGCGTGGCCAGTTTCGTGGAGCAGGGTCTCAGCCTCGCGCGGACGAAGAAGCACAGGCTCGTCGTCAGTAGGTCCGTCGGCGGGGGGAGTGAAGTTGGTCACAAGGGTGACATATGGACGGAGGTCAGCACCGTCGGGCATCCTCATCTGTCCTCTGAACTCGGTCATCCACGCACCCGGCTGCTTGGTGGGGCGGGCAAAGAAGTCGAGATAGAGCAGGCCGAGGAACCCGCGATCGGGATGCTCCACGCGCCACACTCTCACCTCAGGATGATAGGTGTCGACGGAGCCTGTGATTTCAGTCATGGTCACACCATACAGTATGCCGGCCATTGCCATCACACCCTTCACCACATTGCCGAGTTCGAGATAGGGCTTCATTGCGTCCTCATCGAAGGCATAGGCATTGGCCTTCAGGAGGCGGGCCTGATAAGCATAGTCCCATGGTTGGATCTGATATCCGGCCCATTGCTCCATTTCGGCCATCTCGCGTCCGAGCGCCGTGCGATATGAGTCGCGCAGATCGGTAAGGAGAGCCATGACGCGCTCGGGAGTGCCTGCCATGCGCCTCCTTACCGCTTTATGTGCGGCTGTGGGGTATCCCAGAAGCAATGCCAGTTCCATGCGCAGGCGGGCAATCTCGGCTGCAATGTCAAGGTTGGAGTAAGGTCCGGCGGCATTGCGGCGGCTATATAGCAGGTAGAGGCGATGGCGCAGGTCACGGTTGGAAGCGGTGCGCATCACCTCCATGTAGACCGGTTGCGATATGGCAAGCGTCCAACTACCGTCGGGCATATCCTCGACCGATGCGAGAATATTGTCGGGGATACCGGCGAGTTCGTCGCGCGACGCTCCTGTGAGCTTCATCCCCCGCATCTCCTTTACCACATTCTCGCCATATCGGCGCGAAAGATCGCTCAGCTTGTGGGCTAATTCTTTGAAGCGGGCTTTGTCGGTAGCCTCCAGCATTGCACCTCCCGATACAAATGCCTCGTAATAGTCGGTGAGCAGGCGGAGAGTGGGGGTGTCGAGCCGGAGCGATTCACGACGGTCATATAGCGATTTGATCCGTTGCCATATCTTCTCGTTTTGCCATAGAGCGAGGCTGTGAGTGGTAAGGAGAGGGGTTACCTCCTCATCTATCGCCATCAACTCATCGGTGAGCATGGCCGAGGTCATCGGGTAAAACACTTCGAGCACCCTTGTAAGGTCAGCGCCTGAGTATTCGAGAGCCATAAGAGTGTTTTCGACCGTAGGCTCTTCGGGTGAAGATGCTATAGCATCATACTCCTTGAGCTGTAGGTCGATGCCACGGCGTATGGCAGGAAGAAAGTGGGAGGTGTCAATGCGGGAAAAGGGGATTGCCTCGCTCTCCGTAAATGGCTTAAAAAAGGGATTTTCGATATCTGGGGTGGTCATTTGTTTATAGATGAACCTCGGCGCGACGACTCAGTCAGGGCGGCTTCGGTGATTATGTTGATGGTGAGCGGCGAGGCTCCGATACGCTCCATTACAGGGCGTTCGGCGCGCATGGCCGCAATAAATGGAGCGGTGTCGAAATCGCTACCCGAAATAAAGTCGGTATAGGCTGCTACTGCGCCACGCAGGTCGCCGAGGGCCATGCAGGCAAGTCCGAGGAGGATATTGTCGTAAGGATCGGTGGCGGAACCGACAGCAATAGTTTTAAGCCGGTCGGCCGACGCGCGTGCTTTAGCCGCATCGCCCACGATGAGCTGGCATCTCACCATGAGTCGCAGAGTGTCAGGCCGGTCGGGCTTGAGAAAATCAGATTTATACAGTTGGGCCAGAGCATCAGTGTGGCGCTTGAGCTCCATCAGGCAGCGTGCGCGGGCCATTATGTCGGTCCGGCGGTCGGGCTTTATGGCTTCAATTCGGTCAAAGAATGAGAGAGCATCGGAGTGGCGGCCAGTCCTGACAAGCAGAGCAGCGATGCGGCGGAGGGTCCACACACTGTCGGAGTCGATGAGATCGGCGGTATGGTATGCTTCAAGTGCATCGTCGGGAGTGCCTGTCATTTCCAGCACATAGCCTTTCTTCTGATATAACTCGGCCGAGGGTGGTGTGAGTTCCTCTATACGGTTGAAGAGCTGGAGTGCCTCGCTGTAGTGGCCGCGCCTGAAATAAAATTCGGCGGCTATCGAGAGGGCTTCGGCATCAGATCCGAGATGCTGGCTCAGAAGGGGAGTGGAGAGGGGATTGATGGGTTTGACAAAAGGATCGACAAACTCGTTCTTGCGCCTGAAGAGCTTGAAAAACCGGTACACATTCTGAACAAATGAATTGGCAGCATCGGCGCAGGCCTTGGCATCGCCGTCGATATCGGTGCGGCGCAGTTCGCGCCATTGTCGCTCCTGCTCATCGAGGTGGGCCGATAGTCCGGCCCCCATCAGATTGCCCCCCATACGTGCAGCAAAGAGAACGAGCGAATATTTGTCGCCGTCACACATCATGGGCAATCCCTCGATAGCACCCGACAGCTGTGCCACACCGGAGCCAGAGGCGGCTGAATGGGAGGCATAGAACGGTAGAAACCAATTGGCGGGGTCGTTGAAGAAAGAGAAGTCTTTCAATCCACCCATAGTGGCCATCATCACATCGGCGCCTTCGCTCTGGAGCTCATTGAGCTCGCGCAGCTTGTCGCCGAGGCCGCTCTTCTCAAACATATCCTCCCACTCGGGGTTGAGCTCACCAGACTCATCAAATGGTGCGGCCTCGTTTTTGTCGAGGTCGCGCATGCGGCGGTCGATGTCGGGCCGGAGCTTCATAATGCCGGGCAGAAGATCGTCGGTGAGCTTTCGGCTCACACGCTCGGTGTCGCGCGAGCGGATGAGCTGCATGAAAGCCATGCGCGTATCGGCGGCCACTGTCGGCACATCCGACAGCGCATCCAGAGCTGCCCTCAGCTTGCGGTGGCCGGAAGCATGGACAGGGGCAGCTGCCAGCACAAGTACCAAAGCTGCGAGAGCCACAGCTCCAAGGGGCGTAGAGTTATTGATACGGTAGGTGTCGGCCAGAATCACAGCGCGGCGCTGATCGAAAAAGCGGAGAGCCCCGAGCATCAATGAACCTATGAGAAGGATGCGTGCATGGTCGGGAATCCTCGTGGTGGCCGATGCCACGGCGGCATGGACAGCTTCGGCGTCGGAAGCTGTGAGAGGGAAAGTGACCCACAAGCGGTTGAAAATCCGCTGAGCCATGCTCTCGGTAGTGGCTAAGGGTATGTCGGGAGTTGCTGACGCTTCGGCATAGGCTTTGATAAGTGCCGCTATGGATTCCTCCGGTCGGGTGCGCTCGAACCGCAGGGTCGACATATAGAGCGATGGGTCGTCGCATGCGGCCAAAGCATCACGCTCGATGGCTGCATTTATGGCCGATGCTTCGGCAGCGATATCTGCCGCTATCTCTTCGCGGTGTGGATCTGACACTCCGTCGATGAGAAATCGCGACAGCATGGCATAGCTGTCGGCAAGGGCAGTGATGCGCTCGCGGGTGTTAAAAGGGGAGGAGGCTGCTCCGGCAAAGGCTTCAAGATTGGCAAGGGCTTCTGCTATGCGTCTTTCGGCAAGCGGAGAGGCAACTGAGGCGGAGAGATTATGTATGGTCTTGTGGTCGATGGGCATACTGGTATCGGTTTTTGCTCATCGGTGGAAGGACACAAAAACCATGCCACACTTTCCGTTGAGCTGATTGGATATGCAAAATTAGCTATTTGTACCGCTCAAGACGATACAAATAGCTAACATATTTTGGCGAGTTAAGGCTCACCATCATGCTTTAGGAGCGGCGGGTGCGACCTGCTGACTCTGCTGCAGTTGGGCCGGATGCTGCATATTGACTTCGCAGTAGTCGGCCGAGGAGGCGCGGAGCCCGAATCGTGGACACATAAGAGCTATATGCTCGAATATTTCGCTCTGCACGGCCTCGTAGGCAGTCCATGCCGTGGTGGTGTAGCAGTAGATCTGCAGGGGCATGCCTTCAGGCGACGGAGCTGTGAGGTTGACAAGAATCTGCTGGTCTGTGGCCACCAGGGGATGATGGAGGAGGTAATAGCACATATAGGCGCGGAAGAGGCCGAGATTTGTGGCGAGAGTACCGTTGACACATGCCACCCCGGGGTCATACTTTATACCGTCGGCCTTGACTTTGGCCACAAACTCCTTGATGCCTGGCAGATCGCTCACGCTGTCGATCATTTCGTCGGAGAGGGCCTTGATCGAGTCGGTGTCGAAATAGAAGTTGCGCGAGATAAGTCGCCATCCGGCATCTGTCATCCCTCGCCAGTTTTGAAATGATGTGCTTACGAGGGTGTAAGGGGGAAGGGTGACGATGGTATTATCCCAGTTCTGCACCTTTACGGCAGTGAGGCTCACATCGACCACTATGCCATTGGCAATAGTTGAGGGCACCACAATCCAGTCGCCTACCCTGAGCATATCGTTTTGACTGAGCTGAATGCCGGCCACGAAGCCGAGTATGCTGTCTTTGAATATCAACATCAAAGCGGCAGCAAATGCACCGAGGCCAGTGAGCAGTACTGCGGGCGACTTGTCGACAAGCACCGAAACGGCAATGATGGTAGCTATAATCCATACCAGGCCGATGCTTACGTTGAGGATGCCCTGCAAGGGGAGATTTTTGGTGTTGTTGCGGTGATCAAAACGGGCCCAGCAGTAGCGAAGCACGGCGGCCACGCTCAGCGATACTACAATGATGGTCCAGATAATCAGCACCTTCATGAACACCTTGCTCAGTAGCGAATCGCCATCGAAAGCAAATGGAATCAAGGCCATTACAACCAAAGGCGGCACTATGTTGCTACAGGTCGCGAGTACATGCTGATCGAGCAGCTGCTTGGCTGCGTCGGTGTGATAGCGGTTGACTATCTTACGGGTGGTGTAGAGTATCGCAGCTCTCACAAGCCAACCCAGCGCGAGGGCTAAGACAGTGATTATGGCCACATAAATGATTTCCTGAATAGTGGGGTCGTGGCTGAGTCCTATGGTGTCGAGTATAGAGTCGACATGGCCCAGAAGCCAGTTGGCGACCTGATGAGTTGGAATTACGCTTGCAATTGTAGTCATGGCGGAGATGAATGTTGATGATTGTATCACTATAACGCCGCCGCCGCTCATCATGTTCGGCATAAAACAGATCAACGGCCGGCTGTTGGAGCCGACCGTCGATTGGATGATTGGATCAGAAGTGTCGTCCGGGGCCACCGCCTCCGTGGCGGCCACCTCCGTGAGGAGGACCGAAACCGCCGGGGCCGTCGCCCATACCCTGAGTGCGGGCACCCTTGCCGACAGTGTTGAAGCGCCATGCCACAGTTGCCATGAAGTAGCGTGTGAGGGAGTTGACACGGCTTGTAAGGTCGTACTCGGCGAGCGACTGATAGGAAACAGATTTGCGCTGATGGAGTAGGTCGTAGCCCTTGATGCTGAATGTGAGGCTCTTGTCGCGCAGGGTCTGGTAGGATATCGAAGCATTCCAGATCCATTCGTTTTTGTCGTATCCTGTACCGTAACCCGAAGTGGCGGTATACGAGAGATCGCTTGACAGAGTAAGCCCGAAGGGCATGTACCAGTAGGCGCGGAACGATCCACCGTAAGAGTGGAGATCGGGATTGGAGTTGTTGCGGCCACTGCTCACCGAGTTGCTTGATGTCTGGTAGGAATAGCGGGGTCGCAGTTCAAACTCAAGATTTTCGGGGCGGAAAGCGATGCCGGGCATGAAATTGATCATGGTGGAGAGAGAGGCATTGCGCTCGTTGTTGATAAAGCCCACAGAGCGGTTGAGGTTGATGAATGCGTTGGCGCTCACGCTCCAGTATTTGTTGCGGAGAGGCTGGCTGAACATACCCATAAACCGTCCGCTCCACACTCCCGACACATTCTCGTAGGTCAGTGTCTGGGCGCCGAGCTCGTTGGTATATGTGCGGCTCACGATGCTGTTTTGAGTCATCGAGATGTTAAGCATTGTCATGAACGAGCGTTGGGCCATGCCGTTGAAGTCGTTGAAGCGTATGTTGAGGTTGTGGGTATAGGATGGATCGAGGTTTGGATTACCCACAACTATGCGCAGAGGGTCGGAGGTGTCGGGCACCGGCTGCAATTGGGTGAGCGACGGCTGCGATGAGCGTCCACGGTAATCGGCCTGCAGGTTCATGGTCTTGGTGAAGCGGTGGCGGTAGCGGAGGAAAGGAGCGAAATTCCACACCCAGCGCGCCGGTATGTTGCGCTCGGCGATGATCAGGTCACGGCTGCGGCTCATCTGCGGCACCACGTTGACGCCTACATTGAGGTTGTAGACCGAGGTGACCTTCCTGAAGCCGAAACTTATCTCCTGATTGAAGTAGTCGTTGCGGAAGCGGTTGGAGAGAGTGTCGTTGAGTATCAATTGGGAGTAGTCGATCGACGGGCGCCCGATGGTGCCGTCGGGCCAAATCACCGGATGGTCGTAGACGAGCTTGTCGGCATTGTTCCAGCGATACTGCATCCGGTAGCTGAGAGTGAGGAAGTTGCCGTTTTTTACATCTCCGAGCGGTTCGGTCCAGCTCAGCCGTGCAACGACGTTGTCGTTCCAGGTATGATTGTCGAAAATCTGGTCGTAGATGTCGGTGGAGTCGTTGAGGAGCGAAGGCAGGCGCTTCCAGTAGAAAATTTCGTTGTAGGCGTTTTCGTCCTCTTCGGTATTGGTGTGGCTGTAGTTGGCCATTACAGAAAATGAACGACCCTTGCGGCGGCGGAAGTTATGGTTGTAGATGAGCCTTACACCTCCCGAGAATGAGTGGCCATTGCTTGAGTCGGTGGAGAAGTTGCGGTTGACATTTGCATTGTTAATGTCGCGGCGGAGGGTAGAGTCGGTGCTCCATGTATCGGAGTAGTTGAGCGAGAAGTTGGGTCGAACTTCGAGGGTGTTGAAGGAGTCGGGTTTCCACTGTATGCGGAAATCGCCTCTCACATTGTTGCTCTTGTTGGTTTTGTCGGAAGCCGACGATTCATATTTAGTCACATCGTTGAGCTTATTGGTGCGTTCGCTCGATGTGAGAGTGTTGCGGTCGGAGTGGCTGTAGATCACGCTGCCACCGGCGCGGAAAATCTGTTTGTTGCCCACATTGAAGTTGAGGCCGAAGCTCTGAGTGGTGTTGATGCCGCTGTTGCCACCCCATCGGCGGAAACGGCTGCCGTTTGAGTCGGTAAAGCCCTCTTCATTGACGTTGTTGAAATTGCCAAGCAAGGTGATGCTTTGGTTGTCGCCCCAGAGTCGGTTGACATTGAAGGTGCCCTTATACCTGTCGTCGGTACCATATCCGCCCTCCATCGTTCCAAACCAACCGTTTTTCATGCCGGGTTTAACGGTGAGGTTTATCACCGTCTCGTCTTCGCCGTCGTCGACACCGGTCATTCGAGCGAGATCGCTCTTGCGGTCAACCACCTGCAGCTTCTGGATCATCTCAACCGGGAGGTTTTTCGATGCCACTTTAGGATCATCACTGAAAAATTCTTCGCCATCGAGCAGGATTTTGCTCACAGTCTTGCCATTGGCAGTGATGGAACCGTCGTCGGCCACCTCAACGCCAGGCAGTCGCTTGAGGAGGTCTTCAACCACGGCGTTGGGTTGTGTTTTGTAAGCACCGGCATCGTATTCCACCGTGTCTTCCATCACCTTTACCGGAGTTCTGACACCCGTCACCATGACCTCGCGGAGGGCTATGCCACCTTCGCTGAGGCGTATGGAGTCGAGTTTCACATTCGAGCCCTTGACTATGACGTCGCGCTTAGCCGGCTCATAGCCTATGTAGCTTATTTCAACGACGTATTTGCCGTTCTTTACATTTGTCAGAGAGAAGAATCCATCGAGATTGGTGGTGACACCGCCGATGTAAGTGGAGTCTTTTGCGGCCTTGATGAGTCGGATCGACGCTTGCGGTAGCATCTCGCCCTCAGGGTCGACCACATAGCCGGTAATGTTATAAGCAAGACAGGAGAGAGAAGTCATCACCGCCGCGAGCAGGAGTGCCGCTACACGGCTTAGATGTTGAGCTGTTGCCATGGTTGTTGTGGGTTAATAAGTGGTTTTTAACTTAAAAATTGTAATGGATGTCGATAGTTTTGACTGATAGAGCGTGGAAAGGTTTAACGGCCGATGCGAATTTATTTCCCCTTGGAAAAGTTTTTGATCGGGATAAACAACTTTTAATCCCTGTCAACCATTATAATATAAAGACACACTAAAGTCACCTACCACTATGAAAACCGCGAAACTATATAATATAATGGCGGCCACAGCAGGCCTGACTGCAATGATAGTCATGGCCGGTTGCGATCCGATGCTCGATACGTCGCTCAATATGTCGCCTGTGCCCGGAGTAAACATTGGTGTTGGGGTGAGCACCCCGATTACTGGCTTTTGGGATGATGGCGTCTACCCACCTTTCTGGAGCGGCGGTATTGCCGGTGTCCCCGCATGGGGCATCGGCGCCCCTGGATGGACAACACCTCCTCCTCGCCCACCCATGCGTCCGGGCATACCGGTAAACCGTCCGACACCTCTTCCCACACGGCCTGTAGTGCCTCCGGCAGGCACTGTGAGGCCCTATCCTACCGGTCCCGGCCCTGTAGTCGGAGGTTCAGGATTGCCTGTGCTTCGACCCGGTGCGACAGTGCGCCCGGGAGGTAATAATTCAACCCCACCTGCTACTACTCCACCACGCCCGGCAGGCGGCTCGTTCCGCCCCGGAGCCCGGTGATACCATACATTATACGACGTTAAGGCCACGCGCATTGCTTATTAATGCGTGTGGCTTTAATTTATATTTGGCCGTGAGGTAGAGGGCCATACCACGCGGGGCATAATGCCCGCTACTGTAGCGAGAAAGATGCCGTAGTTGGTCACCGGCACTCCGGCTGCCTCTGCCCGACTCACCCTCGTCAGCACATGGCGGCGGGTAAACATACATCCCCCACAATGGATCACGAGATCGTAGGGGGTGAGATCGGCCGGGAAATCGCTGCCTCCGGTTATGTCGATGCTGATACCGTCGCCCGCGAGCTTATGGAGCAGGCGAGGGATCTTGACGCGGCCAATATCCTCAGCCATAGGTTTGTGGGAACAAGCTTCGGCAATCAAAACCCTTGATCCTGAGCCGAGTGAGGTGATGGCTTCAGCACCCCTCACAAAAAGGTCGATATCGCCCTTGTAGCCTGCCATGAGCACGGAGAAGGAGGTGAGGGGAATATCGGGGCTCACGGCCGCGGCAACCGCCCCAAAAACCTGCGAGTCGGTTATGACAAGACTTGGCGACTGAGTCAGGGAGGCGAGAGTGGATGAGAGGCGGTCGGGCGATGTGCAAATGGCTGTACACCCCTTGTCGAGCAGCTCGCGCAGGGTTTGTACCTGAGGAAGGATCAACCGACCACGCGGAGCCTGCGGATCCTGAGGCATCACGAGCACCACGGTGTCGCCGGGCGACACAAGATTTCCTGTGATCGTTGGGCGGTCGGTCTTTGCCGCTTCTGCTATAGCTTCAATTAGGGAGTCGATGCCTTTGCCGCTCAGTGAGCTTACGGCTATGACCCGACATTGGCAGGCTTTTGCCAGGGTGTCGAGACGTGAAGTGGTGGTGTCGAGGTCGGACTTAGCCATCACGGCGATAACAGGACGCCCCGGCTGCCGGAGGCTGTCGATGAAACCGGCCGACCAGACGGGGTCGTCAGCATCGGCGACAGCTATCACAATATCGGCACGCTCAATCTCGCTGCGGCTACGCTCCATACGAGCGTTGCCAAGGATGTCTGAATTGTCATCGAACCCGGCGGTGTCGACTATCACGCAGGCCCCGGCTCCTGGCAGCTCTATCGCTTTCCTCACCGGATCAGTGGTGGTGCCGGGGTGGTCGGCCACGATAGCAACCTGCTGGCCGCATAAGGCATTGATGAGAGCCGACTTGCCGCTGTTGCATCGGCCTGCGATCACTATATGCAGGCGGTCGGAAGATGGAGTTGAATCGTTCATTGTCATTTCGATTGGTCAGAATCGGAAGTCGCGCTTCCCGGCACTTATTTCGGCAAGCCGGCGCGATGTGATTTCGCGGATCCGCTCGTCGGGGAGCGCTGCCAGCTCCCTCTCGATAGCCGCGAGTCCCTTACGCTTCACATCGGCACCGGCATAATCTTCGAGATACTCCTTGAGGGTAAAGAGGGCATTTGGGGCGCAACACCGCGCTATGTTGCCAGTCTTGACGAGCGACATGAACCGGTCGCCCGTGCGTCCCTCGCGGTAGCAGGCGGTGCAGAAGCTCGGAATATGGCCCGAGTCGAGGAGCCATGAGGTCACTTCGTCGAGTGTGCGGCGATCAGATATGTCGAATTGCGCAGAGTCGTCGTCGCGCGACGTATCGGTATATCCTCCGACACTGGTGCGGCTGCCGCCGCTGATCTGCGACACCCCCATCTCCAGAGCCTTGGCCCTTACAGCAGCCGACTCGCGAGTCGACACAATCATGCCGGTGTAAGGCACGGCCACCCTTAATACAGCTATTATGCGACAAAAAAGATCGTCGGAGATTGCGTCGGGAAAGTCGGAAGTGTTGATGTCATCGGCCGGGCAAATGCGTGGGACGCTTATGGTGTGTGGCCCTACACCGTAGACCTCCTCGAGATGCCGGGCGTGCATCAGCAGTCCGGTGAAGTCGTAGCGATAGGTGTTGAGGCCGTAGAGCACACCGAGGCCCACATCGTCGATACCGCCATGCATGGCGCGGTCCATGGCCTCGGTGTGGTAGCGGTAGTCGCTTTTGGGTCCGGTTGGATGAAGGCGCTCATAGTTTTCCTTATGATATGTTTCCTGGAAAAGAATGTAAGTGCCTATTCCGGCGTCGCGCAGCTTGCGGTAGTTTTCAACCGTGGTTGCAGCTATATTGACATTGACGCGCCTGATCACTCCGTTGCGATGGCGGATAGAGTAGATGGTGTCGATCGACTCAAGGATATATTCGATCGGATTCATGGTCGGGTGCTCACCGGCTTCAAGGGCGAGTCTCTTGTGGCCCATATCCTGAAGGGCTATTACCTCACGGCGTATCTCCTCCTGAGTAAGTTTGCGGCGGGCAATGACGCGGTTGGTGCTGTGGTAGGGGCAGTAGACGCATCCATTCACGCAATAGTTTGAGAGATATAGCGGGGCAAACATCACGATGCGGTTGCCGTAGAATCGCTGTTTGATCTGACGGGCCAAATCGGCGGTGGCGTCGATTATATCCCGGTCCTCACATTCGAGCAGGGTCAGTGCCTCGCGGTGGGTCAGACCCTGCATCCGGGCCCCTTTCTCAAGTATGGAAAGCATGAGCGGGATATTGCTCCGGTTGGAGGCGGCATAGTCGAGGGTGGCAAGGATTTCATCGTGGTCGATGAACTCGGTGGCGTCGGTTGATCTGGGATTATACATGATAGCAGACGGTGTGGTCAGGATTGATGGGTAAAGGATTGAGGAGCATGAGGTTTGAAGTCGCCTCGCGAGAAGTCGATGCTTCGTCCGATGAGGTTGAGATCGTCGGCCAGAAGGGCCAGACCTTCGGCTGCTTCGGCTCCCAGACACGCTTTGCCTGAATACAAGGCATAGTCGGCCCGCACCCGGGCCGGGGATATGTTTGGCATCACCACATTGGCCCCGGCAAGTATCCCTCGCCTGCGGCCATCGGGTGCGAGAGTGGCCAATGCTGTCGTGGCTGGTATGTTGGCAGAGGGGAGCATGAGCCTTATGATGGATATCAGGCGCAGGGTGGTGTCGACGCTTCCTGCGGGGTAGTGCCCGAGCGGTGTGGCGGGATGGGGGATAAATGGGCCTATGCCAACCATCTCGGGACGGAACTGCCTAATGAACCGAAGATCGGACAGAAGACATCTTAGGTCTTGACCGGGAGATCCCACCATCATCCCTGTGCCTACCTGATATCCGAGGCTACGGAGGGATTCAAGACATTTCAGTCTGGTCAGGAGGGTCATGCCTGTTGGGTGGAGTGAAGAGTAATGATAGTGTGAGGCGGTCTCGTGGCGGAGCAGATAGCGCGATGCTCCCGCTTCGCGCCACATCTCATAGACCTTGTGTGGTCTTTCGCCGAGCGACAGTGTCACGGCACATCCGGGCAGGGTGGAGGTGATCTGATCCACTATGTCAGCCACCATTGGGTCGGTGGTTGGATGCTCTCCGCCCTGCATCACAATGGTGCGGAATCCGAGGCCGTAAGCCTCGCGGCAGCAATCCATGATCTGCTGTTGATCCAGACAGTACCGTGATACGGAATTATTGCCGGCGCGGATGCCACAGTAGAGGCATCCGTTCCGGCAAATATTTGTTATCTCCAAAAGTCCGCGCACAAGCACTCCGTTGCCGTGGATGGCGAGGGTGAGATCGGAGGCAGCTTCGGCCAACCGCTCTGCCGACACATAGATCGGATCGAGCAATCTGGCCATCAGGAGGTCGGGCAGCGTCTCACCTTTGATGAGCGCCTCCAATGGATCGCGACCGATGCTATGGTGCAAGGTCATCAGTAGGTCAGTTCCTGACGGGCAAGCTCCTGACTGAGCTTCTTCTTTCCGGCCACACCTACATTGTGGGTGCTCGGGCCGGTGATACATCCACCCTCGCAGGCCATTACTTCGATGAAGTTGCCTGGGGCTTTGCCTGTACGGGCATATCCGTTGAGGAGTGCGATATTCTTTTTGTTGAGGTCAGACACTTGGATGTGCTGCAGAGTGTCGGTGTCGAGTTTGAGGTAGGCCTTGACCGCACCGGCAACTCCGCCGGCTTGTGCAAAGGCGTGGGCCTCTCTGACTGAACGTATGGCGGGATTATGCGGGGTGGCAGATTCCACTTCGATACCCATGCCATCGAGTACCGATGCGATCTCCTCAAACGACATGACGAAATCCACGGCCTCATCACGTTGCGCTTCCTTGCGCTTGGCAAGGCAGGGACCGATAAACACCACCCTTGCATCGGGATGCTGCTCCTTGACTATGCGTGCCGTGTAGTACATTGGCGATCCTGTGGTGCTCACATATTTCTGCATTGCCGGCACATGCTTGCGCACGAGTTCTATGTAGCTGGGACAGCAGGAGGTGGTCATGAATGGCTGCCCCTCCCCGATTTTCTCCATGAGCTCGGCGGCTTCGTGTTCGACGGTAGCCATTGCTCCCTGCGCCACTTCAACCACATCAGCAAAACCTACTGCGCGAAGCGCGCCATATACCTGTTCGGGTGCGGCCTGGAACTGTCCGAGTATCGACGGCGCCACAATCGCAATAGTCTTGTGACCCTGACGGATTCCTTCAAGGACGTCGAATGTCTGCGAGATTTCGAAAATCGCGCCGAAGGGGCATGCGTTGAGACACTTGCCGCAGTAGATGCACTTGTCTTCGTCGATATGCTCCACGCCGTTTTCATCTTTGCGTATGGCTTTGACGGGACAAGCTTCCTCGCATGGCACGGGAATATAGACAATGGCATGGTAGGGGCAACTCTTGTAGCAAATGCCGCAGCTTATGCAGCTTGAGTGGTCGATAGAAGCTTTGCCTGTTTCGTGGTTGACGCTCACAGCACCTTTGGGGCAATTATGTATACATGTACGGGCCACGCATCCACGGCAAAGGTTGGATATCTCGTAGTTGATGTGGACGCATGCCGAGCAAGCCTCGTCGATCACACACATTATATTATCTTTGGGCTTGCCGTCGGTGGCACGCTTTATGGCGCGGGCAGCGTATTCGGAGAGAGGGGTGAGCTCGTCGGTCTCGTCGCTCAGATCCATTCCCATGAGGGGAAGCGACTTGTATTTCCACATAGCGCGTTCATGGTACACGCAGCAACGCATGGGATGCTTGGTCATGCGAGGGCTCAGGTTGACCGGCAGACGGTCTATTTTGTCCATCAGTTCGCCTGCGTTCCAGAGTTTTACGAGCTCTGAGAGCAGCCGGTGACGGACTATCATGATATTATTTGTGAAGGCCATAGGTCAGTTGTGATGAATGGTCGGGAAAACAATTCCGGCTGCAAAGGTATGAAAAAGAAATGACAAATCGCAGTCTGCGGTCGTCAAAGGTACTGCGGGCAAAAAGAGTCAACAGCAGCTGATGATCAAGCCGGAGGATGGAGATGGTCAGAGCGCGGCTATGGCGGCTTCAAAGTTGTCGCGGTCGATAGCTCTGTTGCGCAGCTTGTTGCGGTAGGCGTAGATGGTGTTGACGCTATAGTTGAGGATACGGCCCACGCGGGCTGTATCGTCTATTCCAAGACGCATGAATGCGAGTATCCTGAGATCGGTATTGAGCTTTTCGCCATCGCGCAGGGTGATCTGCGCGTCGTCGCGCAGCAGCTTGTTGACCTTTTCGAGGAAATCGGGATACATATGAAGGAAAGCATCGTCAAATACCTCATAGAAGTCGCTTGAATTGTGCTCAACAAATTTACCCGATTTGGTGAGGCGATATAGTTCGTCGACCTGCCCGGTGGATATTTTGTTGCTCGCCACCTTGCAGAATTGGTTGAGCTTGTCCATGTATATGGCACACAGGTCAAGGAACCGGCTGATGTAGATCTCCTTGGTGAGATTGGACGCCTCAAGGTGTTCTTGCAGACGTCGGCGGTAGACGCTCTTGCGATGATAAGCCACGAGGGCTGCGGCGAGCATTACTATGAGTATGGCCATGACAACAATCAAGGTGTAGATGCGGCGGCGCGACAGCTCGAGCTCTCGGTTATGGACCTGCTCGATGAGTGGAAGCGCGGCTGCTGTCTGCACCATTCGTGTTGCCACATGAGCCTCGGCGGCATTCTGCATTGCCTTTGAGAGATAGGAATGGGCGCGTCCTATGTCGTCGCGCTCCAGCATGAGCTGCCCGAGGCGCTGCAGGGAGGTCACTTCGCGTGTGGCTGCCCGCGTGTCGGCGAGTGCAGAGAGGGCAAGATAGTAAGTGAGTTCATTTTCATTGCCGAGGTCGCCGGCTATCGATGCGAGGAGATAGGCAGCAATGGCATAGTTGTTGTCGGTGACGGAGGTGGAGTCGAGCACTTCGAGAAGAAGTTTGCGGGCCTGATTGTGGCGCCCGGTGAGGTAGAGATATTCGCCCTCGGTTACGAGCCGCGACGATGGAGCGGGAAGCGGCGCGAGCTTGTTGAGGGCCACCGCATGGCTCATCATGCGGAGCGACAGCGAGTCGTAGCTGTCGTGAAACATGGGGTAGTCGCGATAGATTGTGGCTATGTAGCCATACATTTTGCTTCCGGCCTCGTAATAGAGGCGCATCATGGGTGTGTCGAGTCCGACGGTGTCGATGCTCTGAAATATCTCAATCGCCTCGGCTGTGACTCCGGATAGTGGCATCAGGCTCACACTCCGGAGCTTGAATTCGGTGGCCGACCGATGGTCGCCTATGCTGTCGGCATATGCTTGTCCCCGCGAGAAAATATTTAGAGCCAGTCCATTGTCAAAGCCTATGGCCGCTTTGCCAAACAGCTTGAAGTCGTTGATGCTCAGGCGCCCGAGGTTGATGTGGCGTGCGATGGAGTCGATGCGGGCGCTCCTTCGGTCAATCAGATTGTCGCGTTGCTCAAGCTCCCTGTCGAGCCTGCGGAGCATCTGATCGGCATCGCTGGTGCTCACATAGCTTCGCGTGGAAGTGGAGGCACTCCCGATAGTGGCTATAATGGTGAGCAAAGTCATGAAGATGAGGAGGCGGCGCATGGTGGGTCACATATTTATGGAGGTTATAACGATGCGGTAATCTCCCTGAACCGCCGATGCTCTCTGAGCGGAGCGATGGAAATGCCCGGGGTGGTGTCGGTCAATATCAATTGGCAGTTGTCGAAACCGGCCTTAATGGCTGTTTCGAGTGAGCGCAGTGCTTCATCGGTCTTACCGACCCGGGCATATATACATGCTGATATGAATTGAGCCACACCATCGCCTGCTGTGGCGAATCGGTTCAAAGCCGAAGCCCATGCCACTGCTTCGTCGGTTCGGCCGAGCGCTATGAGCGCAAACCCTTTCAGCGAAGCGGGATCGGCAGGGTCAAAAGGTAGCTCTGCCGCTTCTTCCATTAGCATCGATCTGCGTCTGTCAGGGGCTATGGACGTGGCCAGATAGTAGAGCTCAGGGGTCGACGACGGGTCGGTGATAAGGGCTTCCGAGAGTGTGGCTGCAGCGTCGGCATCGCGTCCGGCACCCATAAGTGCACGAGCCTTTGCTTCCATGGCCGCGATGGAGGAAGGCTGGATCATCAGTGCCTCGACCGTTTCGGCCAAAGCGTCGTCGTGACGCCCGAGGTTGATGAGTATTCGGGCGCGGAGAGTGTGCCATGAATCACCACGCAGAGGCTCGGGCACTCTGTCGAGCTGATTGAGTGCATCGTCGCATCTGCCGAGTGCAAAGAGCGATTCGGCCATGGCTTCGCCGAGAGCCCCTCCCGCAAACGGTCCTGTGCCGTCAATACGATTAAAGTCGGCCAAAGCCTGCCGGTGATGATCGTGGTCCTGAGCTATTGAGGCTCTCAGAAAATAGAGCTCGCCTGAGGTTGGAGCGGCGGTGATGGCCTTGTCGAGACCTTTCATAACGTCGGGGTATCCTTCGGCGCTCATGTCGACGAGTTTCTGGAGAGCGGAGGCCGCGGCGTTGTCGCCACATGCAAGAGCCTTGATATAGTCGGTGACCGCCTCATCTTTGCGCCGGAGTATGAGATGGATCTCAGCCGCCGCAAGATAGGAATCGCCAGCTTTGGGTGCGGCGTCTATACCCTCGTTCATATACCGGAGGGCCATGTCGCTGTCGGCTTCGAGTGCCGATGCTTTGGCCAGTCCGAAAATAGCCTCTGACGAGCGCGGATTGAGCCTGCGGTAGCTATTGTAGGTCTCACGAGCTTCAGAGTATCGGGCAATGCCGGTGAGCACTCTGGCACGCGATAGAGTGAGCGATGGAACGTCAGGGTAGAGTTTGGCCGCAGCGTCGAGATCGGCGAGTGCTCCCTCGAAGTCGTGTTGCCGCTCCAATATGGCAGCTCTCTGAGTGAGTATCTCAAACCTCAGGCCTTTCTCCCCCTTGGGGGCGAGGCGCATGGCATCGTTGAGATCGATAAGGGCAGCCGACAGCAATCCTTGCGAGGCATATTCAGTGGCGCGCGACAGATAGAGGTCGCAATTGGATGGCGAAGCCGCTATCATCTCGGTATAGGTGTCGATGATATCTGTCGACAGGCGCGACTTGTCCTGGGCGGCGACAGAAAGAGCCGCTGCTACAGCAAAAGATATCAAGATGCTGCGGGTCATGGCGATGGAGCGGATAGTCAGAGTCAATCGGGGAGATTGGTGATGCAATGACGGATGGCCGTCAGCCTACGCAGAAGCGCAGGGAGCTTATCGAGCTGAAGCATGTTGGCTCCGTCGCTCTTGGCAGTAGCAGGGGTGGGGTGGGTTTCGATGAAAATCCCGTCGCAGCCGGTTGCGATGCCGGCGCGGGCTATGGTCTCGATAAGGTCGGGACGTCCGCCGGTCACACCTGCTGCCTGATTGGGCTGCTGGAGCGAGTGGGTGGCGTCGAGCACCACCGGGCAGCCAAATTTCTTCATTTCGGGGATGCCACGGAAGTCGACTATCAGATCCTGATAGCCGAAGGTGGTGCCGCGCTCGGTGACTGCGATATCGGTGGCACCGGCCTGACGTAGCTTATCGACGGCAAAGAGCATTGACTCCGGCGATAGAAACTGACCTTTCTTGATGTTGACAGCGCGTCCGGTCTTTGCGGCTGCAACCAGCAGATCGGTCTGGCGGCAGAGGAAAGCCGGAATCTGAAGCACATCCACATCGAAGTCGCTCGCCATCATGGCTTCATCGGCTGAATGAATGTCTGTCACCACCGGAATGCCGAGGGTGTTGCGGATCTTTTTCAAGACAGCGAGAGCTTCGCGGTCGCCTATACCGGTAAAAGAGTCGAGGCGCGAGCGATTGGCCTTTCGATATGAGCCTTTGAAAATATATGGTATATTGAGCTCAGCGGCGAGCGGAGCTATGGTCTCGGCAATATCGAGGGCCATGCGCTCACCTTCGATCACACAGGGGCCTGCGAGAAGAAAGAAATTGTCGGTTCCGGGATGAAGTATTTTGTCAGTCATTGCAGGATGATGCTTGGTCAATAATATGGAAAGTCTGGAGAGCGGTGAGAGCCGCGGTTTCGGTGCGCAGCCGGCATGGGCCGAGACTCACGGGAGTCCATCCCGTGTCGAGAGCGCTGCGTATCTCCTCGGGGCTGAAATCACCTTCGGGGCCGATCATGGCTATGGCCGGACGACCGGGCGTGTAGTTGGCGGCAAGTAAAATTCGCGGTATGGAGCGGTCGCAATAGGCAATGAATCGCTGGTAGTTGGTGAAGGCGGCAATCACCTGCTCGACGGGAGTAAGAGGATCAATCACCGGCATCACAGCTTTGAGCGATTGTTTCATAGCAGCCACAGCAATTTTTTCGAGGCGTTCGGTCTTGAGCTCCTTGCGCTCGGAGTGGCGGCAAAGCAGAGGGATTATACGGTTGACACCTGTTTCCACTGCTTTCTCCACGAGCCACTCCATGCGGTCGAGATGTTTGGTGGGGGCCACAGCGATCACAAGATCCTGCTCCCAGGGGAGCGGCATGGCCCTTGAGTCGGTGATCTCCACGAGGGTGTGGCGCTGGTGAGGCGCCACGATGCGGCAGGTATAGGCGGTGCCTTTGCCGTCGATCACTTGTATCAGATCGCCGGCTTTGAGGCGTAGCACACGGGCAGCGTGAGCCGAATCGCTCTCGGGGAGGGTGAGAGTTTCGGTAATATCGGGTGAATAAAACTGAATCATGGTTGTTGGGAACGATGGGGCAGCGATGATCAGATTTCGTCGGCAACGGCTGGAGATGCTTCGGCTTTCTTGATCGACCGGCTGTCGGGGCGAGGCTCGCTGTCGTGGAATAGCAGGGCAAAGAGCAGGGCCACAACGGCGGCATAGGCAGCGAAGATATACCAGCAGGTGCGCCATCCTTCAAGCTGCAGCTCAGGCGAGGCTGCTGGGTCGACGAAGTGGTTGACCACAGCCATTGCAGAAAGGGTGCCAATGGTAGCTCCGAGTCCATTGGTCATGATCATGAACAGGCCTTGAGCCGATGAGCGGATATCGGGCGTGGTCATCTTGTCGACATACAGGCCTCCCGACACGTTGAAGAAGTCGAAGGCGATGCCGTAGACAATGCAGGAGAGCACAAACATCCATAGGCCGCCTGTGAGCTCAGGATCGCCCGCACCAAAGAATCCGAAGCGACCAACCCATGCTATCATAGACATGAGCATGACTCCCTTGATGCCAAATCTCTTGAGGAAGAATGGAATGAGCAGAATGCACAGCGTCTCGGATATCTGAGAGAGTGAGATGAGAGCATTGGCGTTGCGTGCCGCCCAAGCCGACGCAAATTCAGGGATATCCTTAAAGCTGGTGATATAGGGGTTGGCATAGCCGTTGGTGATCTGGAGCGATACGCCCAGCAGCATCGAGAAGATGAAAAACATAGCCATCTTGCGCTGCTTGAAGAGCTTGAATGCGCGAAGGCCGAGAGCTTCGAGCATGTCGTTTTCATCGTTGCGACCCTTGGAGGTGGGGCAGGCGGGCATTGTCAGCGCATAGGCTGTCATGACAAAGCTGATGACAGCCGACACAAACAGCTGCATGTAGGTGGACTGATAGCGGGCACCCTCGGGGCCTGCGAAGTTGACAAACAGCATGGCGCATATAAACCCGACTGTGCCAAACACACGTATGGGCGGGAATGCGGTGACAGTATCTATGCCAGATTTAGTGAGAGCGTTGAATGCTACCGAGTTGGATAGTCCGAGGGTGGGCATATAGAAAGCCACCGAGCAGGTGTAGAGCACGAAGAGGGGGGTGAATTCAATCTGCGAGGCCCCCAGGCAGTAGATACCCGCCGAAGCCATGAAGAGGCCGGCCAGCAGATGGCACAGCGACAGCATGCGCTGGGCCGGTATCCAACGGTCGGCGATGATTCCTACGAGCGAAGGCATGAAGAGCGACACGATACCCTGGACGGCATAGAACCAGCCTATCTGTGATGCCAGTCCGTTGGAGGCAAGGAAATTGCCAAGAGAGGTGAGGTAGGCGCCCCACACGGCAAATTCGATAAAGTTGAGGATCGAGAGTCTTACTTTGAGAGGATTCACGGTATAGGGATAAATTTACAGGTTAAGGGAAAAAATGGTCATGCTTCTGACTGTTTCTTTTTTATCACGTCGCTGATGCGGGCGGCCTCTTCGTAGCGTTCTTCGGCTATCATATCGGCCAGCATGGTCTGGAGCTGTTCAATAGATAGATCGTCGAGCGGATCATTGTCGTCGACCGGCATTGATGCTATATCTTCGAGCGACACCTCTCTCACTTGACGGCTATCTGCCGGAGCCGATGGCTGCTGCTCCATGACAAATCCGGTTTCTTCGACGATCCGGGGGGTGGTGTAGATAGGAGAACGGGTTCGCATGGCGATGGCTATCGCGTCGGAGGTGCGGGCGTCGATTGTCACCTGATGCCCTTCGTTGTCGGCAAAAACCAGCTCTGATGAGAAGATGCCATCTTCAAAGCGGTGGATAAACACCTCCAGGAGGCGTATGCCGAAAGCGTGGGCCAGCGAAGCGAATATGTCGTGAGTCACGGGGCGGGGAGGAGTGATGTTTTCGAGGCGCATGGCTATGGCCTGGGCCTCGGAGGTGCCGATAACGATGGGGATGTAGTGAGGGCCGTCTTGCTCGGCGAGTATAAGGGCATAGGCGCCTTGCTGGATCTCTCGGTAGGAGAGTCCGAGCACCCTGAGAAGTATGCGGTCGGGATGGGGAGTGTCCATGGTCGCGGGTGAGTGAGGATGAGGATACTATGTTGTGGCAATGATGCCCGAACCGAGGCAAATGGCGTTGTCGGGGGTGTAGATCACTGCAAATTGGCCGGGAGCGATGCCTTGAACCGGTAGGGAGCTGGTAATGGTCCATAGCCCGGAAGCATCGTCGCGAGTCAGAGTGCCGGAGATAAATTCGGGTGAGTGGCGGTTTTTGAATGATACCGGAGCCTCGCTACACTCCACACCTTCCCATGGATTACGGGTAATCCAGTGCATCTCGCTCAATGACAGACGGCTGCCGTATTGTAGCGAGGTGTCGTAGCCACGCGACACATATAGGGTGTTGGTCTCAACCTCCTTGCGGATAACAAACCAGGGGCCGCCCGAAAGACCGAGCCCTTTCCGCTGGCCGATGGTGTGGAACCAAAAACCGCGGTGTGATCCGAGCACGCGGCCGGTCTCTATCTCGACGATGGGTCCCGGCATCTCCCCGAGATGCCGCCGGATAAAGTCGTTGTAGTTGATATTTCCGAGGAAACATATGCCTTGACTGTCGCGACGATAGGCATTGGGGAGATTTTGCTCAACAGCAATCTCCCTGACTCGGCTCTTGGGAATGTCGCCGATAGGAAAAATGAGTTTGCGGAGCTGGGCGTAGGTTATGCGGGCCAAAAAATCGGTCTGATCCTTGACTGGATCGACCGCAGTGGCAAGATATTTGAGACCATCGACCGGATCGATGACGGTCGATGCATAGTGGCCTGTGGCAGTGAAGTCGAAGTCCTTGCCCCACCTCTGCTCAAAGTATCCGAACTTGATGATGCGGTTGCACATGATGTCGGGGTTGGGCGTCAGTCCGGCCTTGACTGTGCGGAGCGCATATTCCATCACATTGTCCCAATACTCCTGATGGAGGCTCACGACTTCGAGCGGAAGCCCGTAGCGCTTGGCTATGAGCTGACACATTTCGATATCTTCGTCGGCAGCGCAATCGCCCTCGTCGGTATCGAGTCCGATACGAATGTAGAACAGATGCAGGCCAGGTCCAAAGCCCTGCTCAACAAGACGGTGTACGGCCACCGCCGAGTCGACGCCGCCCGATATCAGTCCGGCTATGCTTGCTCCGGGTGTTGGCTTCATGCTTCGTGGAGAATCTTTTCTTCATGACGAGGCGATCCATGACGCCCTATCAGGAAGAGGGTGATGAAGTAGTCGACCGAGATCTTGCCCGGTCCTGCTATTATGATGAATAGGTAGATGCCAATAAACATGATGGGCAGATAGCCCGGCTGAGTGGAGTCGATGCCGTAGATAGCTGTGGTCGACGGCAGGAGATCGTGGAGTATATACCACTCGGCTGCGATCATGGACAGGATGGGGGGTATGGCCGACAGTCGCGTAAGGAATCCGGCCATTATGAATAGCGAGCACACCAACTCGATCACGATCATAATGATCAGGCATGTCGACGAGGTGAGGCCGAGCACTGTGGGAAAGTCGTTGCAGAGCAGATTGTAGTTGACCAGATGGCGGATGCCGAACTGGAGAAACATCACTCCTACAAACAGGCGCAGAAACAGGCGCCCGAGATTGGAGTAGGTGTAGCCGGTAAATTTAAGAAAAATATGAGACAGGAGGTCGGATATCTTGCGCATGACTGGGAGATGGGATTGCTACTACATCATATTGTTGAACAGACGTATGATTTCGTCGATTGGGGTGTCTTTGCTCACTATCTTCTTTTCGCGGTCGATGATATAGAAGGTAGGGGTGTGGCGGATATCGTAGAAATCACGGGCATCGGGGGCGAAGCCTACTATCCAATTTGACGGATAGCGGGCTGCCTGAGCATTCCAGTCTTCCGAGGGATCGTCGGGGGTGATGGCGATGATTTTCAGCAATCCTTTGTCGAGGAGATTGTTGGCCATATGATTGGCTGAAAGGCGTCCGCGGGCTATTATGCAGTCGATGCAGTCGGGATCGTTGAAAAATATAATGGTGTAGGCGGCAGTATCGGCAGCTGCGACGAGCGACGCTCTCACACCCGCACTGTCGGTAAATTCGAGAGCTGGTGCAGGCATTCCTACATTACACTCCTGCAGGATGCGCATTTGCTCAGCAAAACGGGCTTTTTCGGCGCGTCCCACCTTCTTGTTTTCGGCTACGGCGCGGGCAAAGGGCAGATATGCTTCGTCGGATTTCACTTTGGCAGTGTCGGAATAGAGTAGAGCGTCGGCTTGCTCGGCTACAAAGAGCAGTTCTTTAGGGTGCTTCTCAAGCTGTGTAAGCAGGTTGTAGATAGAGCGTATCACGGTGCGTCGCGAGCCCAACGGGAGCAGGTTGACGTAGGTGTCGAATGCGTCGGCAAATTTTTTCTGCGACGATAGGATGCTCTTTACATTGCAGTGGTCCCAGAAGTGGGAGATCACATAGTCGGAGCGCTCCTGAAGCGAAGTGAGATCAGCCGGGGCTGACGGCACCGGGAAGATGTCGGCATTTTTCTGGGCCATCATGTCGAGGGCAGCCCCTGCGATGACGATAATGGCTATAAGGATTTTTTTAAGCATAACCAGTGGCGTTTTTGATGGATGGGTAGAGTAGAGGGTGTGGCCGAAGCGCATCAGCGCAATCGGCCACACAAAAGTAGTAAAAAAAATGTCAATTCAGTGCTCTTTGCTCAGAAAAGGAGTGCAATGCGGAAGGTGAAGAAGGCAAGGAGCCATGCCACGGCAGTGCTGTAGAGCGCGGAAAAGAGGGGGTAGCGCCACGAACCGGTCTCTTTACCAATGGCTGTAAGGGTGGCGATACATGGGCAGAACAGGAGCACAAACACCAGAAAAGCCAGAGCCGAGGCAGCTGTGAAGTCGGGCTGGCCGGTGGAGGGATTTACGCTGCGGATGCGTGCAGAAAGGGCTTGTTCGTCGATCTCTTCATCGCCTGTGTAGAGCACACCGAGGGTGGATACCACAATCTCTTTGGCTGGGATGCCGGCGATTGCGGCAACTGTGGCGCGCCAGTGCATTCCGATAGGCTCCATGACCGGATTGACTATCTTTCCAAGCATCTCGAGATATGAGTCGGAGGATGGGTCGATCGAGCGGCTGTCGGTGATAGCCGCAGGGGCATCGACCGCCGCTGAACCTGCGTTGTCGCGGAGCGGAAAGTAGTTGAGCGCCCATACTATCACACTTGCCACGAGGATCAGTCCGCCCATCTTGCGGAGATATTGCTCACCTTTGCCCCACATATGGCGCAGCGACGCCTTAAAGGTGGGGATGCGGTAGGGGGGGAGTTCCATGACAAACGGCACTACATCGGTCTTGAACCACACACGTCTGAGCAGACGGGCAGTGGCTATGGCCACAGACACTCCGAGGAGATAGAGGAGCGAGATCACCATGGCGGCATGGGCCGAGAAGAAGGTGCCTACGAGAAGGATATAGATGGGCAACCGTGCCGAGCACGACATGAAGGGGGTGATGAGAATGGTGATGATGCGCGACGAGCGGCTCTCGATGGCGCGGGTGGCCATGATGGCCGGTACGGAGCATCCGAACCCCATAAGCAAAGGTATGAACGACTTGCCGTGGAGTCCCACTCGGTGCATGAGGCGGTCCATGATAAATGCGGCTCGGGCCATATAGCCTGAATCCTCCATAAAGGATATGCAGAAGTAGAGAATGAGGATGTTTGGGAGAAAAACTATCACTCCTCCCACGCCTCCTATTATGCCGTCGCACACGAGGTCTTTGACCGGGCCATCGGGCAGCACCGACTGCATGGCCTGCGACAACCATTCCACTCCGCTCTCGATCCATTCCATAGGATAGGCTCCGATGGCAAATGTGGCCCAGAATATGAACACCATTATGGCGAGGAATATGGGGAATCCGAAGAGAGGGGATGTGACTATGGAGTCGATTATGGCTGTGCGTTGAGCCTGATCGATATTGCCTTTGGTAAAGGTTTCGGCAAGAGCTCCGGCTATAAAGCCGTATTTTTCGGCCGCAATCGACGAGGTTATATCCTCGCCGGTGTTGTTCTCAGTTGCAGATACGAGGGCGTCGCGGCGGTCGAGGAGGGCGTTTAGCGCCTCATCGCCCACCGACCGTCGCAATATGTCTTCAGCCTCGGCATCATGTTCGAGCAGCTTGATGGCGAGGTATCGGGGTGAGAAACGCGGATCGACCGATTTGTCGGCCTTGAGCATATCATTGAGCTCGGCCACTGCCGGTTCGACTGCCGGTCCGAGATTGACATGGATGTGGCGCACATCCGATGCGCGGTCTTCATAGACGTCGATCACGGTATCGAACAGCTTCGGTATACCTTTGCCGGTACGTCCGACGGTAGGGACGATGGGCACGCCTATCATACCCGCCAGAAGATCGTAGTCGAGGTTGTCGCCGGAGGCTTCAAGCTCGTCATACATATTGAGAGCGATCACCATAGGGCGGTTCATGTCGATCAGCTCTGTGGTGAGGTAGAGATTGCGCTCGAGATTGGAGGCCACCACTACGTTGATGATCACGTCGGGGGTGTGGTCTCTCAGGTATCGGCGCACGTAGATCTCTTCGGGCGAGTAAGAATCGAGCGAGTAGGTGCCCGGAAGGTCAATGATGTTGAATGTGTATCCTTTGTGATGGAAGGTGCCCGATTTGGCATCGACTGTTACGCCGGAATAGTTGCCTACATGCTCGTGGGCGCCCGAGGCAATGTTGAAGAGCGAGGTCTTGCCGCAGTTGGGGTTGCCTATCAGGGCCACGTTGATGGTGCGCCTCGACCGGTCGAAATCGGCGGGTAGGAAAGGGGTCCTGTCGGGCTGCGTTGCTACTGAGTCATGGCTCTCGGTGGCCGAAGCCGCCGGATCGACACTGTCGGTGTGACCGTCGACGGGGATCACTTCTATCAGGCTTGACTCCGAGCGGCGGAGGCTCACCTCATAGCCCATGATCTGATATTTGACCGGGTCGTGGAGCGGGGCGTGAAGCATCACCTTCACGGTGTGTCCGCCCACAAAGCCCATCTCCATAAGGCGCTTGCGGAAAGCGCCGTGGCCGAGTATCTTTACTATTCTGGCCTCTTGGCCCGGTTTAAGGTCGGATAATCTCATCGATTATTGGGGGTGTTGTTATTTATGTAACCGGTTGGGCTGCCCGTATGGGCAGGGGATCCGGTGATATCGCGCTCGGTGATCTTGCATATCAGCATCATCTGGTAGATGGTGTCGAGATAGGCTTTGGCGATACCACGTCGTCCTTCGCGCCAGGTGCCCCCCATGAAAAAGGAGCGTATGAAAAACCACACTGGCCTGAATAACATGGCGGGGGCACTGAAGCGCCGTGAAACTCTGCGGGAGAGCTCATTGTCGGTGTAGCGGTTTAGCTTGGCCATGCGGTCGCTCACTGGGCTGTCGTCGAGATGGACGAGGTAGAGATCTTTGCGCGATGCTGGAATCTTCTCAATCGGCACCTGCACCTTCGGACGTGAGTGGATGGTGGGGGGCCAGATGGTGGTGTCGCGCGGGAAGAAGCGGAGCTGATAGTCGGGCAAACCGTGGATATGACGCCCCATGAAGCAGTTGAGCCGGGGTATGAGGAGAGCGGCGTTGAATGCAGGGTCGGCCACGCGCGAGTAGAGGTATTCTTTGAGTGAAGGTGGAACAATCTCATCGGCATCGACCACCAGCACCCATGGATTTGATGCGCTGTGGATGGCAAAGTCGCGTGCGGGCTCGCAGATGTTGCTGTTGTTTCGGGGAAAGGTCACTATCTTGCATCCGAAGCGGCGAGCTATGTCGAGAGTGTTGTCGGTGCTTTCCATGTCGCACACGACAATCTCATCGAAAGACTTGAGGGCTTCGAGCACCTTTTCGAGATGTTCGCCCGCATTATAGGTGTTGATCACCGCTGAGATATTCATTGTCGGTAGAGTGAATTGTGGTGCAAAATTAATGATTATTTCCGAAACAGGATGATAGTGGGGTTCAGGGAAAGGACAAAAAAGATCCGCCCCACCGGTCTGAATATATTCAGGCGTGGCGGGGCGGGATGATGAGGTCGGTAGCCGGCTTATTCCTTGTCCTGATTTTTCAGGATTTCAACGGCCATATCGTAGATAGTCTCGTCGTCGAGAACTACAATGCCACCGTCGGGACCCGGCTCGATGTGAACTCCGGCATTTTTGCCAAACTCGTAGTTGGCTCCACCGAAATAGTTGCGTACGGTTTGTACGGTGACGTTGAGCTTGTCGGCTATCTGATGGGTGGCGCCGTCGGGCAGACTGTCTTTAAGACGGCGCAGCTCGTTGAAAGTGATTGTTTTAGCCATGATAAGTATGTTTTATGATGGTTGATGTTGATCAGAGGTTGTGAATATTTGTTGTGAATTTAGATAAAATCTCCGATACGGGCGCAAAAAAATGGTAAAAAAACAAATATGTTTTAAAACATGTATTGGTCAGATGACTTCAACATCGCTCGATTTTATCCAAGCGCGGTGGTGATTGTCAATGCTCACATCGTACCATTTGAGGCCCGATGCGTCGCCGGGTGCGGCCACGGAGTCGAGGATGGTGACACGGGTTCCTTCATGGAGCATCATAGCTTCCTCGCTGCGGTCTTTTGGCTCGCGGGGTGAGGTGGAGAGTATGGTCGAGCCGGCGGTGATCACAGCGCGGTCGGTGGCGGTGGCATTGGAGGCGGCCCGCAGGGCGATGGCCACGGCTGCCACGGTGGCTATAAGCAATACGATCGCACTGAAAAAACCTGTTTTGCGCAGCATCACTCCGCTGCCGAAGATATACATGGCTGCCGCAGCGATGCAAAGGGCAAAAATGCCGAGAGCAACCCATGCCCATGTGTTGGGAGCCGCGCTTGCTGCAATTGCATCGGCCGAGTTGGAGATAAACGAACCGGTGTCGCCCGGACGGTCGGTGGTGCGTGATACCACGAAGTCGAGGTTGGCGCGGGTATCGCGGTCGGTAGGATCGAGTCGCAGCGAGCGTTCATAAGCCAGGATGGCTTGCCCGGTCTCACCAAGTCGGTAGCGTGTGTTGCCGATGTTATACCAGAGAGCTGCCGAGGGTCCATCGGCTTCCATTGCCTGCTGATACAGGGTGAGAGCTTCGGTGAAGTTGTCGGCGGCATAAGCCGAGTCGGCTTTCTCGGTGATGGCCGATGCGGCCATTCCTGTCCAGGCGGCCAGTGCTATGATGAGGGTGAAAATGTAGCGTGTCATGATGGTAGAGGCTGTGGATTAGTCTTTAAGACGCTCAAGGGTGTTTATGGCCTCGGATGCGCGGTCGTAGAGCTGGCGTGGAGCATCGGCTTCGACGGGAGTGTAGCGGGCCATCTCGCATGCGTCGATCACATCGGTAAATTCACTTGCGACCTTGGTTCCGGCCTCGCCATAGCGATCGGTGAGGGTGTCGGCCACTTTGGCGCGGGTGAGCTGCGATCCGTTGAGTCGGAGCTTATCGGCAAGATAGCCCCAAAGGGCGCGGAGGAGCTCTTCGTGGAATTTGGCTGTCGAGCCCTTGTCGAGGAGTGTCTTGGCGTCGGCAAGACGTCGGCGCGCGGTCTTGCTTGCGCGGGCAGTGCGGCGTCCGGCCACATCGGCCATAGCTCTGGCATGGCGTCCGTAGGCCATGATGGCGGCGATGAGTGAAACAATGAGCAGAATATATATCATCCAGTACCACCAAGTGGCAATCACAATGGTGTGGTCGTGGCTCTGGGCTTTGTCGCCAAGGCGTATGTGGAGGATGTCGGTGTTTTTGGCCTCGATATCCTTGCGCTCGTGGTCGCTCACAGGGGTCGATGCGCCTTTCACCACATGGATGGGATAGGAGGGTGTGGTGAGGGTGGAATATTTGCCGGTCGAGGGATCGAAGTAGACAAATTTATCGGCACCGATGGTGAAGTCGCCCGTAACGGTGGGCACGAATGTGTATTCGATGGTCATTGTGCCCGACACATTGGAGCCGCTAATCCTTGAGTCGGTTTCGGCTTTGGGGGTGTACTGCTCGAATTCGGAGGGGAAGTCGATCGCCGGTTCCTTGAGATATTTGATATTGCCGGTGCCGGAGATGGTGTAGATGAGAGTTGCGGGATCGTTGGTGCGGAATGTGTTGCCCACGAGCCGCGAGTCGATCGAGAAGCGGCCCACTGCACCGGTGAATCCTTCGGGCTCAGGCTGCGGGAGCGGCTTCACATCGAGCGATACGGAGTTGCTCTGTACTTTAATGTCGCGTTCCACCGGGTTGCGCATGGTAACGAATCCCATGTTGACCTGCTCGTACTGTATGACCGACATATCGTAGTTGCCGGAGTTGATGGTGATCTTACCCGACTTCTGCGGGAAGAGGATGCAACGCTTCAGGACGGCGGTGTAATAATCCTGCCCCTTGTACCGCTCCACTTCGTTGAGAGCGGGTCTGACATCAAGTTCCTCGATGAGGCAACCGTCGAAAGAGGGCTGGATGGTGGGGCGGAACGATGAGATGTTATATTTGGTGTAGAGTTTTATGGTACATTCCACCGGTTCCTGTTCATATACCTTGTCGCGGGCGAGGATGATGCGCACAATGACATCGTTGGCACTGACGGCGCGGTCGGAGCTCTGGGTGTTGACATCGTCGATGCTCACCGAGGGCTGTCCTTGATAGCCGCCTTGCTGCTGGGCGGCTGACGGATCGTCGACCACGGTAAATTTGGCCGGCTTGGAACGGTAGACCTTACCGCCGCTCACAACCGAAGCCTCTCCGATGGTATATGTGCCCGGCTCGCCTGCCCGATAGGTGTAGGTGAAGTCGATCGAAGAGGAAGATGTGGCCACGCCATTGATCACCTGATAGCTTTGCCGGGTGCTCTGGGCAGGACCGAAAAGGAGGTCGCAACCCTGTATCTGGGGCACATTGAGCGACGATGGACTGTCGCCGTTGGCCAGGCGGAATGTGATGGCAAATTTCTGACCCTGTCGCACTCTCTGGGGCGCCTGAACCGAAAATGATGTATCGGCCAGGGCGGCACACACGGCCAGTGAAATAATCCAGATTGTGGTTATGATTCGCTTCATTGTAGGTATTTTGGTGGGGAGGGATCGGGCTAAATGGAATAGGAGTGTATGATCTTACCAGGGGTTGGTGACCCGGCGTCGCTTGGCGGCTTCCGACTTCCGGCGCTCGGCCTCTACGCGACGGCGTGTTGCGGCTTCTTCATTTTCCATGGCCTTGAGTATCTGTTCGGCATTGGCATCGCTCATGCCCGTTCGCTGTTTGTCGGGTTTCTGCTTCTGCTGCTTGTCGTCCTGCCCCTGAGGCTGCTGGTCTTGATTCTGGTCTTTATTGTTCTGGTCCTGGTTTTTGTCCTGATCCTGATTCTGGTTTTGATCCTGATTCTGGTTTTGATCCTGATTGTTTTGATCCTGCTGGTTGTTCTGGTCCTGATTCTGATTCTGGTCCTGATTCTGGTCTTGATTCTGCTGCTCCTGAAGTTTGAGCTGTGCAAGGCGCAGGTTCTGTCGGGCTTTATCGTTGTCGGGGTTTATTCGCAGGGCTTTCTTATAAGCCTCGATGGCGGAGCGGAAATCGTTGTTGTTGAAAGCTATATTGCCGAGGTTGTAGTCGGCGAGCTCGGCAATGGCGAGTTCGTCGTCGGTCATATCCTGACGGAGCTGGGATAGGTCGGACAGAAGTTTCTGAGCTTCGCTGAGGGGGTTACGGTCGGCATTGGGGTCGGCCGAACCGCTCTGCCTTATGTAGGCGGCAGCAAGATTGAATCGGGCCTGAGGCGAGAGCGGGTTTTGCTCGAGGGCCTTCTTGTACATAGTCTCGGCCTCGGCAAAACGGCCCTGCCTATAGAGTTTGTTGCCGTCAACGATAAAATTGCGCTCATAGCGGTTGGATGCAGGGCGAGCGGAGGATGAGGCCTCTGAGCCATTCTCCTCCGGTTGCTGGGCATGGATGGCCGGAGCCCCGACGAGGATCAGGGCTATCAGAGATGAGCGGAGATAGTATGGTATGCGTGTTGACATCATTTCGCTTTAGTGAAGAAGTTGATGCCGCGGAGCCATGAGATCTTGCGGTAGGGGATGAGAGTGTCGATGAGGAGGAAGATAATGGCAACAATGGCCACAATGGGGAAGAGCTCGGCCGAGGGGGAGGCCGTGAGGCGCTGATACTCTGACTTGGAGAGGGTTGAGAGCTGGGCATCGAGATCGCCTACAACGCCAGGATCACCACCCTGAAGGTATATGCCGTGGCCGGCTTTTGCTATCTCTCTGGCCATATCTTCGTTGAGGGCGGTCACCACCACCTGACTGTTCTGGTCGGTGAGATATTTGCCATGTCCCATGCCTTTGGGGGTGGGGATGGGGGCGCCACCGGCGGTGCCGAGGCCGATTACATCGACCTGTATGCCGGCTTCAGCCGCGCGGGCGGCCTCGCCTACTGCGTCGTCTTCAAAGTTTTCGCCGTCGGTGATCACCACAATGGCCTTGTCAAACTCACTATCGGGGGTGAAGGAGTTCATGGCCATGTCGATGGCTGCTCCTATTGCAGTGCCCTGGGTAGGCACCATCTCGGTTGAGAGTTCGTCGACAAACATCTTGGCCGAAATGTAATCGGAAGTGATGGGGAGCTGAGTGTAGCTCTCTCCAGCAAATACAATGAGGCCAACCTTGTCGTCCTGAAGCTTGTCGATGAGTTTTTCAAGAATAAATTTGGCTCGGCGCAGACGACTGACACCACCGGGATCGTCGGTCGATGAAGCGAGCATCGAATTGCTGACATCGAGGCATATCATCAGCTCTATGCCTCGGGCCGATGCTGTCTCGGTGGCTTCGCCGGTCTTGTTGGGCACAATGGGTCGGGCTATGGCAATTATTATTGCAGCCATGGCAAGGAGGGCGAGCGAGATCTTGATCCAGCCGGTGTAGCGCGATGCCTCGGGCATCAGCGCGGCGATTACTTCAGGATTGCCGAAGCGGCGCAGCTTCTTCCGCCGCGCGGCTCGCGCGAGGAGCCAAAGAATGGCCACCACGGGCAAGGCGAGGAGCAGGTAAAGATATTGCGGATTGACGAAGGTAATCATATGAGGGGGTGGTGGTCAGGGGAGTGAGCGAAGTATTGTTGTGCGCATGAGGAGCTCGAAAGCGAGGAGCGCGAAAGCGAGGAGCGCCCATGGCAGGAAATTGTCCTCGGTATGGGTGAAATTTCTCACGTCGATGGCGGTCTTCTCGAGGGCGTCGATCTCCTGGAAGATATCGGATAGCACATTATTGTCGGTGGCGCGGAAGTAACGACCGCCAGTAGTGGAGGCTATCGACTGCAGGGTAGCTTCGTCGATCACTACCGGCATATTGACATATTCGATGCGACCAAACTCATTTTCGGTGGGGTATGGGGCCATGCCGTTGCGCCCGATGCCAATGGTGTAGACCTTGATGCCATATTTGCGGGCGATCTCGGCTGCGGTAGCCGGGGCGACGATGCCGGTGTTGTTGGAGCCGTCGGTGAGCAGAATGATGCTCTTGCTTTTGGCTTTACCCTCCTTGATGCGGTTGATAGCGGTGGCGAGGCCGTCGCCGATGGCGGTGTTGTCTTCGAGCATACCCATGCGTATGTCGTTGATGTAGTTGACAAGGAGAGCTCGGTCGGTGGTCATGGGCACAGCGGTGAAAGCTTCACCGGCAAAAATCACCACGCCGATATTGTCGCTCTCGCGACCCGCCACAAACTGCGCTGCCACCTGCTTGGCGGCCTCGAAGCGGTCGGGTTTGAAGTCGCGTGCGAGCATTGAGGTGGAGAGGTCGAGGGCTATGACAATGTCGGTGCCTTCGGTGGAGGTCGAACTCCAACGGTCGCGTGTCTGGGGTCGGGCGAGCACCACTATAAGGGCGGCTATTGCTGCAAGCCGGACAAAAAACATGGCATGGAGCAGTAGAGCCCGGAACGAAGTGCGTGCCTTGGCAAACGGCACGAGCGACGACACGGCTACTGAAGCATGGAGGCGTCCGCGCTTCCATATATACCATGCCACGTAGGGGACCAGGATGAGAAGCCCCCAGAGTATATCGGGGTTGGCGAATGTCATGACTTGGGAGCTTTAGGTGAATTGTCGGATGATTTGGCCGTAGTGGCATCGGCGACATTCTCAGCGGGAGTCTCAGGCTCGGGAGCCGGACGGGTGTCGTCGATAAACTTCACGGCCTGATTCATGGCGGCGATGTTGTCGTCGGGGAGAGGGCGCACTTTTGCAAACTTCACGAAGTCGGCCATCTCGAGGATGCGGCTCATGAGGTCGGTGCTCATGCGGGTGGCCTCGTTGTCGCGAAGGGCACGGCGTATCTGGGTCGAGGTCATCTCCATGGCGTTGATGCCGAAACGGTCGCGCAAGTATATGCGCAGTATGTCGGTGAGGCGGGTATAGTAGAGTTTCTCTTCTCCACGCTGGCATAGTTTCTCTTCGCGGAGTTCTCCGAGCAGACGGAGCGCCGCGTCGACCGGGTTTTCTTTCTTGACGGGTGTGGCCGGGATTATGGAAGCGCCCTGCTTCTTACGCCACCAGATATAAGCTCCGGCGCCGATCACTACAAGAGCGATGAGAATCCACCACCAATAGCGGGCCATCCAGTCGGGCAGATAGTCGAGAATCTGCCTGTTTGGAGCAACAACGTCGGCATAGTCGTGGATGCTTTTAAGCGAATCAACAGCGACGGGATAAACTTTGAGCACCGTTTCATTGGATGGGAAAGCGGAGTCGGGGGTGAGATACAACACCGGGGGAAGTGTGTATACACCGGAGTCAAACCCTTGGATGATGATATCGCGCAGGATGCGTGCTCTTCCGTTGCCGAGATCCGACACTTCGGGGTCGGTGATGGCCGATACTTCAAGTGCCGACTTCAGCGAGTCGGGGATATTGAGCTCAATAGCAGTGGCAGAGGAGTCGGAGGCATTGATCGTGCCAAACACTTCGACGTGGATGGCCGTTTTGCGCCCCATCTCGAGGGTGGCGGAGTCGAGAGAGGCCTTGACGGTTATGTCGGGGGTGGCCGCCATGGCCGATCCCGCCGCCCATAGCGAGAGGGCGGAGGCGACGGAGAGAAGCCGTGAGCGAAATGACGTGATATGCATATACCGGAAAATGTACAGTCGGGGGGGGAATGGGTGAGAAGAGAGGGGAGGGAGAAATGGGAGGGAGAGAGTCGGAGAAAGGAGAATGACCGGAAAAGTACCGTCGGTCGGGGCTGTGGCCGCTGACGGGGGTCAGCGGTTGCCACGGCGGCGGAAGAGGGCCATAAGGGCTGCAATATAGTCTTCGTCGGTCGACACGGATGAGACATCTACGCGCGCTTTGCGCATGGTCTCGGTCATGGCCTGCTGGCGTTCATACCACCATTTGTTGTATGAACTGCGGACTCTCTTCGACGAAGTGTCGATCCACTGCTCGCGACCGGTCTCAAGGTCGGCAAGACGGATGAGACCTACGTCGGGCATCTGGCTGTCGCGCTTGTCGTAGACCTGAAGGGCTATGACATCGTGGCGGTTTCGGGCCACTGAGAGCGCTTTGGAGTAGTCGTGTTGATCGATGAAGTCGGAGATGAGGAAAGTGGTGGCGCGTTTTTTAAGCGCGTCGGTGAAGTAGCGAAGCACACAAGCTATGTCGGTGGCGGAGTGCTCAGGTTTGAAATCGAGCAGTTCGCGGATGATAAACAGTATGTGCTTGCGTCCTTTTTTTGGCGGGATGAATTTCTCCACTCTGTCGGAGAAGAAAATAACGCCTATCTTATCGTTGTTCTGAATGGCCGAGAAAGCGATGGTGGCAGCGATCTCGGCAATCATCTCGCGCTTTGGCTCGCCGACGGCGCCGAAGAGGCGTGATCGGCTGACATCGACGAGTAGCATGACGGTGAGTTCCCGCTCCTCTTCATACACCTTGACGTAGGGGTGGTTGTGGCGTGCCGTGACATTCCAGTCGATGTCGCGGATATCATCGCCATACTGATATTCGCGCACCTCCGAAAACATCATGCCACGCCCTTTGAAGGCCGTGTGATATTCACCCGCGAAGATGTTTTGACTCAATCCGCGGGTCTTGATTTCGATTTTTCTTACCTTTTTAAGCAGGTCGGATGCTTCCATGTGGCGAAGTGGTGTTTCGATCAGGGTACCTCGATCTTGTCGAGAATCTCGGAGATGATCTCATCAGTGGTGATGTTTTGCGCCTCGGCTTCGTAGGACAGGCCGATACGATGGCGGAGCACATCGTGGGCCACGGCGCGCACATCTTCGGGCACCACAAATCCACGACCGTGGATAAATGCGTAGGCACGCGAAGCGCGGGCCAGCGAGATTGATGCACGTGGCGAAGCACCGAAAGAGATGATGTCTTTGAGATCGGGGAGTTGATAATCGGCCGGATAGCGGGTTGCAAACACAATATCGACAATATATCGCTCAATCTTTTCGTCGACATAGATGCTGTCGACAACCTTTTGGGCCTCTATAATCTCTTCAGGACGTAGGAGGGGGCGGATCTCCTTGCGGTCGGGGGCTATGTTCTGGCGTATGATGAGACGCTCATCATCTTTGGTCGGGTAGCCGATGACAACCTTGAGGAGGAAACGGTCGACCTGAGCCTCGGGCAGGGGGTAGGTGCCTTCCTGCTCTATGGGGTTCTGGGTGGCCATCACAAGGAAAGGCTCGGGGAGAGCGAAAGTGGAATCACCGATAGTGACCTGACGCTCCTGCATGGCCTCAAGCAGTGAGCTCTGCACCTTGGCAGGGGCGCGGTTGATCTCATCAGCGAGGACAAAGTTGGCGAAGATGGGGCCCCGCTTGATCTGGAATGACTCGTTTTTGACGCTGTAGATCATGGTGCCTGTCACATCGGCGGGGAGCAGGTCGGGGGTGAACTGTATTCGGGAGTATTTGGCATCAATAACCTGTGCGAGGGTCTTGATGGCAAGAGTCTTTGCCAGACCGGGCACACCTTCGAGCAACACATGGCCATTGGCCAGCAAAGCAATGAGGAGTGACTCCACGAGGTGTTTCTGACCGACAATTGTCTGGTCCATGCCCCGGAGCACGAGGTCGACAAACTGGCTCTTGCCGGCTACGAGCTCGTTGAGCTCGCGGATGTTAACGTTTTCGCTCATAAAGAGATGATGATGGGGATATCAGTATGGGTCAATTTGGTGAAACAAAGTTATATTTTTAAACAACGCGAGGAGATAAAGGAATGTTAAATTTATCTATTTTAGTTAAAAAAGAGAAGTTGAGACATCCCCAAACGGTTCGTGCCCGGGCTTCCGCCTTATGGAGGAAGCCGCAGGCAACGGCCGGAGGGTGTGGGGTGGGATCAGGGATCAGAATGAAAGCTTCATCATGCCCATGACGCGGTTGGCAGAGCCGTGGGAGTGGTCAACATTGGTCCGGGATCCGTGGAGATATTCCAGGCCTATCGTGAAGTCGCTTATGATGTTGTAGAATCCTGACACTGTCACATACTGGCCGCGCTTATATGTGTCTGGCCCGAGATGGGTGGCTTCATACAGGTGAGCCTGAGAGTAAGCGCCAGCTATATAGGCCTTTGGTGAGAAGTTGTATTGGAGACCAAGCTCGAAGTTGCTCATAGCCGGGGCGTGCATGCGTCCCGCTTTGTCGGCACACGGTATGAGGTCGGCATCGGCCTCGGCGAGATCGTTGACGTATCGTCCGTACCCATGGCCATATGCGCCTTGATAGTATAGGCGGAAAGCCGGAGCAAATGATATGGCGCCGGATAGCTGGGCCGCCCAACCGGTAGCGAACCGGTTGGTGCCGGCCACGAGGTCGCGGTAGGAGAGATTGCGGAGTAGGGCCGATAGGCGCACGTGCGACTCGCCCCCTCCCCAGGCGTATTGGATAAACACCGGAATGTCGGGGACGCGCTGGCTTATGGCCTTCACGTTATCGTCGAGGGTATATGAGGCCGATGGATTTTCGACCGATACGGCTGCTGTGATATGCTCGGTGAGGCGAGGACGGTATTGCAGGAGAATGTTTTTGGCGCCCACTTCACCTGACGGTCCTTGATCGTCGATGGTGGGAGTGCCTGCGGCTCCGTCGACAAATGTTGAGTTGGTAAGACCTGCGGTGACATATCCGAGTCGTAAATACGCCTGTTTGAGCTTAAGCCCATATGCTCCTGGACCTCCTCCCGAGAAGTTGGTCTGGATATACATCTCGTAGGTGCCGAAATGATCGGTACGGCCAAGCATCTGGAGGAAGAGGGTGGAGTGGTTGGCATTGGCGAAAAATGCCTCGCGTTGGGCAGGATCGGATGGCACTGGGATGTCGTAGGTGGTAAACGATGAGCCGTCGTTGATCGAGCCTCTGAAATCGTATTGCACGGAGCCCTTCACATAGCCGCCGATGCCGAGAGCCACGCGCCCTTTGCTGTCGACAAAAAGGAATCGGGGAGCCGATGGGTCGGAGTGGTGAAGCTCCTGGCGGTTGTAGAGTATGGCAATGAGGTCTTTGGCTTTGTCGGTAGAGCCTGAAAGGGAGATTACTCTTTCAGGAATCAGGAGGGTGTCTTGCGCGGCTGGGGTGGCAGCTGTTGCCATGGCGGGGATGAGAAGATAGGCGGCAGCTAATGCACCGGCGGCTTTGATCGGAAGTGACGGCATAACGGATGACAGAATTTGGTTTGGGCTCGGTGTGTATAAGAGGTTGTGATTGTAGATGGGCGTGGAGGTCACTTGTCGTCGACAGCCTTGCGGATATCTTCGGCTTTCTCTTTGGCCTCTTCCTTGGCTTTCTTGACGGCATCTTTGGCCTTTTCGGTCAGATCCTGGCCCTTGTCTTTGGCCTTGTCCACGATGTCGGCTCCTTTTTCCTTGGTCTTATCCACGATTTCCGCGCCTTTGTCGGCTGCATTTTTTGCGGTAGCTTTGGCGGCCTCGGTGGTCTTGTCGAGCAGGTCGGAGGCTTTTGAGGCTACAGTGTCGGCGCCCTCTCGCATAGCTTCGGCGGCATCCTCTGCGGCGGCTTTGGCTTCAGCTTTGGCCATTTCAGCTTTGGTGGGGGTGAAGATGTGAACCATGGCCGGATCTTTTTTCTCAACTACGGGCTGTATGCTGTCGAGATATGCTTTTGCGGCCACAAGATCGCCATCGGCTATGAGCTTGTCGATATGCTCTTTTGCTGAGTTGACATAAGCCTTGACCGAATCGGGATTCGAGGCGTTTTCAATCTTGGAAGCGAGCGACATTTCGGAATGTTGGGCGCGTTCCTGAGTGGAGCAAGAGACGATGGTGAGTGCGAGGGCTGCTGTTGCGACCGAGGTGATGATTAATTTCATTTCCGTTGATGTGGTGTTTGTGATTATGTGTGTGTTGGCGGCCAGAGGCCAGTTGTTATGTTTAATAATCGTTAAACACTGCTAAGAGGGCAAAAGTTTTGGAGCTGGAATGTAGTATGCCCCAATCATGATACAAAAAATGGCGTTATGAATAAAAAAGTGGAGAAAAATTTGGTGGAATGAAATATAGTGGCTACCTTTGCAACCGCAAAGCCGCGATAGAGATGGCGGCAATCCACTCAATGGTACCTTGGCCGAGTGGTTAGGCACCGGTCTGCAAAACCGTTTACAGCAGTTCGATTCTGCTAGGTACCTCCCCGTCATGACGACCCGAAGCCTCTTTTGCTTCGGGTCGTCGCATTTTTTGGGACGGACGGGTCGGATCCGTTCCCGACTTGTCTGATCTGAAAAAAGCAATCCCGCCTCAGCTGTTTAGCTCAGGCGGGATTGCTGCTGTTCTGTGGTTTGTGGCCGCTTTCTTATTCAGGCTTGTAGGCGCTGAGCTGAGAGGGCTCGAAGCTGCGGATAAACTCGGCGTGCTTTGCCACGTCGGCCTGAGTCATCTTGGCATATACCTCGGCGCTGTGGGCAAACGAGTCGTTGCGGTTGGCGTCGTCGAGGAGGAGATAGCTCATGATGATTCCGCCGGCCATCTCTACAAGGCGACGTGCCATGAAGTCGAGGTAGGCCTGATCTTTGGCACCTGCAACGGTAGCCACGGCGTGCTCATATTCGGTGGTGAGGCCGACGAGGATTTCGTGGATGTGCTGGAGCTTGTCGTTGACCGGACGCGACTCATATTCGTGCATCATGTTGAGGTAGGTGCCGGTGGTGACGTGGCGGATGGCAGCTACGACCTGAAGCTGAGTGGTGCCTTCGTAGATAGAGGTGATGCGTGCATCGCGGTACACACGCTCGCAGGCGTAGTCTTTCATGAAGCCTGAGCCACCATGAATCTGGATTGCGTCGTAGGCGTTCTGGTTGCAGTATTCGCTGCCGAGGCCTTTCACGAGTGGGGTGCAGGCGTCGGCGAGCTTGCTGTAGCGCTTCATCTCGGCGCGCTCCTCCTTGGAGAGATCGCGCTCGCGGGCTATGTCTTCGTAGATCTTGTACATGTCGACAAAGCGGGCGGTCTCGTAGAGGAGGGTGCGGGAAGCATCGAGGCGGGCTTTCATCACGGCGAGCATCTCATATACAGCGGGGAACTCGATGATGGCCTTGCCAAACTGGCGGCGCTCCTTGGCGTAGCTGAGTGCTTCGCGGTATGCGCGTTCGCTCACACCTACGCTCTGGGCGGCGATGCCGAGACGGGCTCCGTTCATGAGGGCCATCACATACTTGATGAGGCCGAGGCGGCGCTGGCCGCAAAGCTCGGCTTTGGCGTTTTTGTAGGTGAGCTCGCAAGTGGGCGATCCCTTGATGCCCATCTTGTTTTCGATGCGGCGCACGTTGACGCCACCGTCGCGCTTGTCGTAGATAAACATCGAGAGGCCGCGGCCATCTTTGGTGCCCTCTTCCGAGCGGGCGAGCACGAGATGGATGTCGGAGTCGCCGTTGGTGATGAAACGCTTCACACCGTTGAGGCGCCAGGTGCCGTCGGGCTGCTCGGTGGCCTTGAGCATCACGCTCTGGAGGTCGGAGCCGGCGTCGGGCTCGGTGAGGTCCATCGACATGGTCTCACCCTCGCATACGCGGGGGATGAAGCGCTGGCGCTGGTCTTCGTTGGCAAATTCGTAGATGGTCTCGGCGCAGTCCTGAAGACCCCAGAGGTTTTCAAACCCGGTATCGGCGCGGCTCACGATGTCGGCAGCCATGATGTAGGGGGTGATGGGGAAGTTGAGGCCTCCATAGCGGCGGGGCATAGCCATGCCCATGAGACCGGCCTTGCGGCAGAGCTCAAGGTTTTCCTTTGTTCCGTCGGCATAGATCACGCGGTTGTTTTCAACGCGTGGACCCTGATGGTCGACACCCTCGGCATTGTCGTTGATGGTGGTGCCGCAGAGCTCGCCCACCACTTCGAGCACCTTGTTGTAGGAGTCCATGGCGTCGGCGTAGTCGAGGGGAGCGTAATCATATTTTTCGGCATCGGTGTAATCGCGCTCCTTAAGAGCAACGATTTTCTCCATCAGGGGGTGGGAGAGATGGTGCCGCAGATCGGGATTGTCAGTATAGAAGTTCATTACTTGGAGTTCTTTTTATAATACTTTATGAGCTTGGGCACCACGTCTTCGATCTCGCCAGTGATCACATAGTCGGCGATGGTGTTGATGGGGGCGTCGGGGTCGGAGTTGATGGAGATTATGATCGAGCTCTCCTGCATGCCTGCGATGTGCTGGATCTGACCGGAGATGCCACATGCGATATAGAGCTTGGGGCGGACGGTGACACCGGTCTGACCGATCTGGCGCTCGTGTTCACAGAAGCCGGCGTCGACGGCGGCGCGGCTTGCGCCCACCTCGGCTCCGAGAGTGTTGGCAAGCTCATAGAGGAGGTCGAAGTTTTCTTTAGAACCCACGCCGTAGCCTCCGGCCACGATGATGGGTGAGTTTTTGATGTTGACTTTCGACTTCTCGATGTGGCGGTCGATGATTTCTACGGCAAAGTCGGTGTCGGCCACATAGTCGGATGCCTTGAGATCGATCACTTCGCCGGTGTGGGCGGGGTCAAACACCTCTTTCTTCATCACACCCTCACGCACGGTGGCCATCTGAGGCCGGCAGTCGGGGTTGACGATAGTGGCCACGATGTTGCCGCCGAAAGCGGGACGGATCTGGTAGAGGAGGTCGGTGTATTCCTTGCCGGTTTTGGGATCTTTGTGGGGGCCGATCTCGAGAGCTGTGCAGTCGGCGGTGAGGCCGGAGTGGAGGCAAGAGCTCACGCGGGGTCCGAGGTCGCGGCCGATGCAGGTGGCACCCATAAGGCAGATCTGGGGTTTGATCTGCTTGAAGAGGTTGATGAGAACGGCTGCGTGGGGGTTGGAGGTGTAGGGGTAGAGGCGTGAGTCCTCTACTTTATATACGGTGTCGGCACCATAGGGAAAGATCTGTTTCTCTATATCCTTTAGGTTGTCGCCTATGGCGATGGCCTCGAGTTTGACACCGAGATTTGAAGCGAGTACCCGGCCCTTTGTGAGGAGCTCGAGGGAGACGTCGGCCACACGGCCGTCTTCGATCTCGCAATATACTATCAGGTTGTTGTTGTCGGTCACTGCAGTATGTAAATGGATTGGTTGGGGGAAGGGGGATGGAGGAATGATCAACCGATGGTGTGGTTGGCGATAAGCTCCTTCATGAGCTCGTCAATGGCTGTTTCGTCGCTGCCGTCGATCTGGAGATTTTCCTTGGCGGTAAACACGACATTTTCCACCGTCTTAACCTTGGTGGGAGATCCGGCCAGACCAATCTGTTGGGGATCGGCTTCGACGAAATCGGCGCCCCATTCCTTGATGGCCAGAGCGGGGCGGGCTTCGAGGAGGGCGTTGGCCCGCTCATCGGCGGCTTTGGCTTCGGAGGGGGAGAGGGCATATTTGAAACGCTGGAGCAGCTTGGCGTTGCGGGGGCGGCACTCAGCGGCTGAGCCGTTGACGGTGACTACGCAGGGGAGGGGGGCCTTGACAGTCTCGACGCCGTTTTCGAGGCGGCGCTTCACAGTGACATGGCCATTGGAGAGGTCGATGATCTCTTCGGCATAGGTCACTTGAGGGATACCGAGCTTTTCGGCAATCTGGGGACCTACCTGGGCGGTGTCGCCGTCGATGGCCTGTCGACCGCCAAGGATGATGTCGTAGTTGCCGATTTTCTTAACGGCCTGGGCGAGGGAGTAGGAGGTGGCGAGGGTGTCGGCACCGCCGAGTGCGCGGTCGGTGAGCACGATACCGCCGTCGGCGCCACGGTACATGGCTTCGCGGATTACTTCTGCGGCACGGGGCAGACCCATTGTGAGCACAGTCACGGTGCTACCCGGGTTGATGTCCTTGAGGCGCAGAGCCTGTTCGAGGGCGTTGAGATCCTCGGGGTTGAAGATGGCCGGGAGGGCGGCGCGGTTGATGGTGCCATCTTCCTTCATTGCATCTTTGCCGACATTGCGGGTATCGGGCACCTGCTTTGCCAGCACAACGATGTTTAGACTCATAAACTTATCAATGATATGGTTACGTATTATCACAAGAATGGGATGCGGATGGCCATACGTGAAGCGGGCCTACCACACCTGTTAAGGCTGCAAAGATAGCAAAAAATTTGCAAATGCCAGCCTTTTGTCGGATATAACTTTGGAGATGAGGCCCGCGCGATGGGGGAGGAGCGGGTGTGGATGGACGGTCGACAGGCATCCCGGCAACTCTTTGAGGTGGGAGTAAAAAGTGTGCACACTTCCCTGCGGGTGTGTGCAGAAATGGCTCAATTGTTAAAATTATATGTGTAGTTTATACTAAAATTGTGTTTTGTTAACAAATTCGCTATGGGCTATCATGCTTAAAAGCAGTAATTTTGCAGTGTGAAAAGATTGGCCGGACTTATTGCTCCGGAACGGTGGCCGCCATCACGGAGCCGCCATCATTTGACCGATCAATCCCTCCCTATCCAACGAATATCAATAGAATGAATATAACCAAATGGGCTGTTGCCGCCATCGCTTCCTTTGCCATCAGCTTGCCTACGCAAGCTGAGAAAGCTCCGGTGATAGAGCCTGTGGCCGACGAAAATAACATCGAAGTGGGCTTTGAGCTCGATGACGATGATATTTATATGCCTACGCTCGCTGAGCTTCTGGGCGCTCCGGTCGACAATTTCGGCCTCATGACAGGCACAGAGGGACTGGAGAGCGATATCGTGGACTACGCCAAGACATTTATCGGCACTCGTTACCGCCGGGGTTCCAAAGGTCCGTCGGCCTTTGATTGCTCAGGTTTCACAAGCTATGTTTTCAGGAACTTTGATCTTTCCCTCGGCGCATCGAGCCGCGTTCAAGCCACTCAGGGCGAAGCTATTACACTGAGCGATGCCCGTCCCGGCGATTTGGTGTTTTTCTCGGGCCGACGTGCCGGCAAGACCGTGGGCCACGTGGGAATCGTGGTGTCGGTGGGCGACGATGGATCTGTGAAGTTTATCCACGCAGCCACATCACGCGGAGTGAGAATCGACACCTATCCCGACGGCGGTTACTACTCGCGCCGCTTCCACAGCATCCGGCGAGTGATCAATGCCTGATTGCCTTACGATTTGATATAACGCCGAGACTAAGTCGCGGCAAAGACATACACGAAGATTCCTTGACCAGCAACCGCACCCGGGCGACGCAGAGTCGCAAAGGTGCGGTTGTTGTCGTTTAGACAGAGCCATTGCTTAAATGGACCGTGAAGGGCAGCATCGGTCGGAAAAGACGATGCTGCCCTTCATGGTTCGGTTGATGATGGTAAGACGGTGGGGTCAGTCTACATTGTCGAGACGATGGCCCATGCGGGCTTTCTTGGTGTGGAGATAGCGGAGGTTGTAGGGTGTAGGTGTGGTCTCGATGGGTATATTTTCCACTACTTCGAGACCAAATGCCTCAAGGCCCGAGCGCTTGACGGGATTGTTGGTGATGAGGCGCATTTTTTTCACACCGAGCCGCGAGAGGATCTGGGCTCCTACGCCATAGTCGCGCTCGTCGGCACGGTGGCCGAGGTGGATATTGGCATCGACGGTGTCAAGGCCCTGTTCCTGGAGTTTATATGCTTTGATTTTGTCCATGAGGCCAATGCCGCGCCCCTCCTGATTGAGGTAGAGGATAATGCCGCGTCCCTCTTTTTCGACCATCTCCATGGCTTTGTGGAGTTGCTCGCCGCAGTCGCAGCGCTGCGAAGCGAAGATATCGCCAGTGGCACATGAAGAATGAACGCGCAGGAGCACCGGTCCGAGCGATGGGTCGGCCACATCGCCCTTGATGAGAGCTATGTGCTCAAGACCGTTGGCTATCTGGCGGAACGGTATGAGGCGGAAATGACCGTGGGCTGTGGGCATGTCCACCTCCTCGCCTTGCTCCACAAGGCTTTCATGGCGCAGACGGTAGGCAATCAGGTCGGCGATGGAGATGATCTTGAGGCCCCACTGGCGGGCTCGCTCCTCAAGCTGAGGGAGACGGGCCATGGTGCCGTCGGGATTGAGGATCTCGATAAGGGCCGCAGCCGGACGGAGACCTGCGAGGCGTGCAAGGTCGACACCCGCTTCGGTGTGGCCGGGGCGGCGCAGCACGCCCTCATCCTGGGCATATAGGGGGTGCACATGGCCGGGGCGTCCGAATGTGGAGGGCGTAGATGCGGGATCGGCAAGAGCGCGGAGGGTGGCGGCGCGGTCGTGGACGCTCACGCCTGTGGTGCATCCTTCGAGCTTGTCAACAGTGATGGTGAATGGTGTGCCGAGCATCGACGTGTTGTCGTCGACCTGATGGTTGAGGCCGAGTTCGCGGCAGCGCGATATGGTGAGCGGGGCGCAGAGCTCGCCTCGGGCATTGGTCACCATGAAGTTGACATGCTCGGGGGTGACGAGCTCGGCAGCCATGATGAGGTCGCCTTCGTTTTCGCGGTTTTCATCGTCGACAACGATTACGAATTTGCCTTGGCGGAAGTCTTCAATGGCTTCTTCTATAGTATTCATCACTCTTACTGGGGTCTAATGGTTTCGGTATTCGTGGGGTTGGAAGATCTGTTTAGTTTTGCGGCGATGGTGTCGGCCACTTCGGCTATCTGTTTCAGTTCGCTCGACAGGCGCCGGAAATCGAGGAGCGCAATGAGATAGAGCGGCACCCCGATTGGAACCAGAACGGCTCCGAGGACCGACAGCGCCTTGCGGCCGTCGGAGGGATCGTAGATCCACCGCCATGCAACTGTCGGCATCGCATTGAGTGAGTCGATTATGTCGGGGCGGGGAGAGTCGGTAAGGTATTCGACAGTGCTTTCTATGTTGGCCCGGAGGGAGGCAAAGGAGGAGTGGGCCACAGTGAGCCCCTTCCAATAACACAGATAGCTCCTTTTTTGGTTCAAGCAGGCAGCCATGTTGATGGCTTCCGATCTCAGACGGGAGAGCATGTCAATGGCTTCTGTCGAGTCAACATCGTTGATTCTGACCTCTTTCATGGCTATGTTGCGCTTCTCGCGCAGGCCTATGAGCGAACGGAAGAAGGCTCGGTAGGCATCCATATTGAATACAGCCGAGTCGTGGACTGCCTTGTAGGTGAGAAACACACCGAGAGGAAGGAGCACAGCGGCGCTGAGCCACATGCCCTGCCACACCTCCATCTTGCCGTCGCGCGCCATCTTGTATCCTGTGTTGTCGATGATATAATAAACTATAAAGAGCAGGACGCTTATCACCAGGGGCATGCCGAGGCCTCCCTTGCGTATGATGGCTCCGAGCGGGGCACCGATGAAAAAGAATATGATGCAGGCAAAGGAGAGGGTGAATTTTTTTTGCAGCTCAATGGCATGGCGGCGGATCACCCTCCGGTTGTCGTCGACTGTGATACCCTTGAACTGGTATTCGCTCTGATAGCGGCGAGCTTTGTTGAGGGCTTGGTTGAGATAGGCAATGGCTCGGCCGGAGGTTGAAGCGCGGAATATAGAGTCGACATTCAGGGGTTTGTCCATGGTCACTTCGGCGAGGTCGGGGGTGGCCGAAGACTCGATAGCGGCTGCACGGTCGTCGGCTGCGTCGCTGTCGGGGCGTGGGACCGAAGGGGTGGGGCCTATTCCGAGAAATGGTGTTGCGCGGAGCTCTTTGCTGTTTGTGGCGCCGACCGAGTCTATGCGGTGGCTCACCGAGTCGATGGTGGCTTGCAGCTCAGATATATTTTTGCCCACATATTGGTTTCTCATGCCATCCTCGTCCATGCGGTTGAAATTGGCATCAAATGAGAGCAGAATCTCCTTGAAGTCGAAAGTCTCACGGCGGTAGGGAGTGCTTCCCATCGATGTAGCGGCCTGCTGGTCGCTCAAGTTCTCAAACTGCTCCCCTTGCCAGAGGGTGAGGTAGAGGTGGGTTCGGTCGGATGCCGATACGAGTTTGCCCGAGTCGGCAAGGATCACGCGGGCATTGTCAAACCCGGCGCTCATATCGTAGATCATCACATCGTAGAGGGTGCCCGTGTCGCGGTTTTTACTCTCCACGTAGAGGTTGATGCCGGGTATCTGGTCGTAAAACACCCCTTCGGGAATCTCGAGCTCGGGACTCTTCTGGCGCATGGAGTAGAGGAGGGTCCACATCTTGGTCTGCGCTATCGGCAACACATTGTTCTGGAAGAAAAATGCTCCGATGGATATGAGTACCATGAGGACTATGAGCGGCCTCATGACCTTGATGAGCGACACTCCGGCTGCTTTCATGGCCGTGAGCTCGAAGTTTTCGCCGAGATTGCCGAAGGTCATGAGCGAGGCCAGCAGTATGGCGAGCGGCAACGCCATGGGTATCATGGTGAGCGCCGCATAGAAAAACAGCTCGGCGAGCAGATCGACGCTGAGGCCTTTGCCCACAAGGTCGTTGATGTATTTCCACAGGAATTGCATCAGGACTATGAAGAGGCAGATGAAAAAGGTCATCACCAGGAGGGGCACGAAGCTCCTCAGCATGAACAAATAAAGGCGCTTTATCATATCTGGCTGAGGACTGCGCGGTTGGACTCCCGCCTGAACCGGTCGGAAATCCATCCCCACTTGTTAAAATATCTGATCATATTGACTATATGGATGCCAAGCATACGGGCGGAATGGTAGGAGGCTGCATGATGGTGGTGGGATGCCTCGAAGCGAGGTGAATAGACCACCTGCCAACGCCCTGAGGCGGCGATGCGCCTGCTTAGGTCGATATCTTCGGGATACATGAAGAAGCGCTCGTCGAAAAGGCCACATTGGCGCAGGGCTGCTGCACGCAGGAGCATGAAGCTGCCCTGCACATAGGCGGCTGAGATCTCCCGGCCGCGGGCGCTGCGCAGCTCGTAGCGGTCGAGGCGGCGGCTGAAGAGGCGCCTGGGCATAAACCGACGGGCGATAAGGTCGATGGGAGAGGGGAGGAGGCGCACGGTGTATTGTTCGCCCCCGTCGGGGTAGATGAGCCGTGGATGAAGAAGCCCTATCTCCGGCCGTGCCTCCATATAGGCTATGGCTGCCGAGAGCATAGCGGGCTCAAAGCTCACATCGGCATTAACAACAAGATGGTAGTCGCTCCCCTCGTCAAGTGCGGCGCGGAGAGCTATGTTGTGGCCCGCACCGTAGCCGTTGTTGTCGGCCCCTATATATATAATACGGGGGCCGTATTGAAGGCAGCGCATCCGTGTGGGGGTGTGGCAGGCATTGTCGACCACCCACACCTTGTCGACCCCCACGAGCGAAGCAATCGCCTCATCGAGCTCGGAGAGGGGAGTGTGATAGGTAACTATGGATGCTGTTGTCTGGGCCATGCAGGGGGCGGGTGAGAGTGAGCGGCAAAAAGGGGATAGACCCATTTACCACCGCAAAAGTACAATTATTTGCCGACCCTCGCAAACGCCGGAGTGATTAATCCGGCCTTAACACGGCCCGCAATGGTTTAAAAAGCCCATTTGGTGCTCTTGGAGGAGGTGGAGAAGCCTATTTTTGAAGAAAAATTCACTTTTTTCAAAAAAAATGGATGAAAAATTTGGTCAGTCGGAAAATAGTGCCTAACTTTGCAGTGTCAAAAGGAAAGGACAGCGGTCCTGACGATCCGAAAGACAAAAATGGCGATTTAGTGTAGTGGCCTAGCACGCCACCCTCTCAAGGTGGAGACTCGGGTTCGATTCCCGAATTCGCTACAAAAACACCCCTAAACATCTGACTATCAGGCGTTTAGGGGTGTTTGCCGGTTTAAGCAGGGACGCTACCGGGACGAAATAGAGAATAAGACCAGCATTTTTTACGTGACCGAGCGGGAAAAATGTAAAAAAAATGTGCTCAGCCCACACCTCGAGCTGCTTCTATGAAGTGCTCGGTTTTACCCCTCCGGTGTTCCACGATGGAGCCCGGATTTCTTACATAGATTTTTATGTCCGGGACAAGGTGACCGGGGAGAAAAAGCGTAAAAAATACACAGTGCCCCGGCACCTGAAAGGGCGCGCCCGGCAGCAGTTCGTGGCCCTTCTGAGCACCCGGATAATGGCAAAATTGGCCGAAGGATGGAGCCCTTTCGGCACTCCTGAGGAAATCAGGACCTACCCCACAATTGTAAGTTTATTTGAGAATTACCTTACATTTGTCGGAAAAATGGATAGAAAAAAGACTATCCAAAGTTACACCACCCGTATAAATATTCTCAAGGAATTTATCAAGGCCGATGATATAAAAATGGACCGGTACTTACATTCAATGAAGAAAGTGAGTGGGCGTGAGGGGATACTTCTAATAAATGACACCTCAAGATTCGGGTTGCGGGCATCTTCTGCAAATATGAGAGTCTGGCCACCATCAGCGTCGGGAACTCTGATTGCTTCATCGGAGCGTCATGATATAAGGGTGAAACCATCGGATGGCAGCAACTTTGCAATGACAAAGCGCTCGAAAAGATTGCTTTTTTGCTTGGCCGATAATCGAGGTTGACGGATATGTGAGGCTGGGGCTTTATCTTGACTGGGCTCTGTTTTTTGCTCTAACCTTGTCTCTATTGTTCTGTGACGAAAAATGGATCAAGAGAGGGCGCAAGAGTGCGGAGATAACTGAGCCGGGCGGCAGCGACAGCTTATGTCGCTACTGCCCGGCTCAGGGTGTTGCGTAGATACTCTGTTGGGTGATTAGAGGGCGAGGAGCTTCTCTACGTTGGTGCGGAGGGTGTCGATGTTTTGCGAGCCTGCAAGACGAAGGTCTTTAACCTGCTTGCCATCCTTGAAGAAGAGGATGGTGGGGATTGACATGATGCGGCACTCGGTGGCGAGGTCGGTCTGCTCGTCGATGTTGTACTTGCCGATCACGATCTCTTTGCCGGCATATTCGTCGGCGAGCTGGCCGTAGACGGGGGCCATGCCCATGCAGGGGCCGCACCATGTGGCCCAGAAGTCGATCACTACGGGTTTGCCTGATTCGATGGCCTCTTTTACTGAGGCGTCGGTAAATTCAATTGCCATTTTGATTTAAGATGGGTTGAGGGTTATGATGATTGTATTGTTGACGGTGATTGGGGGGTGAGTAGAGGGATCAGAGTGGGTTGGTGTCGACGCTGTATTCCACCTCCATCTCCTTGAGAGTGTCGGTGAGCTGTCGCGACAAGATGATGCGTTGCTGGCTTGTGAGGGTGAGCCAGCGGCGGCTGCGGGGCTCGAGGAGCTTGACGGTCAGTGTGCCTGCCGTTGTGGCGGTATCGCTGGCGGTGGAAGTGTCGGTGCGCTGTCCCCCTTTCCTGATGGCGTCGGCTATGATGCCATGGAGGGTGTCGTCGAGCTGCTCGGGGGCGAGGCGGAGGGTGAGACCGCTGCAGAGCTTGCCTCTCACATCTTCGAGCGGCTGGATCGAACTGATGTTAAACCGCAGTTCGGGCGAATTGAAACGCCGCCCATAGCTGCCTCGGATGAGGAGCTTGGTGCCAACTTCGCAATAGGGGGCGTAGGTGTAGTAGTCGCGGCCGAAGAGAGCAAATTCATGTACTCCTGTGAAGTCTTCCACTTTGATGCGCCCGAAAGGCTCGCCCTTGCGTGTGGTGGCTTTGTCGAATTTCACCACCATACCGCCAAACGACATCGGCATGCCCTCGGTCTGTACGGCGTCTTCATCGCTGAAGTGACGCAGAGGGATGCAGCCGAAATTGAGATCCATGTAGTATGGGTCGAGGGGATGGGCCGAGAGGTAGAGTCCCACCAGATCGCGCTCCTGATCAAGGCGGTAGGCGTCGGTCCAGGGTGTGGATACCGGTATCTGGGGGCGTCCGGCTGTCGACATTGCTGCGTCGTCGTCGCCGAAGAGGCTCATGCTCTGTGTCTGGCGGTCGGATTGGAACAGCTGTCCGTAGCGTATGATGGCTTCCGAGAATGTCTCGCCTTTGGGCATAGTGGTGAAGAAAGTCTCGCGCCTGATGTCGGGCCCGAAGCAGTCGAAAGCGCCGGCGAGGGCGAGCGAGTCGAAGATGCGCCGGTTGAGGGCTGTCATAGGCACCCGCTCCACAAAGTCGTAGATGCTCTTGAAGGCCCCCCCTTCGTCTCGGGCCTTGATTATTTCGTTGACAACGCTCTCGCCTACGCCTTTGATGGCGGCGAGACCGAAGCGGATGTCGCCCTTGCTGTTGACACCAAACGATACAAACGACTCGTTGACGTCGGGACCTTTGACCGGGATGTGCATCTTCTTGCATTCCTCCATGAATCCGGTGAGCTTGGTGGTGTCGCTCATGTTGCGGGTGAGCACTGCCGCCATATACTCTGCCGGATAGTTGGCTTTGAGAAATGCGGTCTGGTAGGCTACCCATGAGTAGCAGGTTGCATGGCTCTTGTTGAAGGCGTAGGAAGCAAATTTTTCCCAGTCGGCCCAGATTTTTTCGAGCACCTTGGGGTCGTGGCCGTTGGCCTGTCCGCCCGAGAGGAATTTGGCTTTGAGGGCCTGCATCTTGTCGATGAGCTTCTTACCCATAGCTTTACGCAGGGTGTCGCTCTCGCCTCTGGTGAAATTGGCAAGCAGGCGCGACAGCAGCATGACCTGCTCCTGATACACCGTCACTCCGTAGGTGTCTTTGAGGTAGGTCTCCATCTCAGGGATATCGTAGACTATGGGGCTTCGGCCATGCTTTCGGGCAATGAAGTCGGGGATATAGTCCATAGGGCCCGGGCGATAGAGGGCATTCATGGCTATAAGATCCTCAAAGGTCGAGGGCTGTAGCTCGCGCAAGTATTTCTGCATACCCGCCGACTCAAACTGGAAGGTGCCGGTGGTGCGGCCTTCGCAGTAGAGCTGGTAGGTATTTTTGTCGTCGATGGGTATGGTGTCGGTGTCGATGTCGATGCCTCGGGTGCGCTTGATATTGGCCACGGCCTCCTTGAGTATCGAGAGGGTCTTGAGGCCGAGAAAGTCCATCTTGATCAGGCCGGTCTCCTCGATCACCGAGCCTTCGTATTGGGTGACAATGATCTTGTCTTTGTCGCCCGATGCCTTGTCGATGGCGGTCGATACGGGCACCCAGTCGGTGATGGCGTCACGGCAAATGATGACACCGCAGGCGTGTACGCCCGTGTTGCGCATATTGCCTTCGAGCTCCTTGGCATATTTGAGGGTTTCGCGTATAAGGGGGTTCTGGCTCTTCAGCTCGGCGTCGAATTCGGGCACATACTGATATATGTTGCTCAGTGTGGGCTTCAGCTCCTTGCCGTTGACCTGCGGCATGCGCTTGGGGATGAGCTTGGTCAGTCGGTCGCTCTCGCTCAGGGGCAGCTGCTCAACACGGGCCACATCCTTGATGGCGCTTTTGGCTGCCATTGTGCCATAGGTGATGATATGAGCCACCTTCTCCTCGCCATACTTCTGGGTCACATAGCGGAGCACAATGGCGCGGCCGTCATCGTCGAAGTCGATATCGATATCAGGGAGAGAGATGCGGTCGGGGTTGAGAAAGCGCTCGAAGAGGAGGTCGTATTTTATGGGGTCGATCTGAGTGATGCCGAGACAGTAGGCCACGCAACTTCCTGCCGCCGATCCACGACCGGGACCCACGCTCACTCCGAGCTTGTGTCGGGCCACGTTGATAAAGTCCTGGACAATGAGGAAGTAGCCCGGGAAGCCCATGGTCTTCATGATATGGAGCTCAAACTTGATACGCTCCTGGAGCTCGGGCGTCAGTGGGGAGCCATAGCGCCTCTCAGCACCTTCGTAGGCGAGTTTCGACAGATAGTCGGCCTCGAATTTGATGCGGTAGAGCTTGTCGTAGCCTCCGAGTTTGTCGATTTTCTTGCGGGCATCGTCGTCGCTCATCACCACATTGCCGTTTTCGTCGCGGGTAAATTCGTTGAAGAGATCCTCTTCGGTGAGACGGTTGCGGTATTCCTCTTCCGATCCAAACTCGGCCGGAATCTCGAAAAATGGCATGATCGGGCCGTGGTCGATGGAGTAGGTCTCTACTTTGTCGAGTATCTCGAGGGTGTTAGACAATGCTTCGGGCAGGTCGGCGAAGAGCTCGTTCATCTCGGCGGTGGTCTTCATCCATTCCTGCTTGGTGTAGTGCATCCGCTTCTCGTCGGTGAAGTACGATCCGGTCGAGATACATATAAGTCGGTCGTGGGCCTCGGCGTCGTCGGCGTTGACAAAGTGCACGTCGTTGGTGGCGATGAGCTTGATGTCGAGCTCGCGTGCCATCTTGATCAGTTCGGCATTGACTGTTTTCTGCATTTCATACACCTCGCGGGGGCCGAGTGGATCGGTGGTGCGGTGGCGCTGGAGTTCGAGATAATAGTCGTCGCCGAAGGTTTCTTTCCACCAGCGGGCCGCTTCCCATGCGGCCTCTGTCTCGCCTGCGGAGATGAGTCGTGGCAGCTCGCCGCCGAGACATGCCGAGGCAATGATGAGTCCTTCGCGATGGGCCGCGAGTTGCTGCTTGTCGGTGCGTGGATGGGAGTAAAACCCTTCGGTGAAGCCTTGACTGACGAGCTTGATAAGATTTTTGTAGCCGGTCTGATTTTTGGCGAGCACTATGAGGTGGCGGCCGGTGTCGCGCTTGTCGGTCTGCTCATGCAGATCTTTATTGGCCACATACATCTCGCAGCCAAATATGGGCTTGAAGATTTTCTTGCGCAGCTTGGCGGCCTCGGCCTCTGCTTCGGCTGCGGCAGCCTCATCGCCGGCGGCGCGGGCTTCGGCAGCACGAGCTTCGGCATCCTTGATGGCTCCTTTGGTCTTACCGTTTTTCTTATTGACGGTGTTGAAAAACTCCTTGATGCCAAACATATTGCCATGGTCGGTGATGGCCATTCCGGGCATACCGTCGGCTATCGCCTTGTCGATGAGATTGCCTATCGAGGCCTGGCCATCGAGGAGCGAGTATTGCGTATGTACGTGTAGATGAACAAATGGAGTCATTTCAGGGTCGGTGGGGAGATATTAAGGTCGGCAATCGCACTGCTGGCGATTGCCGACCCCAAAATTAGTAAATTTTCCTGACTCGGGCGAGTATTGTTGATAACTCTTGTCAGTAAAAGAATATCAGTCCGGTCGAGAGGCTCTTGAAGTCGGGCTGCCCAGCTCCGCTGAGCACACTCATGGGCTGGTAGCGGAGGTACACCGCTACTTGCGACGATATGCCGGCCATGCCGATGAGTTCGTAGCTCCAGCGGCGATGTCCTATCTTGCTGTTGCTCTGTTTGACCTTGTGGCCCGATTCGTCGCTCCAGCGGGTGAGGATCGATCCGTGGGGCGAATAGCCGAGCGATGCGCCCACAGCGAGCCATTGCTGTGATCCAAAGAGGCGGAATGGCATTTTCTGCTTGATCATCAGCGGCATCGATAGGGTGAATATCTTGATGCGCGAGTTGCGTGGGGTGGATCCTTCGGGATATGGAGTCATCTCTACACCTCCTGTAGCCGAACCGACGAAGCGGTAGTCGGGGGTGGAGATCTTGTAGTTGCGCCAGTCCATGCCGAAACCGAGGTTGAACGAAGTTGTAGGCCCTGCTTTATATTCTACGCCGATCAGCTCAAACCAACCTATCTCAAACGACTTGCCTGCCTCGACAGGCATATTGCCGGGATGTCCGGGAGCGAAGTTCCATCCGAAGTTGAATCCTCCACACTTCAGGTCCCAGCGTGAGTATTTCGACCCCATGCTTATGTGGTTGGGTATCCTTAACGATTTGATGCTGATATAGTCCACGTCTTCAGTATTGTTGTTCGAAAGAGGAGTGCGGGTCATCACGCCATTGGCGTCGGTCACTTCCACCACGGTAGAGCCGTCGGTCAACTCGTAGATCACTGCCCTCTTTGAGGAAGTGGTGGTGGTGTCGGTATTTTCCTGGGCGTAGACCGACATTGCTGTCAGTATTGCGGCTGCTATTGTAGCTATTATGCGTGTCATTTCTGTAGAGTTGATGAATGGTTAGAAGTTAAGAGATGCACCTACGGCGATGGTCTTGTATTGCGGGCCGTAGCCTTTTTTCCATCGGTCCATGGGCGAGTAGGTGACATACACCCCTCCGGCGTTACGCCATCCGAGGAATGCGGTGAGGTCAACTGTGGCAGTCTTCTGGTGGAGACCTTTGAAGCTGTGGGTCACCTTGGTGTTGCCTGAATCAGTCCACGATGAAGATGCGGTGGTATATGTGTTGAGATGAAGCTCTCCGCTGAGGCTAAGGCCAAAGCTGCTGCCGAAAGGCAGATGCAGAGTGAGAGGCACTGTGAGGTGAAACTGTTTTATGCTGCTTTTTATGTCATGACATTCGTCGGGAAGGCTTATTACCGATAGAGCTCCGTTGCTGACCTGCAGAGCCTGATGGTGGCCTACAGTCTGTATTTCCCAGCCGAGACCAGCGCCGATGCGTACAGAGGGGAGGTGCCGCCCCGCGCTCCATTCCACCGCCATGATGTTGTTTATACCTATTTCCCATCCGCCTGTGATTGCTCCATGGTTGCCAACTGGAATGAGGCCGCCGGCATATAAGCCCCTGAAGGCTTGTGTCTGTACATAGCTATTGTTGGTACGGCTCTTTTTAGGGGGAAAAAGCTTGTTGATGTTCCAACGGCCTGGATTTTCGCTGTCGATAAAGGTTGTTGTGCCAGATTCTCCGGCGATGGTATAGGTGTAGTCGATTTTTCTGTCGGGTGCGGTTTCGGATATTATTGTCACAGTTTGTGTGCCGTCTTTACTTTTTACGATGGTCACGGTCGATACATCAGTGAAGTCGGCTATAGTGTCGGTGACTTCTGTTTGCGCTCCGGCAGTTGCAGCCATCGCTAAAGTGAGTGCGGTGGCGGTTATGATGCGTTTGATATTCATGATGTGATGATTTGGCGTAGGGTTTGTGTTGGTGGTAGATGTTGAGGCGGGTCTCACTCTGTCATTTCTTTGATTAGTTTCTTTATTTTCTCAGGGGTTGCCCTGCCTTCGAGATAGATCACTATCGCCTCGTTTCGACCGCCTATAAATCCATTGAGATATAGGATGTAGCGACGCCTGATAAGGTTCTCCGACGGGAGCTCGTACACTCCCGATTCGAGTCGACCGCCTTTGCTGACGGTCTCCTTCCACAGAGCTTTGGCGCCGTCGCTTTTCACAGCCTGTTCGAGCGGTAGGGCGAGCGCCGGATCATCTTTCACTCCAAGGGAGTGGAACGACGATAGTGAGTAGGGTTTGAGAGGCGAGCCTGTGATGATGAGCTCGGTGGCCGCTTTGTTGTTCTGATAGGGGCCGTCAAACAATTTTGCGAGAGCCGTTGGGGTCTGGGCGTTTGCGCTCAGGGCCACGGCCATTATCGCTATTGCCAGGATTAGTAGATTTTTGGCTTTCATGTTATGATTGGTGATATGATTCAGTTGTGGTCGGTGGTGCGCATGGCTTCAAGAGCATTGAATATCCCTGCGGCTTCGGAGGCCTCGGTGGCCTGCCCCATAGCCTTGAGCTGCGATTGCATCATGCTCATGGCTTGGTCGGTCGATTCGATCACCATACCGTTGGCATAAATGGTGGCAGTGTCGGCGTCGTGATTGTTGGTCATTAACTTTACGAGAGTGACAGATGTGAATGCTACCAGAGCTATTGAAGCCGCAATACTTATCAGCCGCGGGACACGGTTTCGCCGGCGGGGAGGGGTGGCTACGGCTTTGCTGATGGCGGTATAGCCCATCACAGCCCTGGCTTCTTCCACTTCGGGAGTGGCGTCGATGGTGGAATCGGCGAGAATATGCTTGAGCTCCCTTTCTTCGGAGGGAGTGGCGGTAGCCTCGAAGTAGCGCTCTATAAGAAAGTGTATATGTTCGTTTCGTGTCATTGTGGAAGATTTGAGAGGTGAGTTGAGAGTTTTTTCTTTATATATTAAGGTGTCATCGGAGCTCCCGGTAAGCATTGCGTATTGTTTTGCGGGCTCTCGACAATATCACGCGGGCGTGGCTTTCCGTTATTCCCATCCGTTGGGCTATCTCGTCGTAGTCGTAGTCGAGGGAGTCGTGGAGAAGTAAGATCTCTTTTGAGCGCTCGTCGAGACGCGATTCGATGAGTTCCTTTATATCTTCAGCCATGTCGGCCATGCTCTCGGCGGGAGAGCTGCTCTGCCGTTCCGCTTCTTCTATAGGTTCGGCCATTCGTATCTTGCGGCGTCGCAATGAATCTATGCAGGCACTCCGCAGGGCGGTCATGCTCATGGCTTCGACTGTGGCGGGCATATTGTCTTTATGGCGCCATAGCCTGAAAAAAGCATCCTGCAATGCATCATCGGCATCCTCGTCGCTGCCGAGAAGTCGCGTTGCCCACATTTTCAGTCGGGGGCGGAGAGCCTCAAACCGGGTGGCTATGCTTGTATTTGTTGCTGCTTGTTTCATGTTTCTGTCAAATATACGCACCATTCCCCGGAGTTGCAACAAGCGCTGTGGATTTTTTTTGTCGGAGGGCCGAAAAAGGGAGTTTTGGGATATGTCAGGGGCGGTTAGTGTTAACAAAGGTTAAACGTATGAACCTTATTTTGGGGCTTATTGTTTAGACATTCAGCGCGTTGGACCGATTTTCGGCGAAAATGCAAGAAAATTTTCTTTGCCGAGAATTTGCACAATCCAAAAAGTCGCCTTAACTTTGCAC
>CAJTUF010000013.1 GCA_910579675.1 uncultured Muribaculaceae bacterium | reverse complement strand
GGTGTCAACGATACAAAATTCTTCATCTTCCGACTCTGCAATCTCTATGCCTAAACACAGCTTTTTTACCATGCGCCTTATTGGGATGTGCGGGGCTCAACATAAATCAACTGTTTAGGTTTGTTTTAGCAACAGGATCAACTTATAGTTGACATTTGGTTGACATTTTTGAAAAAGAAAACTCGCCAAGCTTTTGATTTCAAAATGCTTGGCGAGTTGTCAAAGTTGCCTTGGAAGGATTCGAACCCTCACAGGCGGAACCAGAATCCGACGTGCTACCATTACACCACAAGGCAGGGCGGTAAGCGATCTTGGCGGGGTGCCTTTCGTTTACGGGTGCAAAGTTAGGGGCTTTTTTTGAGCTGTGCAAATTTTTCGCGAAAAAAATCGGAAAAAACGTGTTTTTTTTTGTGAGGGGAGGTTTTTGGGGCTTCGGAATAGGTGGAGCGAAAAAAAATACGTAAATTCGCGCAATATTTGTGTTTCATCAAAGGCGTGATAAAAAGCGCCGTTTTACCCCCCGTTAATCAAAAGGATGAAAGTTTTGAAATTTGGCGGCACGTCGGTAGGCACTGCCAGCCGTATCAAGGATGTTGCCAAACTCATCACCGAGCGAGGCCGCAACATAATAGTACTGTCGGCCATGTCAGGCACGACCAATACTCTTGTGGAGATCTCCGATTATCTCTATAAAAAGAATGTATCGGGAGCTAAGGAGACCATCAATGCTCTCCAGGCCAAGTATGACTCGGTGATCAATGATCTGTTTAGCACTGAAGAGTATCGCGAGCGCGCACGCGCTTCGGTAGGGGCTTGTTTTGATTTCATCCGCTCTCTCAATAAGGAGATCTTCACTCTGTTTGAGGAGAGGGAGATTCTCGCTCAGGGTGAGATGATGTCGACAGCTCTGATGCATCTCTATCTGGAGGAGCAGGGGGTCGATGCGGCTCTTATTCCGGCGCTTGAGTTTATGCGCACCGACAAGAATGCCGAGCCCGACACTGTATATATAGGTGCTAAGCTCCGTGAGCAGCTTGAGCAGCATAAGGATGCGTCGCTTCTCATCACTCAGGGATATATATGCCGCAATGCCTATGGCGAGATCGACAATCTGCAGCGAGGAGGCAGCGACTATACGGCGTCGCTTATCGGCGCAGCCATTGACGCAGAGGAAATCGAGATCTGGACCGACATCGACGGGATGCACAACAATGATCCCCGCTATGTAGAGGGCACCAAGCCTGTCCATACCCTCCACTTTGAGGAGGCCGCCGAGCTTGCTTATTTCGGAGCCAAGATTCTGCACCCCACCTGTGTGCTCCCGGCCAAACTCAACAATATCCCTGTAAGGCTTCTCAACACTATGGATCCTTCGGCCGAAGGCACTCTTATATATAATGTGCCCTCGACCCACACTATCAAGGCGGTTGCCGCCAAAGACAACATCACGGCAATCAAGATCAAGAGCGGCCGCATGCTTTTGGCCTACGGATTCCTGCGCAAGGTGTTTGAGATATTCGAGACCCACCGCACGTCGATCGACATGATTGTGACCTCTGAAGTAGGTGTTTCGGTTACTGTCGACAACGAACGCAACCTTCCTGCAATCCTCGACGATCTCAAGAAGTTTGGCACTGTGACCGTTGATCGCGATATGGTGATCATCTGCGTGGTGGGCGATCTCGAGTGGCAGAATCGCGGTTTCGAGGCTGAGGTTGTCAATGCGCTCCGCGATATCCCTGTGCGCATGATCAGCTACGGCGGAAGCAACTATAATATCTCGTTGCTCATACGTCGCGAGGACAAGCGCAAGGCGCTGACTCTGCTTAGCGAGCATCTGTTTAAAAACGCCTGATTCATCTCTGGTTCATTCTCCTACTCTCTATCACTCTATCAATGTCAAAGTTTCCAATAGATATACTCAAAGGGGCTGATACCCCTCTTTATTACTACGATCTTGACCTCCTGCGCCAGACCCTTGCGGCGCTCAACGAGGCCGCCGCAACCCATCCGGGCTACACGGTGCATTATGCCATGAAAGCAAATGCCAATCCTGCGGTGCTTGAAGATATACGCAAGGCGGGTCTTGGAATCGATGCAGTGAGCGGCGGCGAGATCAGTCGTGCTCTGGAGTGTGGCTTCGCGCCAGCCACAATTGTATATGCAGGAGTTGGCAAGAGCGACCGCGAGATCAAGCTGGCCCTTGAGGCTGGTATTGCATGCTTCAACGTCGAGAGTCGTCAGGAACTCGAGATCATAGCCTCATTGGCGTCCGAGGCCGGAGTAAAAGCCAAGGTGGCTCTGCGCGTCAATCCCAATATCGACGCCCATACTCATGCATATATCACCACGGGCTTGTCGGAAAATAAGTTTGGTATTTCGCGGGAACAGCTCGATTCGGTAGTCGAGTTTTGCCGTTCGCTCTCCTCGGTAGAGCTTATCGGCCTGCACTTCCATATCGGATCGCAGATCACCGAGCCTGAGCCTTTTGAGATGCTTGCCGACACCATCAATGAGCTCCAGGACTGTTATAATGCCCGCGGGATAGAGTTTAAGAGCATCAATGTGGGAGGCGGCCTCGGTATTGACTACAATCATCCCGACACCAATCCCATCCCCGACTTTGCCGGCTACTTCAATGCCTTTAGCTCTCGCCTCAAGCTGAGAGATGGCCAGGAGCTTCACTTTGAGCTCGGGCGCTCGATAGTGGCCCAATGTGGTTCGCTCATCACCCGCGTACTTTATGTTAAGGAGGGTCTCGCCAAAAAGTTTGTGATAGTCGATGCCGGTATGACCGATCTGATACGTCCGGCACTCTATCAAGCCCACCATGTGATTGAGAATATCACTGCAGCTTCCGGGCAGCCGGTAGAAAAATATGATGTGGTAGGTCCCATATGTGAGTCGAGCGACTGCTTCGGTACCGACGAGGAGCTGCCTGCTACTCATCGCGGCGATCTCATAGCCATGCGCTCGGCAGGAGCCTATGGCGAGATAATGGCGTCGCAGTATAATTGCCGCGCTCTCCCCGGATCGCTTGCCCGCTGAAGCGCCTGATTTGATCCGATAAACCTTCTCAACACCCTTCCAGAGCCTCATTCAGAGTGCTGTGGAAGGGTGTTAAACTTTGCCAAAAAGAATTATAATGCGCCTCGTGAGAACTCAGGAGACGATAATTCTGCCGTCAGGATTGTTGTAAAAGTATCAAATTAACTCTTTACCTTTATCAACTCTCTCAACTATGAATACTACAAAATTTGAGCGTCAGCTCCTCAGTCTACAGACAAATCTGCTCAACTTTGCCTATACCCTTACCCTCAACCGCGATGATGCGGAAGATCTCGTGCAGGACACTGCGCTTAAGGCACTCGACAATGAAGACAAGTATGTGGAGGGCACCAACTTCAAGGCTTGGATCTTTACGGTGATGCGCAATGTGTTTATCAATAATTACCGCAAGAGCGCCAGGGCTGCCGTTGTGGTCGACACGAGCGAAGACCTTTATCAGATCAATGTGCCGGTAGAGGGGGCAGAGTCAAACCCAGGTGAGTCATATACTATCAGGGAGATTTCGGATGTGATCGACACTTTTTCCGACGACTACCGTATACCTATCACCATGCATCTTGCCGGCTATCATTACGGTGAGATTGCAAAGCGTCTCAACGTGCCAGTCGGCACTATAAAAAGCCGTATTTTCTACGCCCGCAAGCGCCTCACAAAGCTGCTATCTGACTACGATTATAATCCGTCGTGACTTTACACAGCCCCCGCGACACCATCAACAAAGCAGCCGGATGACATGCAGGCCGCCTCTCGGAGGGGCGGCCTGCGTGGCATCCGGCTTGTTATGAATGAAATCGGGCCGATATCACCTGCGTGCTTGCCTTGTCTGGCGCAATGGCGTGCATGTTTGACGGCGCAGAGCAAAGTGGTTAAGGCAGAATCCTATGGCAAATGTGGCAACCACAGCCGATATTATTATGAGCCATTCAGCGAAATAGGTAATCATGATGCGTAAGAGATTAACGGGAAAAAAAGAATTATTTAAAGTGGCGACCCCAAAGAGGATCCATCCACCGTAAACAACAAGCCTCCCGGGCCGATGGTTCGGCTCGGGAGGCGCTTTAGCGTAGATATGTTGTTATGAATCAGATCAGATAGCGTCGGTCTCCACATTCTCGAGAGTCTCCTCGGCTGGAGCGGGGCTATCGGAAGTGGCAGCCTCAAGCTTCTTCATGATGGCGAAGATGAATGTGGCAGCGCAGAGACAGATGATGATCAGGATGCCCCAAAGGGTCCATACGGGGATTTTACCCCAGAGGAGCATAGGAATCGACACAAGATAGTTGCCGAGAGCGGTAGCAGCAAACCAGCCACCCATCATCGAGCCTTTGAGCTTGGGAGGAGCCACCTTGCTGACAAACGATATGCCCATGGGCGAAAGAAGAAGTTCGGCAAAGGTGAGAAGCAGATAGGTGGAGATGAGCCAGTTTGGCGATACGGCTGCGTTGGTGCCGACAATCGAGAGCGATCCTACGAGCATCAGACCGTAGGCCACGGCGGCAAGCACCATGCCGTAGCCGATCTTGCGGGGTGCCGAGGGCTCTTTCTTGCGCTTGGCAAGCCAGCCGAAGATGGCGAGCGACACGGGTGTGAGGGCCACCACATAGAAGGGGTTGAACTGCTGATACTGCTGGGGCTGGATGCCGTTGACAGGATCGGGAGTGGAATTGTAGAAGTAGACGAGCGCTCCGGCCACGGCTGCGAGAAGGAGCAGACACACGATCTTGCCCTTGCTGCCCGAGGAGAAGAAATTAAACACCGCATACACGCCTATTGCTATGGAGAAGAGGGCCCATACGTTGAAGCCTATGCGGGTCCAGCCGGTGGCATCGGGCGATGTGCAGCTCTTGGCAAACTCGGTGAGTGTGGCGCCATTCTGGTGGAACACCATCCAGAAGAAGATCACAACGGCAAAGACGAGGAGGAGAGCCACCACGCGGGCTTTGGTCTGAGCGGGCGAGAGCTCGGGCTCGTTGCTCTTGGCGGCAGCTTTGGTCTGCTTGCCGGCTGCGGGAGCAGCCTTCTTGTCGGTGATGATGTGGGAGTAGGTGCGGCGGCCGAGGAAGTAGATCAGGAATGAGATGATAAGCGAGAAGCAAGCCACAGCAAAGGCATATGAGTAGCCGGTGGAGAGGGTGGAGATGTAGCTTTCGCACCATGCGGCTACATCGGCGCCAACGGTCATGCCGTTTTCAGAGGCGAGGGCTATCACGTCGGCACCGTTGCCTTGTCCGTCGAGATAGGCGTTGCAGAGCGCGGGGAGCTGGCCTACGTAAGAAAAGCCTTCAGCCTTGAGGGCAATGTTGGTCATGGCGGTGGCGGCCATGGGTGCAAACATTGAGCCGATGTTGATAAACATGTAGAAGAGGGAGAAGGCGGCATCGCGCTGACCCGAGAACCGGGCATTGTTGTAGAGGTCGCCCACCATTACCTGCAGGTTGCCTTTGAAGAGGCCGGTGCCTATGGCGATGAGAGCCAGGGCGCAGCAGAGAATGACGAGTGAAGCAGTGGAGCGTATGTCGGTGGGGACAGACATCACGGCATAACCGGCAAACATCACGACGACGCCGGTCACCACACATTTGTTGAAGCTCCATTTGTCGGCCACCCAGCCACCTATGAGCGGCATGAAGTAGACAAGAGCGAGAAATATGGCATAAATTTGGCCTGAAACTGTGGAGTCGAAGCCAAACTTAGCCTGCAAGTAGAGCAGGAAAATCGCCAGCATGGTGTAGTAGCCGAAACGCTCGCCGGTGTTGGCAAGCGACAGCACGTAGAGGCCGGCCGGTTGGTTTTTAAACATGATATTGATGATTGGGTTAAAAAGATCTGTTTAAAAGTGGGATAGATAGATGGGAATGGAAGGGGGATCAGCCGCGGGCCTTGAATGCAAGGGCGTAGGCGCGCATCTGCTTGATCATGGCCAGCAGGCCGTTTGATCGGGTAGGGGAGAGGTTTTCAGCCAGGCCTATATCGGCGATGAAATGGAGATCGGCATTGAGTATCTCGTCGGGGGTGTGGCCGTTGAGCACTTTGATAAGCATGGCGATGATGCCTTTTACTATTATGGCGTCGGAATCGGCGGTGAAATGGATGTGTCCCTCGCTGTCGGTGCGGGCGTCGAGCCATACACGGCTCTGGCATCCGTCGATGAGCCGGTCGGGAGTCTTGAGCGCGTTGTCGATAGGCGGAAGGGCGTTTCCCATGTCTATGATCATGGCATAGCGGTCCATCCAGTCGTCAATGGCGCTGAAATCGTCGATGATCTCTTCCTGAGTATCTTCTATGGTGTTCATGTCGGTGGTGGAAAAGGGGGTGGTCAGCGGTAATTGTAAATGAAATGGGCCACAGTCTGCCCCACGGCCTGGAGTGTGGAGCGGTCGATGTTGCTCATGTTGTCGTCGAGGGTGTGCCATGCGGCAGGAAATGATCCGGTAGATTCCGACCGGTTTTCAACGATGTCGATAGCGGGGATACCTGCTCGGATGAGCGGCAGATGGTCGTCGAGAATCGGGGCGCCCCCTTCGTCGGGGAAGCGGTCGGCATAACCGGCAGCACGTGCGGCAGTCCACACACGGTCGACCAACTGGCGGGCGTAGTGGTCGGAAAACGCCTCGCGGTGGAAGCGTGCGCCGGGAGCGCCTACCATGTCGAGCACAACGGCTGCTGCCGGGGTGTCGGCGATTGATTCGTAAGGCAGATTGGCTGCGAAATATTGTGAGCCCTGACACCAGGAATCATCGTTGGCGCTTGAGCCGGAGTCTTCGAGATCGACAAACAGTAGATCTACTCCGGTCTTAGGCTTGTCGGCTCCTATCATGCGGGCCAGCTCGAGCATTACGCCTACACCGGAGCCTCCGTCGTTGGCGCCGGGAATAGGAGTGGAGGCGCGCGAGGCGTCGCTCTCTTCATCGGCCACAGGGCGCGTGTCGTAGTGAGCTGCAAGCATCACCTTACTTTTGGCTTGCGGGTTGAAGCGGCCGAGGATATTGACCACTGGCAGCGAGCGCGATGGATTCATAGGATCGGGGAGAGTGGTACGCTGCACTATCACTGTATCGGCGCCATGTCGGCGCAACGTTGCCTCAATCCATTCGGCACAATTGGCGGCAGCCTTTGATCCCGGCACTCTGGGACCCATTTCAACCTGCGATGCCACATAGGCATAGGCGGAGTCGGCCGAGAAACGGGGCACACTCACTGCGGCGGGAGCGCCGGATGAGGAGGGAGTGGCCGATGAAGCGGTCGAGCGGCCAGTGCATGCCGAGACAAGCACTGACACTGCCAAAAAAACAATGTGGAGTATGCGATGAAGAATCATAAACCGGATAAAAGAGGCGCCGGATATGTCAGCGCCACCGCAAAGTTAACCATTTATCACCAAATACCCAAATTATTTGCGGCGCGACACTATAGGCTGTATGACGCCTGGAAGCATTTGAGAGGTGTAGAGCGAGTCGATCCGGGCTATGTCGTAGCGGTCGAACCCCGCCATTGACGGGCTGACTGCTTCATTGTGATCGTCGAGATACATATAGTCGACGGGAGTGTAGGAATTGCTGACCAACGACAATGTTGGATCGACACAAGGTGAGTGGAGCCCGGACAACTGCATAGCTGTAGGAAATATGGATGCACTCGAAGCTACCGGACGGTGGCTGTTGGCTACTGCGGCAAGATAGCGCTGGGGATAGGCTGCACGGAAGGAGTGGCTCATCCACATAATGAGAGGCACGTGGAGCTGTTCATAAGTAGGGATGGGAGAGGCGTGGAGAAACAGGCTGCGGCTATCGTCGTAGATATCTTCGCCATGGTCGGAGGTGTAGATGAGCGATGCTTTGGAATTGTGCTTCTCCAGGATGGTAATGAGGGAGTCCAATACCTTGTCGGTCAATGTGATGGAGTTGTCGTAGGCGTTGATGAGCATTTCACGGCAGTCAGGGTCGGCTTCAAGCGGTCCGGCTGGTGTGAATCGAGCCATCGACTCCGGGTATCTGTCATCATATTCATAGTGAGACCCATAGGTGTGGACCACTATAAGCATATTGCGGTCGCCGGGGTCAGCTTCGATCACTTTTTCCACAATGGGCAGAAGATCAAGATCAGTTCGGCTGTGGGGAAGGCTATCGGCAAGAAACACACATAGGTCAGCCTCTTCACCGAAGCAGTCGATCATGGCCCCGTTTCTCTCCTGATTGGATATGAATGCAGTGCGGGCCCCCGTCTCCTTGAAGGCAGAGATAATGCTCTTGACATTGAAGATGGAGTCGCCGAAACTTCTCGCGTCGAGGTGCGAGAGCATCAGGGGTACGCTTTTGTGGGTTGTATTGCTTTGTGATAGTGTAAGAGGAAATGCCACGATATCGTCGCGACCCGAGAGGAGGGGTGTGGTGGGGCGATGATAACCTAAGAGCTGCCACGACGAGGCACGCGAGGTCTCGCCTATTACAATCATGGTCACTGAAGGCTCGGGGTCGACAGCCTCAGAGTGAAAGCTGAAGCCGGTTGCCGAGGCCGGATAGCCGGTCTGGAAGTGAGAGCGCTCCATGGCAAGAGCAAGGTTATATACAGCATTGAGTGGATAGAGCTGGCGGAGAGGCCGGTATGGGGTTGCCGACACCATGGAGAGGCCCAGGAGGATAATACCCATGACGAGGGTGAGGTGCGACAGCCGTCGGCAATTGGCCTGCATTGAGCTGCTTATGAGCTCGCCGCGCACAATTGCCACAGATGCCATGATGAGCGGCGGAAGGTAGATGGCGACCACGAGAGCTATCACCGGCAATAGTCCGCTTAGAAGCTCGCCGACTTCGGAGGCATTGGTAGTGACAACGTTGAGAAACATATCCACGGCAATCACCGACCGACCGTAGAGATCGAGAAGCACAATCTGGAAAGCGGCGAGAAAAATGAGGATAAACAGACTCCACACCGCCACTCCCACCCGACGGGTTAGCGACATCAGAAGCCACACAAGCCCGAGGGGCAGAATGATGTTTGTGGCGTTCTGCAGGAGGGTGTAGTGTTCGGTGAAACACAGTGCGACATTCGGAACCATTATGGCTACGAGCGACCACCAGTATGTGATTCGGGCATTGCGTGTCACGTTGCAGGGAGTTGGTTTATGAATGGAACTTGGAGAGACTATTGCAGAGGAGAGGTCATATGGTGTAATTACAACAAAGGAGCGGCCCTTAAGTTTTTTTTATGTGGATGTGGGGAGCATAAAAACCTGGTTAGAAAGCTTCGTTGATCGAAAATACGAACCCCGACGAGTGGCGTCCCAGGCCATAGTCGAGTCTGACGTTTGAGGCCTTCTTGAACTCCCATCGCAAACCTATGCCCACTTCAGGCAGCACCTTGCCGAGGCTGAACTTATCGAGCCGAGGAAACACAGAGGCTCCGCCAACCCACACGGCTCCACCCCAGCGGCCATATATGTTCTGACGCAACTCCACGGTGAGATCCACAGCGTCGTAGTCGCGGTAGCGCCCTTCGTAGTAGCCTCTCATGGTGTAGCTCCCGCCAAATGTTGGCATCATGCTCCAGGGCACTTTGCCATAGCTGAACATGGCGTGGATGCGGGAGGCCACAATGCCTCCGTGCCACACGCTGTAGTAGCCTGAAAGGGTGATCTCGGTCGAGGCAAAAGAATATGGCGAGGCCATGAATCTGGGATAGAACCGCTGCTCGGCCGAGAGTAGCAATCCTCGGGTGGGAGCTGTAAGGTTGTCGCGGGTATCGTACTGGAGGCTGAGCCCCACACCGAGACAAACCGTCTTGAGTTTCTGTCCCTCCCATAGTTCGGGCTTACGGGGCTTTTTGGCTCTTAGCCACTTGAAGCCGAAGGCGGGGCCGATGTATACTCCGGGAGCTACCCGGCTTAGCACTCTGAGATTTCCGCCAAACGAAAACTCGAGATATTTCGACCGGTATTCGTCGCCACGGTTTCCGGCTTCGTAGCCTATGCCCCAGTAGTAGGTGGGGAAGGAGTAGAACCGGAAGTCGTAGACGAGTCTCACACGGTCGGCCATGGTGCGGTGATTGCCGTGGATGCCGAGCATATAGAACCCTACAGTCGACACATCGGCCGTGAGGGCTACATCGGATCGAGGGGTGAGGGTGTCGGCAAGATTTCGGGTATATGTGCCCGATGCCACCAATCCTATGCCGAATTTGGTATCGGAAGCATAGTGCGGGCCGCCGATAAAGCTGATGTCGAATTTCTTTGATGGGCGCGGCTCGTTTGATTCACTCAGATATCGCTTGATCTTACCTATCAGTCCGCCAGACCGGTGGCTTGGTGCTGCTGTGTCGGGCAATGAGACATCCTGTCCCGCTGTGAGCGGCGAGGCTGCCGCAATGAGCGAGATTATTATAATAGCTGATCTTACAAGGTGATGAATCATAGCCGTAACGTGAGTGTCTGTGATATAATAACACCCGTTTCGCCTATCTGGTTTTGGTAAAATAACGGGCAACGGCTTCCGTGGCCCTCAGGGCCGTCGGAAACCGTTGCCTTATTATTCAGGATATGATAAAGACTCGGATTGCTCAGGCCTCTTCGGCGTTGAGCAACTCAAGCATCTTTATGGCAGAGTCGGGGATACGGGTGCCGGGGCCAAAGATTGCGGCCACACCTGCCTTGTAGAGGAAATCGTAGTCCTGGGCGGGTATCACACCACCGGCAGTGACGAGGATATCCTCGCGGCCGAGCTTCTTGAGCTCTTCGATCACCTGAGGCACGAGGGTCTTGTGTCCGGCAGCGAGCGAGCTTACGCCGAGGATGTGGACATCATTTTCCACAGCCTGACGGGCAGCCTCGGCAGGGGTCTGGAAGAGGGGACCCATGTCGACGTCGAATCCGCAGTCGGCATAGCCGGTGGCCACTACTTTTGCGCCACGGTCGTGGCCGTCCTGGCCCATCTTGGCAATCATGATACGGGGTTGACGACCTTCGCGCTTGGCAAATTCGTCGGTCATCTTGCGGGCACGGACAAAGTCGGGGTCCTGCTTGGTTTCGGAAGAGTACACGCCTGAAATGGTTCGGATTACAGCTTTGTATCGGCCCACGACATCTTCGCAGGCATCGGAAATCTCGCCGAGGGTGGCGCGGAGACCGGCAGCCTTTACTGCGAGGTCGAGGAGGTTGCCCTCCTTGGTGCGCACACATTCGGTAATGGCTTCGAGGGCTTTCTTGACAGCAGCCTCGTCGCGGTGGCTCTTTACCTCGTTGAGGCGTTCGATCTGCTCCTTGCGCACCTCTGTATTGTCGATCTCGAGGATGTCGATAGGATCTTCGTGGTCAAGACGATACTTGTTGATACCCACGATGGTCTGACGGCCTGAATCGATGCGGGCCTGGGTGCGGGCGGCAGCTTCCTCGATGCGGAGCTTGGGGAGTCCGGTCTCGATGGCTTTGGCCATGCCGCCGAGTTTCTCGATCTCCTGGATGTGTTCCCATGCGCGGTGGGCGATCTCGTTGGTGAGGCTCTCCACATAGTAGGAACCGGCCCAGGGATCGACCTGCTTGGTCACCATGGTCTCCTCCTGAATATAGATCTGAGTATTGCGGGCAATACGGGCGGAGAAGTCGGTGGGGAGGGCGATTGCCTCGTCAAGAGCGTTGGTGTGGAGGCTCTGTGTGTGGCCGAGGGCGGCGCCCATGGCTTCGATGCAGGTGCGGCCGACATTGTTGAAGGGATCCTGCTCGGTGAGGCTCCAACCGGAGGTCTGCGAGTGGGTGCGGAGTGCGAGCGACTTGGGATTCTTGGGGTTGAACTGCTTCACGATCTTGGCCCAGAGCATACGCGCGGCGCGCATCTTGGCAACCTCCATGAAGAAGTTCATGCCGATGGCCCAGAAGAATGAGAGGCGGGGAGCGAATGCGTCGATATCCATTCCTGCGTTGACGCCGGCGCGGAGATATTCAAGACCGTCGGCAAGGGTGTAGGCGAGCTCGATGTCGCAGGTAGCGCCTGCTTCCTGCATGTGGTAGCCGGAGATGGAGATGGAGTTGAACTTCGGCATATTCTGTGAGGTGTACTCGAATATGTCGGCAATGATGCGCATCGAAAATTCAGGGGGATAGATATAGGTGTTGCGCACCATAAACTCCTTGAGGATATCGTTCTGGATGGTGCCGGCCATCTCGTCGAGGCGGGCGCCCTGCTCCAGACCGGCGTTGATGTAGAAGGCGAGCACGGGAAGCACAGCGCCGTTCATGGTCATCGACACCGACATCTTGTTGAGGGGTATGCCGTCGAAGAGCACCTTCATGTCGTCGAGGGAGCAGATCGACACGCCAGCCTTACCTACGTCGCCTACCACACGGGCATGGTCAGCATCGTAGCCACGGTGTGTGGCGAGGTCAAATGCCACGGAGAGGCCTTTCTGACCCGAAGCAAGGTTGCGGCGGTAGAAGGCGTTACTCTCAGCGGCGGTGGAGAAGCCTGCATACTGGCGGATGGTCCAGGGACGGAGAGGATACATGGCGCTGTAAGGGCCACGCAGGAAGGGGGGAAGACCTGACACATAGTTGAGGTGTTCCATTCCCTCAAGATCCTCTTTGGTGTAGACCGGTTTTACGGGGATGAGCTCGGGGGTAAGCCAATCCTCACCCTGAGCCGGTGCGGCCGCCGGAGCGGGAGCTGCGACAAAGGGGTCGCTGGCGATATCTATTGTTTTGAAATCGGGTTTCATTGATGATAGTAGCTTATAGAGGGTGGGGATTTACTTGTCGAGAAGGCGGCTGTTGAAGTCGCGGAGGGTGTCGAGCACATTCACGCGCACGTGGATGAAATCTTTGATGCCCTGGGCCTGAAGCTCTTCGGTGCAGGCGGGAGCACCGGCCACTACAAATTCGGCGCGACCGTCGAGATATTTGAATGCCTCGGGAGCGAGGGTGGCGTATTCGTCGTCGGACGAGCAGAGTACCACAACGTCGGCTCCTTTTTCAAGAGCGGCATCTATGCCCTGCTCCACGGTGTCGAAGCCAAGGTTGTCGATGATCTCGTAGCCGGCACAGCCGAAGAAGTTGGTCGAGAACTGCGCGCGGGCCAGACGCATGGCCAGATTGCCGATGGTGAGCATGAACACTTTGGGGCGCTTCGATGCTGCCTCGGTGGCCAGACGCAGGGCCTCGAAGTCGGAAGCGGCGCGGGTGGTGGGCAGACCCTGTCCCTGGGGCTCCTCGTCGTGGTGGGCGTGGTTGCAGCCGCAGGCGTTGGCGCAGCCAATGTTTTCAATTTTGGCTGTAGCGGTCTCGTTGATGTTGGGGTATTGGTTGGTGCCGAGCAGAATCTCTTTGCGGCGGGCTACATCAGTGTGGCGCTTGGCCGAAGCCTCGCGGATAGCGCCCTGCACCGAATTATCGGCCAGACAGGCTTCAAATCCGCCCTTCTCCTCAACTTCGAGGAAGAGCTTCCACGCTTCGCGGGCGATGGCCATGGTGAGGGTCTCCACATAGTAGCTGCCGCCGGCCGGATCGACCACTTTGTCGAGATGGCTCTCCTCTTTGAGGAGGAACTGCTGGTTGCGGGCAATGCGCTCGGAAAATTCGTCGGGGCGCTTGTAGGGGGCGTCGAAGGGGGTTACGGTGATGGAGTCGACACCTGCAAGAGCGGCGCTCATACATTCGGTCTGGGAGCGGAGCAGGTTGACATGGGCGTCGAAGATGGTCTGGTTGAAGCGCGAGGTTGATGCGTGGACCGCCATTTTGGCAGAGCAGAGGCACTCAGGTCCGTAGAGTTTCACGATTTCGGCCCAGAGCATGCGGCCGGCGCGGAATTTGGCAAGCTCCATGAAGTAGTTGGAGGAGATGCCCATATTGAATTTGATGCGCTTTGCAACTTCGTCGACTGTGAGGCCGGCGTCGGTGAGCGAGGTGAGCCACTGGGCGCCCCATGCGAGGGCGTAGCCGAGCTCCTGATAGATGTATGCACCGGCATTGGAGAGCATCACTGAGTCGACGGCGAGCACTTTAAGACCGGCTACGGGTGCTGCTGTGGCAATGAGCTCTTTGGCCATGGCGGTGATATCGCCCTGGAAGGGGGTGCCGTGTTTGAGCGAGCGACGGAAGGGGTTGAAGTCGATCGAGCCGCGGAAGCTGTCGGCGGTACCGTGTGCCACAAGATAGTCCACAAGGGCCTTGGCAAGAGCGGGTGCGCTCTTGGGGCAGCATGAGAAGTTGATCTCTACAGCAGCGGTGTCAATGCCTTCGAGGAGGATGGCAACGGTCTCAGCCGATGGGTCGGCCACCTTGAAACCGAGGGAGTTGATGCCTTTGGTGAGCACCTCGCGGGCTTTTTCGTTGGCCTCGGCGGGGGTGTCGGCAATGATTTCCTGACGCGAGAGCCAGTCGTTGTCGTTGCGGGTGCCGCGGACGAAGGGAAATTCTCCGGGCTTGGAGTCAAGCGACTTGAGATCGGCTATGTCCTCGGCGCGATACATGGGCTGCACATTGAAGCCCTCATTGGTGCGCCACACCAGTTTTTTGTCGAAGGGAGCTCCCTTGAGGTCAGCCTCCACCTTGGCCTTCCATTCGGCCGTGGAGACAGGGGGGAACTGGTCAAACAAACGTTCTTTTTTTTCTGCCATGATATGGTGTAGTGTGAGTGGTATATCGATTTGCGGTATTCACTGAGCGCAGTGTGTCGTAAGTCACACTGCGTACACTGCAAAGATACAACAAACTTTTTAATCCGCTCACATCCGCAGCATGAAAAAAGTGGTGCCCCACACCCCTCTTAGCCAATTATTACCACTAATTAACCAAAAAAGGGGAGCGGGGCCACGGGGGTGGCATCGGAGCAGTGGCTCAGATGTCTGAAAGGCGTATGGTGGCCAGACGTCCGGTTCCGGCGGTGTCGCCGTCGGGGTCCGCGATGGAGTTGACGATGTCGGATATGCGGAACACCGGCAGAGGATAGTGCGACAGGAATGTGTTGCGCACTCCGAGGGCTATCATGCCGCGCATGGCGCCTATGCCGAGGCTGAGGGTGAGCGAGGCCAGCCCGGTTGGTAGCAGCAGCTCATGGTTGCCTTCAGAAACCATCTTGTCAAGGTCGCCAACCTCAAACACTACTTCGATGCCGTAGTCGAGCAGCGGTCGGATGATCTGGCTCCTCACTGTGTGGTAGTGGGCAGTGAGGCGCAGACGCAGAATGTCGGGGCGATCTGGGTCGAGACGGAAATCGGTGGAGATGGTCACACCCACCGGTTCACCCTTGAAGCGCAGTATGCTCCAGCGGTGAAAGCGTGAGGCGGCGGGAATTTCGTCGATACGTGCCACACGGAGCGAGAATTGTCCGTCGGCCATATGGTTGATGTTCTGTGATGTCATGGGATGTTGATTCTGGATTGAGGGTTATTTCCTGCGGTTTCTGACGCTGCGTGTGGCGGTCGACGAGGCGGCCGGCTTAGCTTTGGGCTCTTTCTTTGCTTTGCGTGCTTTGGTTGTCTTGGAGCTTTTTTTTGCAGCGGCACGAGCCGATCGTGAGCGCGAGGGCTTTGCGCTCTCCTGAGCGGTGGTGGCAGAGTCTGGAGCAGCTGCGGCCTCCCGCGCCTCTCGCGCAGCTGTCAGCTCGTCGAGCGACGGCACCCATAGCTTCTTGTTAAAGTTGTCGAGGGTGGCCTGTATGGAGTCCTGTGCCTGCTTGCGGGCCTCAGGCTCGGGATACATCTGAGCCATAGAGAGATTGCGCAGGTTGCGTGTCTTGTATATTTCGCCATCGTAGCGGCCAAGGGTGAAATAGTCGTCGTAGGTGCCTGTTGGCAGGTTGTTGTCGTCGGTCATGAACACCGAGCGGGTGAGCAGATGGGGACGGAGGTCGCTGTATCTGATCCAGAAGAGTGGCATAGGCTCGGGCTCGGAGGAGTATTCGCCCACACGCATCAATACCGGGCATATAGCCAGGATGTTGTTGTGCAGACGATTGTTGCGGCGGTCAAATTCCCATTGCTCTATCACATAATACCGTAGCACCTCTGCGGCGGGAATATCGGCCTCGTCGGCTACAAAGCGGGGACTTTTCTCAGTCGACCCTTTGGCCTCGGAGTATGCAATATAGCACTTGTCGAGCAGGTCGCGCACTGCGAGGCGGTATTTGTCGGTGAATATCTCGCGGCCATCGAGATACTCATATGCCTTGATCTGATCGGCCATGAGGAGCCGCATGATGATGCGGAAGAGGTTTTCCTCGCCGTCGATTATATCGACAGGATAGTAGAGGGGAGCGTTGGCGGCGCGGTCGAGATCGAGCTGCCGGTAGATCACTCTCATCCACTCCTTGTCGGCATCGCCCACATCGGGTGTTGAGTCAAAGCGCTGTTGCATACGGTCGGTGACAGCAGTGGCCCGGCCATCGGCACCAGTATTGTCCTTGTCGGAGCCACGCTTGCGGGTAATGGCGCTCGACGACGACGATTTCGACGTGTCGGTCTGGGCAGATGCATCCTCGGCCAGAGCTAAGAGCGAGGCCATCACTACGGATGCTATGGCGATATGTCGTAAAAACCTTTTCATCATGTAAGAGTATGGAGCAAAGTGGTGGGATATGGGATCATATATATCAGCCTACTATCACCTCGAGGGCGGCTGGAAGGGTGCGTTCCTTGCCGTCGGGCCCGACAGCCTTGATGCGCGAGATGAAGAAGCGCTTGCCTCGGCTCAGGCGTCTGAATTGGTCGAGCTGGCGGCGTGAGAAGGATGATCCGTCGGAAAGTTCCGGTATGACATTTCCCATAGAGTCGTAGAAGATTGTCTCGAAGCTCACGACCTTGAAGTCGATATTGAGCATACCGTCGTCGATGGCGGCTCCGAGTCCTTTGGCGGCGAGAAGCTGAGCCTTGGGCAACATGCGCCCGCCCCGGAAGCGCTCGTCGCCTATTGCGATATATGCTGTCGGATCTGGGAGGGCGCGCACTCGGAAGGTGGTGGTGGCCACATTCTGTGGAGTCCCGCCCGAAAGAGCTGCCGATACGGTGATCACCGCGTCGGAGCCAACCTTGTCGGGGCGCGCAGTCCATCCGTCGCCGCTGCGGGTAAGGGTGCCGTTGGTCATCGAAGCCGTGACGCCACCGGTCGGCACGCCGGGCACTGATATGCTCACCGGGTTGTCGATGCCGGCGTAGAGCACATTCATCATCGTGGCACTGACAGTGGCCGAGGGTTCCATCACCACATACGATGAGCTGAAAGGATGGGAGGTGACTGTGCCGTCGCCGTGGGTCACATCCAGAGAGCCCGAGTAGTCGAACGATCCGGTCTGAGAGGCCACAAACTCATACCGGCCTGCAGCTGAGGCGGGGAGAGTGCGGCCTCCGACAGTGATCACCGGGCGCGCCGTGGTGTCGACGGCTGCCAGCACTATGTTGGCCGAATATTTCTCGCCGCGCATCACAAGGCGGCTGTCGGGAATCACGAAAGCATTGAGTTCGTTGACCCTCACATCGCCGGCATCAACATTGGCAAGCAGAGATGACAGGGCTTCGCCCTCGGCAAAGCGTATGTCGTTCTGGAGCTTGGTGAGCAGCGTCACGGCTGCCACAACCGGTTGGTTTTCAAACTTGGCCTCCTCCCACAAGCGCTTGATGCCCATGATGCGGTCGGTGAGCGGAGCGGTGGAGAGGGCAGTGTCAACGGCAGCCCTTTTAGTGGAGTCGGTGATAAATGACTCTATGAAATCGCGATAGGTGTCGACCTCGCCACGCAGCTTGGCGCCGCGGAGCGAGGCGGGATTGAGCATCACCACCGATGCGGCTTCGAGGTCGTCGCGGTTGCGTATGTCGGCCACATCGGCGTCGCTGCCGTCGGCCGCTCTGACTATCGAAAGTTTCAGCGAGTCGACGGTGGCAATCATTGCGGCAGTGGCGTCGGCCACCTCGCGTGCTTTCACCAGCCATGGGTTGCCCTTTTCCGGATTGCGGTCGGCAAAGTCGGTCAGTCGGGCCAGGATGGCATCATTGCGGGTGGCCACGGTGGCATTGGTGCGCGCCAATCCGTCCTCAACTTGCGTGAAGCCGTTGAGGACGTCGCTTGAGACGTTGAGAGCCAGCATAGCCGTCAGAACGATATACATGAGGTTGATCATCTTCTGACGGGGCGACATTTTGCCTGATGATTGTGCCACGGATCTGAATGTTTATGATGGGTTGGACTGAGGTGCGGTCTCGGCCTGTGCTGCGGGAGCCATCGGAGCGGCCGGGTGATACATATTGATAGTCATGGCCTGAATCATGCGCTCGTAGAGCATATTGAGCTGCTGCATCTGTCGGGCCATCTTCTCGGTCTCCTCTGCATAGCGTGAGCTCTGACTCGCCGAGCGCTCATACATGTCGCGGATATCCTTGATTCCGCGGTTTACTCTGTCGATTGCATCGAGCTGCGAGCTGACACTCTTGAGCTGAATCTCATAGATGGTGTTGAGTCCCTGGATATTGCGGTTGAGGGCCTGCATCTGCTCCACATACCCGGCGGCGGATGCCTCTGCCGGGTCGGAATTACCCGAGATAGCGCGGAAGGCTGCGAGGAGGGAGTCGGAAGCGGCATTGAGCGCTTCGGTCGACGACTGAAGATGCGACATCTGTTCGGCTATGGCGCTCATGCGGCTGATGTAATTGTCGGTCACGGCTGAAACATCGGCCATGGGATCGCCGGTGAGCACCGGGGCAGGGGTATGGATGGCTGAGGATGAGGGCGCCGCTGCCGAGGGAGCGTTACCGGCAATGACTACGGTAGGGCCTTGTGCCTGCCCTTCGGCAAAGTCTGGGCGGTCGTCGGGATTGCGGGAAGCGAGTACGGGAAACACTTCTTCCCAATGATAGTCGCGCGATGGCCGGTCGAAGGCGGTGAGTATAAACATAAGCACCTCGGTGCCCATACCGATACACAGGAGGGTGTTGCCGCCTGGGAGGTGGAGTATTTTGAATAGCGCGCCCCATATCACGATGGCGGCGCCTATTGAATAGGCGAAGTTGAAAAACCTCTGGCCGCTCTCGCCCGAAAGGAAGCGTTCGATGATATTTTTATATTTCCTTATCTTTTTCATGTGCTTCAGGGAGCTGATGAATTGTTGACACGTTTAGGCGACAGGCTATCACTTGCCTTTCTTGTTGCCTTTGGCAAAGCCGATCTGGGTGCGCACGCAGCGGAAACCGATATAGGATCGCTGCTCATTCTGATATTCCCACATGCGGAGATCCGATCTCACGTTATGGGCCACATCTTTCCACGATCCGCCGCGTACTATCTTGCGCTTCATCTTATAGGGGTCGTCGACGGCGGCGTCGTATCGGTATTCGGGATTGAGGTCGCTGGTGAGCTTGCTCACACTCTCGGTGAAAGCTGTCGAGGTCCATTCGCTCACATTGCCGGCCATGTCGTAGAGGCCGAAATCGTTGGGGGCATATGTGCCCACGCGCGAAGTGATGAGATGGCCGTCCTGCACATAGTTGCCCTCCTGGGGCTTGAAGTTGGCATAGAAGCATCCTTTGTCTTCGGTGAGCGGCAGATCGCCCTCCCAGGGATACTTGTTTTCCGACACTCCGGCACGTGCGGCATATTCCCACTCGGCCTCAGTCGGGAGGCGGAATGGCTCGATATAGATGCCGTCGCGTCCGATCGAGCGCTTGAGGTAGTCGGTGCGCCAGTTGGCAAAGGCATTGGCCTGCTCCCAGCTCACCCCCACCACAGGATATTCGTTGTAGCCGCCATGGGCGAAGTACATCCTGACATAGGGCTCGTTGTAGGCGTTTTCAAAGTCGTTGATCCACGCGGTGGTGTCGGGATACACGTTGACTATGTAGGTGTTGAGAAAATCGTAGTCGCCGGTGAGCCCTCGCGACACGGTCTCGCGTATTATCTCGCCGTCGTCGTTGATCCAAGCGGTGTCTTTGGAGATCACTGGCACATCGGTGGGCACCGGCTTGTCGGTGTTGTACTCGCGGCGTCGCGGGTCAAGGCGGTTGCGGCGACGTGCGGCCTCGGTGTGGTTATACACCTCGTAGCGGTAATTGAGCTGGGCGGGGTCGAGCTCGCGGGCACCGGTGATGGGGTTGGTGCGGTAGAGGCTCTCGATGGCGCGCTGTTCATCTTCGTTGGGGTTGCGCCATGGTATAGCCTTGTTCCAATTGAGATGGGGGGTGACGGGATTGCCCTCGCGGTCCTCCTCGATCTTAAATTCTTCGTTGCCTCCATAGGCAGGGTCGGCGAGGCGCTCACGGATGATGGAGTCGCGCACCCAGAACACAAACTGCTTGTATTTTGAGTTTGTGATCTCGGTCTCGTCCATCCAGAAAGCATCGACCGACACCCCTCGGGAGTCGGGGAGCAGACCCCAAAGCGAGTCGGCTTCCTGCGGGCCGGCCTTGATTGATCCTCGGTCGACGAGCACCATTCCATATGGGGTGGGCTCGGCCCATGACGTCGCGCCGATGCCGGTAACCTCGCCGCCGGCCGAGGAGCGGCCACCGGCACATGAGGCTACAGCGACCGCCATGGCCGCCGCGACAGACATTAGATATAGTAGTGATAGGCGATGTGTCATATCTTGATATATAGAGTGCTTAGAGGATGCGTATGCTCTTGTGCTTATGTCGGTTTTTGTCGCTCAAGTCGAGCTTGAACGAGTAGCCGGCCACGAGCTCGTGGCTCCCCGACGAGGCTTTGCTGATCTCCGACAGCGGATATTCGTAGGTGTAGCCCGCATAGAAGTTTTTGATCTCAAGGCCAAGGTGGAGGGCCACGCCGTCGCGGTAGCGGTAGCTGAGGCCTGCGCTCACCATCTTGTTGTAGCGGAAGCGGGCTGTGGCTATGCCGGTGATGTCGCTGAAATCCGACACTATCATGGCCGACGGCAACACTTCAAACAACGTGTTTTTTATCGGGATATTGCCCGCAAGGGTAAAATAAAGAGTGGGGCTTACATGAAATTCGTAATTTTTAACTCCCTCGGGCGACGATGGAGTGTCGCCGGGGGTGCCGTCGCGCGATCCGCTGATCGCTCCCGACCCGATACCGTCGGAGGTGAATCTCACGGTGGGGGAGTTGGCGTGGAGCACACTCACGCCCGCCATGAAGCCGCGCCGCTCATAGGTGAGGCCCGCTCCGAGGTCGAGGGCGTTGCCTCCCACATCGCTCGTGGGTAGAGCTTCGTCGGTGGGATTGTGGAAGTCGTCGTCATCGGGGATATACACCTCCGAGCCCTTGAAGCTCTGGTTGAGGAGGCCTATCCGCAGGCCGGGCGAGAGGGTACCACCAAGAAATTTCATTCGGTAGGCTATCATTGCGCCGAGAGTCATGTTGCGGTAGAGGCCGTAGCTCTCATGCTGGAGGGCCAGGCCGGTTGCGAGCCGCCGCTTGCCAATCTTGAACGGCATATCGGCCACTCCGGCCACCGACACCGGGGCGCGGTCGATGCCTACCCACTGCAGGCGGCCTCCGGCTCTGACGCGGATAAAATCGGTGCGCCCCATGGCTCCGGGGTTATAGAATGACGGGAGCTCATAATACTGGCTCATCATGGGCTCGGCATATTGGGCGCTGGCCCCGGCTATGCCAAGCCATAGAGCCGCGCACACAAGGATAAGGCGCAAAGGCAGGGTGAGTTGAAGCTGATTGTGACGGTGCATCATTCAAAGTAAAATGTGAGTATCACCATCGACGACGTAGCCTTGGAGAGCGATTGGGTGAACTTTTGCGCGGCCGGATTCTCGTCGAGGTCAGGACGCTTGTGCTGGAGTATGTCGCTGAGACCGAAGCAGAATTTCAGCTCGGGGCTCAGTTTGAAATAGGGCAGGTAGAAGTCGCAGCCGAAGCCTATGGTGAGATAAGCGTCGAAGGTCTTGAGACGCAGATAGTCGTCGCGTTTCTTAGCGACGTCGGCCACAGCCATGGCTCCCGCCGTGAGATAGGGCTTGACATTGCCGTATCGTATTGCCGAGAATCGCAGATCGACTGGCAGGGCCACGAAGGTCGATTTGATATTCTGGCCATCTTCGCCTCCGAGGGTGGTGTCGACCATCTTCACCTCGCGGTTGCCGAAATACATCCCCGGCGACAGTCGGAGGTTGAAATAGTTGGAGAGGCGGAAGTCGATGAGGAAGTTGACATTGAAGCCGGGCGAAAACGATGGTTGCTCCATAAACCATGTGCTGCCGTCGGGTGCTGTGAAGCCATTGTGGGTAAAGGCGAGATCGAGAGTCTGCACCCCTACGCCAAATCCGAGATGCCATGCCCTATTGTCGGCATAGGGGCGGTTGAGCACCTTGTCGTTGCGCCTCTGGCCCTCGGCGGAAAGGCAGCAGATCATCAGCAGAAGCACTGTCAGGGGCCTCCGCATGAGCTGCATGATATTCAGGCATCGTCGGTTCATCGTAAAAACATAACGTCGCCCGGGCGCGATTATTGCGCTGCGGCGGCTCTCCCGCCAAAATAAATGCTTACCTTTGCAGATGATATGAGCCAGCAGAAAATCAACAAGACCAATGCGGCGCGCCTGCTCGACAAGGCCGGCGTGGCCTATCGGCTGATCCCCTATACCGTTGATCCCGACGATCTTGCCGCAGCCCATGTGGCAGAGGAGCTGGGCGAGGATATCCGCCGCGTGTTCAAGACCATAGTGCTCCATGGCGAGCGCACGGGCCACTTTGTGTGTGTCGTGCCGGGCAACCGCGAGGTCGATCTCAAGAAAGCGGCCAAGGCCGCGGGCGACAAGAAAGCCGAGCTGATAGCCATGAAGGAGCTGCTGCCCCTCACGGGCTACATACGCGGCGGCTGCTCGCCCATAGGCATGAAAAAGCATTTCCCTACATTTATCGACGCCACAGCCACCGGTTTCGACACCATCTATGTCAGCGCCGGAGTGCGCGGTCTTCAGGCCGAGATCTCTCCGGCCGATCTGGCCGCCGTGGCGCGCGCCTCTTTTCAGGATATATCCACATCGCCCGACAATGAGTAATACTTTTGGAACCATCTTACGCCTCACCACCTATGGGGAGAGCCATGGAGCCGCCGTGGGCGGCATCCTCGACGGCATGCCGGCCGGAGTGGCCATCGACATCAAATCGGTTCAGCGGGCGCTCGATCGCCGTCGCCCCGGCCAGAGCGCCATCACTACTGCCCGCGCCGAGGCCGACCGGGTGGAGATTCTATCTGGATTGCTCGACGGCGTGACCACCGGCACCCCGATTGCATTTGAGGTGCGCAATGCCGACCATCACTCCTCCGACTACGACAATATGGCCCACACATTCCGTCCGAGCCATGCCGACTATACTTATACAGCCCGCTATGGCATCCGTGACCACCGCGGAGGGGGTCGATCAAGCGCCCGTGAGACCGTGGCGCGTGTGGCCGCCGGTGCGATAGCGGCGCAGGCACTCGACAGGATGGGCATATCCATTTATGCTTTCACCCGCAGCGTGGGCGATATAGAGCTCCCCCTCCCTTACGACGCTTACGATCCGGCTGTAATAGACAGCAATATAGTGCGGTGTCCTGATCCGGCCACTGCCTCGCGCATGATCGAGCTGATCAAGGAGGTGAAAGCCGATGGCGACACTATAGGCGGAATCGTGGAGTGTGTGGTCAAGGGCTGTCCTGCAGGATTGGGCGATCCGGTGTTTGGCAAGCTCCACGCTATGCTCGGGGCCGCCATGCTCGGCATCAATGCCGCCAAGGGATTTGACTACGGAATGGGATTTGCCGGAGCATCCATGCGCGGCAGCGAGGCCATCGACCCCTTTGAGATCGACCCGGTCGACGGGAGCATCAGCTTTGCCGCCAACCATTCGGGAGGCATCCAGGGGGGCATAAGCAATGGAGCCGACATTTATTTCAGGGTGGCGTTCAAACCTGTGGCCACTCTGCTGCGCGATGTGCCGACCATCACCGACGGTGGTGAGCCCACTGTGTTGAGAGCGCGCGGGCGCCACGACCCGTGTGTGGTGGCACGTGCGGTGCCGGTGGTCGAGGCTATGGCGGCACTCACTATTCTCGACGCCGCTCTCATGAGCCGCTGCGCGCGCTTCTGAGAGAGGCCAGCTTCACGATAAGATACGACAAGGTGGCTGTCAATGCCACCGGCAGCAGCAGGGAGTAGGCTCCGGTCATCTCAGCCACAATAAACATGGCCATAAGCGGAGCCCTGACAGCTCCAGCCATCACTCCGCCCATGGCCATGAGCACGAGAGCCGGAAGTGACACATCGGCATGAGTTGCCATAGTAGCTACTGCGGCGAAGAAAAATCCCACCACCGCTCCGGCAAATATCGTTGGGGCGAAATCGCCCGCCACGCCGCCGCCATCGTTGGTCGATGCCGAGGCAATGCTCTTGACCAGCGCAGCCGCTCCGCTGAGGAGCAGCAGGGTGGCGAGGGGCGACATATGGCCAATCATTCCGATGATGCTACCGTAGGTCAGGGCCTCTATGCCGTGGCCGTCGAGGATGCGGGCTATCACTCCGTAACCCTCGCCGTAGAGCGACGGCAGAGCGAATATCAGCAGACCTATCGACATGCCCGAGGCCACCCACTTCAGAGCAGGATGGCGCATGGTGGTGTAGAAGCGCCCTATCCGGTTGCCGATAAATGAATAGTAGATGGAATAGAGCCCGCACACCACACCGAGCGGAAGGGCCCATAGCAGTAGCCGTGGCTCAAGTGGCGGGATGTGGCTGAACACTACATCGGGAGTGAAGCCGCTGAGCACGAAGGCTGTCATGCCCGCCGTGATGCAAGCCACGGCCAGCCCGACGATGCTTATGCCCGACAGCTCGACAGACAGTACCTCTATGGCAAAGAAAAATCCTCCCACTGGCGACTTGAATATACCTGCGATACCTGCTCCGCCTCCTATTGCCACAAGTGCGGCCATGAGGCGCGGCGGCATTCCCAACAGGCGCCCGAGATTGCTCCCCATGGCAGCCGACGCATAGGCTATCGGGCCTTCTGATCCGGCCGATCCGCCGAGCCCGAGGGTGAATGATGCGCCTGCTATAGGCGAGAGAATGGTGGAAGGGGCGATGCGGCAACCCCGCGAGCGCAGGGCTTCGTTGATGCGCCGGGTGCCGTGGTCGAGCGGTTGCCTGACTATGTAGCGCTGCAGAATGCCGGCCAACACCACCCCCACGATCGGGAGCCATAGGAACCGCCACGGTATTGTATCGGCGGCCACCCCGTCGGTGGCCAGACGCGAGATGAGCGCGGTGAGGCGCTTGAGCATAAACGCTCCGCTTCCTGCCATCAGCCCAAGAATGAAACATACCAGGACAAATGGACCTCTCCGCGCTGCATTGCGGCGCAGGAAGTCGATCAGAGGCATATGGGACGAACTGATGGGCATGCTTAAAAAACGCGCCCCGCGGCCTTAATGTTGGGCTGCGGGGCGCGTTTTTTTCAGTTTTGGCGGGCCGGTCATTCAGCGGCGCCCTCGGTGGCGGCGGGACGCTCGTAGCCATCCTTCTGGCAGCGGGCGGTCATGGCATTGATGCGTGCCTGAGTGTCGGGGTGGGAGCTGAACATACGGTCGACCATACCGGCCTTCACGCCCGATTGAGCCTCCATGTTGAGGAATTTCTCAAACGACATAACCATACCCCAGGGATTCTTACCGTTGGCCACGAGGAAGTCGTAGCCGCAGTCGTCGGCTTCTTTCTCCTGCTTCTGCGAGTATTTGGCGCCGATAAGACCCTCGCCGAGGGTGCCGAGCTGCGAGTCGGTGAGCTTCGCTGCCACACCGCCGCTTGAAGCCACGGCATCTTTGAGTGCGCCGGTGAGGAGCTGCTGCTTGAAGCCGTTTTTGGAGTGGCGCTTCACCACATGGCCTATCTCATGGCCTATGATGCCGAGGAGTTCATCGTCGTTCATTATGTCCATTAACGACGAAAACACTCTCACACTGCCGTCTGGGCATGCGAAGGCATTGACGTCGATCACCTTGTAGACCTTGAAGTTGAGAGGTATGCCATCGGCGTCGGTTATGCCTTCGGTGAGCTTCTTGAGACGAATGGCATAGGGATCGTCGTCGGCGGCCACGGGATTGTTCTTGTCCATCCAGTCGACCGATTCCTTCACATAAGCGGCCATCTGCTGATCGGTGAGGGTGAAGGCCTGGGCGGCCTTGGCAGCGCCTTGGATAGCGCGACCGAGTTTGAACTGAGCCGAGATATTGGCGGGAGCGAGAGCTGCAATCGCGGCTACAAAGAGATAGATGAATGTCTTTTTCATTTCCGTATGATCGATTTTAGCTAATTTTGCTTCAGAATTGCAGTGCAAAATTAATACTAAGATCAAAGATGCGCAAACATTCAGTGACAATAGTTGTAATTGTGATGCTGACAATGATGGCCTATGGAGCCGCCCTCGGATTTGCCACCATCACGCTGGTCAATCCATGGGGCCCCGCGCTGGCCTGTCTGGCGTTGGCAGTGGTGTCCTATCCACTTGCGGCGCGACTCTGGCGCCGTGTTGTCGGGAGCCGTTTCGGGTGGCTGCCTCCATTGTGCCATGTCGTTTTGGCCACGGGGGTTGCAATGGCGTTGTTTTATGCTCTCAATTTCTGCTTCGTGTCGAAGTCGAGTCTTCACACGGAGAGGGCAGTGGTGGAGCGTCTCTACACCGAGACCCACCACCGCAGCAAGCGTGTGGGGCGCAACCGATATGTCAAGGGTGAGCCCTACAAGGTCTACTACATGGAGGTGTCGCTTCCCGGCGGATGGCGCAAGCCTATCCATCTCGACCGCGCCCGCTACTCGGCCACCCACCTTGGCGACACGATTGCCATACCGGTTGGGCGCGGACTCTTCGGGCTGTCGGTCATCAAGCGTTGAGGCACTCCCATTCCGTCAGCCGTGGCATAGACAAAATGCGCCCCGGTGCTCTCTCTCGAGCATCGGGGCGCATCTATCTAAAAACCTAAAGTATCAATCAGAGGATCACACCGGCGTCGCTGGTGGGGTTCTGGGTGATGACACCGGGATAAGCGTTGATGGCATTCTGAGGAATGTAGTAAACAACGCGGTAGTCGGTGGCGGGAACTTCGATGCTCTGGGTGTGGGCACCGGGATAGTGGCGGGTGAGGAGGCCACCGTTGCGGAACACATCGTAGCTGCGCTCGGCCTCGAAGGCGAGTTCAAGGGTGCGCTCTTTCTCTATGCGCTCGGCAGCGTTTGTGGCGTCGAGCGAGTCGTAGGCACCGTCGACGATCGAGCGGGTACGGATGGTGTTGAGGTCGGCAAGAGCGTTGCCATACTGGCCGAGCTTGGCATAAGCCTCAGCGCGGTTCAGATAGATCTCGCCGAGGCGGGAGATCATGGGCGAGAAGAGGTGGCTGTCCTCAGTCTCGCGGCTCTGCTTGTTGATGTAGAACTGCGGGTTGGCGCGGTTGAGGGTGATGAAGTTGTCGATGTAGGCCTTGCAGGTCTGACCCTTGTAGTTGATGGTGTAGATCTCCTGGTCAACGTCGACGGGGGTGAGCTGATAGGTGTCGTCGCCATCCTTGGCGGTGATGTTGCCTACGCCGTTGCGGGTGATATCGAGCTGAGCGTAGTTCACGTCGCCATTGTCGGAAACGAAAGTGAAGCGGGCCACTTCCTTATCCTGATAGGTGGGTTCGATATATGCTGCGCGGGCGTCGACAAACTTATCGTTGCGCCAGTCGTTGCGGCCGGTCTCGTCGAGGAGATCCATATACTTCTGCGAGGCAAACATCTCGCCCCAACCCATGCCGCCGATGTTGGCATACATGCCGCCTACGCCATAGTAGTGGTCAAATCCGGAGTACTCTGAAGCGATGCGCTTAACGGCGAAGATGGCTTCGGGGTTTGCGTCGGGAGCAGGTTTGATATACTCCATGATGCTCTCACGGCTACGGAGCTGATAGTCGCCCGAGTCGATAACCTTCGAGGCATATTCAATAGCCTTCTGGGCATACTGGGTGTTGGGGTTCTCATAGGTGCCGCTCATGTAGAGGTAGACACGCGAGAGGAGGGCGTTGGCGGCGCCAACCGAGGGACGCGATGCGCCCTTATCCTCGTTCATGAGCTGGGCGGCCTTCTCGAGGTCGGCGATGATGAGCTCATAGTTTTCCTTCACGGTCTTGCGGTCGGAGAGGAAGAAGTCGGAGCTGAGGATGTTGTCGGGGGTACCGTTTACGACGGGCACGCCGAGGTTGCGGTCGGCAGCCTGATAGTAGGGGCGGCCATAGGCGCGGACGAAGTAGAAGTAGAGCATTCCGCGCATGTAGTAGCACTCGCCGAGACACTGGTCAACGCTTGCGCTCTGACCCTCCTCAAACATATTGATGATGTTTGACACCTGGGCGATGGCCTTGTAGCCTGAGTTCCAGAACTGGTCGAGACGATAGTTGTTGGGTGTGCGGGCGTAGGAGATGAACTCGAAGAAGGCGTCGGTCGAGTAACCGCGGATGGCAACGTTGTCACCGGCATATTCGCCGCAGCGGTGCATCGGGTCGCTCCATGAGCCGAGCTGTGCATAGGCGCCGTTCATCAAGGCGTCGAGGTAGTTGTCGGGATTCTGCTGGATCTGGTCGGTAGCCATGGAGCCGTAGGGCAGGCGCTCCACATTACAGGAGCTCTGCGAGAGAGCCATGGCAGCGGCGGCAGCCAGAAATATATATTTAGCTTTTTTCATTGTTGTTGATAGGATGATTCTGGGTGTTTGACAGATTGAGATCAGAACGAGAGGTTAAGACCGAGCGAGAAGCGACGTACGGAGGGGTAGACGCCGGGGCCGGTAGAACCCATGACTGAGCCGCCGGAAGCGGGGAGCTCGGGATCAACACCTGAATATTTGGTGATGCAGAAGAGGTTTTCGGCCGAGAGGCTTACGCGGAGGTTGCGGATGCCCCAGTTCTGGGGAGTGGGGATCGAGTAGCCGAGGGTGAGCGAGCGGAGCTTGAGGTAGTCGCTGTTTTCGAGATAGCGGCTCGAAGCCTTGTTGCCCTGGTCGGTGTTGTTGTAGACTGCGCGGGGGTGAGTGGCGATATCGCCGGGTTTTTCCCAACGGGTCCAACCATCCTGAAGCTTCATCTGGTTGCGGTCGGTGTAGGCACCGTCGGAGTCATATTCCAGACGCGAGTAGTTGTAGATCTTGCCACCGATGGAGAAACCGAAGCTGGCGTTGAGGTCGAGGGCTTTCCAGCGGAGCGAGGTGTTGAGAGCGCCAAACACCTTGGGGTTGAAGGTGCCGAGCTTCACTTCGTCGGCCTCGGCATACTTGTGGGTGAGTACGCGGTTGCCGTTTTCGTCGGTCATGTACCACATCGGGGTACCGTCTTCGGGATCGACGCCGCCCCATTCGCGGCCATAGTAAGTGTCGATAGGTTCGCCCACTTCAAGGATACGGCTGATCGAGCCGGCAATGCCGGTGCCGTCGCCGATGATCACAGGACGTACCGACGAGGTGCCGTCGCCATTGCTCTGGGGATAGAGGTCGCGGAGCTCATTGGCGTTGTGGGCCAGGTTGAGGTCCATGGTCCATGTCCAGTCTTGGGTGGTGATGATGTCGCCGCCGATGTTGAGCTCGACGCCGGTGTTGCGCATCTTGCCCACGTTGCGGTAGATGGAGGTCACACCCACGAGGCCGGTAACAGGCACGTTGTAGAGGATGTTGTCGGTGTTTTTGATGTAGAAGTCAAACGAAGTGCGGAGGCGCTCGTTGAAGAAGTTGGCATCGAAGCCCACGTCGAAGGTAAATGTACGCTCCCAGGTGAGATCCTTATTACCGATCACGCTGATGAGGGCACCAGCAGCGCCGTCGTATTTCACGCCTACGCTATAGAGGTCATACTGGGGATAGAGGCTGGTGGGGCGGTTGCCGACAGAGCCGTAGGAAGCGCGGAGCTTGAAGTAGTCGACCCACTGTGCGGTAAACCAGTTCTCGCGGTTCATTACCCAACCGGCGCTGACACTCCAGAGGTTGCCCCAGCGCTGGCCGAGGTTGGAGGCGCCGTCGCGGCGGAACGATGCGTCGAGGAGGTACTTGTTGTCGTACATGTAGTTCCACTTGGTGAAGTAGGAGCTGACTGCCTCCTGGCTGATGGAGCCGCCTACAGTTTCGGGCTTGGCGGTTACGGAGAGGATCTGGAAGCCGGGGATGAAGCCGGTGCCTACGCCCTCGATCCAGTTGTAGGTATAGTCGCGGTACTCATAAGCGATAAGACCGTTGAGTTTGTGCTTGTCGCCGAAGGTCTTGTTGATAAGGAACTTCTGGTTGGTCGACTTGCGTGTCCAGCTCTGCGAGTTCTCACTTATGCGACCCTGCACGCCCTCGCCGCTGCTTGAGCGGGGATCGGTGTAGCCGTGGTAGCGATAGGTGTTGTAGCGATAGGCATTCACGCTCTGGAATGTGAGCCAGTCGGTGATGTAGATATCGAAGTCGAAGTTGCCGTTGAATTCGTAGTTCTGGTTCTGACCATAGTTGCCGTAGCTGAGGTCGAGCAGGTTGTTGGTGGCCGAAGCGTTCCACCAGCCGCTGTAGCGGTGGGGAGCAAGGGAGCCGTCTTCGAGATATGGGCTATCCCACGGCATCTTGGAGTACATATCGGTCACGGAGCGCTGGCGGTCGTTGATCTTACGCTTTGAGCCTGTGATTGTGGGGCGGATGCTGATCCACTTGGCGGGGCGGAAGTCGGTCGAAGCGCGGAAGCTGTACTTGTTGTACGAATAGCCCTTCACGGCGCCATCTTCATCGTAGTAGCCGAGCGAGAAATAGGAGCGGAGCTTCTCGTTGCCACCCGATACAGATATATGATAGTCCTGGGCGAAGCCGGTGTGGGTGTTGGCGTTCCACCAGTCGTAGTCGCGGTTGCGGAGCTCGGGGGTCCACATGGCGATTGTCTGGAGCTTCTCTGCACCCTGCATCGAGCTATAATAGTCGTAGAGCTCGGCGCCGTTCATCACCTCCATGCGGCCGTTGTTGAGCCTTGAGATACCGAACTTGGCAGATGCTGATACATTCATGGTGCCGTCGGAACCCTTCTTAGTGGTCACGACAACAACACCGTTTGCACCGTCGGCACCGTAGATGGCAGTCGAGGCGGCGTCTTTAAGAAGAGTGATCGAGGCAACGTCGTCGGGGTTGAGGTCGCCTGCCGAGGTGCCTACATTGACACCGTCGATGATCCAGATAGGAGCGGTGGAGCCGGAGAGAGAGGCCTGACCGCGGATCACGACAGCACCGCCGGAGCCGGGCTGGCCGGAACCGCTGGCTACATATACGCCGGCAGCCTTGCCGTTGAGCATATTGGTGAGCGAGGGTGAGGTGACATCCTTGAGTTTGTCGTCCTTCACCACAGAGAGAGCGCCGGTGAGGCTCTCGCGGCTCTGGGTGTTATAACCGAGCACGACAACCTCGTCGAGGCTCGACGAAGCAGGCTCAAGGGTTATAGCGAGGGGCTGGCCGTTCCATACGGCGGTGGCATCCTTGTAGCCGATATACGACACAACGATGGTGGTGCCGGGCTTGACGTTTTTCAGGGTAAACTGACCGTCGACATTGGTCATACTCGCAATCTTGGGGTCGTTGGCAGCCCTGACGGTAGCGCCGATCATGGCTTCGCCGGTGTTGTCGACAACTGTACCGGTGCAGTTGGCCTGAGGCTGGGGAGCCACAACAGCCATAGGTTCAGCCCCGGGTGCGGCAATGGCCGCGGGAGCCGCCATTGCTATGATAGCGGCGCTCAACAGGGGATTCTGATACTTTTTCCTCATGAATATTATGATAGATTGGTAAAATAGATTAATCGGACGTAATTATGCGTCGGTGTCCTTTCGCAGAACAGCCGCGAAATTATGTGAAAAAAAGCATACAAAAGAAATATGATTGTTAATAAATGTAAAATATGTTCTAAAACATATCTTTTTGATTGGTTTTAGTTAACATCTATTAACGTAGCCGCCCTCAGGGGGTGTCAAAGCGAGAGAAGGATGGTGAAAAGAAAAAACGTCCGATTATTATGCGCACGCGTGTGAAAGATGTCGCATGATGATTGGAGATTGGAGAAAAAATCGTACCTTTGCACCGCTTTTCAGGCATTCCCGCCTCGTGTGATGGGAAATCAAGAAGTAGCAAACTTACTTAATTTTTAGTAACACAACCACTTACCAAACAAACAAATGAAGACATTCCAGCTTGTAGCCGAGCCTCGCACCGACCTCGGTAAGAAGGCAGCCCAGGCCCTCCGCGCCGAGTCGAAGATCCCCGTAGTGCTCAACGGTGGCAAAGTATTCACCCTTCCCTTTGAGGGCACCCTCAAGCCCGGCGAGAAGATCGTTGAGATCGGCAACAACCAGGGCCTCATCACCACCGACCTCGCAGTGACCAACGAGGCAGTGCGCAAGCTCATCTATACCCCCGACATCTTTGCCATCGAGCTCGAAGTAAATGGCGAGAAGCGCATGGCTGTGCTCAAGGATATCCAGTTCCACCCCGTGAAGGACAATGTGCTCCACATCGACCTCCTCGAAGTAACTCCCGAGAAGCCCGTCACCATCACCGTTCCCGTGAAGCTCGAAGGCCACGCCGAAGGTGTTAAGGCCGGTGGTAAGCTCTCTCTCTCGATGAAGAAGCTCAAAGTTCGTGCTCCCTACACCGAGATCCCCGAACGCCTCGTGATCAATGTCGATCACCTCGGTCTGGGCAAGACCCTTCAGGTAGGTGACCTCAACTTTGAAGGTCTCGAACTGGTCAACGCCAAAAACGCCGTTGTCTGCGCCGTACAGCTCACCCGCGCCGCCCGTGGTGCTGCCGCAGCTGCTGCGAAGTAATAACCGCCTGATCTCACCCCGCCTTAATATATATGAAGTATCTTATAGTGGGGCTTGGAAACATCGGCGACGAATATCGCGACACACGCCACAATATTGGCTTTACTGTATTGGATGCCTTTGCCGAGGCATCCAATACACGTTTTTCGACCGAGCGTTACGGCGACGTGGCGCGTATGCGTGTAAAAAATCAGCAGCTGGTGCTTCTCAAGCCATCGACCTACATGAATCTCTCGGGCAACGCCGTGAGATATTGGAAGGAGAAAGAGGGAGTGGACCTCGACCATATCCTTGTGGTGGTCGACGACATAGCTCTACCTTTCGGCGCCATACGCATCAAAGGACGCGGCAGCGACGCCGGTCATAACGGACTCAAAAACATAGCCGCCATGCTTGGCAGCGATGCCTATCCGAGGCTCCGCTTCGGGGTTGGCAACGACTTTCCGCGTGGCTGCCAGGTGGACTATGTGCTGGGACGCTTTCCGGCCGAGGAGCGCAAGCAGCTCCCCGAGCGTGTGGATGTGGCCTGCGAGGCCATCCGCACCTTCTGCCTTGAGGGCATAGGGCCGGCCATGTGCAAGTTCAACAACAAGTGATATGGCAGAAGTAAGAATCGACAAATGGCTCTGGGCCGTAAGGGTGTTCAAGACCCGCACCATTGCCACCGACGCCTGCAAGAAGGGCCGCGTGATGATGGGCGGCGTGAGCGTCAAGCCCTCGCGCACCATCAAGCCGGGCGATGTGGTGCAGGTGCGCAAGCCCCCGGTGACCTACTCGTTCAAAGTGCTTGCCGTGACCCAAAACCGCCTCGGCGCCCGTCTGGTGCCGGAATATCTCGAAAATGTGACCCCCAAGAGCGAGCTTGAGCTGCTCGAAGTGGTCAAGGTGTCGGGATTCATCGACCGCCGCAAAGGGCTTGGCCGCCCCACCAAGCGTGAGGGGCGCGAGCTCTCTAAATTTACAGAGGAGGCCTATTTCGGCTCCGACGACGGCTGGGACTTCGACTTTGACTTCGACGACGAAGATGACGACGAATGACCCCTGCCCCAACCAATCAGCAAAATCTATCAACAATACCCACTCAGACATTAAGAAAATGCGCAAGCTGCTCTACACTGTCGGCGCCGTGACACTCGGCGCTATGGCTGCCTGCAATGGCGGCGCAAGCAAGTCGGCCCAGGGAGGCGACTTCACACTCACCGTGCCCGTGTCCACCGAGGCCGAGGGCCATATCGTTTATCTTACCAACTACGACAGCGACTCCCGCGTTGACTCAGCCGTAGTGACCGGCGGGATGGCAAAGTTTGACTCGCATGTCGACACCGCATATATCGGTCGCCTCATCATGGATGGCCGCCGCCTGGGCATGGTGGTGGTCGAGCCCGGCACTATTGCCGTTGATTCCGCTACCCGCCGTGCTTCCGGCACCCCCACCAACGATCGTCTGAACGCCTATACCGTAGCTCAGGATTCGCTCATGAAGGAATTTGCCGCTATCCGCAGCGACGAGAATATGGCCGATTCCACCCGCGAGGCAGCTATCGAAGCTCTCGGCAAGCGCTTCGACAGTCTCAACGAAGCAACCATGACCGAAAATGCCGGCAACCCTCTCGGCCTTTATCTCTTCATCAGCAAGGCCTACGACCTCAATCTTGCCCAGATGGATTCGGCCATCACCGCCAATCCCACCTATGGCAACAGCCTCCGTGTGCAGAAGCTACGCAAGGGTCTCGTGACCAAGGAAGCCACCTCGCCAGGCCACAAGTTTGTTGACTTCGAGATAGTAAACGACGGCGATACCGCCCGCCTGAGCGACCACGTAGGGCGCGGCCACTACACTCTCGTCGACTTCTGGGCCAGCTGGTGCGGTCCCTGCATCCGCGAGACAGAGACCATCAAGCGCATCTACAACGCTTATCCCGACACCACTCTCGAAGTGCTCGGCGTGGCTGTGTGGGATGAGCCCGAAAACACCCGCAAGGCCATCGAGGCCCACAATCTCCCCTGGGGCCAGATACTCAACACCCAGAATGTTGCCACCGATGCCTACGGTATTCCCGCCATCCCCTGCATCATCCTCTTTGATCCGGAGGGCAACATAGTGTCGCGCGACCTCATGGGCGCCGAGCTTGAGAAGGCTGTGGCCGATGCTCTCGCTCCTGCCAAGCAGTAAGTGAGTCCTGAAAGGTCTCCCTCCTATGAAAAAAGCCCCCGCAACTGATTGCGGAGGCTTTTTTCATAGGGGCTTATATCATCGGGAGGGCGATCAGAGGATGCCCTGGGCCATCATGGCGCGGGCCACCTTCATGAAGCCGGCGGTGTTGGCACCTTTAACATAGTTGATGAAGCCGTCGGGTTCTTTGCCGAAAAGCTCACACTGATGGTGGATATCGGCCATGATCTGCTTGAGGCGGGAATCGACCTCCTCGGCAGTCCACGACATCTTCTGCGAGTTCTGGGCCATCTCAAGACCGCTGACAGCCACACCGCCTGCATTGGCGGCTTTGCCGGGAGCGTAGAGGATACGGGCCGAGAGGAACTCCTTTATGGCCTCGGGGGTGGAGGGCATGTTGGCTCCCTCGCTCACGGCTATCACACCCTGCTTGACAAGAGCGCGGGCATCGTCGCCGTCGATCTCATTCTGGGTGGCCGAGGGCATGGCGATATCGCAGTCGACATGGTGCCAGGGGCGCTCGCCGGGATAGTAGGTTGCGGCGTCGGGATAGTTGTCGACAAACTCGCGTATGCGTCCGCGGTAGATATTCTTGAGCTCAAGGATATATTCGAGCTGTTCGTGGGTGAGGCCGTCGGGGATTACGATAGAGCCGTCGGAATCACTCATCGACACTACCTTGGCGCCGAGCTCAAGGAGCTTGACGGCGGTGTAGGTGGCCACATTGCCAGATCCGGATATGGCCACCCGCTTGCCCTTTATGTCGATCCCTTTGGTGGCGAGCATATTGAGCAGGAAGTAGACATTGCCGAAACCGGTGGCCTCGGGGCGGATCAGCGAGCCGCCAAATTCGCGACCCTTGCCGGTGAAGGTGCCGGTGAACTCGCGGGCCAGCTTCTTGTACATGCCATACATGAAGCCCACCTCACGGCCGCCCACGCCAATGTCGCCGGCGGGCACGTCGGTGTCGGGGCCGATCTGGCGCCAAAGCTCGGTGATGAAGGCCTGGCAGAAGCGCATCACCTCCATGTCGCTCTTGCCACGGGGCGAAAAGTCGGATCCACCCTTGGCACCACCCATGGCGAGGGTGGTAAGAGAGTTTTTGAAGGTCTGCTCGAAAGCGAGAAACTTCAGGATTGACTGGTTGACGGATGCGTGGAAGCGGATGCCCCCCTTGTAAGGGCCAATGGCGTTGTTGTGCTGGATGCGGTAGCCCATATTGTTGCGCACACGGCCCTGATCGTCGACCCACGACACGCGGAATGAGAAGATGCGGTCGGGGATGCAGAGGCGTTCGATAAGATTGTAGCGTTCAAATTCGGGATTGGCGTTGTAGGCATCCTCGATGGTGGAGATTACTTCCTCCACGGCCTGAATGTACTCCGGCTCGTTGGGGAATCTGCGGCGAAGATCGTCGATTACTTCTGTTGCCTTCATGTGAGTGAAATCGTTGCTATTGGAAGTGTGAAAATAAGTTTAGCGGCTGCAAATTTATACTAAATAACCAGCAAAAGCAACAAAAGTTTGTAAAAATTGCGCAAATCCTTACATTTTTCTCTGTGAGGCCGAGTTTATTTGTCGAGTGAGAAGCGAGCCACTACGGCGCGGTGATCGCTCGGCCACACATCGATGGGAGCGATAATGTCGCGTTTACCCCAGTCGGTAGCCACCCGCTCGCCGCGGATAATATCGCGCTGCGGGCCGACGATGTCGACCGACCGGAGTGACAGCCTCGGGTCGGGAACGTAGAACACATAGTCGATGCGGTCGCGCTCGTCGGCCTTGATGGCCCATGAGAGACGGTTGACAGGTATGATTTCGTTTGACGAGGGGTAGGTGTAGCCCGGATACTCGACCGGATCGGGATAGATGGCGCGGTAGGTGTCGACCAGACCGGCGTCGTGGAGTATCTCTATCGTGGGCCATTTGATCACCACGCCCCTGTGGTCGGCGGTCGATGCGGTGGCCTCGGTCCAGTCGAGCCCCGAAGGCTCGTTGAGGTCGCCCCCAAGAAAGATGAGGCTTCCGGCCTCACGCTCGCGGGCAATGTCGGCGGCGGCCAGCCGTGCAGCCTCGTCGCGCTGCGAGAGCAGATTGCGGCGCATGAGTTCGTCGTGGTCGGTGATGGGGTCGATCTCCTTCCAGGAGTTGCCGTCGTAGCCGCGCACCTCATAATAGGTGTCGTCGAGATAGTCGAGATGGGCGGTGTAGGCGGCCACGCGGTGGCCGTCGATTTCGGTCACGAGTTTATGCACGGTGCCGTGGTCGTCGATGTAGGGAAAGATTACAGCCGAGTCGGTGATCTCGGTGCGGCTGAGCAGTCCGGTGTCGGTAGAGTAGAATGAGTGGTAGGTGAGACCACGCTTGGCAAGAGCTTCTACTATGCGGTCGCAGAATCGCGTGTCGTGGTAGTTGCGCACCTCGCTGAGAGTGACAATGTCGGGTGCCTGACGCGCTATCTCGTCGGCCATGGCTTCGAAACCGCCGGGCACCGATGTACCCTCCTGCCATACGTTGAACTGCATTACGCAAATCTCGCGTTCTTTGGCAGCGGCGTTGTTGAGGGCTAATGCCGCCAAAGCTGCCAATACTGTATTTTTCATCATTGATTGAAACTTATCTGATAGATTGTGGTGAATGATAGATAGGGTAAAATGATACGCGAAGTTCGGCAAAATTTCATAAAAATGCAAGCCCGGAGGCGCGCAGCGGCTATGAGGGCTGGGCGCCTCCGGGTAAGAGGTGGAGGGGAGTTGCGGCGGTCAGGATGGATCGGCAAATAGATCGGTGGAGAGATAGCGGTCGCCGGTGTCGGGGATTAGGGCTACGATGGTCTTTCCCTTGTTGGCGCTACGTCGGGCAAGCTCGGTGGCGGCAAACAAAGCCGCACCACCCGAAAATCCGGTAAGTATGCCCTCGGTGCGGGCGAGGGCGCGGGCGGCGAGCACCGCCTGACTCCCCTTGACGGGCATCACCGTGTCGACCACGGTACCATTGTATGTCTCGGGTATAAATCCGGCGCCGATTCCCTGAATGCGGTGAGGCCCGGGGTTGCCACCCGACAGCACAGCGCTTTCTGCAGGCTCCACAGCCACGATCTCCACACCCGGTTTTTTTGACTTGAGGTAACGGCCTATGCCTGAGATGGTGCCACCGGTGCCTACCCCGGCTACAAAAATGTCGATCTTGCCCGATGTGTCGCGCCATATTTCATGGGCGGTGGTGGCGAAGTGTGCGGCAGGGTTGGCCGGATTGGCAAACTGGTCGAGGATCACCGAGCCGGGGATTTTCTCGCGCAGCTCGCGGGCACGTTCTATGGCCCCTTTCATGCCGAGCTTGCCCGGGGTGAGGTCGATTGACGCGCCATAGGCGAGGAGGAGCTTGCGGCGCTCGGCGCTCATGGTGTCGGGCATTGTGAGAATGAGCTTGTATCCGCGAATGGCGGCGATCCATGCGAGGCCTATGCCGGTGTTGCCGGATGTGGGTTCGATGATGGTTGCGCCGGGAGCGAGCAATCCGTCCTGCTCGGCACGCACGATCATGTTGAGTGCCACGCGGTCTTTGACGCTGCCGCCGGGATTTGACGCTTCGAGTTTGAGGAGGAGCTGGGCACCCCCGGCGCCTGTTGACGTGGCATAGCGCATCGGCTGCAGCAGCGGAGTGTTGCCTATGAGTTCGATTAGTGATCGGGCTATCTTTTTCATGGAGTCGAAAGAGAGGGGAAAGGGGCGTGATGGATGAAACGGAGGGTTATCGCCATTAAAACAATCTGGGACACGGGATAGTTTTGGTAAATGATTGTAAAAATGTAGTCAAATAAGAGAAGTTGGCTTGTGGTTTATATAAATAATGCGTACCTTTGCATCAATTATCAATAACCAATCTATCTAAACCCATAAACCAATCATCATGAAGACATTCTTCAAAGGACTGGCGATTGCATCGGCTGCGGTACTCACATTCGGTCTCCAGTCGGTAGCTCAGTCGCTGTCGCCCTCAACCAAGACACATTGGGACAAAGGCACTCTCGTAGTGGAGACTCCCGAACGCCCTGCCGGTCAGGAGCACGTGCTCGGTCTCACAGCTCCCAAACTGGAGACAGTGCGTGTGGCTTTCGTAGGCCTCGGTATGCGCGGCCCCGGTGCTGTCAATCGCTTCGCCCATATCCCCGGTGTTGAAGTGGTTGCGCTTTGTGACTATGAACCCGCCCGTGCTGAGAAGAGCCAGAAATATCTCCGTGAGGCAGGTCTCGCACCCGCCGACATCTACTCCGGCGAAGATGGCTACAAGGCACTTTGCGAGCGCCCCGACATTGATCTCGTATATGTTGCCACTGACTGGGACCACCATTTCCCCGTAGCCAAGTATGCTCTCGAAAACGGCAAGCACACCGCTATCGAAGTTCCCTCGGCAATGAATCTCGAACAGTGCTGGGAGCTCATCGATCTCTCGGAGAAGAACCGCAAGCACTGCATGATCCTTGAGAACTGCTGCTACGACTATTATGAGCTCAACGCTCTCGCAATGGCTCAGGCCGGCGTGTTTGGCGAAGTGCTCCGTGCAGAAGGCGCTTATATCCACAATCTCGATGACTTCTGGGATTACTACTGGAAAAACCCCGAGAACGATCCCGATGGTCTCGGCTGGCGTATGAAATATAATAAGGAGAACCGCGGCGACCTCTATGCCACCCACGGCCTCGGCCCGGTTGCACAGTGTCTCAACATCCACCGCGGCGACCGCTTCAAGACCCTCGTGGCCATGGACACCAAGTCGGTACATGGCAAGGAGTATGTGGAGAAGAAGACCGGCAAGGAGTGCAACGACTTCCGCAACGGCGACCACACCACCACCCTCATGCGCACCGAAGATGGCAAGGTTGTTGAGATCCAGCACAATGTGATGAACCCCCAGCCCTACAACCGTCTGTTCAAGCTCACCGGTACCAAGGGCTATGCCACCAAGTATCCCAAGGGTGCTATCGCTCTCGACCAGAGCCAGCTCAAGGCCAGCGGCGTAGAGCCTCAGGTTGACAATCTCTCGAGCCACGGTTTCCTCCCCAAGGAAGAGTATGAGGCTCTTATGAAGAAGTACTATCACCCCATCCTCACCAAATACGGCGAACTTGGCCGCGAGATGGGTCATGGCGGCATGGACTTCATGATGGATGCCCGCCTCGTGTACTGCCTCCAGAATGGTCTGCCCCTCGATATGGACGTATATGACCTTGCTGAATGGTGCTGCCTCGGTGAGCTCGGCGCTCTCTCGATGGACAACAACAGCGCAGCTGTTACCTTCCCCGACTTCACCCGTGGTCACTGGAACGACCAGAAGGGCTACAGCCACGCTTATGCAGCGCCCGAAGATGAGGCTGCTGCTGAAGCTGCAGCCAAGGCCTACACCGCCGCTCAGAAGGCTGCCGTGGCCGACAACAAGCTCTGGGATCTCTACGATGCCATGACCTCTGCCTCCACCCCCAAGGCTAAGGCAAAGGCTGAAAAGGCTTACCGCAAGGCTGTGGAGAAAGCCGACAAGCAGATCGCCAAGGCTCTCGCCAAGAAATAATCGATCCAACTGATTTTATACAATACCGGCATGGTCGCGCACTGTGCCGGTATTTTTTTTTTCGCTTTTTTTTTGGAGGGGGAGAAAAAAACAGATACCTTTGTGCTGTACTATAAAAGTGGTACAGTAAAACGGATCTCAGCTTATGAATGGAACAGTGAAAATCAGCGGTCTGTCGGTGGGCTATCGCCGTCACACCGTGCTGTCGGGCCTCGACTGGCAATTGAAACCGGGACATATCTATGGCCTGCTGGGGCGCAATGGCGCCGGAAAGACAACCCTTCTCCAGACACTCGCGGGAGGGCTTTCTCCTCTTGGTGGAGCAATAGATGCGTTTGGTCTCAATCCGTTTGACCGCAATGAGGCCTTTCTCTCGTCATGTTACCTTGTTGGGGCGTCAATGGCGTTTCCAGCTTTAAAGCCGTCGGTGTTTGTAGAGGCTTACAGGCCCTTCTACCCTCACTTCTCGACCGAACTCTACAACAGTCTGGCGGCCGATCTGGAAGTGAACCGGTCGACGGTGGTGAGCAAGCAGTCGATGGGCGAGCAGAAGCGATTTATCCTTGCTTTCGCGCTTGCATGTCGCGCCCGCCTCACACTTTTGGACGAGCCGTTGGCTGGTCTCGATATCATAGCCCGCGGGGAGATACTCCGCGCCATAGCCCGGGGTGATAATCAGGATGGTATCATCGTGATATCCTCCCACGACACCGAAGGACTTGAAAATATCATTACTGACCTGGCGGTGATCAACGACGGGCGCATGATACTTGATGCACCGGTTGATGATCTGTCAGAGGCTATCACTTGCCACAGCGAAGGGCGATGGCCTGACACGATTTTTGCCGACGGACTTGAAAGCATCTCGGTCAATGGCGACAGCTTCCCGTCTGATCTCAATCTGAGGCTTCTCTTCAAAGCTCTCGTGTCCGACTGTGATTTCCATTCCCGACTCAATAACATCCTTAAATCATTACCTTCATGCGACGACTGACCTATCTATATTTAGCACAACACTGGAAGCGCGATGCGGCCCTTCTCGCAATGATGCCTGTGGTGGCCCTCGCTATCTACATTTTCTACCGCTACAATGGCAGCTACACCGGTCTGGGCGGCATACGCCACCGGGTGGCGCAATGGTGGGTGTTTGGATCGATGATATATGCTTCCACTCTGTTTGCCGACTACACGTCTGCCCGTACGGCATATTCGGGACTTCTCCTGCCCGAACAGGCGTGGAAGAAATATGCTTTTGCCATCGGGCGCTCGCTTGTGGTGTTTCCGCTGCTCTCGGCGCTGCTGCTCCTCGGGGCCGACATGGCGGTGACCCTTACCGGGCGGATATCCGGGTTTACGCTCCGCCATGCCTCCACCTTGGCCGAGTGTATGACCTATACCTCCCTTCCGCTCTACCATATGCCTGTCATGCCCTATTATCTGGTGACATTTGTGGCACTGATCACCCTCATACGCTCGGCTGCGGGTTGGCGGCAGGTGTTCACGGTGATTGCCGTAGCAGTGGTGGCGGTGCTTGTGGTCACATGGGGGCCGGGATCGGAGGAATATCCTGTGCGTACGGTCTATCCATTTCTTGTGGAGGGGGTGGCTGTCACGGGCCGATGGAAGGCCGTGTGGGCTCAGCCGGTTGGCGGGACGTGTATGCCGATGAAAGCGGTCGAGATCCTTTCATGCCTATGGCTTGCGCTTGTGCCTGTTGGCGCTTATATAACCGCATATTTTAACTTCAAGGAGTCGACGTTGCGCCGATGAAACTGTCAGATTCACGTCCGATCTTCACCCAGATCATGGCATGGGTGGAGGACAACATATTGCGTGGCGACTGGCAGCCTGGCTACCAGCTCCCCTCGGTGAGGGAGATGAGCGGGCGGTTTACGGTCAACAACAATACCATAGTGCGCACTTATGAGCATCTGACTCTTTCGGGCACCATCTACAGCCAGCGCGGAGTGGGTTACTTTGTATCGCCCGACGCCCGCGAGTCGATTCTGAGCCGCAGGCGCGAGGAGTTTTATTCCGATATTCTACCCTATTTCATCAATCAGATTGAGGTGCTCGGCATCAGCCCCGACGAGATCAGCTCAATCATAAAACGCAACGTAAAAAAATGAAGAGATCAACTATCGCCGGACTCACTGCGGCAGTTATTCTGATAATAGTTCCGGCTGTGTTCATGTCGCTCAACATCGCCCCGGTTGCCAAGGCCCGAGCAGAGGCCGCTCAGGCTCTGCGGTTGGCTGAGTCGGGGGAAATCCATGTGGTCGAGATCGTCGGCCCCAATGCCCGCCGGACGATGATGTCGGCCGACAAGGGGCGGCGGCCATATGTGATGCTCCGCACCGTGCCCGACTCGGTGGTGATGCGAGGCGATACCCTATGCATTGCCCTCGGCGATGGCTCGGCTCTCTATCAGGGCACACTCAGGCTGCCGGGACTACGCACGGTAATTTACCGGCAACGGGCCGCGAAGTGACTCCGCCGGGCTATGATATATACGACTTGTCAACACCAAAAAAACTAATATCGCTATATGAAGAAGCTATTACTGCTGACAGCCATGTGGATGGTGGTTTCAGCTGCCGCCTCACAGACCAATGTGGTGGTGAAATACTCTGTAGGCAACAACTATGGAAAGGAGATGACCCTTGTGGCAAGTCCTGAAAAGTCGCTCTACTACAATGCTATGAGCCAGTATGTCGACTCGTGTGAGTCGACGCCCGAAGGGAAGGCCAAGCTCCACGAGATACAGATGAAGGCATGGAGGGTGGTGCAGCCCGACGGCACAGTGACCTACGATGGCCGCAAGCTCGGGCTGGCTCCGGAAAAGAGCATCACCCTCTATATAGAGAAAAGCAATGCCGAGGGTCACCTGACGGTCTACGACCACATCGCAGGCGGCTCTTACCGCTACGCCGAGCCGATGGATGAGATCGTATGGCAGATAGAGGAGGATTCGGTAAAAAAAATCCTTGGATTTGATTGCATCATGGCTGTTTCCGACTATCACGGCCGCAGATGGACGGCATGGTTTGCCCCCGATATCCCTATCAGCGACGGGCCATGGAAGCTGCGCGGCCTCCCGGGCATGATACTTCAGGCCGACGGAGGCAATGGCTTTACCGTCGATGCCACAGAGGTGGGGAGCACGTCGGTGGCCGTGCCGCCCGTTTATTCAACCGACACCTACGAGCGTTGCAGCAGGCTGAAAATCCTTGCCGACCACGAATATTATGAAAATAATCTCGAGAGCATATTGTTAGCGCAGGGCGTTAAAATCAATGGCGACGGCTCACCGGCAAATTTTCCAAAATATGACCGGCAGAAAAGCGCCTGGGAGACGGACTATTGATCCGCCTCCCCATTTCAGGCGCGTCAGAATATGTCGAGCTCGGCTATGGCCGAAACCGGGGTGCCGGAGGTGGTGGCAACGGTGGTGATACGCACGAATTGGGCGTCGGCGGCCGAGTCGAGATGGTATTCGCGGGGTGTGGGATCATTGACAAGGTTGCCAAAGTCCCACTCGCCGGCTCGGGTCCATCGGCCTCCGTCGGGACTCACTTCTATGATGGCTTTGGCTATCATGCCGTCGGTTCCCGAGGTCACCGGAGTGTAGATGAGCCCGTTTATGAGGCGCTGTGTGCCGAGATCAATGGCGATAGTCGGCGACACCTCTTCTCCGTCGCTGATCCATGCTGTCGAGGGGTCTGAGTCGAAAGCCGCCTGGGCGGGGTGTCGGTCGGCCGAGCCGGTTGCTCCGAGCAGACGCCATTCGTCTTTGATGTAGCCGAATCGTGAGGAGCTCACCGGGCCTGTCTGGCCGTTGAGTATTGCCACAGCCTTGACTGTCTGGTTGTCGGCCTTGAATGGAGCGGTGTAGAGTGTCGACTTCGGGCCTGGCACCGAGCCGTCGGTGGTGTAGCGTATTTCTGTGCCGGGTGTGAGCGGCTTTTCCATTATGGTGCGTTTCCACCCGAAAGTGTCGGGGGCGGGAGCAATGGTCACCATACCGTCGGCGCTGCGTGTGGCGGCGAGGGTAGCGGGGCGCTCGGCATAATAGTGGCCCGACACCGAGGCCAGATAAGGCTCAAGGCGGGAGTCGATCACCCGGATACGCAGCTTGTCGGTGGTCACATCGGGGAAGCGCAATATGCGCTTGAAGCCCACATTTGGAGCGGAGGCTATATGCTGCCACACTCCTTCCACCAAGGCATCTACTGCCACGCTGTCGATGCGCTCGCCGCGGTCGGCCACCGGCTCGGAGAGGGTGAGGCGATTGATGGTCGTGGCCTTGGGCAGCTTCACTACCACCGGCTCCGATGCCTCGACAAAGGTGTGGATATCGGTGTCGGCCAGCCCTGAGGGAAGCTCTGATCCGGCGAGCAGGTCGGTGCCGTAGGTTTCGCGTATGCGTCGGCCGGCGTCGGCCAGCGCCTCCACATCGCGGGCTGCGAAGCGGCCCGAGCGGTCGGGTGGGATATTGAGGATAAAGATGGAGTTGCCACCGACGGAGCGCTCGTAGATGTCGAATATATCGTCGGCGCTACGGCTCTTCTGCTTATCTTCGTCGCGGTAAAACCAGCCCTCGCGTATCGAGGTGTCGATCTCGGCGGGCTGATAGTGGATGAAGGGCGCTCCGGCCAGAGCGTCGAGGCTGCCGAGGTCGGGCGCGGTCATGTCGGCAAACACCGTTGCGGTGTCGGGATTGTGTGGATAGCCAACAACATTGCGTTCGGCATAGCGGGTGGCTCCCGACTCATTGCCGCCCCAGCGTATATCCTCGCGTCCGAATATCACGGCATTGGGGGCGAGGGTGCGGATCAGTTTGCGCCATGCCTCGTAGTTGTAGGTCTGGCCCCCTTTGCGCTTGGGGTGAGCACCGTCAAACCACACCTCGTCGATAGGCCCGTAGTCGGTGAGCAGCTCATAAAGCTGGTTGAGGAAATATTCGTTGTAGTCGTCGATCTCATCAAACTCAAAGGTAACATCCGACTTAAACGGGCGCGCGCCCTCCACGGGGCGCGGGATCACCCTCGTGGTCTTGGGCGATAGATTGCCGTAGAGCCCATCGGGATTTTCAATCTGATAGAGGTCGGCGGGTGAGAGATACACTCCGAGCTTGAGTCCGTATTTGCGGCACGACTCAGCCAGACTGCCCACAATATCTCCCTTGCCACCCTCGAAGGGAGAGCTCATGATGCCATGACGCGTGTATCGGCTGGGCCATACCACGAATCCATCGTGGTGCTTGGCCGTGATCACCACTTTGGTCATACCTGCATCGCGCATAGCCTTGACCCACTGGTCGGTGTCGAGTCCAGAGGGGGTAAACACCGCAGGATCCTCCTTGCCTGTACCCCATTCGCGCCGGGTGAATGTGTTGGGTCCGAAGTGGACAAAAGCAATATATCCGTCGGTCAGCGCAGCGAGCTGAGCCGGGGTGGGCACCGTATGGGCGGCCAAAGCAGCTATGCGGTCGCTACCGGCGCCGGGTTCCACAGCGTGAGTATTGCGGTAGGCAATAGTATCTGAGTTGGCCGTGGGAGCCGAAGCTAAGGCAATAGCGGCCACAGCAGAGAAAATGCTCATAAGCGGGGGGATAAAAGTGATAAAGAAGATATAATGCAAAGATACGCCATTCACCTCATTTATCCAAATTCATAGCATAGGAGTGTGACTGGGAGCGTAAGCCTCCGGCTTGCGATGAATAAAAAGAAAAGACATCACCCTCTCGCGAAGAACATCATCTCAAATTCACGCTTTATTGATCATTTTTTATCCGCCGGCTTAAAAATCAAAAATTATTCTATAACTTTGTCATCAGAGTGTGTTTACAAGTCCTTATTAAGCCATGATCAAACAAAAACCGCATACATTCAATATTATTGCACTACCCATGCTGAATCTGTGTTTTACTCGTAATAAGGCATTGGTTTGATTAACAACGGATAGTATCAAATATCATGTGTATGAATTCCGGATTGTCTCATGTAGTACATGAAGTGTTGCTGCTCTATGTCCTACTCATTCTTGCAGGCTGTGGATCTAAAGATGTCCACTATAGTCAATCACTTGATAATAAATCTGTCAGATGTTACAATCTGACAGATTGTCAGAGCGTTTCACCCGATGATGTTTTTGAAAGCGTGGAAGTTGTGCCACTTTTATTTGAAGGAGAGTCATATCCGGACTTAGTGACACGCCTACAAGTGACCGATAGTCTTTTCATGATTGAAGACAAGCGGTCGTTTCTTCATCTTTTTGATAAGGACGGCAACTATCTCGTAAGTTCCGATGCCATAATAGGCGAAGGTCCGGAAGAGATTACGACGCCCCTGTCGTATGCACTCGATCCTTTGAACGGACTTATAGAGGTTCTGACTCCGCATAAACTGATGTCGTATGATTTGGATCTACATTTCATAAAATCATCACATCTACCGACCGGTGTTGACAAGGATTCTGAGACAAACTTGTTTTTCAGTCATATAGAGAGTGTAGGGGAAGATACACATCTGTTATTGCGTACAATCAGCAGCGACCGCGTTGGCGAGGTGGTAATATTCAATTCAAAGAAAGAGACGATTGATGAACGCTTGTCCTACAAAGATGATATTATCTTGCCTTTTCATATGCAAGACAGATACTTGTTTTTCATGAATGATGGATCAAAGCTGTTTGTGCCTCCTGCTATAACCAATATAATATACTCGTTGTCGGAAGATATGGGAACTTTATCTCCATTGGTGCAATTTGATCTTGGCGATAATTCCTTGACGCGAGAGAACATGGGATCTTCTGTAGACCGGCAGATTCTAATTGAGTCATCGAGAGAAATACTGTTGCGCATCCTTCCTACATCCAATAGAATTTTCCTTGTTGTAAAGGGAAAGGGAAACACCATGAGGTCTTTTCACACTGTGGTTATTGATACAGCCCGCGACATGATATATAGAGTGAATCTGTATAGCGAAGGCCGTCAGATATTTCCCTTAATTATGGATGTCGACGACAAATATGCATATACTGTTGTGGATAAAGAAACCCTTATGAATCAACCATCGCTCCTCCTTGATAAGTCAGAACAAATATCTTCGATTGCTGACTCAATCGAAGATGAGCTTTTGTTAGTGCTCAAGTATGGCATTAGGGATTGAATGACGCCGACGTATAAAATGGGAGCGTAAGCCTTCGGCTTGCGATTATTTAAAAAGAACTGCTCGCGCCGGCTTACGATAACGGGCGGCAGCAGGCTACTTCCACATCACCCCACCCTGCTGGATATTTTTGTCGATATAAGCCACCACATTGCAGTAATGCCTCTCGTTGCGTATCATCCTGTCCCACGACTCATGATGCCAAAACTGTCCGGAGCGGCCCAAGAACCTGTTTATCTGCAAAGCACTGAAATTTTTCCATGACTTGCAGATGTCCGACAGATTACTGTTGCCCAGGAGTTCGACAAGCACATGTACATGGTTGGGCATCACTACATATTTATGAATGATATATCTGTCGTGGTCGAAATACTCTATGGCGTTTGCCATGATCGCAGCACACTCTTTGTGGCGGAGTACGCAAGATCCATGGCCCGCATCAAGATAGTCGTTGATGCGGGTCGGGAAGAGTGAGTTGAAGTGTTTGGTGGTTTCGTCTGACCAGGGCTCGGGGTTTTCGTGGACGAATAGGTCTTTTAGCGTCTGCAACTCACGGCGCACGGATGCGGGTAATGAGTCGGCAAGATGGAAGGTGACAAATTGGATGCACCTTTCGCGATGCCAGTGAGGGAGGTTGCGCCGCTTTATTGTTATGTCGTCGTGATTCATGATGGTTTATTTTTTTTCGCAAGCCGGTGGTTTGCGCTTCCTATGTTCTCTTTTTCGCAAGCCGGAGGCTTACGCTCCACAAAGCTACGAATAATTTTGCGATGTGTGGGTTTGAATTTGACGCGAAAATGAGTAATTTTGCAACGGATTGACGCATCGGCGTGGACGCCGGTGCTTATTTGTTACCGCTACTTATGGCAAAGACTACTCAATTTGCATCTAAGATTGGCCTCATCGCAGCCACTGTGGGCTCGGCGGTGGGGCTGGGCAATGTGTGGCGTTTCCCGGCTGAGACTCAGGCCAACGGGGGCGCTGCGTTCTTGATTATCTATATAGCTTGTGTGTTTCTGCTCGGGGTGCCTGTGATGGTGGCCGAGTTTGCTATCGGCCGCTCGGGCCGCAGCGATGCTGTGGGCAGTTTCATCAATCTCGGCGCGTCGCGACCGTGGTGGGCTGTTGGTGGCGTGGCTATCCTCGCAAGCTATATGATCCTTTGCTTCTACATGGTGGTGGCGGGATGGACTCTTGAATATCTCATAGCCTCGGTCTCCGGATTTCTCTATGATGGCGCGGGTGCGATGGCCCACACCGACTCCGCCTTTTTTGCCGGTAAGATGAGCACGCTGATAGGGAGCAGGTATTATCCTCTGATAGCTACCTATGTAGTGATACTGATAAATGCGGCTGTGCTTATAGTGGGGGTGCAGAAGGGTATAGAGCGCATGAGCAATATCATGATGCCGCTGCTATTTGTGATCCTGCTGGTGCTATGCGGGGTGAGCCTCACTCTGCCCGGCGCAAGCGAGGGCCTTGAGTTTTTCCTGCGTCCGGATTTTTCACGCGTCACAGCGTCGACCTTCCTCAACGCATTGGGACAGGCCTTCTTCTCGCTCAGCCTCGGCATGGGCATCCTCATTACTTATGCAAGCTATTTTCCCCGCACCACACACCTGACCCGCACGGCAGTGACGGTGTCGATGCTCGACCTGCTGGTGGCTCTCCTCATGGGCTTCATCATCTTTCCGGCCGTGACCACCTTCTCGCTTGAGGGTGAGAGTCTGAGCGGCTCGACACTGGTGTTTGTCACCCTCCCGGAGGTGTTTGCCCGCATGCCTGCCACGCAGGTCTGGTCGGTGATGTTTTTCCTTCTTCTGTTTGTTGCGGCGCTTACAAGCACCATCTCCATTGCTGAAGTGTCGGTGGCATTCGTGGCCGACCGCATGGATGTGCCGCGACGGGTGTCAACTATCGTGGTGCTCCTTCCGCTATTTGGTTTTTCGACAGTCTGCGCCCTGTCGCAGCTGCCATCACTGGGATTGACCATCGGGGGAGCCACGGTGTTTGATTTTCTCGACGATGTTGCCACCAATATGCTTCTGCCGCTTGTGGCTATGTTTACCTGTCTCTATGTGGGATGGTTTGCGCCCCCCGGATTGCTACGCCGCGAGGTGACCAACCGAGGATCGGCCCGCGCCCGCGCGCATGGACTTATATTGTTTATCCTCCGGTATGTAGCGCCGCTGCTCACCGGCATAATCCTTGTGTCGAGATTTTTATGACCGACAGTCTTCATGGTGGCGGCCCTACAGCCATAGAGCGTCGAGGCCTTATAGCACTCGCCATAGTGTTGGTGGCTGCGGTGGCGGCCATTGCCTCTTGGCGCGGTAGCAATCCCCCCACCCCCTCTGAAGCGGCATCGGAGGTAGAGATGGCAGAGGTAGAGAACGCTGCGTCGGTCGACTCAGTGTCGAGCAATGCTAATGAAAAGAAAAAGAGCCGGAAGAGGGTGAGTGCCGGTAAGAAGCAGAAGGCTCCAACAGCAAATACAAAGCGTCGGCAGAGTCCGCTTGACGAGGCTGTCGACTAATCGCTCCCTACTCACACTATTTCCACAAACTACGAAATCAATCTGAATGACATCAAAAAATACACATCGGGCGGTGTTTGCCACCCGTATAGGCGCGATCGCCACAACGGTAGGGTCGGCGGTAGGCTTAGGCAATATATGGCGGTTTCCATACGAGGCGGGCACCCATGGGGGCGGCGCGTTTATGGTGTGCTACATAGCATTTATCTTTCTGCTGGGAGTGCCGGTGATATGTGCCGAATTTATCCTCGGGCGTAGCTCGCGGTCAAACATCACCGGGGCTTTCAGGCTCCACGCCTCTCACCGGGTTTGGCAACTCACAGGATATATGGGAGTGCTGTCGTCGCTTATGATACTGAGCTTCTACTCGGTGGTGGCTGGATGGACAGTAGAGTACATGGTCCAGAGCGCCATCGGATCCCTCGACTATGGCGATGCGGCAGGCTATCACACCCATTTCGACAGTTTTGTTACCGGCAACTGGCGCCCGGCATTGTGGACCATTGTCTTTCTGGCAATCAACTTCGCCATTCTGATGAGAGGCGTTGCCAAGGGGATAGAGCGTTTCTCCAACATCCTTATGCCGATGCTTTTTATCCTGCTGCTTATATTCTGCGCCAATTCACTCACTATGGCCGGTGCGCGGGAGGGATTGAGCTTTCTGTTTAGCCCCGACTTCTCAGCACTTACCCCTTCGACCATGCTGGGCGCCCTGGGGCAGGCCTTTTTCTCGCTGAGTCTCGGTCTGGGCACCATGCTCACCTATTCGAGCTATTTTGCCGACAACACACGTTTGGGGCGATCGGCCCTGATCACGGCATCGCTCGACACCGTTGTGGCTATTTTGGCGGGAGTGATCATATTTCCGGCCGTTTTTACCTTCGGCATGTCGCCGTCGGCGGGCCCTACACTGGTGTTTGAGGTGCTTCCGTCGATATTCCACTCGCTCGCAGGCGGCACAGTATGGTCAACGCTCTTTTTCTTCCTTCTCTTTCTTGCATCGCTCACCTCCACCATTTCCATGAGCGAGATAGCAATAACTTTTTTCATGGAAGAGCTGAAAATGAAGCGGCGGAGCGCCGTGGTGCTCAACACAGGTATAGCAGCCCTGTTTGGCACCCTATGTGCCCTCTCATTCGGCTGCCTGAGCGACTTCACACTCTTTGGCCTCACTCTGTTTAACTTCTTCGACACCGCCACAAGCAATGTCATGCTTCCGCTCGGCGGCATGATCATATCTGTCTTCGTGGGATGGAAACTCGATAGGAGTGTGCTTTCTGAACAAATGACTTGCCGTGGCGCCACCCGCTTCCGCCCCATGCGGCTCCTTGTGTTTCTGCTCCGGTGGGTTTGTCCGGTGGCTATAGGACTGATTTTTGCCCAATCGATTGGCATATTATGATTTTTTTACCGAAAAATATGTGAAAGTTGGTGATAAATCCTTATCTTTGCGGAAACCAATCAACATATTATCAACCATCTTAATCCCCCAGCCAATATGAAAACATATCGATGGCTCTCAGTGGCGGCCGTGGCAGTCATGGCCCTCCTATCGTCGTGTTCGGCCGATGAGCCAGAATTTGACGCCGAGAATCCACTTCTCCCAGTAGCCGGTTTTGACGTTACGGAAGTCAATCATCTGCTTATGTCGGGCAGTACAACCCTTGAGCGCGACGGCATAAAGTCGTATGAACGTGACGATGAAGATAGCCCCTGGCGTGAGTTCGACTTCTCGGAGTGGATCGGTTTCAGTGTTCCCGGTCCCGCCTTTCTGACAATCGACAACGGTAATATCTATACTCCGTTGACAACATTTGGATGTGCACACGGAACTACGCGTCTGTCTTGGGCGATATGGGTGCTCGGGCGCGTAGGTGATCTCGATTCCGACCTCAGATTCATGATACGCCGCGACTATGCACTCAACTACAATACCATTGTGGTCAATGGTGAGGCTATAAGCGTCACCGATATAAGCAAGAAAAAGGTGAAAGTGTCGGCTATTGAACAATATGTCAATACCGATTTTCAGCGCTTGTATGTCATGGCATATGATCGGAAAGATAAGGAGGACGCCTATTACTTCGAGTCGGTCGATGAGGCCTACGCTTATGTGATGGAGCTCTTCGAGAAGCGGTTTGGCGAAAAGGTTAATCTCAACACCTACAGCGGCGGTCAGTTTATTCTCGACAGTCCGATCTTATATCTCGAAAGCGTCAAGGATGAACTGGAAGCCTGGCATGAAGGCAAACTCCATCTGCGTCTGTAAGCGGTCAATAACAATGCAACAATATAGGTCAAGGGCCTGCGGCTTGAATGAGCGGCAGGCCCTTGGCCTATGATTGCGGGATTATGCTGTAGGGTTCTTGCGGGGTCGTCCGCGGCGGCGGGGAGTGGCGGCTCCGTCTGGACTGTCAGTTGGAGCGGGTGCAGCTTTTTTTGCTGCCTTTGCGGCTCTTGCGGGCGCAGGAGCTTTGGTCGGCTCGCCGAGCGGCACCGGAGGATGGTGCGCGAGCTCTTCGGCGAGGAAGGGAGCTGTGGGTGAGTCGAGCCGGGCAACCTGCTCAGGGGTGCCGGTTGCCACAATCTGTCCGCCATCGCGGCCTCCGCCGGGGCCCATATCGATAATATAGTCGGCGTGGGCGGCAACGTCGAGATTGTGTTCGATCACCACCACGGTGTTACCCTTCTCCACAAGACTGTCGAGCAGAATGAGAAGAGCGCGGATATCGTCGAAGTGGAGGCCGGTGGTGGGTTCGTCGAGGATGAAGAGGGTGCGGCCGGTGTCGCGGCGGGCGAGCTCTGTGGCGAGCTTCACACGCTGGTTTTCGCCGCCCGAGAGGGTCGACGACGGCTGGCCGAGCTTGATATATCCGAGACCGATGTCGGCGAGCACCTGCAGCTTGCGGGCTATCTTTGGGATCGGAGCGAAGAAGTCGAGGGCCTGGGAGATGGTCATGTCGAGCACATCGGCTATCGACTTGCCTTTATAGCGCACCTCAAGAGTCTCTCGCTTGTAGCGCTTGCCGCCACACGCCTCGCATGGCACGAGGAGGTCGGGGAGGAAGTTCATCTCGATGGTGCGGTAGCCATTGCCGCCACACACCTCACATCGGCCTCCGGCAATGTTGAAAGAGAAGCGCCCGGGCTTGTAGCCGCGCAACTTGGCTTCAGGGAGGTTGACAAAAAGGGAGCGGATATCGGAGAAAAGTCCGGTATAGGTGGCGGGATTGGAGCGCGGGGTGCGCCCGAGTGGCGACTGATTGACGGTCACCACCTTGTCGATGTTTTCGATGCCTCGCAGCTCGCGGTAGGGCAGGGGCTCGGCGAGCGAGCGGAAGAAGTGTTTCGACAGTATCGGCTGGAGAGTGGAGTTGATGAGAGAACTCTTGCCGCTGCCCGACACACCGGCCACTACCGTGAAGGTGCCGAGAGGGATGGAGAGATCGACATCGCGGAGGTTGTGGCCTGTGGCTCCGATGAGCTCAAGGGAGAGTCCGTTGCCGGGTCTGCGCCGGGAGGGGAGGGGGATGGAGCGGCGTCCGGTAAGATAGTCGGCTGTGAGAGTGCCTGAGGCAAGCATATCGTCAGGCTTGCCCTGATATACCACCTCGCCGCCCCGGCGCCCGGCTTTCGGGCCGATATCGACTATGTAGTCGGCTGCCAGCATCATATCTTTGTCGTGTTCCACTACAATCACCGTGTTGCCCACGTCGCGCAACCGTGTCAGCGAGTCGATGAGCCGCCGGTTGTCGCGCTGGTGTAGGCCGATGCTTGGCTCGTCGAGGATATACAGCACATTGACCAGCTCGGATCCTATCTGGGTGGCGAGACGGATGCGCTGGCTCTCACCGCCCGAGAGGGTGGCGCTGTTGCGGTCGAGCGAGAGATAGCCGAGCCCCACGTCGATAAGAAAGCTGAGGCGGGTGCGGATCTCCTTGAGAATCTCACGGCCGATGATGGCCTGCGTGGGGGATAGGCGTGGCTCAAGGTCGGAGATCCACTTGTGGAGCTCCACAATGTCCATCCGGGCGAGGTCGGCAATGTTGCGGTCGTTGATAAAGAAGCAGAGGCTCTCGCGGCGGAGGCGCCGGCCACCGCACTCCGGACACACTATGCGCGATGCAAACCGGCTGGCACTGTCGGTCTTGCCGCCGCGCTCCTCCCCTTCGGCATCGGCGGCAGCCTCCGGCTCAAGATAGCGCAGGAGGCCGTCGAAGGCGAGCTTGTAGTTGGATATGGCGCCCCCCTCGTTGTTGATGTAGAGGGGTTGGGTGGTGCCGTAGAGCATATCGGTCACGGTCTCTTCGGAAAGGTCGGCCACAGGAGTGTCGAGCGAGAAGCCGTGAGCTTCGAGCACCGCGGCAAGCTGCCAGAATATCATCTTGCTCTGATACTTGCCCAAAGGGGCTATTGCTCCGTTGCGTACCGATTTGGTGCGGTCGGGAAAAATCTTGTCGTGGTCGATGGCAAAGGCATATCCGAGGCCGTTGCAGTGGGGACAGGCGCCTTGCGGGGAGTTGAAAGAGAATGTATGAGGCGCTGGCTCGGGATAGCTTATCCCATTTTCGGGATCCATAAGATGCTGGGAGTAGTAGGAAGGACGAGCCTCGGGGTCGTCGACATCGAGCACCATCAGCTCCTTATCCCCCTGACGCAGTGCCTCGGTCACGGTGTCGGCAATGCGGTCGCGCTCTTGCCCGACCACCTTGATGCGGTCGATCACCAGCTCTATCGAGTGGTTGCGGTAGCGGTCGAGCTTCATGCCCATGGTGAGCTCGCGCATCTCGCCGTCGACCCTCACGCGCAGATAGCCTTTGCGGCGTAGCGAGTCGAGAAGCTCCTTGTAGTGTCCCTTACGGTTTTTGACGAGTGGGGCGAGAATGGCCACTCTCTTACCTGAATAGAGGTTGAGCAGGAGGTCGACTATCTGGCCCGAGGTATATTTGATCATCGGAAGTCCAGACAGGTAGCTCCTTGCCTCGGCAATGCGCGCAAAGAGCAGACGGAGGAAGTCGTAGACCTCCGTGGTGGTGCCTATGGTCGAGCGTGGATTGCGGTTGACGGTTTTCTGCTCTATGGCAATCACAGGGTTGAGACCCGACACCTTGTCGACGTCGGGTCTCTGGAGTGCGCCGAGCATCCCTCGGGCGTATGATGAGAAGGTCTCGATATAGCGTCGCTGCCCCTCGGCATAGATGGTGTCGAAAGCGAGACTCGACTTCCCACTGCCCGATAGGCCGGTGATCACCGTAAGAGAGTCGTGGGGAATGGTTACGTCGATATTCTTGAGGTTGTTGACCCTCGCCCCGATCACCTCAAGGCGGTCCTGAGGCTGTATGGCTGCATTGTCGATCATGACTTATAGATTGCTCCAGTTGGGGTTGAAAAGCTTGGGTTTGTGATTGGAACGGCTGAGGCTCTCTTTCTTTGGCACCAGCACGCGGTAGGTTGCAGGCTCGGCCTGTGTCTTGGCTTTGGTCTTGCTGCGGGTGGCTTTGGGGGCCGGAAGACTTTTGCCTCTTATCCATGGATTGTGGTTGCGCAGCTGCATGTAGGTGGTGCCGTGTTCGCGGGCCCATGCGGCCCAGTCGGCCACAGGCGCGGTCACCTCCACCACATCGTAGTCGATGGGATAATAAAATTGATCGGGCTTTATGAGGTAGCCGAAGGCAGCCGGATTGTCCATGATGGCTTTCATGGCAAGGAGGCGGAACATGTAGCGGGAGGTCTCTTCGTTGAGGAAGAGATCGTAGGCCGATTCGGCCTCCTGGGCGGCCAGTTCGCGCGACACCCGCCCCATGCCACCATTGTAGCTCGCCGCCGCGCTTTCCCAATTGCCGTACTTGGCATAGGCGCGCTTGAGGATGCGGCAAGCGGCGCGGGTGGAGAGTTCGAGATCGTAGCGTTGGTCCACACTGTCGTTGACCACGAGGCCATTCTCGCGTGCGGTGGCGGGCATTATCTGCCAGAAACCGGCAGCGCCCGCGCCCGAGCGGGCTATGGGATGGAGCGAGCTCTCGATGCATGCAAGATAGAGCATATCCATCGGCACACCCTCCTCTTTCAATATCGGGGCCATGACGGGAAAGTAGCGGTTGGCTCGCTTGATTATGGCGAGGGTCGACCCGTGGCCGTAGGCCATAGAGGTGATCTCGCGGTCGAAGCGCTCATACATATCCTCCCGGTCGAGATCGACTTTGTCGCCACACAGCTCTACATATCGCGGAATCTCGGGGGAGTAGACAGGGCTGAAGGGGGTGGTGGCGGTTTTGTCAGGTGCGGTTTCGGCCACTGCCTGAGTGCATGAAGCAAAGGCGGCTCCCACTGCTGCGGCAGCGGCAAGGATCAGGATGCGGATATTCATAGCTTGTTTTGTAATTTCTTGAAGGTTAGAAAATAATAGATGCGACCGGTCAATATGGCCTGATTTATTTATAGCCGATGATGTTGATGTCGCCGGAGAGGTTGTATTGACGGCCATCAGAGCCGGTGGCTTTGATGATATAGTAATAAACGCCTGAAGGGGCCATTTTGCCTCCTATGCGCCCATCCCATCCTTGCGATGGGTCGGTGAGGTGGGCCACACGGCGGCCCGAGCGGGCGAAGATCACGCAGTCGAAAGCAATGATCGACTTGTAGCTCACACGCCATTCGTCGTTGACCCCATCCTGATTGCCTGGAGTGAAGGCATTGGGGCATTTCAGATCGCTCTCGCCTATGGAGATCACAAATGGATCGCCTGTGTATTCGCATGATCCGTCGCCGTTGGCGGCTACGAAACGTGCGTAGGTGGTACCGCTCTCGGTGAAGGTGTATATCATTGAAGAATCGGAGAACCGGAGGTCGACCGATGAGAAGTCGGGATCAGAAGCAAACTGCCATTCAGTGAATCGGGCGCCATCGGTGACTACAGCTTCAAAATCGATCTCCACAGGGGCCGATCCTCCGAGCATGTCGCCGCCCGAGGCATCGCCACCGGTCTGTTCGTTGTCGGCGCTGTCGCGTGGGATTTGGCTCACGCTCACAGTGGCATCTACCGCCACGGGATCAATTGTGTTGCTCTCGGCCCGCGAGACAAGGCCCCATGCTGCGAGAAAGCGATCCCCTTCAATGGCAAATGAGGTTGCGGTGAGGGGTGCGGCGGCATGGATTTCATCACGTAGATATGCCAGCTTGGCAATCACGTTCACAGGCCGGTAGGAATGTGATTCGGAATCAAACTCAAGAGAGGTGTAGGTAAGGGCTATTTCACGGTCTATCTCCAGCGGCCTGCCGTTGATGGAGTAGTATACCATCCTCCCGCCGTGACCCTTGGGATGAAGTGTGACTGAAGAGCAGTCGGCTCCGGATATTGCTACAGCGTCGATGGCAAAAGGGTGGGATGCATAGTCAGACACCCAGAAGCAGGTCTGGCGGTTACCCTCTGTCACGATATATCCCATGTCAGGCTCAAGGTCTGCGAGGGTGTAGCCGGAGATATTGTCGATCGGGATGGCATTAGCTCCTCCCTGACTTGAAAAGCGGCTCCATGTCACCGGAGTCCCCGGGGTGGCCGGAGTATATACGGCAGTCACTTGATCACCCCCCGAGGCATCGACCACATACAGGGCGCTTAGTCCCGACTGCCGGTCGGGCTCAATGCTTACCGGGGTGTGGGAGCCGCCAGTGACGGTAACAGACGGAGTGGCGGCCGAAGCCGTCAGGCTGACCGATGCAAACAATAGTGCTGAAGTGAATCCGGTTATCTTTTTCATCGCGGCGTATTAACTTACAAAGTTAACGAAATCTGAGCTAAAAGCCAAGAGCGCGCCAAGCCGCAACGGGTATTTTAACCATTTTTTTGACCTGTCAGTCGGCAAAGAGGTCAGCCAGAATGGAGTCGGTGATGAGCCATGAGGCAGGGTCGATTGTGAGCACACTGTTGCGGAGATGCAGATCGCCCGCTTCAATCCATTTGCGGGCACGGCGCAGCATTGGGGTCGAGAGCGAGGAGGGGAGTGTGGAGGTGTCGACCCCCGCCATAGTACGGAGTCCCAGCATCAGCCGTTCGTCAAATAACTGGGATTCGGATAGGGTTTCGGTAAGTTCAGGATCTGCTGCATCGGCTGGTGACGATAGATAGCGCCCTATCGAGGCTATATTTGCTCTGCGGCGGCATATGCCATCGTAGCTGTGGGCCGACGGCCCGAGGCCGAGATATGCCGAGTCGGGATCCCAATAAGAGGAGTTGTGGCGCGAGTGCATCCCCGGAAGTGCGAAATTGCTGATTTCGTAGTGGATATATCCTGCAGCGGAGAGGGCGTCGCACAGCTGGTGATAGTAGTTGCATGCTTCGGTATCTGAAGCCCTTGAGATGCGTCCGGCCTCAAGATCCCGGGTGAGGCGTGTGCCCGGCTCATAGCTCAGAAGGTAGGCCGATATGTGGGGCGGCCCTATCTCAAGAAGCCTGTCGATAGAGCGGGCAAACGATGCCGGGGTCTGTCCGGGCAGTCCATAGATGAGATCGCAGCTTATATTGTCGATCCCGGCGCGTCGGAGGGTGGACACAGCCTCGATGGCCGATAAGGCATCATGGCGGCGGCTTATGGCCCGGAGTTCGGTGTCGACAAGGCTTTGTACCCCCATGCTTACACGGTTGACGCCGCTGCCTGCGAGGAGATCGGCGAGTGGTCGGTCGATATCGTCGGGGTTGACTTCGATGGTGATTTCAGCATCGCTGACAGCTTTGGGAGCCACCAAGCCGATAAGGCGCGACAGAGCCTGGGCCGGAAGCACCGACGGTGTGCCTCCGCCTATGTAGACGGTTGAAAAGGGATGGGGATAACTATCAATGCGGGCAGCCAGCTCGGCAGCTATGGCATCGACATAGCGGTCGGCGTCGAGTGAGCGCGCAGCAACAGAGTAGAAATCGCAATAGGCACACTTCGAGCGACAATAGGGCACATGGATATATAGTCCTGACATGGCGCGGCTTTAATCGGGGGGTGAACAGATGGCCTTGAAGCGGCAGAAGGTGCAGGCGTGACCGTCGTAGGCCGGATCGTTGACCCGGGCCTCAAACGGGGTAGTGGAGTCGAAGATGGCGTTGACGGTTTTGGTGAGATTCTCTTTGAAGGTTTCGATATAGTCGCGGTAGTCGGCAATCTGTTGTTTACCTATCGTCATCGGGACGAGCGGATCGGTAAACATGGTGCGGATGAGATAGACGTAGGGTTGGATAGGGCCGCTGTAGGATTTGAGCTCAGAGTAGCAGAGGCAGTAAAACATGAGCTGGAAGAGTACCTTGGGGCGCTTGTCGGCATTGCGGTCGAATGCGGCTTCGATGGAAGCTGCCGAGAGTTGATCGCCTCCGGTCTTGTAATCGACAAATCTCATCGAACCACAGGGGCCGGCAAAGTCGATGCGGTCGATAACCTGCTTGACATTGATCGGGGGCAGATCAGGCGATAACCTCACCGGACCATCCAGCTTCACCTCCGCGCCCTCAAACACAAACTCACCGAAGGTATCGGCCTCGACAGTAAGCATCCGTCGCATGAGATCCACCACTATGCCTCCGAGCACCTTCGATTCGCCACGGAGTGGATCGAGTCGGTCGCCCCCCTCGGGCCCGTTACTCAGATGGAGATAATGGCGGTTGACAGCGGCGGTGACAAATCGGCTTATCATGGGGCGGTCGGCAGCTATAGTCCTGGCGGCGTCGGGGCGAATGGTCGAGTCGCCGCTCCCGGCAGCAAGGGTCTTGTAGATACGCTCTGCCACTTCATGCACTATCTGGCCGTAAGTTGACCAGTCGATGAAGTCGGCGCTTTCGGTCTCCGACTTGAAGCGGAGCCCCTCCACCGACTCCAGATAAAACTGCATCGGACAGTTGATATAGGAGTTGAGCGACGAAGCCGAGATGTTTCGTCCCGAGCCGGGGCGCATAAATTCGCGCAACTGCTCCATCACCTCAGGTGTCTTGGCAATGCTGAGTGAGGGACGGGTGGCGGAGGGAAGGTTGGGAAATGATGCAGCCCGATGCTTGATCTGCAGATCGGGAAACATGTAGAGGAGCTGGGCGAGATAGCGCGACATCTCACCGACTTTTTCTATGCCTACGGTGCGTGCATCGTAGAGAAGCACCACTCTCCGCGCCCTCGACAGCAGGCGGAAGAAATAGTAGCCAAACACGCTTTCGGCTATATCCTTACCCGGTAGACCGAAGGCATGGCGCAATGCTTCGGGGATAAACGACGGTCTGGAATGACGGCGCGGATAGACGGTTTCGTTCATCGACATCATGATGAGATTGGAGAAGTCGAGCGAACGGGTCTCGAGCACGCCCATGATCTGCACACCGCGCAGAGGCTCGCCGGTGAAATTGACGGTAGCGGTGGCGATTGCCCGCTCAAGAAGCGATGCCATGGTGGTTTCGCGCATGGTGACCTTGCGGTGCCGGAATGCCGCCACAAGCTCATCGAGAGCGGCGCGGTAGGCCATAAGGAAACGCCGCTCCACGGGGCGTTCCTCCTCTGTGGCATAGGTCGAAAACAGGTCGATCAGCGACTCAATGTATGAGGCCGAATGGTCGAGCGAGGCCTCTCCGTCGCGGCCGAGTGGCCTGAATATGGGGGCGAGAGCCGGATAGCGCGCAGCCAGATCGGCAGCATCGAGGCTGAATATGCGGCGTTCCTCTATCTCGCGGAGTATGCTGTCGGTAGCTTCGGGGGCAACTGAGCGCACTATCGGCTGAGCCAGTATTCCCACAACATCCTCATAGAAAAAAGCAGGGCGACCGTCGACCATCCTCACCCGCCGCTGGAGAGCCACCGCGCTGCGCATCACCGCCGCTACCGGAGTGAGCTTCATGGGGAATCCCATGGTGACATTGGTGGTGGCGATGGAGTCGGGGAGGTGGCTGAGCACGGGCATGAGCAATGTTTCGTCGGCCAGTACAACGGCAGTGTCGGTACCCGTACTGTCGTCGGTCGAGGCGCCGATATATCCTGCGGCCTGCCATTGTTCCAGTCGCTCGGCTGCCATCTTGGCCTGACCTACGCCTGAGGCAACTCCGATAATCTCGATTTCGGGGGAGGAGAAAGCAGGCTCCTCTCCGGTATCCTCCAAAGGATATAGCGACGGAAACATTTTGGCACCCCGCAATGCCAATGCGCCTGCTTTGTTGCCTTCGAGAGCAAAAGCAGGGGATGCCACATCCCAATAGAAATCGGCTATCCCGGTGCGGCGCATACTGTCAAACACCATGATCTCGGAAGTGGAGAGCATATTGAAGCCGATAAACACATATCGGGATGCGCGGTGGGGTATGGCGTCGGGGCCGACGGTCGACAGGAGAGTTGCGGCGTTGCGGAACAGATGGCCCGAGGTGGCGTAGCCGTCGGCGGCAAGCTGCTTGTTGAATAGTTCGTAGAGCGGTTGGAGCACCCTCCATAGGCTCACGAATTTCTCAGAATTGTCGTGAGTGCCGGGGCGGTTGATGTGGGTCCAGAAGCGCTCGGCCTCGTCGCCTTCGGCGTGGGGCTGCCAGTTGAGGCCGGGAGCGTCCTCGCCCCAGTATCGGCGTATGATGTCGCGCTGGGCGTCGGTGAGATAGGTCGAGTTGATCTCGCGCAGCTCCTCTATGTTGGAAAAGAGTTCGGCGGAATTGACCATATAGCGGTCAACATCGGCAAAGTCGGCCAGCAGAATCTCTCCCCAGAACATGAAGCGGTCGAAGTCGGGAGCACTGTCGGGCGCTATTGTGCGGTAGGCATCGTAGAGGGTCGAGAGCTGCATGAAGCGGGGCGCTTCGGCAAGCGGCGACAATGATGCGAAAAACTCACCAATTGTAGTTGCCTCGGGTTCGATGTGTGGGCAGGCCATCTCCAGATCGAGATAGCGCAGGAAAAAGGTTGCGCTTCGCTTGTTGGGAAAGATAAAGCATATGTCCGACAGTTGGTCGGGAGTGTGGCTGCCGGCATAGGCGCGCGCCACCTGACGGAGCAAGGGGGTCATTTGCGAGGAGGAATTAGCAGCATTATCACTTTGAGCGCGAGGTCAAACGCCACTATCTTCACATTGGCGTTGGCCACGATGTCGCGTCGTGCGTCGGCAAACTCCCGTATCAGCGGCTCGGCATTGGCTTCGGTGATGAAGCGGCAGAAATTACGGGCGAAGGCGGCCTCGTCGGGGGTGAGATAAACCAGCTTGGAGTCGCGTCCGGCCAAGCGGGCCATAAAGTTCTCGCGTACTTGCGAGGCGGCGTAGTCGCAGAAGGCGGCGGCGCGGTCGCGGCCGTCGGCGGCCATGTCGGCGCTCCATCGCTTCAGCTCGGCCACATTGCGCTGATAGGCGAGGCGCATCAGCTCCATGAAGCGGGGCAGGAGGGTACGGGTCCAGGTGTTGGCGCTCACGAGCGTCAGCGCCCGCCCCATGCTGCCCCGTGCATTGTGGGCCACGGCGGCGGCCGCATCGGCGTCGAGATCCATGCGCGATGCGAGCCAGCTCTCTATTTCTGAGTCGGCATAGCGGTCGACGCTAATGCGCTGCAAACGGCTGTAGATGGTTGGCAGGAGGAGCGATGGATTGTCGGAGGCAAGAATCATGCAGGTGCCTTCGTAGGGCTCCTCGATCATCTTGAGCAGCTTGTTTGAGCACTCAGTGTTCATCCGTTCCGGGAGCCACCACACCACCGTCTTGTAGCTTGAGGCATGGCTGGTTATGGAGAGCTTGCGAATGAGATCGGCGCTTTCGGATGCGTAGGTAATGAGCGATGCCCCTTTTTTGCCAAAGGAGTCGGTCCACGCATCTATATCCATATACACTCTCGGTCTGGGGGCTCCGATAGAGAGGTAGTCGCGCCATTCGGGTGCAAACTCGTCGCTTACCGGCGCATGATCCATCTTCTCCGTTTTTGTCACGGGATAGATGAAGAAGGTGTCGATATGATTGAGCGACGTGCTTTGGCGGCATGCCGGACAGGTGCCGCAACTGTCGGGATCGCCGGGCCGGCGTCCTGTGCAGTGGATATATTGGGCAAAGGCTCTGGCGAGCGATAGCTTGCCTATGCCCGACGGGCCTTCAAGGAGCATGGCATGAGGCAGCTTGCCCGAGTCGGCAAGGCTCCTCAGATGGGCCTTCACATCGTCGTGGCCCGGAATGTCGGCAAATCTCATCGCGGTAGGAGAAGTGGTTGGGGTGATCAGAATATGGCGGCGAGGGCGCGGCCCACGCTTTCGGTGGCGTTGAGCGAATAGAGATGGACCGACGGCACTCCGGCGTCATAGAGCTCGCGCATCTGAGACACGAGCCATTCTACTCCCACCTCTTTTACCGACGCAGGGTTGCCTTTGCAATCGGCCACAGCCTTGACCAGATCGGAAGGGAGATCGCAGTGGAACACCCTCGGGAGCAGGGTGAGCTGCGCAGCTGTGGTGATGGGTTTGAGGCCGGGGATGACAGGCACATTGATGCCGGCGGCCCGGCAGCGGTCGACGAAGTCGAAATATTTCTGATTGTCGAAACACATCTGGGTCACCACATACGATGCTCCGGCATCGACCTTGTTGCGGAGCCATTTGAGATCGTAGTCGGCATTTGGGGCTTCCTCGTGCTTCTCGGGATAGCCTGCCACACCATAGCTGAACGCCGGACGGCTGCCGCCGCTCACGATCTCCATCTCGGTGCCATCGACGAAGAGGCCTTCATTGAAGGCGTTGACCTGAGCCTGAAGCTCTGAGGCGTGGGCGTGACCGTCGGGATTGGGAATGAAGCGGTTCTCATGATGGGCCTTGTCGCCACGTAGCAGCAGCAGGTTGGTTATGCCGAGGAAGTTGAGATCAATCAAGGCATATTCGGTCTCGATCTTGGAGTAGCCCGAGCATATGATGTGGGGCACGGCGGGGATGCCGTAGCGCTGCTGTATGGCGGCGGCCACGGCCACGGTGCCGGGGCGTGCCCGTTCGCTCACGCGCTGGTAGAGGCCGTCGGCACTGGGGCGGAACACGAGTTCGGCCCGGTGGGTGGTGATGTTGATATACCGTGGGCCATATTCAAGCAGGCGGTCAATATTGCCGAAGAGCTGACCTATGCCTCGCCCTTTGAGAGGGGGGAGCACCTCGATCGAGAATCCTTTGGGCGATTGCGATATAAGTTCGGGTATGGTCATAGCTATGACAGGGGTGGGAAGTGTGTAAACAACAGGGTAAACAAAATCAGTCGTGATGGTAAGGCTCGCCTCGGAGTATGGTCATTGCCCGGTAGATCTGCTCGGTGAAGAAAAGCCTCACCAGCTCGTGGGGAAATGTCATGAGCGAGAGCGAGAGCATGGCGTCGGCTCTCTGCCTTACGGCGTCGGAAAAGCCGTAGGGTCCTCCGACCACAAACACAATCCTCTTGGCCACCCCGGCGGCCATGCGGCGCTGCAGCTCGGTGGCGAAGCCGCGCGAGGTGTATTCGCGGCCATGCTCGTCGAGGAGCCAGACGAAGTCGCTGGGCTTGATGGCAGCGAGGAGAGCCGCACCCTCGGCCTCGCGCTGACGCTCCTCGGTGGTGGAGCGGGTTGTGCGCACATCGGCCACGGCCTCTATGTCGAAGTCGACGTAGCGAGCCACACGGGTTGCGTAGTTGGATGTGGCGCGGGCTATGGCGGCATCATTGGTGCGCCCTACAGCAAGCAGACATATTTTCATATTTGGACCGAAATTGCTAATTTTGCACAAAGATACAAAAAATCCCCCTATCATTTTTTTCCACAACGATGAAAACTAAAGAGCAGCTTATCGACGACCTTCTGTCGCTCGCATTTGCCGAAGATATAGGCGACGGCGACCACACCACACTCTCCACCATTCCCGCTACGGCCCGCGGCCGTCAGCGCCTCATCATCAAGGAAGAGGGCATCATTGCCGGTGTCGAGGTGGCCCGCATGGTGTTTGAGCGTCTCGATCCCGATCTCACCATGACGGTGATGATCCCCGACGGGAGCCATGTGAAGCCAGGCGATGTGGCTTTCGAGGTCGAAGGTCCGGTGCGCTCCTTGCTGCAGGCCGAGCGCACGATGCTCAACATCATGCAGCGCATGAGCGGCATAGCCACCACTACCACCCGCTATCAGGAACGCCTCAAGGGGCTCAAGACCACTGTGCTCGACACCCGTAAGACCACGCCCGGAATGCGTATGCTCGAAAAGGAGGCGGTGAAGATAGGCGGAGGCACAAACCACCGCATCGGTCTTTTCGATATGATCCTCATCAAGGACAATCATGTCGACTTTGCCGGAGGAATCCCTCAGGCTGTAGCTTCGGCCCGCGCTTATCTCAAGGAGAAGGGCAAGGATCTGAAGATCGAGGTGGAGGTGCGCAACACCCCTGAGATACTTCAGGCTCTCGAGGCCGGTGCCGACCGCATCATGCTCGACAACTTCACCCCCGAGGCCACTGCCGAGGCTGTGAAGCTCATCGGCGGCCGCGCCGAGGTGGAGAGCTCTGGCGGAATCACCATCGACACCCTCCGCGCCTATGGCGAGGCCGGTGTTGACTTTATCTCGGTCGGCGCGCTCACCCACTCGGTGAAGAGCCTCGACATGAGCTTCAAGGCTGTGAAGTGATCCCATCACCGGCTCCATTGCTGCTGAAATAGTAATAAGACAGGCCTCCCCGCCATCCGGAGCATGATCTCCAGAGATGGCGGGGAGGCTTTTTATTATCCTGAGCGAGTGAGTGATCACTCGGCGGGATCGAGGATCACCGCGCGGAAGTTGCCCTGGTCGAGCATGGCCTTGACAAAGTTGGCCACATCGGCCTCGCTGATGCTGTTGAGGCTCTCGATGGCGCCGTTGAAGGTGTCGATGCCATTGATGGTCACGCCGAGCAGGCCGCTCATCCATCCGGAGTTTTCGTCGCGCATGGAGGTGTATTGCTTGGACATATACTCCTTGGCCTTGGCAAGCTCGTCGGGATCAACCTCTGCGGCGAGCTCCTTGAGCTGGTCGCAGATGATGCCGAGCACCTTCTCGCGCATCTCGGGCTTCATCGGAAACTGGCTGCCGATTGTGGTGTTCTGATTGCCGATGCGGTCCATAGATCCGGAGGCGAAGATGGAGTAGACAGCCCCCTCGCGCTCACGCACTATCTCGATGAGACGCGACGAGAGCACCTGACCGGCTATCGAGGCGAGCTGCTGGTTGCGCTGCGAGTAGGGCATATCGGCCCACATCACCACATAGGCGTAGGTCTGGGGAGTCTGCATAGGCATGGTGGCGATGTCGGTGCCGGTGCCCGACACCATGTCGAGGTCGTGGTTGATGCGCAGCTCCTGACGCGAGGTAGAGTTGGCGGGGTCGGATGGGAGCGATGCGATATACTTGTCGATGAGGGGAGCGATGGAGTCGGGCTGGAAGTCGCCGACGAAGATGAAGGTGAAGTCGGCTGCATTGGCGGTGAGGCCGGCTGCGATCGAGGTGAGCTCGTCGCGGCTCACCTGAGTGAGGATCTCGGGCGAGAGAGGGCGCTTCTTGGGCGAGTGGAAAAGATTGCCGAGCACTGCCGACTCAAAACCATACTGCGGGGTAGAGATCTGATTGTGGAGGAGGGCGTCGTACTGGCTCAGGAGGGCTTCAAACTCGTCGGGCTGGAAAGCCACATCGGTCATGGTCATGTAGATAAGCTCCATGAGGTAGCGGAGGTCGGCGGGTGTCGATCCGCCCGAAAGGGTGCGGAGATAGTCGCTGGCGCCGAGCTTGAGCCACACATGCTTGCCTGCGAGATATTTTTTCAGGTCGCTGTTTGACAGCTTGCCGAGGCCGGCCTGATCGATCACTTCGTCGAAGAATATGATCGAGGGGGCGAGGGAGTCGGGGAGCCACGCGGTGCCACCCTTGGCTACGGCACGGAACAGAATCTCGCCCTTTTTGATGTCGGTGGGCTTGAGAATCACTGTTGCACCATTGGAGAGGGTGAGCATCTCGGCGCCAAACTCGGGCATAGCCTTGCGGGCGGTGATCGATCCGGGAGCGGGGAGCTGCTCGATGAGGTGCTCTGGAGCGGCTGCATCGGCCAGCGCCTCGATGTTTTCGGCATCGACGGCGGCGAGGGCGGCGGCGAGGCTCTGCTCGGTGGGATAGTCGGCGGGGGAGTCGGCGGGAAGATCGGGCATGAGCACCATCACCATGCGGTTGTCGGGCGGGGCCACTGCGGCGGCTATTGCCTGATTGATGGTGTTGAGGTCAACATTGGCTGCAATCTTCTTTACCAGATCATATTCAACCTCGATGGAGGGGGCGGCAATGGTGTCGACAAAGTGGCGCACCAGATCCTGGACAAACGAATTGTTGTCGCGCGCGTCGCGCGAGTTATATGCCTGCTCGATGCTTGCGAGGTAGCGCGAGCGGGCGCGTTCATATTCGCTCGGGGTGAAGCCGCCGCGCGATGCGCGGAGCACCTCGCGGTAGGCAGCGGCCAGGGGCGAAGCGAGGTCGGCGGGGTCGCGGGCGAGCACCGTGAGCGAGAATCCGTCGGCGGTCTTGGCCAGGAAATACTCGCCAAAGGTTGCATAGGACTGCGCAAACACCGATCCGGGGCGGGAGGCGATATCGTTGAGACGCTCGTTGAGCATCTGGGCAATCATGCTCTCCACATAGCTGTTGAGATATTTGAGGGGCGAATTGCGCAGGGCGGCCTCCATGCGGGGCTGCTTCCATGTCATCTGGGCCAGCGGGAACTGCATCTCCGAGTCGTGGCCTATGGCAAAGATGGTGCCGGAGTGGTCGGGCACAGGCTCATAGAACCTCACGGGAGCGTCGGCGGGCATCTCAATGTCGGCAAACATCTCCTTGATCTTGGCCTCGATGCGGGCGGGGTCGATGTCGCCCACCACTATTATACCCTGCTGGTCGGGACGGTACCAGCGCTCATAGTAGTCGTGGAGCGCCTGATGGGGAAAATTGTCGACCACCTCCATGGTGCCGATAGGCAGGCGGTGGCCATAGCGTGAGCCGGGATAGATCTTGGGGAGCAGGTCGGTGAGTATGCGCATCTGTCCCACGTTGGTGGTGCGCCATTCCTCGTGGATCACGGCGCGCTCAGCGTCGATCTCGTCGGGGAGCAGCTCAAGGTCGTTGGCCCAGTCGTGGAGTATGAGGAGGCAGGAGTCCTGCACGCCCACACGCTCCACAGGCACATTGGTGATCTTATAGATGGTTTCGTCGACACCGGTGGTTGCGTTGAGGTTGGCGCCGAATTTCACGCCTATGCTTTCGAGCCACTTTATGAGTCCTTTGCCGGGGAAGTGGGTGGTGCCGTTGAAACACATATGCTCAAGGAAGTGGGCGAGGCCGCGCTGATTGTCCTCCTCAAGGATTGATCCCACGCGCTGGGCAATGTAGAAGTCGGCCTGCCCTTTGGGCTTCTCGTTGTGGCGGATGTAGTAGGTGAGGCCGTTGGGCAGAGTGCCTGTCACCACAGCCGAGTCGAGAGGCAGCTGAGGGAGGGTCTGCGCCGTGGCGCCGAGCGCCATCAGGGCCACCATCAGGGTGGCCAGCCTGCGGATGATTGCTTTGGTTATCATGGATGAATAGTGTAGGTATTTTATAAAAGCGCGCCCGGAGGCCCTTGCGAAGGCCATCGGGCGCGCCTTGATAGTTTTGTTGCGTGTTGGAGCCGGAGGTCAGGCGAGTTTGGCCAGCGCGTCGGCTATGCGGCGCATAGCCTCGCGGATGTTGTCGTCGCTGGTGGCGTAGCTCAGGCGTATGTAGCCGGGGAGGCAGAAGGCATCGCCCGACACTGTTGCCACATGGGCCTCTTCGAGGAGATACATGCAGAGGTCGGGGGCATCCTTGATGGTCCACTTGCCATAGCTCTTGCCGAAGTAGCTGCTCACCTCGGGGAAGAGGTAGAAAGCGCCCTGGGGCTTGTTGACCTTCAGGCCGGGGATCTGCGAAGCGAGTTCAACCACGAGGTCGCGGCGGCGCTCGAAGGCCACCCTCATCTCCTCGACACACTCCTGACTGCCTGCATAGGCGGCCTCGGCGGCCTTCTGGGCAATCGACGAGGGGCCGGAGGTGTACTGGCTCTGGAGCTTGGTCACAGCCTTGGCTATGGCCGAGGGAGCGGCGCAGAAGCCGATGCGCCAGCCGGTCATGGCATAGGCTTTCGACACGCCGTTGATCACCACGGTGCGGTCGGCGATATGCTCAAACGATCCGAGCGAGGTAAACGAGCCGGTGAAGTTGATGTGCTGGTAGATCTCGTCGGCCACCACTATGATCTGGGGATGCTCGGCAAGCACCTCCACAAGGCCCATGAGCTCCTCGCGTGTGTACACGCTGCCGGTGGGGTTGGAGGGGGAGCAGATGAGCACCATGCGGGTGCGGGGAGTGATGGCGGCGCGGAGCTGCTCGGGAGTGATCTTGAAGTCCTGCTCGATGCCGGCGGGCACAAGCACATTCTTGCCCTCGGCGAGCTTCACCATCTCGACATAGCTCACCCATGCGGGAGTGGGGATGATCACCTCGTCGCCGGGGTTGATGGTGGCAAGAATCACATTGCAGAGGGCCTGCTTGGCGCCGTTGCCCACCACGATCTGAGCCGGGTCGTAGACCACACCGTTGGTGCGGGCCAGATCGTCGACTATGGCTTTGCGGAGCGACAGATAGCCTCCCACGGGGGTGTAGAAGGTAAAGTTGTCGTCGATGGCACGCTTGGCCGCCTCCTTGATATGGGCTGGGGTGTTGAAGTCGGGTTCGCCTACGGAGAGATTGATCACGTCGACGCCCTGCGCACGCAATTCGCTGCTTTTCTGCGACATGGCGAGGGTGGCGGAGGGAGCCAGCGACTCCACGCGCTGAGAAATCTGTGTCATATTGATGATGTGATAGTATGATCGGTTGCTATTATCCGGCAAAAATAGTCGATTATCGCCAATGTTGCAAAAAAAAGATGGCGGGGACGGTCGCCCGTAGGGCGGCAGAGGGCGGATGATGGGCCAGTGACGCACTTTTGTGTGTGAAAAAATCGTTCACGGTTACATACTTTAGCCAAAAAATGCCTAAATTTGCACGTTTTTGAGGCATTGTGTTTAACAAATTGCCAATACAAAAGCAAAAAATCATATCAATCATATCACAACAATGCGAAAGAACAACAAAGCTCTCGCAGCAATAGGGACGCCGCTGCTCGCCCTCTTGCTCATGATCGCAGCGGCCCTCCCCGCCGCCGCCCAGCAGCTCCCCAACCCGGGCTTCGACAACTGGGGTGGATTTCCCTCAAAGCCTGAAGGATGGGATATCATGAACCAGATGGGCTTTATTGTAACCGGCTCGAAAACCGATGGCCTGAATGGGAATAAAGCGATGCTCCTCCAAAATAAGAATATTATGAACCAGGATATTCCGGGCTATTTCACATCCGGAACGACATGGGCAACTTCGGAAGGTTTTCCATTGATTACCAATAAAGATGGTGGAGCCTATGGAGGCATTGTTTGTGAAACGTACCCCGACGCAATCCGATTCTATTATAAGAGATCGGTAGTTGATGGCTCGACTGCCAATGGGTCGGTAGTGGCATATCTTTGGAAAGGTACATACACACAAAAAGATGTGCCGTGTGAAGTAGCTCTAATGGGTTCTCCTAAAAAGATGGATATGGTTAATCGCGATCGCAATATCCTCGGCATGGAAACTGCTCTTGGTGGCGAGGTGATTAAGTCGGACGATGCTGAGCTGATTGCTTCGATCAATCTTCCCATTTCAAAAGTGACCGATGAGTGGACATATCTTTCGATACCGTTTAACTATCTGAGCGATGCGCAGCCTGAAATGGCAAATGTGATTTTCGCAGCTAACGACTATTTCGATTCAGAAAATATTGTTGAGGATAATACTCTGACGGTAGCCTATCCTAAATTTGTCTATTACTCCCGTCTTTCTTCGATCAAAATAAACGGAGCGGAGATCAAGGATTTCAAAAACTCTGTTTACACATATCATGTTGACGCTCTCCCATCGGAGTCGAGCGTTACATATGAATTGATGAGCGACCATGCAAAAGCTGAGATCACCTCAACTGAAACCGCAATCATAATAACAGTGACCAACGATGGCGAGGATGAGGACGACGAAGCCATCCATACATACACCCTCACAACTGACCCTGTAGAGTCGCAGGATAGCGATACCTACTATGGCGCTTTTACCCGAGACAAGTTTATAGGATCTGACTTTAGTGTTAAGGGTAGTGTTATTGTCACTGCTAATGAAGATGGTGCAGTAATTTCAATTCCTTCGCTTGATTTCAGCAGCGATAGATCTGATGGCGCAAAAGCCAACTTTGGAAATGTGACTATCCCCGTAAATGATAATCTCGAAGGTTCTATAAAGATTAATGGACCGGGTAATTATAGCAAGATAGCAATATCCGATGCTACTATCAATAATGGCTCCTTATCATTCACTCTTTCGATAACTAAATCAAGGAAGTATGTGAAAGATGAGGTGTATTCTTATGAGTTTAACGGCGCAACCAAGAAGATTGAGGAGAGCAGCTATATACTTACTATTGAAGATGCCAATAATACTAAGGCATATTATGAGGGTAAGGATTATCAGCTTAATGCAGTGTTGACCCCGCAGCCTGCCGATGAGGTGGCTCTTGTGTGGAGCAGCAGCGACGAGAATGTGGCTGAGGTCGATGGCAATGGCCACGTATCGATCCTCGCGCCCGGAAAGGTTACCATAAAGGCCGAGGACAACGATGGCAATTATGCGTATTACACTATAAATGCCAATAAATTCGAGCCCGTGAGCAAGGCCATACCCGGCTATCTGACCGTGACCAATGCCGAGGGTGTTGCCTCCACAGCCGCCGTCACACTCAATTTCACCACAACATCGTGGAATGAGGTTGATTTCCTGATCAACGACCTTACAATCTGCGGTTATAAGCTCGGCGACGTTGACATGACTCAGGTGGGCTATCACGCCGACGACCATATGCTCAACGACAATATGGAGCCGATGTATATGCAGGTGTTCAATGATGTTGTCAATGACTACACATTTGATAAAGGCAAGCTCAAAGCTACCGTGGCAATCAATCCTCAGAAGTCGAGCTATATCGACATGACCGAAGATGTGGCGGATGCCAATATCTATTTCGACATCACCAAGACCAACGTGGGAGGAAATATGACCGCTCAGTTCTCCACCACCCGTCCTGAAGGCTTTGACGATGCTGCCGGGCCCAAGGCCGGAACGAGCCTGACCTATGATGGCCGATTCGATCTTACCCTCAACGACACCAAGTATTCTGTAGAGTCGAAAGTGGTGGTTGATTATCTCACCGATCCCGATGCCGAGGGCTACTTCACTGCCAATATCCATATCCCTGCCATAAGCCTCGACGAGATAGAGATGGACAAGGATGCGTGGGGCAACGAACCCGAGCCTGAATACAACTACAACTTTGAGGCATTTACCATAGAGAAAGCAAAGGGCCTCCGCAAGGGCAATATGATTTTCTACCATGTCGAAAACGAGGAGGTGGAAGTGGGCGATCTGTACTATATCGCTACATTCGACGGAGAGTCGACCGACGATGATCTGTTCCGCTTCAACTTCTCGATGTACGACGGCAAAGAACTCACCGCTTCGGGCGTGTTTACCAATGCTGCTCCTGAGGAGGAGCTTTCAGCCGACGTCTACAACGGTTATCTTGATATAGATATGGGAAGCATGTCGATAGCTAAAGACAAGCCCGCATCTGTCAAGATACTTCCCTCGGAAGATGGCAAGACAGCTACATTTATTCTTCCTGATCTCGAACTTGATTTCATGGGTCAGCATATGGCGCTCGGCGATATCCGACTTGAAAATGTCGAGGTGGCCGATGAAAATGGCATCAAGCGCTACACTGCCAGTGTAGAAGGCATGAAGCTGATGGATGGCCAGATTGAAGCCGATGTTGAGCTCAATGGCACTATCAATGCCGAGGGCGAAGCCAATATGGAGATCAACGTAGTGTGGATGGGCCAGACCATCGCAGTCAAGTTTACCGGCACTAAGGATGGCGACACTACTGGCATTGAGGCTCCGGGCGTTGATGCCGGGGTTGTCGACGGCCCTGCCGAATACTTCACTATCGGCGGCGTGCGCGTGGCAGGCGATCATCTTGCTCCCGGCATCTACATCGAGCGCCGCGGCAATCAGACCCGCAAGATCCTCGTGAAGTGATAGAGGGCGCCAATCGGCGTCGCAAACACCATAAATCTTTTTCTCCCGGGAGCATGAACGAAAGCTCCCGGGAGAAATTTTTTTATCGGGCTACGATGACAGCGGGCCGAAAAAATGCTTACATTTGCGGCATACTTACCAACGGATCCAATCAACCCCAAACAACATAAAGATACGTATGGACTACATGACCCCACCCACCGCGCCGCTCACCTTTCAGCAGGCCGTTCAGAAAGTGTTGAAAAACAACTATGCCAACTTCAATGGCCGCGCAAGCCGCGCCGAGTTCTGGTGGTTTATCCTGTTTACCTTTGCCGTGGGAGCGGTGTGCGCTCTGCTCTATGCCATCACCGACTGGACCTTCTTCTCTCTCGTAGGCAGTCTGTTTAATCTGGCCGTGATAGTGCCCACTCTCGCAGTGAGCTGGCGCCGACTCCACGATACCGGCCGCGCCGGAGGATGGTGGTTTATCAACTTCGTTCCCGTAGCCGGTGCCGTCATCTTCATCATATGGTGTGCACAGCAGGGCGAGAGCGGTCCCAACCGCTTCGGCGTGCCTCCCGTGGCATGAGTCGCCGATGCTCCTGCGAGTCCTGAAACCGACCTCTCATACAAATGCCCGTGGCGCTTGCGCCCCGGGCATTTGCACGTTTGCGGATAAAGCGCTAACTTTGCATCCATTATGATCAAGCATATTCTTATCAGCCTCATAGCCATGGCGGCAGCTGTGGCGCCCGCAATGGCGGGAATCGACGATCTGCCGGTGACCACTGTCGGCGGCCGCTCATATCATTACTATGATGTGGAGCCCAAGCAGACCATCTACTCGATATGCCGCGACCTCGGCATAAGCAAGGCGCAGCTCCTCGAAGCCAACCCCGAAGTGGCCGAAAAGGGGGTGAAAGCCTATCAGCGCCTGCTCTTTCCGGTGGCCGGTTCCACGCCCGACATCCATGTGGTGGGTGAGCGTGAGACCATCTACGGCATCGCGAGCCGCTACGGCTTGACCCCGTCGCAGCTCGATGCGTGGAATCCGGGCATACGCGACGGCATCCGCAAGGGCGACCGCCTCATAGTGAGCGACCCCTCGGCCAATGGGGGAGCGGTATCTGAGGTTGCTACGTCGGCTCCGCAGCAGAGCTCAGGCGCGGCGCCGGTGGAGTATGTGGTGAAAGATAAGGAGACCTTCTACTCCATAGCCCATAGCCACGGCATCTCCGTAGGCGATCTGGAGGCAGCCAATCCTGAGGTGACACTCCTTCGCCCCGGCATGAAGCTGGTGATCCCTGCGGCGGGCAGCGCTGCCTCCGCTCCTGCAGCGACCCCATCAAATGTGGTGACCCTCCCCACTCCGTCGCGCCCCGAGATGCCCACGATGCAGCCGTCCAATCCCCCGGTTGCGGTCGAGGCTCCGGCAGAAGTAGCCGAGGCATCGGCGGTCAACATAGCCGTGGTGCTCCCGTTTATGCTCAACGATAGCGAGCGCAATCGCCGCGCCGATCTCATCACAGAATTTTACAAAGGCTTCCTGCTGGCAGTCGACTCACTGCGCCACAGCGACAAACCGATCCACATACAGACCTACGACACCGAGGGCGACGCCGCCACCCTGCGCTCCATCATGGCTCGCCCGGAGCTGGCAGAGGCACAGGTGATCATAGCGCCCGACAATGCGGCCCATCTTGAAAGCCTCGCCGCCTATGGCGCCGACCATGGCATCGACGTGCTCAACCTCTTTGTGGTGGCCGACGGGAGCTATGTCCGCACCCCCCACCTCTATCAGGCCACCATCCCCCACGACGCCATGTACAGCTCGGCCATCGAGGCCATGACCCGCCACTTTGCCGAGGGGTATAAGCCGGTGATATTGTCGGCAACCGAGGGATCGGCCGACAAGCAGCCGTTTGTCGATCAGCTCACATCAGCTCTTCGCCGGGCCGGTATCGACTATGCCACCATCGACTACAACGGCATCCTCGGCCTCGACGATCTCGCGTCGCTCGACCGCGACGGCCGCTATGCCTTTATCCCCACCAGCTCGCGTCAGGCCGATCTCAACCGGGTGCTCCCGGCGCTGATAGAGCTCAAGGGGGCCATGAGCGGCTACGACCCTGTGAGGCTCTACGGCTATCCCGAGTGGACCACCTTCCGCGGCGAGACCCTCACCAATATGCACACGGTCAACACCTATGTCTACTCGCGCTTCTTCACCAGCCCCGAAGATCCCTGGGCCAAGCGGGTGGAAGATGCCTATGAGCGCTGGTATGGTCAGCCCATGGCCGCTGCAGTGCCCCGTCAGGGCCTTCTGGGCTTCGACACCGGCATGTTTCTCATCCCGGCCCTCGCCAAGGAGGGCTCGATAGCCGACGCTCCGGTCTATCACGGCGTGCAAAACGCATTCCGCTTCATCCGCCCCGCCGGAGTGAGCGGTCAGGTCAACGACGACCTCTACTTTGTCAACTTCCGTCCGTCGGGCCTCACCGACCGCATCAGCCTCTGATGATGAACCATCTCCGATCTCTCTTAGCCGTGGTGGCGATCCTTGCCACCTGGCTCGCAGCAAGCGCCCAGCGCGAATATGACCCCCACTTCTGGTTGGGGGCGCGCGCCGGCATGACACTAAGCCGCATGGAGTTCTCGCCCCCTGTCGACCAGTCGATGCTCCCGGGCAAGACGGTGGCTTTCACCGCCCGTTATATCGAGGAGAAGATCTTCGGCCTGATAGGGGAGCTGGTGGTGACGCAGCGCGGTTGGCGCGAGGATTTCGGCGACGACTACCGCGATCAGTTCCACTACGACCGCACCCTGACCTATATCGAGCTACCGGTGATGACCCATATCTTTTTCGGATCCCGCAAGGTGAAGGGCTTCTTCAATGCCGGCCCCTCGATAGCCTTCATGATAGGCGACAAGATCAAGGCCGATTTTGACTATACCGATCCCGAGAATGTAAAAGGATTTCCCTACCGCTACCGCCGCACCGAGCAGCTGTCGATGGATATCAACAGCCGCTTCGACTATGGCATTCAGGCCGGTGCGGGAGTGGAGATGTTTTTCGGGCGCCACTCGGTTTATCTCGAAGGACGCTATTACTACGGCCTCGGCTCAATATTTCCCTCCCATAAGAGCGACACCTTCACAGCCTCGCGCGGCACCTCCATCATAGTGTCGCTCGGCTACTATTTCCGCGTCAAGTGATGGAGCGGGAGCCTCTTTTTGTCCTGTGTTCGCGCTCGCTGCGCTACACCGGGGTGGAGATCACTCCCGGCGAGCCGGAAGTGGTGATACCCCGCGGCGTGACCGTAGTTACAGGCCCCAACGGCGCGGGCAAATCGACCCTCGCGCGCATCATAGAGCGTGGGCGTAACTTCCTCACCAACAAGATAGACTGCACCATAGCCTCGCCTCGGGTGACGGTGATGGAGTTTGGCGACATCCACTCCCTCTCGGGCTTCAAGGCGGGCTACTACCAGCAGCGCTACGAGGCCACGATGAACGACGAAGTACCGTCGGTAGGGGAGTTGCTGGCATCCCGCACCGGCTCCGGACGCTGGCGCCGCCTTGTGGCGCTCTTCGGGCTCGGCGGAGTTGAGGAGAAAAAGGTCAACTTCCTGTCGTCGGGCGAGCTGCGCAAGCTCCTTGTGGCCAATGCGCTCGTGGATGCTCCCGATCTGCTTGTGCTCGACAATCCGTATATCGGGCTCGACCCTGCAGGGCGCGCCGCTGTTGACAGCGCACTGGCTGTCCTCGCTGCCGAGGGCACAACGAGCCTCATGCTCCTGCTTCCCGATCCCGACGACATACCCTGTTATGCCGACTGCGTGCTGGTGATGGACCGCTGCCATCTGTTGCCTGCCGGCACCGATCCGGCACCTCTTTTCAATTTCAGTCTCGACACCACAAAGTTGCCGGAGCCCGCCGAAGGCCCCCATGAGGGGCGCAGCGAGGTGTTTTCTTTTGCCGACTGCCCCGTCACCTCTGCCGACAGGTTGCTTATCCCGTCGGTGACATGGACCGTGTGTCAAGGGGAGCAATGGGCGCTCACCGGCCCAAACGGCTCGGGCAAGTCGACCCTTCTGAGCCTAATCCATGCCGACAATCCTCAGGCCTATGCGCGCCCCGTGAGGATATTCGGCAAGCGGCGCGGCACCGGCGAGTCGATCTGGGACATAAAGAAGCGCATAGGATATATCTCGCCCGAGATGCACCTTTACTTCAACGGCGCCCACAACCGGGTGGCCGACATAGTGGCGCAGGGTCTCAACGACACAGTGGGGATGTTTCGCCGCATCAGCGGCGAGCAGGCCGGACTGGCGGCCCGATGGCTTGAAATCTTCGGCCTCACGGCCATAGCAGACCGCCGCCTCAACACCCTCTCGGCCGGGGAGCAACGCATGGCGCTCCTCGCGCGTACTCTGATCAAAAATCCGCAGTTGCTCATACTCGACGAACCTCTCCACGGGCTCGACAGCGCCCGCAAGCGCGGTGCGATAGCCGCCGTCGACACCTTGTGTCGCCGCGACCGCTCGGCTCTTGTGTTTGTGACCCACAACCCCACGGAGCTTCCGCCGTGTGTCGACCGCACCTACAGTCTTGCCGGGCCCTCTATCTGATGGCCTTTATCATCTCGGCGAGCTCGGCGCGCACCACCCTCAGGCGCATCAGAGCCCTCGAACCCCGCTCGACCCCCTTGGGGTTGCTCCGCAGCTGCTCCTCGGCAGCATCGAGCCTCATTCCCTTGTCGCGCACCAGATAGCATATCATGGCCACCTTGTCGATGTCGGCGGGGGTGTAGAGCCGCTGTCCCGACGTTGTTCGCCGCGGCTTGATAATGGTAAACTGCTTCTCCCAAAACCGGAGAGTAGTAACCGGGATGCCGAGAATCTCGGCCACCTCGCGTATACGGTAATAATTCTTCTCTAAGCGTTGCATCATGGGGCAATTAGATTGCAAAATTAGAGAAAAAAAGTTAATTTTGCACCTTGATTTGCTCCCCTTATAGCGGAGCACCATATCCACACGCAAATAATAGATCAAACAGATATGCTGACAGCCAAGCAGATACGCGAATCATTCAAGGATTTTTTCGCTCAGAAAGGCCATAAAATCGTACCCTCGGCCCCTATGGTGGTCAAGGACGACCCGACGCTGATGTTTACCAACGCCGGCATGAACCAGTTTAAAGACATCATACTCGGAAATGCACCGGCGCGTTATCCCCGCGTGGCCGACTCGCAGAAGTGTCTGCGCGTAAGCGGCAAGCACAACGACCTCGAGGAGGTGGGTATGGACACCTACCATCACACCATGTTTGAGATGCTCGGCAACTGGAGCTTCGGCGACTACTTCAAGGCCGAGGCCATCGACTGGGCATGGGAATATCTGGTGGATGTGCTCGGCCTCGATCCCGACCGCCTCTATGCCACCGTATTCGAGGGCTCGCCCGAAGAGGGCCTGAGCCGCGACGATGAGGCCGCCGGATATTGGGAGAAGCACCTTCCTGCCAGCCATATCATCAATGGCAACAAGCACGACAACTTCTGGGAGATGGGCGACACCGGCCCCTGCGGTCCCTGCTCCGAAATCCATATCGACCTGCGCTCCGACGCCGAGCGTGCCGCCAAGCCGGGCGCCGAGCTCGTCAACCACGACCATCCGCAGGTGATCGAGATCTGGAATCTCGTGTTCATGCAGTATAACCGCCGCGCCGATGGCAGCCTTGAGCCCCTTCCCGCCAAGGTGATCGACACAGGTATGGGCTTCGAGCGTCTATGCATGGCACTCCAGGGCAAGACCTCCAACTACGACACCGACGTGTTCACCCCCCTTATCGGCCGTATAGCCGAGCTCGCCGGCAAGCGCTACGGCGACGACGCCAAGGTCGACATAGCCATGCGTGTGGTGGCCGACCATGTGCGCACCATCGCCTTCTCCATCGCCGACTCGCAGCTCCCCTCCAACGCCAAGGCCGGCTATGTGATACGCCGCATCCTCCGCCGCGCAGTGCGCTATGCCTACACCTTCCTCGATCAGAAGCAGGCATTCCTCTACCGCATAGTCGACACCCTGATCGACTCGATGGGAGAGGCTTATCCCGAGATTGCCGCCCAGCGCGATCTGATCATCAAGGTGATCAAAGAGGAGGAAGACGCATTCCTCCGCACCCTCGACAATGGTATCCGCCTGCTCGATGCCGCAATCGCAGCAGCCCGCCGCGACGGCAAGACCGAGATCTCGGGTAAAGAAGCCTTTACCCTCTACGACACATATGGCTTCCCCCTCGACCTCACCGAGCTTATCCTCAAAGAGGCCGGCATGACACTCGACCATGCAGGATTTGATGCCGAGATGGCCGCCCAGAAGGAGCGCGCCCGCAATGCCGCTGCCACTGAGGCCACCGACTGGGTGGTTGTGCGCGAAGGCGAGCCCGAGTTTGTGGGCTACGACTCTACTTCGGCTCCCACCCAGATACTCCGCTACCGCAAGGTGAAGCAGAAGAAACAGGAGTTTTATCAGATAGTGCTCTCGGTGAGCCCCTTCTATGCCGAGATGGGCGGTCAGGTTGGCGACCGCGGCACACTGAGCAACGACGACGAGACCATCGAAATCTACGACACCAAGCGCGAGAACGGCCTCCCCGTGCATCTGTCGCTCACCCTTCCCGCCGATCCCTCGGCCACCTTCACCGCCGCTATTGACGAAGAGGCCCGTCGCCGTACATCGGCCAACCACACCGCCACCCACCTCCTCCATGAAGCCCTCCGTGAGGTGCTCGGCCAGCATGTTGAGCAGAAAGGCTCGTTTGTGACTCCCGACCTGCTGCGCTTCGACTTCAGCCACTTCCAGAAAGTGACCCCCGAGGAGCTGCGCCGCGTGGAGCATCTGGCCAACCGCAACGTGCGTCGCGCCATAGCCCGCGACGAGCGCCGCAATGTGCCTATCGCCGAGGCCCAGGCCATGGGCGCCATGGCTCTCTTCGGCGAGAAGTATGGCGAGGAGGTGCGTGTGATCCGCTACGGCTCGTCGGTTGAACTCTGCGGCGGCACACATGTCGACAACACCGGCAACATCGGCATGATCCGCATCATGTCGGAAAGCTCCATCGCCGCCGGTATACGCCGCATCGAGGCCATCACCGGCCCCGCAGTGGAGGATGCTCTCGACAAGATGACCGACACCCTGCGCGAAGTGGGCGGAATGCTCGGCGGAAGCAACGATATTGCCGCCGCCGTTCACCGTGCCATCGACGAGAATGCCGAGCTTCGCGCTCAGGTCGAGGAGTATTTCCGCGAGAAGATAGCCGCCAACGCCAAGGAGATGATTGCCCGCGCCACCACTTCGGGTCAAGGCATCAAAGTGGTTGCCATGCGCGGCGTCAATCTGCCCGATGCCGTGAAAGCCACCGCCTTTGCCGTAAGAGCGGCCTCGCCCGACAACACAGCATTCATAGCCGCCACCACCGATGTGGCCGGCAAGCCCCTACTGACCGTGATGCTCACTGACGACATCACCGCCCATGGCCTCTCGGCCGCCAACATAGTCAGGTCGGCAGCCAAAGCCATCAAGGGTGGCGGCGGCGGTCAGCCCGGCTTCGCCCAGGCGGGCGGCAAGGATGCCGACGGCATCTCGGCTGCCTTCGATCTTCTCCGTGCCGCTCTCGACTGAGCGGCGCGGGGCCCCTCTCCCTCTCTCCCGGCTCCGTATAATTACGCTATCTCACAATCAACACTTTAATTTATGAGAAAAATCTACCTCTCACTCACATTAGCCGCTGCAGCCACCGGCATCATGCCCGCTGCTGCTCAGCAGCTCCCCAACGCCGATTTTGCCAAGTGGGTCGATTGCATCCCCTGGACCTCAAACGGCAATGAGAAAGCTCAGGGCACTACTCCCGACGACTGGACTATCTCCAACGTGATTGGCATTGGCGGCCTCGGCGCCACCTCTACCGGCGAGAAGGCCGAAGGCATCGACGGCGGCAATGCCGTGATGGTGAAAAACTCACCCAACTCGCTGCTCAATACCCAGACCGTGCCCGGCTACTTCACCCTCGGCACCACATGGTCGACCTCGGTGATGGGCGCCCAAAATGATGGCGGCACATTTGGCGGCATTGAACTCGCCACCCGCCCCGACGGCGTTCACTTCGCTTTCAAGCGCAGTGTGGCCGAAGGATCGGAGCAGACTGCCACCGTGGTGGCCTATCTCTGGAAAGGTACCTTCACCCAGGCTGGTGTGCCCGGCAATATCATCATGGCAGGCGAGCCCGTCGCTGTGGATATGGTCAACCGCGACCGCAACATCCTCGGCATGGAAACCGCCAAGGGTGGCGAAGTGACCAAGAGCGAGGGCGCTGCCCTCGTGGCCAAGGTTGTGCGCCCAATAGCCGAAGTGGCCGATGAGTGGACCAACCTCACAGTGCCCTTTGAATATGAGAGCGAAGAAGCTCCCGAGATGCTCAACATCATCTTTGCCGCCAACGATTATTTCGATGCCGCCAAGATAGATCAGGGCAACACTCTCACCGTGGCCGAGCCCAAGCTCGTGTATTGGTCGAAGCTCTCGGCCATTGAGATCGGCGGCGAAGCCCTCGCCGGATTCGACGATGCCGTCTACACCTACCATGTTGCCGAACTTCCCGCTCTCGACGAAGTGAAATACACGGTGCTCGGCGCTGCTGCCGAGGCCACTGCCGAGGAGGTTGACGGCGAGATCGTGATAACCGTGACCAACCTCGACGGCACCGACGAGGAGGGCCTCGCCGAGCATATCTACACCATCACCACCCACGAGGCTGAGCCCGCAGGTGAAGGCGTTGAATATACAGGCAAGCTCACCGTAGCTCTCGCAGGCAACGAAATCACTTCTGAAGGAGGCGAAGATGCAACCATCCTCATCATCCCCACCGCCGACGACAAAGCCACCGTGCTTCTCCCCAATCTCTCGCTCGGCGATATGGGCGATCTCGGTGAGATCAAGGTTGAGAATGTAGCCACCACCACCTCGGCCGACGGCACCACCACTTATGCCGCCACCGTCAAGGACTTCCCCGTCATGGGCGGCGCTATCACCGCCGAGACTGTTGAGGTGAGCGGCACCACCGCCAATGGCACCGCCAACCTCACCATCAATGTGACATGGAACGGCCTTCCCATCGTGTGCACATTCCGCGGCGATGTATCGGCAGGAATCTCGGGCGTAGGCGCCGACAACAGCAATGCCCCGGTTGAATACTACGACCTCCGCGGCGTGCGTGTTGCCGATCCCTCGGCCCCCGGCTTCTATATCCGCCGTCAGGGCTCGGAAGTGAGCAAGATTATCGTTCGCTGACAGCGATTATCACACAGCACAAGCAGCCCCGGGCCCCAAAGGCTCCGGGGCTGTCTGTTTGTTGCGGCATCGCTCATCCGTCTGAACCATCGTGCGGATATATGCTTTATTATATCAAATGCCCAATGATATGATCAATCAGACAATATACTCGAGATTCAAAGAAGTGGCTGACTCACAACCTGCGGCCCCCGCCATAATCGAGGATGACCACATGCTCACATATGCCGAACTTGATGATTTATGCCCGATATGATGAAATATTACGATCAACCTCTTTCCAACCCCATCAGCCATGACGCATGACATAGATTTTGGTCACCATGGCATCCGCTGCCGGTGTTGCAACTGCGCGGAGGGTTACGACGCCTACCCGGCGCGTAGCGCCCAAAGCCCCCATAGGGGCGCACCTTGAGGTTAGCCCCACTCAAAGGCGCGCGTAGTCGCCGCAGAGTGGGGTCAAGCAGACGAAGAAATAATGCTCAGCGTCAGCCGAGCTCCTTGGGCGACCTGAGGTGTCGCGCTTTGGTGCTCGGCTGACGCTGAGCGTTTTATAAAAGCCTTCCCAACCTCGGGCTGCGGCGGCTAACGCACGCTCTTGCCCGAGGCTATCATCAAGGAGCGCCGCTGCAGCGGCTTGGCGGCTACGCGCGCTCATCATCGTTGCGGCCATTGTCGCCTGGAGGATGCTTCGTGGAGAGTCTCTGAAAGCCGTATAGTCGCAGTTGTTTAACTAATTGAGCGGTGAGGCCTTTGCGCACATTGACATCGTGCGTTGTTCACTACTCCAACGGGGCTATCGTGGCAGGGGGAAGGCTCTGTCAGGTGTAGGGAATGAGCTTCACCAGCTGCGCGGTTGAGGTGGCACGGGCTATGGCGGTGGCTATCCGACGCCTATCTTCGGCTTTAGCCGATGTCCCACGCAGAGTGAATGGGGCAGTGTCGAGCGCTATGACATGATTGGCCGTGCGGTCACGGAAGGTATGGACGGTGCCCACCGTCACCCCATCGGGAAGAGTGGCTGTGAGGTCGGCCTGCCGCAGCGCGTAGTGTCGCCACCGCTCCCTGTCGTGAGGTGGAACGGGGGAATCGACCGCTACCAGACGAGCCGACAACACAGTGTGGGCGATGTCCCGGGAGGAGAGGATGGCGGCGGCTTCGGCGACCTCGGCGTTGGTGCGGGTGAGTAGTGCAACGCTCCCACCATTTTTCAGTGCCTCTGTGGCCGCATCTACTGCCAGCTCCACTACATGGTTACTTTCGGACGTGACAATAGGTTCAGCCACCACCGGCGCGGGCCGATGGCGGAGCCTCAGCCTCGCCACCCGGGTGCCGGAGCGGGCGCGCAGGAGCGCGAGGGTGTCGCTCCCGGCGCCGGCAAAGCCGAATATGGCCTGGGCAGGGTCGGCGAAATAAACCACCCGACACCCGTCGGGATGAGCCAGCCGGTCGAGCAGCCGCAGCAGAGTAGGGGAGAGGTTTTGGGTGTCGTCGATCAAAATGTCGGTATATAGAGGCAGGTCGGGGGTCGGGACCGAGGCGAGATGGTCGAGCAGGAGTGGAAGCAGCTCTTCGTCGGCGCAGAGCAGATGTACGGGGAGGAGGGAGCAGATCAACGCCCGCGCCGATCCAACAAAACAACTATGTTTCCCGGCGCACCCGATATTAGAGGCCATTATTGCTGTGGCCTCACGCTCCGAAGTGGTGATCACCAGAAGTCTTCGTCGCGGGTTTTTGGCTATCGCCGCAGCCTCGGCTTTAAGCAATAAGCTCTTGCCGGTGCCGGCTCCCCCTGTCACCATGCGGTAGCTCACTGTAGTCTCAGCGCACGGCGAGGAGATGCCTCCGCTGGGATGGGCAGGTGGAGGGGGCAGGCACTTCGCGCGCACTCCCGACACGAGCCTGCGGAGCAGCTTCTTGATATGGCTGATGATTGCGGCTTTGAGGAGTCGTGGCATATTGAAGGGTGATTGACTGCTGCAAAAGTACATAAAAATCTTGGGATTTTTACACCGGCAGAATAAAAAGGTCAAGGCCGCCGCAACTTATCTGCCTTTAGATACCGTGCTCTTGGCACATTTTTCGTAAATTGAGGGCGATAACCTAAAT
>CAJTUF010000012.1 GCA_910579675.1 uncultured Muribaculaceae bacterium | reverse complement strand
GTGATAGATTGATAGATAGATACCCCCAAATCGGGCGGGAGCCGTGTGCGACACATAGCTCCCGCCCGTAATCTTTTTATGATAGCCGGCTCAGTCGTTATAGCCGGGGATGGTAAATGATATGATTGTCGGATCGCAATTATCCTCTGTTATGGCATAAATCACGCCATTGTCGTCGGGAGCCGTGAATATTTTCACGCGCCGGTCGAGATTATACTCGCCGGTCTGGTTGCCATCCCAGTCATATACAATGATCCTGCTCCCGGTAAAACATTCGGAGTCAAACTCATTCTTGTCGTTATACATAGGGAGTGAGGATGTGAGTATGTATACCCCCTTGTCGTTGGATGAGCTGGCTATAAACCCCATGGGAACATGGCCCGAAACGCCATAATATTCCCCATTGCGGAAGTTGTGGTCAGCATCGGCTACCTTGTTGAAAAATTCAGCCACCTCAACAAGCGAGTCGCCGCTCACCTTGTAGAATGCTGCTGCCTCGCCCATGGATGGTATTGCTGCAACGCGTGTGCCGTCGGGCGATACGAGGGGCATATACTGATATGCGGCAGTGGCTGCCACCGGAGGCAAATCTTTGACCTCATCAGGCATAGGGCGGTTGCCGTAGCGTCCGGTCAGATGTCCCTCGCTGTCGTAGAGGGTGAAGAGGTCATAATGGTTGTCGTAGCTGCCGATGGTCACATAGCGGCCATTGGCAAGTGGGGTTAACCCCCATGCGTTTCCTTCGGGTTTGAACCCGCGGATCATCGTTGCGGCAGTGTCGCCAAGAGTGAACTCGTGGAACACATTTTTGTTGGCTTCGTAGATTCCAATGGAGGGGTAGTCACCCGGAAAAATCGACAAGACGCTGACCCGGTCGTATTCGCCGGGGCCTTCGCCGATGGGAAGCAGAGGAATCATCTTGCGTCGGGCGGTAAGATCGATCCATAATAGTCCATAGGGTGATTGTATGTCGGACACAAGTAGCGACTCACCCACTTTTTCCAAGGCCAGAGGGCGTCCGAGAATGAGATTGTCATCAGCCAGTCTTACTATTTCCGATGAAAGATCCAACGACTGCATAGCGGCAGTGTCTCCAGCGCCTGAAGTGGAGCAAGAGGTAGCGAGCATTACAAAGGCGCCAACAGAGGCTTCTGCGAGGTGTTTCATGCCAGGTGTAAAAAGCAACATATCGTTTCCCGGCCTACATACGGGCAGGGAAACGATATGTCAGTTGAAGTATCTGAGATCAGAGTTTGTTGCAGCGGCAGAAGAAGTCGATGGCGTTGAGCTCCTCGCGCATCTTTTCTTCCTCTTCGTCGGTCATGTTGCGGAAAGGCACTCGGTTGGGACCGAGGTCGAGTCCGATGAGCTTCATGATGCGTTTTCCGCCCACGATGTTGCCACGGTAGCGGCAGATCACGTTGATCACCTCCTGCGAGAAGTTCTGATGCTCGCGGGCGGCTTCGATGTCACCGTGGTTCCAAGCTTCGATGATGGCGTTGAGTTCGCGGCCATTGTAGTTGGTGGTGCCGCCGATACCGCCCCGGGCGCCCCCCTGTGCGAGAGAAGCGAGGATGGTCTCATCTTGACCGTGGAGCATGTCAAACTTGCCGTTTTCGTAGAGGCGGCACTGATTGTACTCATAGAGGCTCTCGAAGGTGTATTTGATGCCGGCAAAGTTGGGTACGCGGCCGTCGACAGCCTTGAGGAGGTCGAGCATGGGGAGGAAAGCGCCGTTGAAGGCGGGGATATGATAATAGTAGAAGGGGAGCTCGGGAGCAGCCGAAGCTATTTCTTCGATATATTTCACAAGTTCCTCGACACGGCCGATCTTGGGGAAGGGGGGAGCCATGGCGCCGATGCCCCATGCGCCTATCTCGGCAGCGTGGCGGGCGAGCTCGCGCGAGGAGCGGAGGCAGCAAGAGCCCACATGGACTATCACCTTGAAGTCGGGATCGTTTTTGCCCACGGCGGCGATCCAGGCTTCGGCGAGGCGCTTGCGCTCGTCGTCGGTGAGCATATAGCCTTCACCCGATGAGCCGTTGATAAACACGCCCTTCATGCCGTTGGCACGGAGCATATTGGCATAGGCGGGAATGGGTTCGAGGTTGAGGTCGCCTTCGGGAGTGAAGGGAGTGAACGGGGCATCGATAAGACCCGTGATCTTTTCAAATTCCATGGGTAGTTGTTAAGGGTGTTAGGAGATTGATGTTACTTCCGGCAAATATACTATTTTATTTCAACATTGTAGCGGTCGGTGAGATAAAAAGGGGACACGCGGCTCAATTTTGTAAATTATTATTGATTGCCGGAGGCCTTGTCTCACCGGCTGACGGGTGATGGTGATGTGGCTGCTCCAGTAGCGGTGTGGCCGGGGCGTTGGTACACGCGTACCCAGTCTACTTCGGTGAGATATGTATGGGTGGTGTCGGCAGGTTGCGCCCATCCCCCTTCCATCCCTACGCTTTGATTGAGGATGATGTAAAACTCATTGTCGGGAAACGGCCAAAGGCCCTCTCTGACTGTGGATCGCGACACACTTCCTCTCACTTCGCCATCGAGGGTGAAGTGCATGGAGTCGGTGTCCCAGTCGAGACCATATACATGCCAATCGGCGATTGTGGCGGGGACCTGATAGCCGGGGGTATTTATGTCATCGCCCCCAGAGCGCCCGGTATGGAGTGTGGCATAGGCGATGTTTTCGTCGTTGATCGACTCAAAGATGTCGATTTCGCCCGACACGGGCCACCCGTCGGGCTGGCTCACAGGCATGAGCCAGAAGGCGGGGAAAGATCCGGGATGCCCTTCAACACGCATTCGGGCTTCGATACGTCCGCCATTGAATGAGAATCGCTCCCGGGTGCATATGGCACCGCTCACCATGGCGCCCGGATCGGCCTCGCTCCGGAGAGAGTCGGGATTGGGCTTGCAGCGCATCGACAGCACTCCGTCGGCCACTTCCATGAGCCCGGGGCGCGAGGATATGAAGCGGGCCCAGGCCGAATTGCCCCGGGTGGGAATTATGTAGGAGTCGGGCGACGGTACGGTTGAGGGCCCGTCGAATTCGTCGTGCCACACGAGGGTGTAGCCATCAGCTTTGTAGGCATTGGCTATTGAGTCGGGCACGGCTGCATCGTTTGATGCTGATGAGCCGGAGGCGCAGGATGTGAGAAGCGGGAGCATCGCCCATGCGGCGATGAGGCGGGGGAGTGAAATCATCGGTCGGAGGAATGAATTGAGTTGGTATTGTCGAGCCGGTATAGGGCCATGGGGCGGCGGGTGTCGCAGCTCTTGCGCTTCTCGGCGACGGGTGTAAGGCTTATGCCTGGATGTGCTGCAAGATATGCGGCGGCATCGTCGGGCGATGTGAGCAGCCATCCGCCTCCTGCCGGTATCTCATCGGGGAGTTGGCGGATGCGGTCGGAGAGGTAGAAGCCGATCGTGTAATAGCGTAGGAGCGGATCGTCGGTGATCAGCTCCCACACTGGATCAGCAGGCCCGGCGGTTGCGGCCACGGTGCAGGCCATGCCGCGGTCGGTCTTGGCTGTCATCACGGGGGGGAGTATGGCTATGCCGATGGCCGTGTAGATGGTGGCTATCATGGCCAAAGTCGATTTGACAGGGCCGCTGTGCCGGGCTATGATCACCACGGTGCCCACTGCGACAGCTGATAGCAGGGAGGCTATCAGACTCACCTCACTGAGCCATGGCTGGAATGGGGCGGCAAGGAGTGCTACGGCCACCACGACCGCCACAATGGTGATCAACGATCCGAACAGCCGCTCAACCTTGGGCGACCGGATGGCAAGCCACTCCCACAACCAGAGCAGGCCGGGAGCGATGAACGGGTAAATGGGTAGAAGATACACACTGCGCTTGCTCGACGGGATGGTGTAGAACACGAGCGTGACCACACACGCCGCCACAGCCAGAAGAGATGCCCGGCCCATATTGCGAAAGATGCGGGAGCCGGAAGGGCGTCGCACTTCAAAGAGAGCGAGTACAGGAATGAGGGTGTAGGGCAGAAGTCCGGCCACGAGAGTCTGGAGATTATACCACCATGGATTGTTGTGGCTGGCATAGCTCATGGTGCCAGTCATGCGGCCGAAATTTTCCTCCATCGCGAGGTCGAGAAACTCTCTCCCACCCCGGCGGTATGCTTCGGCATACCACCATGCCGGAATCACGAGGCTCAGCAATGCGGCAGCTGCTACAATGGCGGCGAGGGTCCAGAAGCGTCGGCTCCCGAGACGGGCGCCAATTGCCCACACGGCTATAATCAGACAAGGGAGCACCATGCCCACAGGCCCTTTGGTGAGCACAGCCACCGTCATCAGGGCCACAGCTCCGGCAAACCGTCCCACCCCACCGTAGAGCGCCAGACGGTAGAGGGTGACACACGCACCGGTTATTGCCGCCGTGAGCACCATGTCGACGCGGCAGGCACCGGCGCCCCTCCACACTTCGACCGTGGTGATGGTAAGAAGGGCGGCGGCAAAGGCCCGGCCACCGCTCCATCCCATATCACGCCTCACAAATGAAGCCACAGTGGCACCAATGGCCATACAGGCCAGTATGCTCGGGAGGCGCGCAGTGAGCTCGCTCACACTACCGAAGGGGAGCGACAGCATAGCAATCATCCATGCCAGAAATGGGGGCTTGTAGGGAATATCGGCGCCAAAACTAACAGGAAGCACCCAATCGCCGCTCATTAGCATCGAAAGGGCAACGATGGCCTCGCGCGGCTCGCCTTTTGTGTTGAATGGAGTGAGGGCGGCGGGGATCACCAGCATCACAGCCGCGGCAATCATGACAGCCCATGCCGGATGGCGGCGGCAGAAAGAGGCCGCTATCCGCATTATTTCTTGTGACATATGGGGGATTAATAGGGGTCGATGGTTGCAAAGGTAGGTATTTTGGCCGAAGTTACAACAATTATCGCTAATTTTGCAGACTCAAATGGACAGCACTACGACACTACTTATTATCAATCCCAAAGCGGGAACCGACTCGAAGCGGGGCATAGAGGAGATGGTGACCACGCGGCTCGGTTTCCGTCCCGAGGTAGCCTATACCAGCGGGCGTGGCTCGGCCCATATACTCGCATCGGAAGCGGCTGCACGCGGTGTCACCACAGTGATCGCTGCAGGAGGCGACGGTACGATCAACGAGACTGCCGGAGCGCTGCTCAATACTTCTACAGCTTTGGGTATCATACCCTGCGGGTCGGGCAACGGACTGGCTCGCCATCTCAATATCCCCATGGATCCTGCCGGAGCTGTAGATGTGATAGCCTCAGGGCATATAGAGCGCTGCGACTATGGCACGGCCGATGGATCGCCATTTTTCTGCACCTTCGGGGTAGGCTTCGATGCGGCAGTGTCGGCCAAATTTGACAAGGCCGGCCGACGCGGTCGGCTGACATATCTCCGCAACACCTTTCTGGAATATATGTCGTATCATCCCGAGACCTACACCATCAGGGCTGCGGGCAAGGTGATGACCGACAAAGCATTTCTCGTGGCGGTGTGTAATGCCTCGCAGTATGGCAACAACGCCTACATAGCACCTCACGCCTCGATGACCGACGGCCTGCTCGATGTGACAGTGATACATTACGGGTCGCCCCTCACCACAGCTCTTGTGGGTGTGGATCTGCTGACAGGATTTATTGAGCGCAATATGCTCATCCACACTTTTCAAGCAAGCGAAGTGACGATCGAGCGCAACGGCCCCGGCCCGGCCCACCTCGACGGCGAGCCACGTCAGCTTGGCCCGACGATAGAGATAAGCTGCTACCCGGAAGCACTGAGCCTCTTCACGCCCGTCGATACCGAGACATTCAAACCGATCATAACGCCGGCGCGGGCATTGCTTCGCGACGTGCACTATGCTATAAAGCAGATATTCAATAAGTAACAACACAACCATCCAAACTACCCCAATCATATCATCATGGCACTCCAATGCGGCATAGTCGGCCTCCCAAATGTGGGAAAGTCAACACTCTTCAATTGTCTGAGCAATGCAAAGGCCCAGTCGGCCAACTTCCCTTTCTGCACCATCGAACCCAATGTGGGAGTGATCACGGTGCCCGACGACCGGCTGACCAAACTCGTGGAGATGTGTCAGCCTAAATCTGTGGTGCCCGCCACGGTAGAGATTGTCGACATAGCCGGCCTTGTGAAGGGCGCGAGCAAGGGCGAGGGCCTCGGCAATAAATTTCTGGCCAACATACGCGAGACCGATGCCATAATACATGTGCTCCGTTGCTTCGACGACGACAATATAACTCATGTCGACGGGTCGGTCGACCCGGTGCGCGACAAGGAGATCATCGATGCCGAGCTGCTCCTTAAGGATCTTGAGACAATAGAGAGCCGGATTGCCCGCACTCAGAAGCAGGCTCAGACCGGCGGCGATAAGACAGCCAAGATGCAGTATGAAGTGCTTGCACGCATCAAGGAGGCGCTCGACAAGGGTCTCCCCGCCCGCTCGGTGGAGCACGATACTGTCGATGAGCAGCGTTTTGCCCGCGAGCTCTTCCTTCTCACCTCCAAGCCGGTGCTCTATGTGTGCAATGTCGATGATGCGTCGGCCGCTACCGGCAACGCCTACACCGAGGCTGTGGCCAAGGCCATAGAGGGTGAAAATGCCCAGATGCTCATTGTGGCCGCTGCCACCGAGGCTGATATCGCGGAGCTCGACACATGGGAGGAGCGTCAGGAGTTTCTGGCCGAGATAGGGCTGAGCGAGAGCGGCGTGAGCCGTCTGATACGCGCCGCTTATTCTCTGCTCGATCTTCAGACCTATTTCACTGCGGGCCCCGACGAGGTGCGCGCCTGGACATTCATGCGCGGGTCGAAGGCTCCGAAATGTGCCGGCATCATCCACACCGACTTTGAAAAGGGATTTATCCGCGCCGAGGTGATCAAGTATGACGACTATGTGGGCCTCGGCTCCGAAGCTGCCGTGAAGGCCGCCGGCAAGATGGGCGTCGAGGGTAAGGAGTATGTGGTGCAGGACGGCGATATCCTCCACTTCCTCTTCAATGTGTGACCCCCCGCCGGGTCACAGACCGGAATAAGCCGATGGCCGGAACCTGCATCTCAGGCTCCGGCCATCGGCTTATTGTGGCGGAGAGGGAATCAGCGACGGGTGAGGAATGAACGTAGCGATTCGACCACTGTGGAGTGGTGGGGCGAGGATGGGTTGAAGCCCCAGCCGTGGCCTCCGTCGGGGAGCACTATCATTTCGGCGGGAGTGCCGGCCTGACGCAGGGCCGAGTAGTAGTTGAAGCTGTTGACGGGGGGCACAGCGCGATCGTCGCCGCTTAGCACGATATATGCCGGGGCTACTCCGGGCTTCACTGCTTTGTCGGCCGACCATTGGCCGACGAGTTTGCGCGACGGTTTGTCGCCGATAAATCCGCGTCGTGTGCCGCTGTGGGTTATCCTATCATCGAGCGAGATCACGGGGTAGAAAAGGATCTGGAAGGCTGGAGAGCACGCATCGGTAGGGTGAGTTGCCATGGTCGAAGCAAGGTGCCCGCCGGCAGAGAAACCCATTATACCTATGTCATCAGGGTTGATGCCCCACTCCGAGGCATGGTCAGTCAGTATGCCAAATGCTTTTTCGACATCGTTCATGGGTATGGTGGGGTCGCCGCCGGGGAGGTTGTAGTCGACAACGGCAAATGCGATGCCGAGACTGTTGAATAACGGAGCCCAGGCATATCCTTCATGGTCGGTGGCCACCATGGAGTAGCCGCCACCGGGGCAGCACACCACGGCCCGGCCGGTGGCAATGGCTCTGTCGGGCAGAAAGAGACGCATGCGGGGATTGTCGAAGTCGATTACGGTGGCTGTCATGGCTGAAGTATCGGAGGTTGTGCGGGTAAGCGTTTTGGCGAAATGGTCGACCTGCGGGTGAATGGATTTGCTCCAGTAGGGGCCGGTATGGGCGCCGGGATATGTGGCATATACATGGGGGATGTGGCGGCGCGAGAGCACGGAGTCGAGGGCGCAGTTGACACCGTAGAAGAAGTCGTCGGTGCCGCAGTCAAAGAATATGTCGAGCGACCGGAGGGTGGAGTCGGGAAGCGTCTCGGCGAGGGTCATCACGGTGTGAGTGTCCCACACTTCGGGCACTGAGTCGCGCTTGCCGAGCCAATGGGCCATGCGCCAGGAGTCGGGGAAGGGGCGGATATCGACGCCGCCGCTTGTGGCTCCGGCGTGGCGCCATATGTCGGGGTGGCGCATGGCGAGCCACAGACCGCCGTGGCCGCCCATGCTGAATCCGGTAATGGCGCGCGATTCGGGGCGGGCGATGGTGGGATAGAGAGAGTCGATAGCGGGCACGAGCTCGCCGGTGATGAAGCTCTCCATCTGCATCTCAGGTTGGGCGGGTGAGTCCCAGTACCAGCAGTTCATGCCCGAAGGACACACCACGATCAACTCCTTTGTACGGGCAATCGAGTCGATGTCGGCCAGTTCGGGCCATTTGCGGTAATCGCCGCCATAGCCGTTGAGCAAGTAGAGGGTGGGATATGGACCTGGGCCGTCGGGGGCGGCTACGGTCACTTTCATGGGCTGGGGTAGCTTGGGCGACTGCAGGGTAAGAGTGTCGGCCACTACGGCTGCGGCTGCCTGAAAGGTGCCGAGGGCCAGAAAGCCAGCGGCGATCAGAGATACTAATTTAGGCATTGGAGATAAGGATGGATTGACGTGGAAGGGGGATTATTCCTGGGGATGCTTGCGCCAGTATTCTTCGAGGGGTGTGGCGATATTGAAGTAAAAACCGCCGAGGTTATGGCCTTCGGCATCGGCCACGGAGATATATTCGTAGCAAGGCTCGATGAAGATATGCTTCTTGGCTGTTAGTCCGAGGGCATTGAGCAGGATATATTCATGCTGGGGCTCGATGACAAACCAGGCGTTTTCCTCGTCGGTGCCGGTGCCGGTGGATAGGATTGCCATGAGCAGCAGCCTTACCTTATAGTTCCAGATGTCGGCCAGCGAGGTGCGTCCGCGGGCACGCAGAGCACGCGACAGATTGATCATCTGCACCAGATCAAACGGGTTGTCGGCCAAGGCAGCCGAGGAGTATTTGATTACGGTATCGCACTCGGCACGGGTGAGCATTGCGCGGTTGAGCAGGGCCGAAGGGTCGGCGGCCTGATAGGCCGAGGGTCGGTAGGCGTCGTAGTCTTCCGAGAGCATGGCGCCGAGGTAGAGCCTGCGGTACTTGTCGAGCTTCATGGTGGTATCGTTCCGCTCAAACTCCTCCATCAGGCGAGGGTAATAGTAGGGGGAAGTGCGGTCGGTGATCTCGGAGTAGATTGAGTCGATGTCGGGTCGCTCCCGCGGGAGATTGTCAATGAGCGATTGGGCGCCCGCAGTGAGGGCGCTGATGATGATTACCGACAGAGATATCAGGAGTCGCATAAGAGAGAGGTTGGGGTTAGGATTGCTTTTGATCGTTGGGCTGCCCGGTGGCTGGGGAAGAGGCCGGCGGTTGGGTTCCGCTCTTTTTGTGTTCGGGATAGGGTATGCGTCCGTGGAACATCGTAGCGAGGCGGGATATGAAGGTGTCTTTGATGTCGCGTATGTCGCGGAATGATATGGGCGAGTCGTTGTGGAGGCCTTCGTTGATCTGGGTGTCGATGATACGGTTGACGAGGGTTGCGATTGCCTCGCGGGAGTGGTCGGAGAGCGAGCGCGACGCGGCTTCCACCGCATCGGCCATCATTAATATCGATGCTTCGCGCGATGTGGGATTGGGGCCGGGATAAGTGAATGGAGCAGGATCGACAATCTCGTCGGGGTGGCTGTTGCAGTAGGTGGTGTAGAAATATCGGGCAGTTCCGGCGCCGTGGTGCTGGGTGATGAAGTCGCGGAGCACCATTGGGAGCTTGGCTTTCTCGGCGCGCTTGAGCCCTTCGGTCACGTGACCGATCACGATCTTGGCGCTCTGCATGGGATCGAGGGCGTCGTGGGGGTTGACACCATGCTGGTTTTCGGTGAAGAATGCGGGATTGGACAGCTTGCCTATGTCGTGGTAGAGGGCTCCGGCACGGACGAGCTGCACCTTGGCGCCGATGCGGTTTGCGGCAGCGGTGGCGAGATTTGACAGGGCCATTGAGTGCTGGAATGTTCCGGGACATTCTTCAGAGAGCTCCTTGAGGAGTGGGTGATTGATGTCGGAGAGCTCCACGAGAGTCACCCTCGATGTGAAGCCGAAAATCTTTTCGAGCACAAACACGAGTATGTAGGCAAAGGAGATGAAGACTGCATTGATGGCGAAGTAGCCGAACATCCTTACGGAGAGGTGGGCGAGGGACCCGCTCTGGATTATCTCCATTGCGACGAAGCTCACCGAGTAGGCTCCGAACACGAGGAGGGCGGTGCGTATGAGTTCGGAGCGTTTTGATAGCTCGCGGATGGAGTTGACGGCCATCACTCCGGCAACCCACTGCAGGAATATGAACTCGAGGGGGAATGTGGCAACGATAGCAGCGCCGAGGATCGCCACATTGTAGGAGAAGAAGGCTGTGCGTGAGTCGAGGAAAACCAGAGATATTATGGCCACCATTGTGAAAGGCACGAGGTAGATGCCGGAGGGGAAGGTGGCGGCCATAAGAAGTCCGAAGAGAATGAATCCCGTGATGATAATCATCAGAAACGCTATGGTGCGGGGATTGTTGAAGTAGTCGCGGCGGTAGATGAACAGGAATGCGTAGAGGCTGCCGAACAGCAGGAGTAGATAGAGGATCCGTCCGAAAGCGGGAATAAACGATGAGGTCTCGTCGGCGGTTCCGCGCTCGGCAATCTCGGCTTCAAACGATTTCAGGGCAAGGATCTTTTCGCCGTCGACCACTTCGCCCCGGTCGATGATGCGCTCCCCTTTGACGTAGACCTTTGACGAGGCTGTTGCCACACGGTAGCGCTCCTCAAGCATGCGGGTATTTGCCACAGTGTCGAGCACCACATTGGGGTGCAGCAGCTCGGGGAGATGCACGGCGGCAATCGCGTCGCGGTAGCGGGTGTCGGAGAGTATGGAGTCGAGGCGGCTGTAGGCGGCTCTTGCCGAGAGGTAGTTGGTGGTGGGGATCGACACGGTGGTGTTGTTGTGGATCATCCTTACGGTCTTGAGCCGTCCGGCCTTAATGTCGGCATAAGTCTCCGGGCTGACTATTCCTCCTTCGGTTACTCGCCGGATGGCGTTGAGGAGTCTGTTTCGCTCCCCGGGCGAGAGGTTGACGTCGGGGCTCTCTTCGATGCGACGGCTCACCTCGCTGATAAGCAGCTTGTCGGCCGAAGCGTCGCGCTCGTATATAGGCTCGAAGATGCGGTTGATGCTGTCTTTGGCAGCCCTGACGGTTGCGGAGTCGGGCCTTACGGCAAAATCAAAGGGGGCTGTGAGGAGGGAGTAGTTCCACGGGCGCCCTTCCTCGTAGTTGTAGTTGCTGGCGGTGTCGCGCGGGAGGCAGTAGCCTATGATTATGACAGCCATCCCCAGTATTACCCATTTGATCCATGAATTGATCCAGAAGTCGGACATGATTCCTGTCTCAGACTGTTTGCGGGGGGAGGTTGGTGCCGCTGTTGAGGAGGGAGTCGAAGGCTGATTGTTCATAACAACGTAGGAGCAAGTAGGGTTTAAGATACTCTGACGGCGCTCTTGACGCCCTTTATTTTCTTTACTTTGGCGCAAAGTGAGTCGACAGCACCGGTGTCGTCGACCATCACACCGAGCCGGCACTCAAACACTTCCTTGTCGGCGGCTATGTTGAGTGCTCTGATGTCGATGCCGAGCTGGGTGGAAATCATTGCGGTGAGTTCCGACAATATGCCGTGGCGGTCGATACCACCAATGAGTATTTCGGCGCGGAATTTCTGCTGCACTACGTCCCAAGCCGTGGCGAGGATGCGGTTGCCGAAGCTGGCTTTGAGCACCTGCGCGCGGGGGCATGTGAGGGAGTGGACCTCGACTTGCCCGGCGTCGTTGATAAATCCCATCACATCGTCGCCGGGGATGGGACGGCAGCAGTCGGGAAAGATGAAGTTCTGGTCGGCTCCTCCGCAGTGGAGGTGATATATCTCCTTGGTGTTGATCCGGGCCGGGGATGGGGCGGGAGCGTCGCTGCCGGGCTCGGAGTCGTCTTTGCGGCGGCCAAACCGGAGAATTTTTTTGAAGAGGCTCTTATCGGAGTCCTTTGCGGGGCGTAGGATATAGCCGTCGAGCGAGATGTCGCCTCTGCCGAGGCGAAGGTAGAGGTCATCACGTGTGGTGACATGGTAATAGGCCATCATTTTGGTGAGGATCTCATTGGTGGGCTCAGACTGGCGCTCGCTGAGATAGTCGGCGATGATTGACCGTCCGCGCTCTATGTCGGGCTGCTGGATGCGGCGGAGTGCTGCTTTGAGCCTGGTTTTTGCTTTGGCCGTTGCGAGAAAGGCGAGCCACTCGGGCTTTGGCGTCTGGCTGCGTGAGGTGAGCACTTCGACCTGATCGCCGGAGCTGAGACGATGGCTCAGAGGCACGAGCTTGTGGTTGACCTTTCCGGCAATACATTTGTCGCCGATCTGTGAGTGGAGGGTATAGGCCATGTCGAGCACTGTTGCACCTGTCGGGAGTGTTATTAGTTCTCCTTTGGGGGTGAACACCACAATCTCTGATGCAAATAGATTGAGCTTGAGGGTGTCGAGGAAGTCGATGGCGCTCGGATTTGGGTCGTCGAGGATATCCTTGATGGTCCGGAGCCACACATTGAGCTCGCTCTCCTCGTCGCTTTCTCCTCCGATTTTGTATTTCCAGTGGGCCGCAAACCCTTTTTCAGCAATCTCGTCCATGCGCCGTGAGCGGATCTGCACCTCGATCCAATTGCCGTCGGGGCCCATGACGGTGAGGTGGAGGGCCTGGTAGCCATTGGCTTTGGGTGCCGATATCCAGTCGCGAGTGCGGTCGGGGTGCAGACGGTAGAGGTCGGTTATGGCGGAGTATATCTGCCAGCAGGTAGCTTTTTCCTGGGTGGGGTCGTCGCAGTCGAAGATAATGCGCATGGCATATAGGTCATAGACCTCCTCGAAGGGCACATGCTTGGTCTCCATCTTGCGCCAGATAGAGTAGACGCTTTTTAGCCGCGCTTTAGCCTCATATTTGAGTCCCATCTTGGCAAGGCTCTCCTTGATGGGGGCGGAGAAGTCGTTGTAGATGGAGTTGCGTCGGCTCTCACTCTGCTTGATAAGGCCGGCTATGCGGGCATATTCGGCCGGGTGCTCATATTTGAAGCTCAGATCTTCGAGCTCGGTCTTGATGGGAAACAGGCCGAGGCGGTGGGCCAGAGGGGCGTAGATATAGAGAGTTTCGCCGGCGATCTTGTATTGCTTGTTGGGGGCCATCGAGCCGAGGGTGCGCATATTGTGCAGTCGGTCGGCCATCTTTATGAGCACCACTCTTATATCCTCGCTCATGGTGAGGAGGAGTTTTCGGAAGTTTTCGGCCTGGACAGAAGCCTTGTCGCCGAAAATGCCACCTGATATTTTGGTGAGCCCGTCGACAATGCGGGCAATCTTGGATCCGAACTGGCCTTCGATGTCTTCGACGGTATATTCGGTATCTTCCACCACATCGTGGAGCAAGGCAGCGCAGATGGATGTTGAGCCAAGGCCGATCTCGCGGCTTACAATCTTGGCCACTGCGATGGGGTGGAGGATATAAGGCTCGCCCGAGCGTCGGCGCACACCCTTGTGGGCCTTTCGCGCGAATCGGAAGGCCCGCTCGATCATTTCCACCTTTTTGCGGTGGTTGCTGTTGATATAGCCCTGGAGGAGGTCGTTGAACTCCGATTCGACAAGGGCATTCTCCTCGGCAAGGGTCATGGCTGGCGTGGCGGGTTAGAGGATGGATATAAAGAGTGTAGTTTACAAAAATAGACAATCCGCGCCAAACCGCCAAGAAAAACCGGCTAAAACTGCAAAAACGCTCACCACCCCCCGGATTGGGCGCCCGAAGCCGCGATAGCGTCGCTGGATGAGCGCGGCGGGCGTCGCGGGAGAGTGCGCTCTTGCGCGTAGGTGCGTCGCGGGGTTTGAGCGAGGCGTGATGGGGCGCGATGGTGGGCGATTTTGCGGGTAGATGGGGCGTGGGGTTGGGCGAGGGGAGATGGCGCGTTAGCGCCCGAAGCCCCCTTGGGGGCGGACCTTGGGGGTAGCCCGCGGCAAGAGCGCGCGTAGCCGCCGCAGCCGCGGGTCAGCGCGGAGCCCCGCGGCGTCGCTCAGCGTCAGCCGAGCCCCTTGGGCGGCGCGAGGGCGTCGCGGTGGGGGGCTCGGCTGACGCTGAGCAATTTCTTTTTCGCGCTTTTATCCACGGGCTGCGGCGGCTACGCGCGCTCTTGCCCGTGGCTACCCTTCAGGTGCGCCGCCACGCGGCTTTGGGCGCTACGCGCCGGGTTGGCGTCGCGGAAGGGCGCATGGGAGGGTGATGGAGGTGGTTACTCTTTGAATCTGACGATGGCGAGGATGGGGTTGGCTTCGTCGTCGAGCCGGTTGACTATTGATTCGACTTCGGGGCGCAGACGGCCTTCTTCGTGGTAATCAAACAGTCGTTCTGAGGGGATGGTGTAGCAGAAAGTGTTTTCGGGGCCTGTTGTGGGGCGATAGGTGAGCGATCCGTCGGGGGTGCCTTCGGCGAGGTAGGGATGGCGCATGTCAAATTTGTGGATCTGTCCTGTCTGACGGTCAAAGAGGTAGTAGCCCGACACTTCTTCGTCGACTTCTATGTGGTTGGCGGTGACGCTAAGGATGCGGGTGTATTCGAGGGCTATGTAGCGGCCGGAGGCGAATTTGACTGACACGCGGTCGGGTATGGCACGTTGGCGGTCGATATTGTCGAACACTGCTATGGGGGTAAGGGCACCGGCTGCATATTCGTAGAGGGTGTCTGTGGCAAGGTCGCTGATGATGAATCCGTTGTGGCTGCGCACCATCGGCTCCAGCCCCAATGTCACGGCTTGCGCCTGGTTGCCTCCGAGGTGGAAGGTCTGGGAGCCGCCTAAGGGATGGGACACGGCAAGGGGCAGGTTGGTTTTCTCGCCTGTCTTCTTGTTGATGAGATGATAGCGGTAGGGCTTTTCATTGTCGGCGAGTGGCTCTATCTGGACTCCGTCGCTGTCCCAGGTGATGAAGTGGTCGTCGTCGTAGTTGTCGGTTGATGATGTGAGCCATAGTTTGTCGGCCGGGACTGCACTTCTTTTCAGGTTGCCGTCGAGATCGTAGGTGAATATGTTTTTACGGCCATTGATGGCATAAATTTCGTTTTGGTTGATGTCGATGAGCGCATATGACATGAAGGGGTATTCGCCGGGCCCATTGCCGAAGCGGTCGACTGATCGGATGAAGTGGCCCTGACGGTCGAAGAAGAGGAAGCGGTGGGCCATGATGTCGGAAGCCACAATCAGGCTGTCGTTGATGCCGAAGCTGAGTCCGAATGAAAAGACGCTCTCGTCGGTTGTCTCCAAGGGGATGTATTCGATGTCGGCGTAGTCGTTGATGTCGATTGTGTGACGGTCGATTGAGGCGCTCCAGTCGATGTGTGGCAAATCGGTTGAGTCGGCGCTCTTGTCGGCGCAAGAAGCAAGGAGGAGTGACATGACGGGTGTGAGGGAAAGGATCAGACGGGCGGTTCGTGTCATGGTAGTGATTGGCTGATGAGGAGATGTGGGCCTCATGCGACTGTAAAGCTACTTAATTATTTGTCACAAACCAAATTTATTGACGGCTGGATGGGAGAAAAATGATCGCCCCGGAGCGATGATGGCTCCGGGGCGATCTATGCGGATAGGTGGGATCAGCGGATGGGGTGGTATTCGACGAAGGCTTCGATGGCTTCGTAGGAGGCGAGGCCGAGTCCTTCGTAGAGCTGGGCGGTGCCTCGGTTGCGCTCTTCGGCTCGCTGCCAGAAGAGGCGGTCGTCGTTGCCGAGGAATGGTGCGTTTTCCATCTGGCTCTGGTGTTTGAGGATGGAGTTGCGCTTGAAGCGGAGCTCTTCGGGGGAGATGGGGACAGCCATTTCGATGTGGTCGATTTCCCATTCGGCCCATGCTCCGCGATACATCCATATGCGGCAGTCTTTCATCCACTCTTCGTCTTTCTGCTCGTCGATTACGGCGAGTACGGCATCGGTGCACACGCGGTGGGTGCCGTGGGGGTCGGCGAGGTCGCCTGCCACGAATATCTGGTGGGGCTTGACGGAGAGGATGAGGTCGCGGACGATTGCTATGTCGGCTTCGGAGAGGTCGCCTTTCTTGATGGTTCCGGTCTCGTAGAATGGGAGCCGGAGGAAGTGGATGTGGTCGGGCTTGACTCCTACGTAGTTGCAGGCTCCGGTTGCTTCGGCCTGGCGGATCATGGTCTTGAAGTAGCGGATGTCGGGGGTGTCCATGTCGCCGGCGGCTTTCTTGGCCACGAATGATCGGATTTCGGCGCTCTTGGTTTTCCAGTCGGGGGTGTTGATGCCGAATTTGTCGGCTATGCCGTCCATGAGCATCACGTAGCGCATCATGTCTTCGTCGCCTACGGCTATGTTGCCTGAGGTTTCGTAGGCCACGTGTACGTCGTGTTTCTGGTCAACGAGGCGCTTGAGTGTTCCGCCCATTGAGATCACGTCGTCGTCGGGGTGGGGAGAGAATACGATGACGCGCTTGGGGTAGGGGTTGGCGCGCTCGGGGCGGTATGTGTCGTCGGCGTTGGGCTTGCCTCCGGGCCATCCGGTGATGGTGTGCTGGAGGTCGTTGAATATCTTGATGTTGACGTTGTAGCCTGATCCGTAGAGGGCGAGTAGCTCTCCGAGGCCCCAGTCGGTGTAGTCTTTGTCGGTGAGCTTGAGGATGGGCTTTCCGGTCTGGTGGCAGAGCCATACGATGGCTCGGCGGGTGAGCTTGTCGGTCCATTCGCATGATGTGACCTTCCAGGGCATTGATATGCGTGTGAGGGCGTCGGCAGCAGCGAGGTCGACCACAAGCTTGGTGTGGGGATGATTCTGGAGGAATGAAGCCGGAGTCTCGGCCGAGGGCTCTTCCTCGACGGTGCGCCGCACAACGGCAGAGCGGTTTTCGCCCCAAGCCATTGCGAGTATTCGCTCGGACGAGAGAATGTTTGCCACACCGAGGGTGATGGCGGTGGTGGGGGCCCACTCGCTCTTGTATTCGTTGCCGATGTATTGGCGGAGCTCGTTGCCGAGGAGCACCAGGCGGGAGAGGGTGGCGGCTGACGATCCGGGCTCGTTGAAAGCGAGGCAACCCTGCGGGCCTACTTCGAGCACAGTGAGGTCGAGGCCTCCTTCGTCGGCTATGCTCTGTTCGTAGGCCTTGCAGTATTCATACATGTTTTCTTTGGTTACTGCAGGGTCGATCGAGCGGATGTTTTCGGGGAGGATGGCCACGTGGTCGAGGAGGACGTCGCGGAGGCGCTTGAGGGTCGAGGGGCCGTCGGGCTCGAGGGGGAAGAATTCGCAAAGGTTATAAACGATGACCTTAGAGAAGTCGACCTTGCCCTCGCCGGCGAGGGTGATGAGGCGGGAGTAGGTGGAGTGGGTGCATGAACCGGCACCGAGGGCAATGACTGCGCGGCCTTTCTTGTCGATGGCGCGGTTGATGATGCGAACCATCTCGTCGGCGAGGTAGTCTGACCCGTCGGCGGGCGATTCGAATATGCGGGTATAGACATTTTCCTCACGAGTGAGAGCCGCAAGCTCTATCTCGCTCTGAGGGTCGTAGTAACGGCGGGGAATATGCTCGAGTTTGATCTGCGAGCTAAGATTAGTTTTCATGGGGAAACTGTGTATAAGAGCGGGGAGGACGGGCCTTCGCGCTATGGTTATTTTCTTTTGCAAAACTAATTAAAACACTCTGATTTTGCAAGCCAAAAAGAGTTAAAGGCGCTATGAAGACGATCCCGGGGAACACCATGGGCGTTCTCCGGGATCGTGGGAGGGGGCAAGTGATTACTGCTTCTTGAGGCTGATGGCAAATCCGCCACCTCGGGCCATGTGGACGGGGATCACGGTCGAGGAGTCGACTGTGGAGGTGGTGATCACATAGGCTTCGGGGTTGGTGAGGGCATCGGCCTCGGGAGCGTCGGCATAGATGGTTGCTTCATACGATGCGCCTGCGGGGAGGAATGAGAGGCTGAGTTGATAGTCGAGGGGCTCGTTGGCCACTCCGCCCACATACCAGTCGGGGCTCTTCTTGTCGCGGCGTGCCACGATGATATATTCGCCGGGCTCGGCGGCGAGGTAGCGGCTCTCGCTCCAGTCGACGGGCACATCCTTTATGAATTGGAAGGCGTCGGGCTTTTCCATGTAGTGTTCGGGGAGGTCGGCGGCCATCTGGAGGGGAGAGTACATGGTGAGGTATACACCGAGCTGATTGGCGGTGGTGGCGCGCTTGTGCTCCTTGTTGCCTGGGGCAAACGATCCGAGGTCGGTGCGGAAAATGCCGGGGGTGAAGTCCATGGGTCCGCCTTTGAGGCGGGTGAATGGGAGGATTGTCTCATGGGCGGTCGACATGTTCTGATATTCGGTGCCGAGAGCGCTCTCGTTGCCTACGAGGTTGGGGTAGGTGCGGGCAAGGCCTGTGGGGCGCACCGCCTCATGGGCGTTGACCATGATCTTGTGGTCGGCGGCGCGGCGTATGGCGTTGAGATAGTGGCGCACGGAGTTCTGGTTATAGTGGTTTTCGCCCTTGGGGAGGATATTGCCTACATATCCGCTCTTGACGGCATTGTAGCCGTAGGTGTCCATTAGGGAGTAGGCCGAGTCCATCCACTGCTCGTAGTTGGGGATCGATCCGGAGGTCTCGTGGTGCATCATGAGGCGGATACCTTTGGAGTGGGCATAGTCGTTGAGCTCCTTGAGGTCGAAGTCGGGGTAGGGGGTTACGAAGTCAAATACGAATTCCTTTTCCTTTCCAAACCAGTCTTCCCAACCGGTGTTCCAGCCCTCGACGAGTAGCTGGTCAAAACCATTTGCGGCGGCGAAGTCGATGTAGCGCTTCACATTGGCAGTGTTGGCGGCGTGGCGTCCGTGGGGCCGGGCCTTAGAGTAGTCGAAGGTGGCGAGGTCGAAGTTTTCGGCGTCGGTGTAGCTCCAGGCGCTCTTGCCGGTGATCATCTCCCACCACACACCCATATATTTGACAGGCGTGATCCACGAGGTGTCGTCGTAGGGGGTGGGATCGTTGAGGTTGTAGATGATGTCGGAGGCGAGGATATCGGTTGCTTCATCGCCTATCATGACCACGCGCCAGGGGGTGCGGAACGGGAGGCCGACAACAGCCTTGGTGCCGTCGGGGAGAGGGGTGAGCCAAGAGCGGAATGTGAGTGTGGATGGGTCGAGATCGAGGTGCATTGCGGGGAAGTCGACCAGAGCGGCCTCGTGGATGTTCATGTAGAGCGAGTCGCTTCCCTTGAGCATGAGTGAAGTCTGCACGCCTGTGGGGGAGAATCCGGTCTGGCTCACATTGCCGAGCTTGTCGGTGCCTTCGTTGATGGATCGGATCTCGCTCAGGCGAGAGCGGTTGTATTCATATTCCTGGGTGTCGTAGTCGCCGGGAATCCACCAGGCGGTGAGGTCGGAGGGCATTGCAAACTGCGAGTACTCGTCGGTGATCACGAGCGAGTCGGAGCCTTGGGCGGGGAAGATGTAGCGGAAGGCTATGCCATCGTCGTAGACGCGGAAGGCGATGTTGAGCAGGCGGTCGGCGCCGGAAGAGCTCTTTTTGGTGAGCCGGACGTTGAGAGCGGTGTAGCGGTTGACGATGGTGTCGTTTTCGCCCCACACGGGTACCCAAACCGAGTCGACGCTCTCCATAGCGGGGCGGGCTGCGAAGCTGAAGCCGGAGTGGAAGTCGGGGTCGGCAGGGTCGGCCACCTCAAATCCCATCAGGGATGGGCGCACAACGGTGTCGCCGTCGAAAGTCACAGCATAAGATGGACACCCCTCGGAGTTGAGGGCAAAGGTGAGATGGATCCGTCCGTCGGGCGAAGCGACAGAGCAGTCGCTCCCCGTTGGGGCACATCCCTGAGTGGCCAGCAAAGCGATTGCGGCCAAGGCAGCTAGAAAACTTTTCATAAAAACCAAGTAATGAATGATATAATCTTGTAAGTATTGGGGCGTGGGGCGATCAAGGCTCCGGCGCTATCTCCGGTGGCAAAATTAACAAAAACTTCGTTATGCTCCAATATGTGAGAGTATTAAAACTTGCGGCCGGAGAGCAAAAAAAGACACCGCAGCTACCCGGAAGGGTGACTGCGGTGTCGCGACTTATTTGAGCCCAGCGCTACCTTGACAGGGGCGCGGCGGCTATATTCAAATAGTTATAAGCTATTATTCGGCGGGAGCAGCTTCAACTACTTCCTCTACGATTACAGTGGTGTCACCGGCAATGGTGTCAACTACTTCCTCAACAGCGCCAACAGCCTCAACTGCTACGGTGTCAACGGTTTCTTCGGTGGCTTCAGCAGCCTTGTTGTTGCAAGCGGTGAAAGCAACTGCAGCAACGATGGCAGCAGCGGCTACGAACGACTTTTTCATGACTTTTTTGGAATATTTGGATTGTTTTAAAATTTTCGTTTAGGGTACAATCAGGGGTTGATTCCTAAATTGCGGGGCAAAAGTACGATAAAAAATTATGCTGTACAACATAATTCTGTAAAAATTATCGAAATTTTAACATTTAGGCTCCTTCGGTGGGGATGAGGGAGGTGCCGTCGACAGCTGCGAGGCGGTCGGCAAGAGCTTGGGCGCGGTCGGCGCGTATGGAGAGGTCGAGGCGGCAGGTGTTGTCGAAATCCTGCGCGGCAACCCTTGCGTCGGGGTCGGCTTTGACGATCTTCATCACATCGTTCATGGCCTGATAGGGGAATGTGAGGCTCACTGTGGTCTCCTCACACCTCTCCACCCGCTCAGCCTCGGCGAGGGCCAGGGCGGTGGCTTCGCGGTAGGCGGCAATGAGGCCGGATGGGCCGAGCTTGATGCCGCCGAAGTATCTCACCACTGCTACGGCCACATTGGTGAGCCCTTCGGAGCGTATCTGGCCGAGGATGGGCCGACCTGCGGTGCCCGAAGGCTCGCCATTGTCGCTTGAGGCCGATATGTCGGCTGCGGCACCTATCAGATAGGCCCAGCAGCAGTGTCGGGCGTCGTGATACTCCTCGGCCACGCCGGCAATAAGCTGCCTCGCCTCCTCGGGCGAACCGACCGGGAAGGCGAAGGCAATGAAGCGGCTCAGTTTCACCGTCAGCCGGCCCCGTGATGGGGCGGCTATGGTGGTGTAGGCCGAAGATGAGTAGTCGTGTCGTGCCATCAGGCAGGATCAGAGGATGAGCATGGCGTCGCCGTAGGCACCGAAGCGGAATTTTTCTTTCACGGCGGTGTCGTAGGCTTTCATCACCAGATCGTAGCCGCCGAATGCTGCAACCATCATGAGCATGGTTGAGTAGGGGAGGTGGAGGTTGGTGATGAGGGCGTCGGGGGTCTGGAAGTCGTAGGGGGGGAAGATAAACTTGTTGGTCCAGCCGGAGTAGCTCTTGATGTGGCCGTTCATGCTCTCGACGGTGGCGAGGGCGCGGAGCACCGAAGTGCCGACGGCACATACGCGGTGGCCTGCGTCCTTGGTGGCGTTGATGCGGTCGGTGAGTTCGTCGGTCACCTCCATCTGCTCGGAGTCCATGCGGTGTTTGGTGAGATCTTCCACGTCGATCTCGCGGAAGTTGCCGAGGCCGGAGTGGACGGTGATGAAGGCCTCTTCGACCCCTTTGATGCGGAGCCGGGTCATGAGCTCTCGCGAGAAGTGGAGCCCGGCGGCGGGTGCCACTACCGCGCCTTCGCGGCGGGCGTAGATGGTCTGGTAGCGTTCGGCATCCTCAGGTTCGGCCTCGCGGCCCATGTAGAGGGGTATGGGGGTTTGACCGAGGGCATAGAGGGCGGCCTTGAATTCGTCGTGTGGCCCGTCGTAGAGAAATCTCAGGGTGCGGCCACGCGAGGTGGTGTTGTCGATCACCTCGGCCACCATCGAGTCGTCGTCGCCAAAGTAGAGCTTATTGCCTATGCGGATCTTGCGGGCGGGCTCCACCAGCACATCCCAGAGCTTGTTTTCGGCATTGAGCTCGCGGAGCAGAAACACCTCGATGCGGGCGCCGGTGCGCTCCTTGTTGCCGTAGAGGCGTGCGGGAAACACCTGAGTGTCGTTGAACACCATCATGTCGCCATCGTCGAAGTAGTCGAGCACCTCGCGGAAGATGCGGGGTGTGATTTCGCCGGTGCGGCGGTCGACCACCAGAAGGCGGGCTTCGTCGCGCTGTTCTACCGGGTATTTTGCTATCAGCTCTTCGGGGAGCTTAAACTTGAATTGGGAAAGTTTCATGCTTTGATTCTGAGTCGTGGAGGGGGTGTGGGAAGATGGGGGGAGAGATACACTATATATAATAGGAGTAGATCAGTCGGGCTGAGGAGCGAGGGAGCAGTTGCGTATCAGCTCCACGGCGTCGTCGACGCTGAGGGCTGAGCCGAGTGTGGCGTCGCCCACGCGGGTGCGGCGAAGGGCTGTGAGGTGGGCTCCCGATCCGAGTGCCTCGCCAATGTCGCGGGCGAGGGCACGGATGTAGGTGCCTTTGCTGCACACGATGCGGAGCGTGAGGGTCATGGCTTCGGGGTCAAAGGCGGTCACCTCGATCTCGTCGATCACCAGCACCTTGGGCTTGAGCTCCACCTCGCGTCCTTTTCGGGCGAGGTCGTAGGCGCGCTTGCCGTCGACCTTGCAGGCGGAAAATGCGGGTGGCACCTGCTCGATCCGTCCGGTGAAGCGGGCTGTGGCCTGGTCGATCATGTCGCGGGTGATATGGTCGGTGGGGTAAGTGGCGTCGATCTCCGTCTCAAGGTCAAACGATGGTGTTGTGGCTCCGAGCTTCAGAGTGGCCACATACTCCTTCACTCCAGCCTGAAGCGAGTCGATGAGCTTTGTGGCGCGTCCGGTGGTGACGATAATCACGCCGGTGGCGAGGGGGTCGAGGGTGCCGGCGTGGCCCACCTTGAACTTCTTGATGCCGAGGCGTCGGGTGAGGGTGGAGCGGAGGCGCTTCACCACATCAAATGAGGTCCATTCGAGGGGCTTGTCGATGATAAGCACCTCGCCCGCTATGAAATCGTAGTCGCGTCCGGGTGTCACCATACTATACAAGCCAAGCCCATGAGGGCACAGTAGACTGCAAACCATATCATGCGGCCTCGGCTCACGATGTTGAGCATCCAGCGGCAAGCGAGGCATCCCACCACATAGGCGGCCACGAAGCCTATGAGAAGCTGCATGGCGCCGACGCCGCTGCCGAACTCTTCGGAGCCCGAGGCCATCTTCACGCCATCGAGGAGCGCCTCGCCGAGGATGGGGATTATGACCATGAAGAAAGAGAATCGGGCCACTGCCGAACGGTCGTCGCCGAGGATAATGCCGGTGGCGATAGTGGTGCCTGAGCGCGAGAGGCCGGGGAGCACCGCCACGGCCTGCGAGAGGCCGATGATTATGGCGTCGGCCCATCCCACGGGGCGTCCGGCGCGGTGGGTGGCAATTGCCTCACGGGTGCGGAAAAAGTAGGCGAAGGCAAGGAGGAGCGCCGTGACCATGAGGCACACGCCCACCATGGTGAGGCTGCCGCCAAACAGGGCCTCCACCTGATCTTTGAAGCAGAGCCCTACAATGCCGATGGGGATGCACGACACTATGAGCTTCCACACATAGGTGGTGTTGGCGTCGCGCCTGAGGGTGAAGAATGAGCGGCATAGAGGCACAAACTCGGCCCTGAGCACCGTGATGGTGCTCAGCACCGTTGCCACATGGAGGGCGAGGTCGAAGTCGAGCGCTTCGGCGCCGTTGATGTCGATGCCGAGCATCGAGCGGCATATCTCAAGGTGTCCGCTCGAACTGATGGGGAGATATTCCGACAATCCCTGTACAATGCCCATTATGAGGGCCTCAAACCATGTCATGCTTCAGAGGCTTCGTTGGGTGAATCATTACCTGCGTTGGTGCCGCGGCGACGCGAGGGCCACATGATTGCCGCGCCCATGAAGATGTAGCCGAGGAAGGTGACGGTGGGGCCCACCACAATGCGGCGGGTCGAGAAGATGTCGGGGTTGAAGGTGTCGGCACCCGAGGGCTCACCTGTCATGAGCAGAAAACCGACCACTATCACGAGGATAGCGGCGCCCATGAGTATGAAGTTGAGGCGGGTCAGAGGGAGGCGCTCCTTGATGAGCTTTGCTGCTCCCTGAGCGCCGGATGAGGCGGAGTCGGTAGTAGGGGTTGTGATTGCCATAGGTTGGTGTTATGGATTATATTGTTGAGGAGTTGACTCAGGCTAAGGGTGTGCGGTCAGTTGCCAAACATCCTGTCGTAGCTCAGTCGTATATACTTGTTTGCGGCAAAAAGGGCGGCTGATCCGCATATGGCCACGCCGGCCACGAGCATGCCGAGGCCGGTGAGGGCCATGCTTTCGGCCGTGAGATATTGAGTGACCACCGGATCGATGGCCCGGCAGTAGTAGAGGAGCATGGCGAGGATGGCATAGGCTATGAGAGCCGCGATGATTCCGCCTATGATATTGGCGGCGATGAATGGGCGGCGTATATATCCGGCGGTTGCTCCGACGAGCTTCATGGTGTGGATGGTGAAGCGGCGGGAGTAGACACTCAGCCTCACCGTGTTGTTGATCAGAGCCACTGAGATGAGCAGCAGCGCCGCGGCCACAATGAGGAGGGCCAGAGTGATGGTGTCGATGGTCGAGTTGATGGCGTCGATCATCTCGCGGTGCATCACCACCTCCTCCACCGCCGGGTGGGCCTTGACGATGTCGGTTACGGCAGTCAGGGAGTCGGTCGAGGCATATTGCTCCTTGACCTTCACCTCCCATTCGGCGGTAAAGGGGTTGATGCCTATGATAGAAATGATGTCGGAGGCCGACGAATCGGCGGGCTGCAGAGTCTGCCAGCGTTGCAGCACCTCGTCGGGCGAGGCGTAGGAAGCTGAGGAGGTAGAAGGAGCGCTCTCGAGGAGTTGTCGCAGCGACTCCTTTTCGTCGGGTGAAGCGCTCTCCCTGACGAGAGCCACATAGCCCACGGCGCTGCGCACCTCCGACCCGATGCTGCGGGCGGCAACGGCCAGCAGCGACACGATGCCGAGGATAAGGAGCACCATCGCCACCGACACAACTGCCGTGGCCTGAGTGCTCAGGGTAGGAAGGCCGCGGCGGATAGGGCGGCTTTGGTGTCTGCTCATTATAGTTAAATGGCTTGAAAAAGAGGATAAAAGAAAGGGGATGTCGGCTCCGGGCTTTCAAGTAGGCCCACTCGGGGCCAATTTGCTGCAAATTTAATACATTTAGCTCCTTTTGGCAATATTTTTGACGAAAAAGTGCCGGGGTGGGCGTCGCGGGGAGGAGCTCGGCTGACGCTGAGCAATTTTCTTTGCGCCCCTTGACCTCACTCTGCGGCGGCTACGCGCGCCTTTGAGTGAGGCTACCCCTCAGGTGCGCCGCTACGCGGCTTGGGCGCTATGCGCCGGGTGGGCGTCGCGTGGGGAGCTTTTGGCCGGGTTGTCGCGGTAGGCGCGTAGCGCCCAAAGCCCCTTTGGGGGCGTTCCTTTTGGGTAGCCTGCGGCAAGAGCGCGCGTAGCCGCCGCAGCCGCAGGTTGGTGCGGCTCCCCATCCTCTTGCTCAGCGTCAGCCGAGCTCCTTGGGCGGGATGGGCGCCTCGTCCCTGCATCGTCGCCGGGCGGATGCACCGTGGTGCATCCCTACAAGGCCGCGGGGATTGGGATATTTTATGTGAAAAAGTGTAAAGAGGGGGTGGGGGGAGCGTAGTGGCTATAGTAGCTTGCAATTAGGGAGCTTCGGGGAATGTGGGCAACTTATTTTTTCAAAAAAAATGATTGGAAATGAAAAAAAGTATTTAAATTTGCAAAATCATGAGGAACTAACTATTCCAGATTGCCACCTGCTATAGACCTTATGTTACAAAACAAAAACTATAAAAACAACAACCTTAAATAATTAACCAACACCGGCGCGACCTCCAGACCAATCTCCATTGTCAGAGGCCGCATCGGTGAAGTAACTATCAAACCTATGACCAATCATCTTAAGACGTTGGCCGTTGCGCTTGCAGGCGCCACAGCTTCCGTAGGCGCCGTCTATGCAGCGCCCGCCGAGGCTCCCGCAGCAGTGCAACCCGCTACCGAAACGTGTAAGGGTGTGGTGACCGATTCAGAGGGCGAGCCCATGATCGGCGCCAGTGTTGTCGTGCTCGGTACAACTATCGGCGGCAGCACAAATATCGACGGTGAGTTTGCTCTCGCCAATGTGCCCGTCGGTTCCACCGTCCGTATCTCTTATGTGGGCTACGAGACAGTGACAGTAACCTGGAACGGTCAGAACATCAACGTTATTCTCTCCGAAAACAACATGCTCGACGAAGTCGTGGTGGTTGGTTTCGGTTCGCAGAAGAAGGCCAACCTCACGGGCGCCGTGTCGACCGTGAGCGCCAAGGAGATCGCCGCCCGCCCGGTCAACACCGTGGCCGACGCACTCCAGGGCATGGCTGCCGGTCTTGACGTGCTCGGCTCCAGCCGCGGTGGTCAGCTCGGTGCAGCCCGCTCAATGAATATCCGCGGTACCGGTACCATCGGTTCCGGTTCGTCGGTAAGCCCCCTCGTTCTCATCGACGGCATGGAAGGCGACCTCAACCAGCTCAACCCCGCCGACGTTGAAAACATCTCGATCCTTAAAGATGCCGCAGCATCGTCGATCTACGGTAGCCGTGCAGCCGGCGGTGTGATCCTCGTGACCACCAAGAGCGGCAGCGACGGCAAGGTGACCATCAACTACAGCGACAACTTCCGCTGGAGCCATGTGACCCGCATGCCCGAGATGGCCAACTCCTACGAGTGGGCCGTAGCCATGAATCAGGCTGCTATCGCCAACCGTCAGATCTGGTTCTCTAACGACCAGCTCGACTATCTGAAGCGAGTTCAGAGCGATCCGAGCCTCATCACCATGTTCCGCAACCCGACCAACAACCACTGGGAGGTATGGGACGAGAACAACCTCCTGCCTATGGGCAACACCGACTGGCTCGACGAACACTTCGGCAAGACCGCCTTTGCCCAGGAGCACAACATCTCGGCCACCGGCGGCAACGACAAGTATGACTTCTACTTCTCCGGCAACCTCCTGAGCCAGGAGGGTATCCTCCGCTGGGGCGACGACAGCCAGCACCGCTACACCATCAACGCCAAGATCAACGTGAACCTCACCAAGTGGCTCTCGTTTGGCTACAGCACCCGCTGGTACCGCGGCAACTACGATGCTCCCTCGTTTGTGTCGAACTACGCAAGCAATGAGATGTATCACAACATCGCCCGCTACTGGCCGATCATCCCGACCCACGACCCCAACGGCTATCCCGTTGTAGAATCGTTTATCGACGGTATGCAGAATGGCGGCCGCTTCAAGACCACCGAGGATAAGCTCGACCAGCAGTTTGCCTTCCGCATCCACCCCCTCGAAGGCCTCAACATCAACGCCGAGTTCAACTACCGCACCAACCATTCGTATCAGTCGCAGGATGTGCAGCAGGCCCACGGCTGGGACTGCGACGGCAACCCCTACGACCGCAACCCTAACGGTTATCCCTACGGCGCAGGTGGTGTGGGCAGCCGAGTGTATGAGTACAACATCCGCTCCAACTACTTCAACCCCAACGTGTATGCCGACTACTCGCGCACCTTTGCCGAAGACCATAACTTCAAGATCATGGCCGGCTTCCAGAGCGAGTGGCTTCAGAACAAGGACTTCTCGGCCCAGAACACCGGTATCATCAACGGCCTCCCCTTCCTCACCACTACCGATGGCAAGAACCAGCGCGTGAGCGGTGGTGCCGCCTCATGGTCGACCGCAGGCTGGTTTGGCCGTATCAACTACGACTATCAGGGCCGCTACCTCATAGAGGGTAACCTCCGCTACGACGGCTCCTCACGTTTCCGCTCCGCTACCCGCTGGACATGGAGCCCCTCGTTCTCACTCGGTTGGAATGTGGCTCAGGAGAGCTTCTTCGAGAGCCTCAACAGCGTGTGGAACCAGTTCAAGCTCCGCTACTCATGGGGTAAGCTCGGCAACCAGAACACCGACAACTGGTATCCCACCTATGTGGCTATGGGCTACTCGCCCGCCTCTTCCGGCTGGCTTATCAACGGTGGCAACAAGGGCAACATCGCTTCGATGCCCGGCCTCGTATCGTCGACCCTCACATGGGAAAAGAACCGCACCTGGGATATCGGTTTTGACTTCGGCTTCCTCAACAACCGTCTGACCGGTAGCTTCGACTACTACAACCGTAAGACAGTCGACATGGTAGGCCCCGGCGCCACCCTTCCCGGAGTATTCGGTGCAAGCGTGCCTAATGTCAACAACCTCTCGATGACCTCAAAGGGTTGGGAGCTCACCATCAGCTGGCGCGACCGCATCGGCGACTTCAACTATGGCATCACCGCCAACCTCTACGACCACACTGTGACTGTAGACGAGTATCCCAACAACGAAACCTACAGCCTCACTCAGAATTATTGGTCGGGCAAGAAGCTCGGCGAGATCTGGGGTCTTACTACTGTAGGCATCGCCAAGACCGACGCCGAGATGCAGGAGCACCTCTCGAAGGTTAATCAATCGTGGATTGCCAACAGCGGCTGGACCGCCGGTGACGTGATGTATGCCGACCTCAACGGCGATGGCAAGATCAACAACGGTATCGAAGGTATGTACAAGCTCAATGGCAAGTATTATATCCCCGGCGATGCAGGTTACGAAGATGTTGTCAATAACCCCGATGCCAAGGCGATCCCTGTCAACACCGTTGAGAACTCGGGCGACTATAAGGTTATCGGTAACACCACCCCGCGCTATAGCTTCGGTCTTAACCTCGACGCATCGTGGAAGGGCTTCGACGTGAAGATCTTCTTCCAGGGTGTAGGCAAGCGTGATTACTGGGCAAGTGGCCCAATGATGTTTGGTGTAGTTGGTGGCACCGGTGGCAAGTGGCAGGCTGTTGTCTACAAACCTCAGCTCGACTACTTCCGCGCAGCCGACACCACCGATCCCCTCGGCCCCAATGTCGATGCCTACTATCCCCGTGTAAACTGGGGCGGCCCCAACAACACTCAGACTCAGACCCGTTATCTCCAGAACGCAGCTTACTGCCGCCTGAAGAACGTGACCATCGGCTACACCCTTCCCCAGACGCTTACCCGCAAGGCTTATATCGACCGCGCACGCATCTTCGTGTCGGGTGAAAACCTCGCCACCATCACCAACTTCACCGATATGGGTGATCCCGAGCTGATCGAGGCATACAACAGCGGCTATGGCTTCGGTAAGGTTTACCCCCTCTCGCGTGTATTCTCCTTCGGTCTTAACGTGACCTTCTAATCAAACCGCATCTCTTATCAACAATGAGAAAATATATCAATCTGCTTCTTGCCACTGCGGCGGTGGTCGGCCTCTCGGCATGTAACGACTACCTCGACAAGGAGCCCCAGGATAAGCTTATCCCGGAAAACTACTTCACCTCCGCAGACAATCTCAAGGCTTATACCTTGAACTACTATACCATCCTCCCCTCCCATTCGGACAATGCCTATGGCCTCGGCACCTTCTCGAGCGACAACGGCACCGACAATCAGGCCGGCCGCTCGGCAAGCAGCCGCTTCGCTCCCGGCGAATGGCGTGTGGGCAGCGGTAACGACAACTGGGGCTTCGGCAATATCCGCGGTCTTAACTACTTCCTCGAGTACGCCCAGCCCAACTATGATGCCGGCAATATCACCGGCGCACAGGCCCAGATCGACCAGGCTATGGGTGAGGCCCACTTCTTCCTCGCCTACACATATTGGGCAGGCTATCAGGCCATCGGCGACTATCCTATCCTCGACGGCGTGCTGCCCGACGATAAGGAGATCACCCTTGAGGCATCGAAGCGCAAGCCCCGCAACCAGGTGGCCCGCTATATCCTTGACCACCTCACCGAGGCTGCCCGTCTGCTCCCCGAGGCATCGGCCTACGGCAAGAACGGTCTGACCAAGGACTGCGCCAACCTCTTCCGCAGCCGCGTGGCTCTCTTCGAGGGCACATGGCTCAAGTACCACAAGGGCACTGCTCTGGTACCCGGCGGACCCGGCTGGCCCGGCAACAGCGCCGATCTCAACGGCTTTGACATCGACTCCGAGATCAACTACTTCCTCACCGAGGCAATGGCATCGGCCAAGCTCGTGGGCGACAAGTTTGTAGGCAATCTCGTAGAGAACACCGACACCCCCGAGGGCATGGGCCCCGGCTTTAGCGAACTCAACCCCTACTACTGCATGTTCAGCGCCGACAACTCGGGCGCTTACGATGAGGTGCTCCTCTATCGTGCTTACAGCCTCTCGCAGGGCGTTGTAACCCAGATGCAGGCTCAGTTCCAGAAAAACGCAGGTGGTTCGGGCTGGACCCGCGGCATGGTGGCATCCTTCCTCATGCGCAACGGCCTCCCCATCTACGCTGCCGGCTCAGGCTATGATCCCGCATGGGAAGATCAGGGTGTGACCGCTACCCTCCAGGGCCGCGACTCGCGCATCCAGATCTTCACCAAGACCGACCACTCCATCATCACCTACGGCCTCGACGGCAACTCGCCCGCCGAATACCGCATGGGCTGGATGTTTGGCGGTGAAGACCTCACCTGCTGCCCCACCGGCTGGGCCGTGAAGAAGGGTCAGGCTTACAACTATGCCCAGGCTCAGGGCAACCTGCAGTCGACCACCGGCTCTATCATATTCCGCGCAGCTGAGGCTCTCCTCAACTACATGGAGGCATGCGTTGAGAAGAACGGCAATGTCGACGGCACCGCCGCCGGCTACTGGGCCGCTCTCCGCAACCGCGCCAAGGTTGATGCCGACTACAACAAGACTGTAGCCGCAACCAACATGGCAGAAGAGGCTAAGGGTGACTGGGGTGCCTACTCGCATGGCGCTCTCATCAGCCCGCTGCTCTACAACGTTCGCCGCGAGCGCCGCAACGAGCTCTGCGCCGAGGCTCTCCGCATGATGGACCTCCGCCGCTGGTGCGCACTCGACCAGATGATCAACACCCCCTATCAGATCGAGGGTATCAAGTATTGGGGCACCGTTTACAACGACCCCAACAGCCCTCTGGCCATGAAGACCGAGGGTGGCGAATATATCGTACCCACTGTTGACGCCAACAGCAACGAGAGCAATATGTCGTCGGAGTCAGCCAGCGCCTATGTACGTCCCTACCAGATCTCACAGGTAGGCGGCAACCCTGTATGGGATGGCTACCGCTTCACCCGCGCCCACTATCTCTCGCCCATCGGCACACTCGCACTTGAGACTGCAAGCCCCGACAAGAACGCTGCAACCTCGGTTATCTATCAGAATCCCGGTTGGCCCATCTATAGTGGTCAGCCCGCCGAGAGCCTTGACTGATCCTTATGCTGCACACCGCAGCTGAATAATACTGCTCCGGAAGCGATTTTCGCTCCCGGAGCTTTTTTTATTTGTGGGAAAGGATAATTTGGAGTAGATTTGCGAAATAATCAATCCAATCTGTCCCTTGCTATGAAACTTATTCTGCCTCTTGCCGCAACTATAGCGCTTGGCGCCACTGGTGTGGCCGCCTCGCCCCTGCCATCACTTACCCATCGCCACCCGGCGGCCCGCGCCATACCGGGCCGGAGCGCCGCTCCGCTCGACCTTGGCCGCTCGCTCGACATGCTTCTGCCCGGCGGCAAGGCGGGATGGTATCCCGGCCTGATAGTGACGCAGAGCCTCGACCACTCCACCGGGGTGTGGAGCACGGTGAGCTCGACCTCGATAACCTACGACGAGCAGCACCGCGCCACAGCTATCACCACGGCTTTGCCGCCGGCCACCGGGAGCGCGGCCTACACCATACGTCTCGGCTACGAGAGCGAGAAGTCGGAGCTGCCCGACACGGTGACGGTGGGCGCCTTTGACAACGCACTCGAGCAGATGCATATAACTTACGACCCGATTGTGACGAGCTATCCGGTGAAGATAGAGGAGCGGAGCTCGCGCCCCGACGGCTCGTGGAGCGCCTGGAGAGTGACCCTCGATGTGGAGGTGACCCGCGACGAGCGCGGACGCGTCACCGCGGTCAAGCCCCGGGTGCTGGATGCCGACGATCTGCCGCTCGAATATGAGTGGCTGGAGATAAGCTACGGCACCGGCGACTATCCGGTGGCGGTGAAGAGCTTCGTGGCCTCCGACGACGGCGACAGCGGCGTGGCGCTCGACGATGCGGTTGAGCTCACGGGCATGAAATTTGAGGCCTGCGACAATCAGATATTGATGCTCACCGACCTCTACACGAGATCAAACCGGATGACGGCGTGCCATATGACCGACGACGACGGGTGTGAGCTCGACATGACAGTTACCTACGGAGAGCGGGGGAGCTTTACGGCCACCTCGACCGGCACCGACAGCGACGGCGCTCCGGTGGAGGAGGTGATGGAGATGGACTATACCGACAGCTACGGGAGCTATACCCGGCTGATCACTACCCGCCACCCCGCCACGGGATATATGGAGGAGGAGATGGAGATGGCGGCCTACGATGAGTTCGGGCTGCTGACCGAGAGCAGGAGCGAGGAGAGGAGCACCGATCCCGCCGACTCGCCCGTCGAGACCGACCTGTGGGTGAAGGGGAGCGTGGACTACACCGCGGCGGGACTGCCGCAGTGCTACACCCGCTCGGCGCAGGTGGAGGGGAGCGACAGCTTCGCCCCGGTGATGCGCCAGCTCTTCGACGGCTACGACCCGACGGCGGGGATAGCCGCTCCGGGGGCCGATGAGGCCGCTCCGGGCGCCAAGGGGATATATACAATCGACGGGCGCCCCCTGCCCGATGGTGCAGTGCCCGCTTCTGGATTTTATATCATCGACGGCGTGAAGACCCTCGTGAGATGAACCGACAACCAACAGTATCTTACCCATATCTGACATAGATGATGACCCGACTACTCCACTCAATTGCTTCCGTAACCCTGATAAGCCTCGCCGCTACGCTCGCGGCTGAGAACACGGTGGTGGATATGGCCGACTACGGCATACGCCCCGGCCGCAAGGAAAACATGGCCCCCAAGCTGCGCAAGGCGCTCGACAGGATCAAGGCCCGCTATGGCGACTCCGGGGTGACGCTCCGCTTCCTTCCTGGCCGCTACAATCTCCACGAAAAGGGGAGCTACACGCGCGAGTATTATATATCAAACCACGATCAGGACAACCCGAAGCATGTGGCGATAGCGATCGACGACTGGGACAATGTGACCATCGACGGCGGCGGGGCCGACTTCATATTCCACGGCACGATGCTGCCGGTGGCAGTGACCGGGTCGGCCAATGTGAGCCTCACCAACTTCTCGATCGACTGCGCCAACCCCCACATAGCGCAGGTGACGGTGGAGGCCAACAGCGATGCCGGGATAGAGTTTACGACGGCGCCGTGGGTCGAGGCGGGCACAGCGCCCGGCACCGCCGCCTTCGAGACCCGTGGCGAGGGGTGGACCGACCGCCCCCGGAGCGGCATAGCCTTTGAGCCCGACACGCGCCATGTGGTGTTTAACACCGCCGACCTGTGGATACCGACCGACAGCGTTGTGGCGCTCGGCAATGGGCGCTACCGTGCCCCGCGCTGGCGCGACGGGAGGCTGAAACCGGGCACAGTGGTGGCCATGAGAGGATGGGGACGCCCCACCCCGGGTATATTCCTGAGCGAGAACCGCGCCACGCGGATAGAGGATGTGAAGGTTCACTACTCGCGCGGCATGGGGCTGCTGGCGCAGCTGTGCGACAGCGTGGAGCTGAAGGGCTTCGGAGTGTGTCTGCGTGGCGACGACGATCCGCGCTACTTCACGTCGCAGGCCGATGCCACACACTTCTCGGGGTGCAAGGGGCATATATCGTCGACCGGAGGCCTGTATGAGGGGATGATGGACGACGCCATCAATGTCCACGGCACCTATCTCAAAGTGGTGGGGCAGGAGGGGCCGCGCACCCTGCGCGCCCGCTACATGCACGGCCAGAGCTACGGCTTCAAGTGGGGCGAGGCGGGCGACTCGGTGCAGCCGATAGCAGCCCGCACGATGGAGGTCTACGGCCCGAGGCTCTGCATAGCCTCAATCGCTCCCGCCGACCGTCAGGAGGTGAAGGGGGCCAAGGAGTTTCTGATCACCTTCACTGCCGATGTCGACCCGGCCATAGCCGCAGAGGGTTCGGAGTTCGGGCTTGAGAACATGGAGTGGTGTCCGTCGGTGACCTTCGCGGGCAACACCATCCGCAACAACCGCGCCCGCGGCACCCTCTTCTCCACCCCCCGCAAGGTTGTGGTGGAGGATAACCTCTTCGACCACACCTCGGGCACCGCGATCCTGCTCTGTGGCGACTGCATGGGCTGGTATGAGACCGGGGCCTGCCGCGACGTGACCATACGCCGCAACCGCTTTGTCAACGCCCTGACGAGCCTCTATCAGTTTACGGAGGCGGTGATCTCGATCTATCCCGAGATCCATGACCTCGAAGGGCAGAAAGAGTATTTCCACGGCGGGGCGGGCACCCCCGGCATAGTGATCGAGGATAATGACTTCGACACCTTCGAGTGTCCGCTGCTCTATGCCAAATCGACCCGTGGTCTCATCTTCCGTGGCAACCGCATCAGCCGCAACAACGACTATCCGGCCTATCACCCCAATAAATTTGATATCAAGCTCCAGCACACCCGCGACGTGAAGATCTACGGCAACGATAGCTCAGGGGAGCTGTCGGTGAGCGTAGAGTGAGACGGTGAGTATAATTAATTTGCGAAGCCCGAAAAATATCCCTACCTTTGCAGCCATAAATCAACCCGCACATAATATCTTACGATGAAGAAAAGCGCTCTGCAGATAGCCCGCGCCTCCTACCAGCCCAAGCTCCCCGTGTCGCTCACCGGCCCGGTTGTAGCTGTTGAAGGCGCCCCCACGCAGTCGGTAGCCGACCGCGACGAGATCAAAACCCTTTTCCCCAACACCTACGGACTTCCGGAGCTCACCTTTGAGCGCAACCCCAATCCCGAGGTAGGCAAGCCCGTAAATGTGGGCGTGATCCTGTCGGGCGGCCAGGCCCCCGGCGGCCACAATGTGATCTGCGGCCTCTTCGACGGCATCAAGAAGCAAAACCGCGACTCGCGTCTGTATGGCTTCCTCATGGGCCCCGGCGGCCTCGTTGACCACGACTATGTTGAGCTCACCGCCGACATCATCGACGAATACCGCAACACCGGCGGCTTCGACATCATAGGCTCGGGCCGCACCAAGCTCGAGAAGAAAGAGCAGTTTGACAAGGGTCTCGAGATCCTGAAGGAGCTCGACATCACCGCTCTTGTAATCATAGGCGGCGACGACTCCAACACCAATGCCGCAGTGCTGGCCGAATACTACAAGTCGATCGGCGCCGGCGTGCAGGTGATCGGCTGCCCCAAGACCATCGACGGCGACCTGAAGAACGAGGTGATCGAGACCTCATTTGGCTTCGACACCGCCACCAAGGTTTACTCGGAGCTCATCGGCAATATCCAGCGCGACTGCTTCTCGGCCAAGAAATACTGGCACTTCATCAAGCTCATGGGCCGCTCGGCATCGCATATCGCCCTTGAGTGCGCACTCCAGACCCAGCCCAACATCTGCATCATCTCGGAAGAGGTAGAGGCAGAAAACATGACTCTCGACGATGTGATCAACTATATCGCCGACATCGTTGCCGAGCGCGCCAGCCGCGGCTTCAACTTCGGCACCGTGCTGATCCCCGAAGGTCTGATCGAGTTTATCCCGGCCATGAAGAGCCTCATAGCCGAGCTCAACGACCTGCTTGCCCACACTCCCGACTTCGCCGCCATGAGCGCCGAGGAGCAGCGCCGCTTTGTTGTCGAGAGCCTCTCGGAAGCCAACTCGCGCGTATATTCGTCGCTCCCCGCCGGAGTGGCCCGTCAGCTCACCCTCGACCGCGACCCCCACGGCAATGTACAGGTGTCGCTCATCGAGACTGAGAAGCTGCTCAGCGAGATGGTTGCAACCCGCCTTGAAGAGAAGCGCGCCGAAGGCAGCTACTCGGGCAAGTTCTCGGCCCTCCACCACTTCTTCGGCTACGAAGGCCGCTGCGCTTCCCCCTCCAACTTCGACGCCGACTACTGCTACGCACTGGGCTACAACGCCGCCTGCCTCATCGCTGCAGGCGTGACCGGCTACATGTCGAGCCTCCGCAATCTGACCCGTCCGTCGGTTCAGTGGCTTGCCGGTGGCATACCCATCACCATGATGTTTAACATGGAGCGTCGCCACGGCGAGATGAAGCCCGTGATACAGAAAGCTCTCGTGCGCCTCGACGGCACCCCCTTCCGCCGCTTTGCCGCCAAACGCGACGACTGGGCGATCAACACCCGCTATGTGTTCCCCGGCCCGATCCAGTATTTCGGCCCCGCTGAAGTGTGTGACCAGCCCACTCTTACCCTCCAGTACGAGCACCTCGGCAAGTAAACAGTAGCCACACACCATCAACATGACCACATTCCTTCCACTACAGCTTGCATAAAGAAGGATAGGAGCCCCGGCGCAACGTCGCGTCGGGGCTCCTTGTGGGCCGTGAAAAGGATTGCAAAAGAAATGACAGAACGCATCACACTCCACAATCTGCTGCCACGTGTGTTTGAGGGCATGCAGGCCGACGAAGCCATAAGCCGCTCGGAGATATGGCTCAGCCGGTCGGTGACCTTCGACCGCGGGTGCAGGGTGAGCATCGAGGCCGAGAGCGGCGGGGGCAAGAGCAGCCTCCTTGCTTTCATCTACGGGAGTCGGCGCGACTACTCGGGCACGATACTCTTTGACAGCACCGACGCCCGGACTCTGACGGTCGACGGTTGGTGTGGACTGCGGCGCCGGTCGCTGGCGCTCCTGCCGCAGGAGATGCGCCTCTTCGGCGAGCTCACTGTGATGGAAAATATCTGTCTCAAAAACAATCTTACCGGCTGCAAGAGCCGGGCGCAGATAGCGGAGATGCTCGATCGCCTCGGTATAGCCGACAAGGCCTATGAGCCTGCCGGACGCCTCTCGATAGGGCAGCAACAGCGGGTGGCGGCCATAAGAGCAGTGTGTCAGCCGTTTGACTTCCTGTTGCTCGACGAGCCGGTGAGCCATCTCGACGCGCGCCACAACCGCGAGGTGGGCGCCCTCTTTGACGAGGAGGCCCGCGCGCACGGGGCCGGAATCATCACTACCACCGTGGGACACAACCTGCTCCTTGACACCCTCACCACCATAAGGCTATGATTAAAAACTCCAGCACAACCCCTCGGCATTCAGCCACCGGCGCCGTCGACACGGCTCCGGTGTGGCAGCTTCTGCGCCGCAACATATCGGTGTGGCAGCTCGCGGGCTATGCCGTTGCCAATATGGTAGGCCTGGCAATCATAGTCACCGCCCTGATGTTTTATACCGACGCCACAACTACTGCTGGCGCCTCGGAGGCGGCCGATCCATTCTTTTCATCCTCATTTGAGGTGATAAGCAAGGAAGTGGAGGGGATAGGGCTCACACCCGCCTCGTTCACACCCGCCGAGATAGCCGACATCAAGGCCCAGCCGTGGGCACGCAGGGTGGGAGAGTTTACCCCCTCGCGTTTTACGGTCAATGCCTCGGTCGATCTCGGGGCGCGCGGCATGTCGAGCTACCTCTTCATGGAGTCGATTCCCGACGAATTTTTTGATGTCCGCCCGCGCCGGTGGGGCTTTGACCCACAGGATCCCTTTATTCCGGTGATAATAAGCAAGGAATATCTGGCGCTCTACAACTTCGGCTTTGCCGCGCCTCAAGGCCTCCCGCAGCTGAGCGAGGAGGTGATGCAGACGGTGCCGATGACCTTTACCCTCTCAGGCTCCGACGGACTCCGGGCGTCGATAGCGGGAGGGATAGCCGGTTTTTCGTCGCGCATGAACACTATAGCTGTGCCGCAGAGCTTCATGGACTGGGCCAACAGTCGCTTTGCTCCCGGCGAGGAGGCGCTACCGCCGAGCCGCCTGATCGTTGAGGCCGATCCGATGCTCACCGACAGCATGGATGCTTACCTTGCCGACCATGATCTCGAAACCAGCGCCGACCGCTCCGACGCCGGCACCGGGCGGATAGCCCGCTTCTCGGCCATTGCCGGAGGGGTTGTCAGCGCCATCGGGGCTGTGATAAGTCTGTTGGCTGTGGCCATCCTCTTTCTCAGCATCTATCTGATCCTCCAGAAGAGCCGCAGCCGCCTTGAGCGTCTTATGCTGCTTGGCTACTCGCCCCGCGAAGTAGGGCGCCCGCTGGGGCGTTTGCTGGCGGGCGTCAACGGCGCCGTTGCTCTCGCTGCGATATTTATAATGATAATCGCCCGCACGATGTGGCGCCCGGCGCTGGCCGGGCTCGACCTCGGGGGCGCGTCGCTCATCCCTCCGGTGTGTGTGGCCATAGCGTTTGCTGTGGTGATCACCGGAGCAAATATAGCCACCCTGCGCCGACACCTCGGCAGGCTGTGGTGGGGCGACTGAAAAGCCGCCACCGATATGTGACCAAACCATTCGAGTAAGTATGACACTCCTCCGCAAACTGTTCATAGGTATCCCTGCCGCCGCCCTCGCTGCGGTGGCCCTCTTCTCCTGCAGCCCGGGCAGCCGCGAAGCTGCCCTATCCGATACCGACTGGGTTCTGGTGTGGGAAGATAACTTCGACCACGGCCTCGACTCCACGGTGTGGTCGGAAATACCCCGTCGCAAATATAATTGGCGTCGGTTTATGAGCCCCAACGACTCGTGTGTCGACTTTGTCGACGGCAATCTGGTGCTTCGCGGTATTGTCAACAGCTCCCCGGCCACCGACACTGCGAGCTATCTCACCGGCGGCATCTTCACCGCCGATAAGAAAGCGTTTTATAACGGTCGTCTTGAGATCAGGGCGAAGGTTGGGAGCGCACAGGGCGCGTGGCCCACGATATGGATGCTGCCCGACAGCACATTCTCGACCGATGGGCCGGCTGCAATCCGGTTTCCCAACGGCGGCGAGGTGAATATCATGGAGCATATCAATCACGACTCGATAGTGTATCATTCGGTGCACTCGTTCTACACCATGGAGCTGCATCAGGATTCGATACCGCCGCGCTACACCACCCGGGTGGTCGACTGTGGAGAATTCAACACATATGCCATTGAGCTCGGCCCCGACAGCCTCTGCTTTTTCATAAACGACCAACCCACCTTTACCTATCCCCGCATCGACACCGATCTCGAGGGGCAATATCCTTTCCACCGGCCTCTCTATCTCATCATTGGCATGCAGCTCGACGGCCCGTGGGCCGGCGCCGTCGATCCGGCCGAGCTTCCGGTGGAGATGGAGGTCGACTGGGTGCGCTTCTACCAGCGCCCCGAGGATATCTGACGTAAGCCCTGCGTGGAGCGCCCTCGCGCTTGGCGTCAAATAGAGAAATATCAGCGTCGGCTGAGCCTCCTCAACGTGAGGAGCTCGGCCGACGCTGATCTATTTTGTGATAACGATGCCGACCTTATTCTGCGGCTGCCCCGGAGGAGGCAGCACTGCGGGGGAGGCGTAGGCGCCGCGGTGTGGCCTGTTGGCCGAGGGGGAAAAATGAGAATCGCCGAGGGCATAGGCCTTCGGCGATTAATTGGTGGCGGGGGCAGGACTCGAACCTACGACCTTTGGGTTATGAGCCCAACGAGCTACCACTGCTCCACCCCGCGATGTTTTGTGAGTGCAAAGTTAGGCACTTTTTGGGGCATGTGCAAATATTTCAGCAAAAAATGCGGTTAAATAATGTTAATGCCGTTCATGGGGCCTATCTTTCTTATTAATAATGTGTAGTTTTGCAGAGTCAATAATCCCAAACCAATCTATCGCAGATGAAATCACCCCATCGATTCACACTTATGATGCTCCCCATTGGCGCTGCCGCAGTAATGGCCGGCGGGTGTGGTGGACATAAGGCTATCACTTATCCCGCAGCACCTTCCGACGCTACGGTAGATACATATTTCGGCACAGAAGTGGCCGATCCTTACCGACCACTTGAAAACGATACCGCCTCGGCTACTCTCCGCTGGGTGGAGGCTGAGAATGCAGTCACACAGGAATATCTGTCGCAGATACCGTTTCGCGATGCTATCCGCAAGCGCCTTACCGAGCTCAACAATTTCCGCAAGACGGGTCTCCCCCGCCATGCTGGCGATGGTAAGTATTACTATTCTGAAAATTCGGGCCTGCAGAACCAGGCTGTGATATACCGCGCCGATTCGCTCGGCGGCGATGCAGAGGTATTTCTCGATCCCAACACCCTGAGCGATAATGGCACGGTGGCTCTCACCGGCACCTTCCGCTCCCACGCCGGCAAAGGCAAATATACCGGCTACACCATATCGCGTAACGGATCCGACTGGACTGAGATCTATGTGATGGACACCAAGACCAAGGAGCTTTTGCCCGACCATATCGAGTGGGCAAAGTTTACCGACGTGAGCTGGGATGGTGAGGGCTTTTACTACAGCGCCTACCCGCGTCCCGAGGCAGGAAAGGAGTTCAGCAACGCCAACGAAAACCATCAGATCTACTACCACAAGCTCGGCACACCGCAGGAAGCCGACCGTCTGGTGTATGAAGATCCGGCCCATCCGCTGCATTTCCACTCATCGTGGGTGCCCGACTCGGAGGATTACCTCTTTGTGACGGGCGCAGGTGAGGGGAATGGCAACTCAGTGATTTTCCGCGATCTCCGCAAGGGTGGCGACTGGAAGGTGATGGAGGAGAGCCAGAACAACGAGATCACCCTCCTCGATGTGGTTGACGGACGCATACTTTTCATCACCGACTACAACGCGCCCAACAAGCGCCTTATGGCCGCCGATCCTGCGGCTCCTGGCCGCGACAACTGGGTTGAGATCATACCCGAAGGCGACGGAGTGCTCACCGGGGTAGACCTCGTGGGACCCGACAAGATGATTGTGACCTACGAGCAGGATGCCTCAAGCCATGCCTATGTCTACGACCGCAAGGGCAACCGCCTCTCCGAGATAGCTTTTCCCACCTTCGGCACAGCCTATTTCTCGACCGACAAGGATAGCGACGAGGTGTATTATTCGTTTACATCGTTTACCTACCCTTCGGCCATCTACCGCTATGATATGGCCACCGGCGAGAGCACTCTGGTGAGCGCTCCCGAGATCGAGGGTGTGGATATGTCGGATTATGTAACCGAGCAGGTGTTTTATCCCTCGGCCGACGGCACCAAGATTCCTATGTTTATCACCTATAAGAAAGGACTTGAGCGCAATGGCAAGAATCCGGTGTATCTCTATGGCTACGGCGGCTTCAATGTGAGCCTCCCCCCCAGCTTCAGCCCCCAGCGTCTGCTCTGGCTTGAAAACGGTGGCATCTACGCACAGGCCAATCTGCGCGGCGGCTCCGAGTATGGCGAGGCATGGCATCAGGCCGGCACCAAGACCAACAAGCTCAATGTGTTTAACGACTTCATCGCTGCCGCCGAGTATATGATAGGAGAGGGGTGGACCTCGAAAGACTATCTCACCATCGAAGGCGGATCCAATGGAGGCCTGCTTGTGGGCGCTACAGTCAACCTGCGTCCCGATCTATTCAAAGTGGCCATTCCGCGGGTTGGCGTGATGGACATGATGCGCTATCATCTCTTCACCATCGGCTGGAACTGGGCCAATGATTACGGCACCTCTGCCGACTCCAAGGAGATGGCCGACTACCTCCTTGGCTACTCACCTCTGCACACCATACGCAACGACGGCACACCCTATCCGGCCATCATGGTGACCACGGCCGACCACGACGACCGTGTGGTGCCGGCCCACTCGTTCAAGTATGCCGCAGCGCTTCAGGCCGCCGACACCGGCGACGCACCCAAGCTGATCCGAATCGACTCGAATGCGGGCCATGGCGCTGGCAAGCCGATGAGCAAGGTGATAGACGAGTATGCCGACATCTATTCCTTCATCTACGAAAATATCGGGATCACTCCCGGAGAGAAATAATATAAGTGAATCAAGCCACTAACAATCACCGTGGCAGCCACCGTGGCGCTCTCACGCCGTCGCGGTGGCTGCTTGCGCTGTGGGTCGCCGTGGCCTCGATGCCTCTCCACAGCTGTTTTACCGGCGTGGAGTCGACCCCCCGCATCACCGATGCCGACCTTCGCGCCAGCCGCCATCAGGAGCGTCCCGAAATGACCTATCTGGCCGGCATCGGTCCCGAGGCTCCTGCCACATGGAGCAAGGGGAAGAGCTGGACAGTGACCGATGCGCGCTCAGAGCGGGTGTTTGGCACCGATCTGCGCGGACAGGAGATTACCCTTGCCGACATCAGTGAAGCCATATCCATCACCGGACTTCCTGAGGCGGTAATATCGTTTGACTCACCCAAAGGGCGAGTGAGCTACCGCACCGACATATCGGCCGACTCACTCATGAAGCGCCGCAGCCTCAACATCCCCTATGCTGTCGAAAACTCGCTCATTGAGAGCGTGAGGGCTGCCATGGCAGGTAAGACATATTATGTGACCACCTCGCTTTGGGCCGACGACAGCGGCAACTCTATGCGAGGGCTCAAATATATTCCGGTAGAAGTGGTTGATGTGGGTGCCGGCAGGGGAGTTTATCCCCTCTCGCTGCTACTCTCCTATGCTATTCCTGTGGAAGGGGTGAAGGGCACCCCGGGGCTGTCGCGGTCCGACGACAGCAACCATCGCTTCTTTTTCCTCTCCATGGCTCAGCCAGGCGTAGCGGAGGGCACCACCCATGCCTTTCACGACCTCTTCAGTCTCACCGATCCGCGCAAGCGCTACCCGAAGGTGAGCGATGCCTCGTGGTCCAATATCATGTCGGGCCGGGTGAGCGAGGGGATGACGCGCGATGAGTGCCGGCTGGCGCTCGGCGTCCCCGATGAGATAAAGCGTATGCCAGCCTACGAGGGGATGCGCGAGATATGGACCTATGCCGAGGGGCGCCGACTGGTGTTTTCCGACGGGCTGCTTATCTCGGCCTACCGATGAGAGCGGCGCGTCTTACCCTGCTTGGCACGGGCACCTCGACGGGAGTGCCGCAGATACGCTGCGATTGCCGTGTGTGCCGTTCGACCGATCCGGCCGACCGTCGTACCCGTTCGTCGGCTCTGCTCCGTTTTGCCGACGGAGGCCCTTCGATACTCATAGATGCCACTCCCGACCTGCGCATGCAGCTGCTGCGTCTGGGCTCACCGGTCATAGATGCGGCCCTGATTACCCATAGCCACTACGACCATGTAGGGGGGCTCGACGACCTGCGGCCCTACTGCGTGGGCCACGATGGGGGATTTCCGCTTGTATGCTCGGCTGATGTCGAGGCCGACCTGCGCGCCCGCATCCCGTATTGCTTCCGCGAGGTGGTATCGCCAAGGGTGCCACGCTTTGCCATAGTGCGTGCTGAGCCCTGCGAGCCTCTGCAGGTGGCCGGAGTGGAGATATTGCCGCTGCCGGTGGTCCATGCGGGTCCGCTGATCCATGCCTACCGCATCGGGGCTTTCGGCTATGTGACCGACTGCAAGGAGATGCCCTCCGACACCTTGAAGCGGCTGCGCGGAGTTGATACCCTCGTGATCAACGCACTGCGCCACACCCCCCATCCCACCCACATGAACCTTAGGCAGGCGCTCGACGTTATACAGGAAATAGCGCCCCGGAAAGCACTCATCACCCATATGAGCCACGGCATAGGCCTCCACGGCGAGACCTCTCGGATGCTCCCCGATGGAGTTGAGCTCGCTTCCGACGGTATGTCTATTGACATAAGCGTATAACCCCTACCTGCCATTATGAAAGTAACATATCTCGACAACAGCGGCTTTGTGATCACACTCAAAGATGCGATCCTTGTGTTTGATTACTACCGCGACCCGTCGCACGCCCTCAACAAGATCCTTGGCGACAAACCCGACGCTCCAGTAGTGTTTTTTGTCAGCCACCGCCATCCCGACCATTATAATCCGGGCATCTATGAGATTGCCCAGAACCATCGCCGCGTCTATGTGATGAGCAATGACGTGCCGGCCATGAAGATACCCTCCACCCTTGAAGTCCAGGGCATGAGCGTCGGCGATTATGTGGAGTCACTTCCCGGCGGCATTTCGGTCCGCGCCTACGGATCGACCGATGCCGGAGTGAGCTTCCTTGTCACCCTCGCCGATGGCCGTAAGATCTTCCATGGAGGTGATCTCAACGACTGGCATTGGCAAGACGAATCGACCATCAAGGAAGTGGAGGAGGCCAATGCAGCCTTTATGAAGATTGTCAATCGTGTGGCAAGCGACAACCCCGAGATGTTCATGGCCATGCTCGCCGTTGATCCCCGTCAAGGCTCCGACTTTGCCCGCGGTGCCAGGATCTTCCTCGATAAGGTCAAAGTGCAGAACTTCTTCCCCATGCACTTCAACGGTCGCGCCGATGAGGCCTGCACCTTCATGGAATATGCCTCCAATGCCGTGAAGTCGTATTGTCTCCACAATCCCGGCCACAGCATCGAACTCGACTGACCGATATATGATATAACCAGCGATAGATGATAAAAAATAAGTCCCCCTGCGTCGGTAAGGCAACCTTTTTGGGTCCGGTATGCCTCGACGCAGGGGGAATCTTTTTATGGAGATGGGGGGGAGGGATTATTCTTCCTCTTCCTTCATGTTGTGGTAGACATTCTGCACATCCTCGTCCTCCTCAAATTTCTCAAGGAGCTTCTCAAGGCTTGCGCGCTGCTCGGCGGTGACTTCCTTGAGGTCGTTGGGGATGCGGGCAAACTCGGCCGATACGAGCTCGAGGCCGGCTTCCTCGACAAACTTCTGGATGTTGGCAAACTCCTCGAAGGGACCGTAGATGGCCCATACGTTCATTTCGTCGCCGTCTTCGTTGATGGTAACGGTTTCGGGCACGATCTCTTCCACGCCGTAGTCGATGGCTTCAAGCTCAAGCTCGTCGTGGTCAACACCCTCTTTGGGTTTGATCTTGAAGATGCTCTTGTGGTCGAAGAGGAATGAGAGCGATCCCTGGGTGCCGAGGTTGCCGCCGTGCTTGTTGAAGTATGAGCGTACATTGGCCACGGTGCGGGTGTTGTTGTCGGTAGCGGCCTCCACCACGATGGCAATGCCGAATGGGCCATAGCCTTCATATACTATTTCCTTGTAGTCGGAAGCATCTTTTTCGGTGGCTTTCTTGATGGCGCGCTCAACGGTGTCCTTGGGCATGTTGGCGGCCTTGGCGTTCTGCATCAGTACGCGCAGGCGGGGGTTGGTGTCGGGGTCGGGACCACCGGCCTTGGCTGCGATGGTGATTTCCTTACCTATACGGGTGAAGGTGCGGCTCATGTTGCCCCAGCGCTTCAGTTTTCTGGCTTTGCGATATTCAAACGCTCTTCCCATGGGAGTATTATGATGATGTAAAGTTGTGTATTGTTATTGTTGTTGGAGTAGCTTTGTGGTGGAGATCAGCGGAGTTCGGCTCCGAGACGCTTGGAGAGCGCAGCCACGATCTTGTCCATCACAGCCTCGATCTGTCGGTCGACGAGGGTCTTCTCATCGTCGCGGAGAGTGATAGCGATGGCATACGATTTCTTACCCTCGGGGAGCTTGTCGCCTTCGTAGACATCGAAGAGGTCGATGCTGCGCAGGAGCTTGCCTCCCGACTGGCGCACGGTGGCCTCAACCTGGGCCATGGTGACTGTAGAGTCGAGGAGCAACGCGAGGTCACGGCGGACAGGCAGCGTCTTGGCCAGCGGGGAGAAGCTCACACTCTTCTTGCGGGCGAGGGCCGAAATGGCGGTCCAGTCAAGTTCGGCATAAACCACAGGTTGCTTCACACCGCCGAGTTTGGCGACACTCTTGCTGAGAATGCCGAGCGAGCCAAGAGCTTTGCCTGAGCGTGTGGCTATGTCGAGCGAAGCGCTGAATATGCCAGGATCGGCGGCGGGCGACATGATGGTCTCGCGGTCGGAGATGCCGAGCACCGCGAGGATGCCTGCGACTATGCTCTTGAGGTCAAACACAGTGGCCTCGGTCTCGGGGCGGAGCCAATTGCCGGAGCTCATGGGTCCTGTCATCCACAGGGCGAGGCGAGCGCCCTCGCGGAAGGGAGCGAGGGGACTTTCGGCCGAGATCACTGCTTCGGGCTTGCGGCTGTAGACATTGCCAAACTCATACATCATGAGGCCCTTTACGCCACGGTTGATGTTGTGGGCGAGGCTTTCGAGGCCGCCGAAGAGTAGAGTCTGTCGCATCACGCTCAGATCGCGGCTCAGAGGATTGAGCAGGGCCACACATTCGTCGGCGGGGAAGCCGGGCAGGTCGGTATAGTAGTCGGCCGATGAGAGGGAGTTGTTGAGAATCTCGTTGAAGCCAATGGCGGTGAGGCGGTCGGCCACAAGATTGCGCAGGCGCTGGTCGGAGTCAACATCGCTCTTGAACGAGAGCGACCCTCTGAGGCGGTCGGAGATCTCTACGTTGTTGTAGCCGTAGATTCGGAGGATATCCTCGACCACATCGCAGGGACGGGTCACGTCGACGCGGTAGGTGGGGATGCTGAGAGTGATGGTGTCGTCGGTGCGGCCTATGATCTCCATCTCAAGCGACTGGGCTATGGAGTCGATGGTGTCGTGGGGTATATCCTTTCCGACGAGGCGACGGGTATAATCGTAGGAGAGCTCCACGACGGCGGGCTTGATAGGCTCGGGATAGATGTCGATGGGCTCGCCGCATATCTCGCCGCCTGCAATCTCCTTGATCAGCATTGCAGCTATCTTGGCCACGTCGAGAGTCACCGACGGATCGGTGCCGCGCTCATAGCGGAAAGAGGCGTCGGTCGAGAGACCGTGGCGTCGTGCGGTCTTGCGTATTGAGGTAGGGTTGAAATAGGCGCTTTCGATGAAGAGGTCGGTGGTGGAGTCGGTGACACCCGAATCGAGTCCGCCAAACACACCGGCGATACACATAGGCTCAGTGGCCGAGCATATCATGAGGTCGCGGGCGTCGAGCTTGCGCTCCACACCGTCGAGGGTGGTGAAGGGGGTGCCTTCGGCGCAAGTGCGCACCACAATCTTCTCGTCCGCCACCTTGGCGAGGTCAAAGGCGTGGAGTGGCTGTCCGAGACCGAGCAGGATATAGTTGGTTATGTCGACGATGTTGTTGATGGGGCGCTGGCCGGCAGCTGTGAGTATGTCGCGGAGCCATTTGGGGCTCTCGGCCACCTTGATGCCGCGGATAGTCACACCCGAGTAGCGGGGACATAGACGTGAATCGGTCACCTCCACGGTTGCAGCGCCGTCGGGGCGGTCGGCCTTGAAGCCCTCGGCGCTCGGACGGGCGAGAGCCGCACCGTCGGCGTGGCAGGCCAGATAGGCGGCCAGATCGCGGGCCACACCGTAGTGGCTGGCGGCATCGACGCGGTTGGGGGTCAGGTCGACCTCGATCACCCAGTCGCTCTCCAGGCCGAAATATGATGCGGCGGGAGTGCCGGGCGCGGGAGTGTCGGGAAGAACTATGATTCCATCGTGGCTGGTGCCGGTGCCGATCTCATCTTCGGCGCATATCATGCCGCGGCTTTCAACGCCGCGTATCTTCGATTTCTTGATCTGAAATTCGCGGTCGCCGTCGTAGAGAGTGGTACCTACAGTGGCCACCACTACATACTGGCCGGCGGCGACATTTGGCGCGCCACACACTATGGTCTCCGGCTCTGAGCCGCCGAGATCCACTGTGGTGATGTGAAGGTGGTCGCTGTCGGGGTGGGGAATGCAAGTGAGCACATGGCCCGTCACTATGCCGCGCAGGCCGCCGCGGATCGACTCAACTTCCTCTACCGTACCCACTTCAAGCCCGATCGAAGTCAGGGCTTCGGCGAGCGACTGTGGGGTCATGGTGTCGGGAAGCGATATATAGCGTTTGAGCCAGGAATATGATATATTCATGATTGGTGTAGTTCAGACATAATATGCCGCAAAATTACTAAAAATTCAGCTAATGCGCCAAATAATCCGCCAAAACCCTCCCCCGGAACTCCCTTTCGGTAAATTCTCTGATTCATTCGGGCGGCCCGCCTTCTGACTCACAGATTTTTTTACTATTTTTGCCGTTGGAGCGGGGCACCTCACCCCGCGACATTTTTTGGACAATAAGAAACGTTATGCCTATCCCGAACATGATGGCATAGTTGGCCCACGTATTCTTTGACTATCAACCGCCTATGGGCCTATGGCATATAATTCACCCCCTTATGAGGAGCAAGGTAAAGCTCAGCACTTGGTGCAAAATCATGACAGCGATAGTGTCTGCCGTTGTATTGGCAGCATTTTGCTATGCAGAAATTCCATTCGTAAAATATCTGGTGGTCGGCGTATTTATAGTCCTTTGTCTGACAGCTTTGCTTTATATGCCATTATCCATTTCTGTTGAAAACGGCACATTAAACATCAACAGACCTCTTAGAGTCAAATCGATTCCGTTGAGCAGCATTGAGTCTGTAAAATTATTTGCTCCGACAAAGGCCGACAAACGCATTTGCGGAAGTGGCGGCTGGTTTGGCTATTACGGATGGTTTCACGAGCCATCGATCGGAAGATATTTTGCCTACTATGGCAACGCATCCGATTGCTTTCTTGTCAGATTGACCGACGGGAAAAAATATCTCCTCGGATGTGAGAATCCCAAAGAGATTGCAGATGCACTGATTCAGCACACCAACTGATTGCCGAAGATACGCAACTTTGCCACCTGCTTAATAAGCACTAACCCCATTATACGCGCCACCCCGACAGAATATTATGCCGGGGTGGTGTATTCTTATACTGTTGTATCTTATAATACCGCTGCAATCTTGCGGATATTTGCAAGGCGGCTCATGAAAGTTGAGTCAGACTTTGCGACCTGCATATTGTAATCTGCCTGAAGTTGCAAAAACATATTTGCGGATATTCCCAATGCCGCTTCGAGCAAAAGAGCCAGGTCTGTATTGACGCCACGTTTACCGTTGACTACCTCATTCAGCAACAATGGCGACACTCCAATCTGTTCGGCAAGTTTGGCTTGCGTCAAATTACGTTCTTCCAGCTCATCGCGTATAAGTTCTCCGGGGTGAGTCGGCTCAAAGGGTGTCAGATTATTTGCAATCATTGAAGGGTCGATGTTCGGAAGTGTTATCATTTTAACCTAAATCCAATACGCCGAAAGTTTCAGAATAAGGTTTGGTAATGTCAAGATGCTCAAGCTCTGCTCCACAAACTTCACGGATTATTGCAATATTACGTTCTGATTTAATATCGGAAGTTACAAAGTATCTGATATCCTTTTCCACTGCTCCTTGAGCAAATATCTTGGAGTCATTGGGAATGATAAGCCTATTAGGAATTTCTATCTGGCCCTTTGATTTAGCTTGAAATAGAGCGTCTGCGAAATGACCGGCCGATTTGGCATGGAATATATTGAATGGAAGAATCCTTATATTTTGAAAAGGCAAATCATCAAAATCCCCCTTTACACAATATTCCGCAACAGACACTGTGGAAAAATACATCGGAATATCATGCTCCAAAAAGTATTTGAAGTATCCCAACGCATTGGAATGCAACTTTTCGGACTCGCTTAACAAGCGAATCATAAAACTTGTGTCAAGAATGACACTGTATCCAATATCTTCCTTTTTCTTAGCCATTAGTTCCTCTTATTTCTGAAAGCCATTGATCCGCGTCACCGACACCTGCCCATTTTGGAGTGGCGCGTTTAATCAAACGTGCCAAATATTGCTCTTTGTATGTCGGATCAAACGGTGTAAGTTCCAGCAAATGCAAACTGGCCATGTCGATTGCTCCTGATTTTATATTTTGGCGGCCGATCGCTCTTACCATAAAATATTTGTATAAAACATTATCCTCCCTGTCCTGTAAAAACTCTTTCTCAGTAGAAATCGTAATCAAACCGTTGTCCTTGGTTTGAATGTGGATATTTGTTTTATCTTTTCCTCCTGCATTGACGAGCATCCCATAAAAATAGAATTCTGCATCAGCCCAAAGGTTTTCATTTATATGATATGAAGTCTTATTTGATATAATTAAAGAAGGGCTACCGTCTCCGGGGCGTCCGAACTCATAGGTAAAACCGTTCCTTATTGCAGATTTCTGGACTTCCTGAATTGCTCTTGCCGTATTTATTTCAAGACCATCAAGCGAACCGGTCTGTTGCACCAAGGATACAATGGCAAGAAAAGTAGTGGCACTCTGAAGGGTGGTCTTAAATACATTTCTGACCGAGCCAGTTTCCAACGAGTAAGAAATAGGGGCACGGCTAATCTTTTGATTTGGATAGAGCAATGTCTCAACCACATCAAACAAACTCTTTATCTCCCGAATATCAAAATTATCGGGAGAAAGAGGTTCATTGCCCAAACGGCCAACGACTCTAATTTCTATTTTTCCTGAATCGTCCATTTTTTTCCAAATGCGATAGTCGCTTTGCAAAGATAACAAATTTTCGGCATATATTGGTCGTCTTTTTATATTTTGAATTAAGCTAATACTTAACTATCTTATATACAGATAGCTACATGATGTCAAATTATGAAGCATCACGACAGTTTGGACTGCCGGGACGATGTTGTTATACTGTGGTTGTTTCTTTCTTCTTTTTCTTGTCGAGGTCTCTTTCTATGCGTTCAAGGAAGGTGTCGCAGAGATTGTCAATAAAGTCCGTGTAGCTTTTTTTGCAACGGTATTTCATGCCGGCATAGCAGGTATTGGCGTATGCCTCGCTGATTTCCATACCGAACAGGGTGGCAAGCCCCGATATGCCCCCGTAGATTGTTACACTCGTCGAGCTGTATGCCGCGGCATGAATTGCTCTGCCGAGCTGAGCTATGTCGGCTTTTGTGATTTTACCGCTCACAGCCAAAGCCAGTAATGCGGTGTTGTCTTTCTTTGTCGGCAATGGTGGGTGGGTTATCATCAGGCGCACATGCTCAATCATGCGGCTGAGATAAGTCGGTTGCCGCTGCGTCCGTGAAACCTCCCCGAATAAGAGCATAATCTTTCACACGTATACCTGCTTGATTTACGCCACTCGTTCCGAATAGCTATCGGGCTTTGACTTCTCTTGCAGTCTTACCCATGAGCAAACGCCTTGCTATCAAGTTTATCTCCCTTCGGTCGATGAGCTAAAGGTTCTGTACGTCAGGCCAGTGCTTTGCCGCCGACTTCCTTCACACCCAATGTCGCCATTGACAGCTTGTCTTTAGCTGTACGCTTGCCGCTATCAGGCCGCGTTAGGGACTTACACACATTAGATTATGCCCATGTCGGGCGAAGAAGCGACAGGCTCGGAACAATCGCTTGTCGATTGATTCCGAGCCTGTTGCGTAGAGTGTCGGAGTGACAGGATTCGAACCTGCGACCTCCTGCTCCCAAAGCAGGCGCGCTACCGGGCTGCGCAACACTCCGTGACTTTTGCGGTTGCAAAGGTAGTGATAATTCAGATAATAAACAATAGCATTGCGATGGAAGGGTAGCTTTTTTTGTGGAATGCGGTGGTGGCGCAGTTGCCACCACTGCAGGAATGTCCATCTGCTAATATGCCGTTTCCATCCTATATGTGGTCGATCTAACCTATATTTGCGCATATTTTAAAAATGACATATCTCTGATAACCATGAACAGCAAACTGATAGCAATGACGGCAATGATGGCTGCAGGCGCATCAGCGGCAGCCTCAGATGCTCCCGATGGCATGAGGCCCAATCCCAATGTGATAGTGATACTTGCCGACGATCTTGGCTATGGCGACATAGGGTGTTACGGCTCCCGGTTCATATCCACTCCCAATATCGACGCATTGGCACGCGAGGGGGTAAGATTTACCAATGCTTATGCTCCGGCTTCGACTTCGTCGCCGTCGCGCTATTCACTTCTGACGGGTAAGTATGCCTGGAGGCGCAATGTGGGCATTCTTCCGGCCGACGCACCTCTCACTATCGGCAGCGATGAGCTTACACTGCCGGCACTCTTCCGCCGCAACGGTTATGCCACTGCGCTGGTGGGGAAGTGGCATCTCGGTCTGGGCTCTCCCGACAGGCCTGTCGATTTCAACTCTTCCATTGCCGGAGGGCCGCTTGATGTGGGGTTTGACTATGCTTACTTCTTCCCTGCCACCAACGACCGTGTGCCTTGCGTTTATATCGAAAACGATCGTGTGGAGGGGCTCGACCCGAGCGATCCGATTGAGGTGTCGTATAGGCATAAGGTAGGATCGGACCCAACGGGTAAGGAAAATCCTGAGCTTCTAACCCTCAAACCGATCTGGGGCCACGACGCCACCATAGTCAACGGCATAAGCCGCATAGGATGGATGTCGGGAGGTCATAATGCCCGCTGGGACGATTCGCAGATGGCAGGCAATCTGCTCTCACATCTCCTGGACTATGTTGAGGCGCATAAGGACAGGCCCTTTTTCGTGTATTATGCTCCTAATAATGCCCATGAGCCGAGGGTGCCGTCGGCACCTTTCCGTGGCAAGTCGGCGGCCGGGATCTATGGCGATGTCATAGAGGAGTTTGACTATTGTGTGGGTGAGCTGGTGGCAGCATTGAAGGAGCGGGATCTCTACGACAATACCATAATAGTGGTGACCTCCGACAATGCTCCTATGATAAAGGAAGGATACGACGATGGCGCATTCGAGAATATAGGATTTCATGATCCTTACGGGGATATGCGAGGCGAGAAATATTCGCTTTACGAGGGTGGCACCCGGGTGCCGTTTGTCTATTCATGGCCGGCAGGTCTTGACAGGCCCTTTGAGCAGACACAGCGTTTCGGGTTTCTTGATCTGAAGTCGACTCTCGCCGGTCTGCTCGGATTCAGTCTTACAGAGGCTGAGGCGGCCGATGGTGTAGATGGCTCGGCGCTTTTCACCTCGGTTTCGGCCCCGGTCTACCGCGAGTATATACTCACACAAAACAATGGCGGCGACATAGCCCTGCGTCTTGGCGACTGGAAATATATAGCTCCCCGGCGAGGCGCGGGCTCTGAGCTCTACAATCTGGCTGCCGACCCTCATGAGCTTCATGATCTCTCGCTGGCATGCCCTCAGGAGAGCCGGAAATTCCGGAAGATCATCGAGCGTGACTCTCTCGGTAGGGGTAAGTGACCCGCCGGGGTCGGTATTGGTTAACAAAAGTTAAATGAATTATCGTCATTATCGATTTGTTTAACTTTGCATAACAAACCATTCTGATCCATTTTTTGCGTCACGCTTGCCTCTCTCCGGTTCAGTAGGCCCTCTCTCCGCCACTCTCCCGCAGGCATTCCAGCTGAATGCCACATCATAGCAACATAATCAATCTATCACCTTAATATTTAATCATAAAGATTCGTAAAACTCTTGTTGCCGCGTGGCTCGCTACGGGAGCGATTGCCGCAGTCCCGGTCACGCTTCAGGCAGGTGAGACGGCTCAGTCGACATCTTCCATCGCCAAAATAACGGCTACCGGCACGGTAGTAGATGAGGAGGGCGAGCCTATGATCGGCGCCTCAGTAACCGAAAAGGGCAATCCATCCAATGTAGTCACCACCGACCTCAACGGCCATTACGCCATCCGGGTAGCACCCGGCTCCACACTTGAGATCACCTATGTGGGCTACAGTCTTACCGCCGTCAAGGCAGGCGAGGATGTGCACACCGTGATGAAATCGGCCTCGCAGGATCTCAGCGAGGTTGTCGTAGTGGGTTATGGCGTGCAGAAGAAAGTCAATGTAGTAGGTTCCATCTCTACCGTCGACAGCAAGCAGCTCGAGGGCCGCACCGGCGGCAGCGTGTCAAATATGATCAACGGCTATCTGTCGGGTGTCACCATCACACAGTCGTCGGGCAGCCCGGGCTCTGATCAGGGCACTATCCGCGTGCGCGGCGTAGGCTCTTTTGGAGCAGATCCGTCGCCTCTGATCCTTGTCGACGGACTTCCCGGCAACATGAACGATCTTACCCCCGCCGAAATCGAGAGCATCTCGGTGCTCAAGGATGCGGCATCGGCAGCCATCTACGGCTCGCGAGCCGCCAACGGTGTGATACTTGTCACCACCAAAAATGGTCGCGAGGGCAAGACCCGCGTCACCTACAACGGCACCGTGGGCTGGAGCTCGGCCGACGACCTGCCAAAGCTCGCCCATTCATATGAATATGCCGAGTTTTACAATATGGCTGTAGGCACCGAGAGCTACACCCCCGAGATGATTCAGAAATACCGCGACGGAAGCGACCCCGACAATTATGCTGATGAGATGTATCTTGAGGAGCTTTTGGGTAGCCACCCCGTGCAGACCAAGCATGAACTGAGCATCAGCGGCGGATCATCGCGCGTGAGCTATCAGCTCACCGCCGCCTATATGCGCACCAACGGCTTCTTCAAAAAGAGCTATTACGACCGCTTCAACGGTCGCCTCAATCTCCGCGCCAATCTGGCCAAAAACCTCACCATGGGTGTGCTTGTCAACGGCACCTTCGGCAACCGGCACGAACCGTCGACCCCGGGCTCGATGGATACCGGCGGCAACGGCGGCATAGTGGTCAGCGCACTGCGCTTCCCGGGTCTGGTGCCCACATATATGCAGGACGGCACAGTGGGCCTCGGTCCCAAACTTATGGGCACTCCTCTGGCATGGCTCGACTGCAATTCGTTCTACAACGATGCCATCGACCGCTACAAGGCCCAGATCAACTTTGAATACGAGATCATCCCCGGTCTCAAAGCCAAGGTGATCGGCGGCTACAACTACACCACCGGACGCCAGCGCAACTACCGCGCCGACATGACCCTGACCGATGGCCGCGGCACCGGCCCGTCGTCGCTCAGCGAGGCATGGTCGCGCACCGCCTACAAGACCTTCCAGGGCCTCCTTGACTACAATGTGGATCTCGGACGCCACCATATCGGCGCCCTTCTGGGCTACACATGGGAGGATGAGAACCAGCGCACGATAGGTGGCTACCGCAACAATTATCCCTCCGACGATGTGCCTTATCTCTCGGCAGGCGGTGTCGACGGCCAGACCAACAGCGGCGGCGGCTACGACTGGGCCGTGCAGTCGGTGATCGGACGTCTTAACTACAACTACGACGAGCGCTATCTCCTCGAAGGCACCTTCCGCTACGACGGATCGAGCCGCTTCCCCACCGACAGCAAATATGGTTTCTTCCCCTCAGTGGGTGCCGGCTGGCGTATAGCCAATGAGAATTTCTGGAAAGAAAACGAAAGCCTCAGCTTTGTCAACAATCTCAAGCTCAAGGCTTCCTACGGTATTCTCGGTAATAATAACATAGGCAACTACCCCTACCAGAGCGTCTACGCTCTCGGCTCCAACTATGTGTTTGGAGGAGTGTTTACCCAGGGCGCTGCCATCACCACCTATGTCGACCCCAACCTCAAGTGGGAGAAAACCCATACATGGGACATAGGTCTTGAGACAGGCTTCTTCAACAACCGACTTACCTTCAACGCCTCTTACTTCGACCGTCGCACCAAGGACATTCTCTATACACCATCGGCCAGCTTCTCGAGCATCTTCGGCCTGGCAGTGTCGCAGATCAATACCGGCGAGGTTACCAACCGCGGCTGGGAATTTGAGATCGGCCACCGCAACCGCATCGGTGATGTCAACTACCGCGTGAGCGGCAACTTCACCATCATCAACAACAAGGTGCAGACCCTCGGTATGGGCAATGTGACACAAAACAACGGCATGGTGGGCAACGGCTCCAACCTCTTCATCGGCTACCCCATGCAGATGATCTATGGCTACAAGACCGACGGCGTGTTCCTCTCCGACGATGAAGTCAAGGACTGGCCCGACCAGAGCGCGATAGCCAAGGGTGCCGGTGCCGGCGACATAAGGTATGTCGATATCGACGGCGACGGCAAGGTGACCACTGCCGACCGCACCTTCCTCGGCTCCAACATACCCAAATATACCTTCGGTCTCAGCGCCGGCCTCGACTGGAAAGGGTTTGACTTCAGTTTCCTCCTGCAGGGCGTGGCCAAGGTGAGCGGCATGCTCTCCACCTATGCCGGATATGCTTTCTGGCAGGAAGGCAACATACAGCGCTGGCAGATGGAGGAGTGCTGGAATGTGCAGAAAGACAACCGCTATCCCGGATATCCGCGTCTGGAGGCCTATTCCAATGCCGGTAGCCGCAACACCCTCACCTCCGACTTCTGGGTGCGCAACGCATGGTTCCTGAAGGTGCGCAACATACAGCTCGGCTACACACTCCCGCAAAACACCGTGAAGCATCTCGGCCTGTCAGGTATCAGAGCCTATATCACTCTCGACAACCCGCTGAGCTTCAACGACTATCCCGACGGATGGGATCCTGAGAAGCGCAACAACGGCGGTTCCTACTATCCCACCATGCGCTCATATACCTTCGGCCTGACCATCAACATCTAAGATCCCCCCCTACCGAAATGAAATCGATATCCAAAATATTGATCGGACTGGCCTTGCTGACGGGGCTTCAGTCATGCGACCTTGAGCGTACTCCGCTCACCAGTCTTTCGTCAGACAACTTCTGGGACAATCCCAAAAACGCAACTCTCGCGCTCACCGCAATCTACCGCGGACAGATATCCAACGGTCTGGAATATAACGTGAGCGACTTCTGGTCGTATCAGGGCTTGCAGTTCATGGACCACATGACCGACAATGCTTTCGACCGCCGTGGCGAAAACAGTCCCCTCTTCATCTTCTCGAGCGGCAAGCTGCAAAACAACAATGGCCAGCTCGCCAACTACTGGTCGTCGGCCTACAAGCGTATCGGCCGCTGCAACCGCTTCCTCGACGGCATTGTCAACATGGCCGACGGCGCAGAAAAGACACGCCTCGTGGCTGAAGTGCGGTTTCTCCGTGCCACCCAGTACCATTATCTGGCAAGCTACTTCAAGGATGTGCCACTGGTGACAGAGCCTCTGACCGGTGAGGAGTCCAACAACGTGACCCGCGAGACTCAGGCCAATATCCTCAAATGGTGTGCCGATGAGTTTATGGCCGCTGCTGCCGATCTGCCCCGCTTCTCGGCAATAAGCGGCTCCGAGACAGGCCGCGCATGCAAGCAGGCCGCCCTCGCCTTTGCGGGCCGCACTTACATGCTGCTCCACGACTGGGCTGCCGGCGCCGCCGCCTACAAGCAGATCATTGATCTGGGCGACAATGCCATCCATCCGGTCTATTCCGAGCTCTTCCTTGCCGGATCAGGCTCGTCAAACCGCGAGAATATCTTCTATATCGAATATCTCGAAAACTTCTTCGGATGGGGTCATCCGCAGCAGTGTCTCTCGGCCAAAGATGGAGGCTGGAGCCTCTCCAACCCTGCCGCAGGTCTTTTCGAGGAGTATGAATTTACCGACGGTACACCGTTCAGCTACGACGATCCACGCTACAACCCCGACAATCTCGGCGAAAACCGTGATCCACGTCTCGACTACACCATCTACTACAACGGTGCTACCTTCAAGGGCACCGAATACCGCATGAGCCCCGACTATTCGGCCGCCCTCAAAGAGCGTATCGACTATTCGTCGGAAGCCTCCAAGACCGGATTCATGTGGCGCAAGTTCTACGACGAAGGTGGCATCAACGACCTCAACAGCTACAGCGTGGTGGTGCCCGTCATACGCTATGCCGAGGTGCTTTTGGGCTATCTCGAGTGTGTGATCGAGAGCGGCCAGCCTGTGACTCAGGAAGTGGTGGACCTTACACTCAACGCCATCCGCTCACGCGCCGATGTGGCTATGCCCGCAGTCACCGCCGGCTCGACCGACCAGATGCGCGCCGCAATGCGCCACGAACGCCGCGTGGAGCTTGCCTACGAGGGCACCCGCTACTGGGATCTTCTCCGCTGGAACATTGCCCATGAGGTGCTTGTCGGCGAGATCTGGGGCGCGCCCTATCCCGGATCGGCCCTCTACGCTTCGTCGACCAAAGTGGTCGATCCCACCGGCAACTGCCGTTGGTATGTCGGGCGCCGCGACTTCCGCAATCCCGCCGACTATAAGTGGCCCATCCCGCTCGGTGAGCAGAATATCAACCCCAACCTCCGAGACCCGGAGTAATCTCCCCTTTACTACTGATCGACAATGAGATCCAAATCCATTCTCGCGGCTACAGCAATGGCCCCCATGCTCTTCCAGGCATGGGGTGCCACTGCTCCGGCCAAAGCTAAGGAGCATAAAGAGCAGGCTCCTAAAAATCCCAATGTGATAATAATCCTTGCCGACGACCTCGGCTACGGCGACATGGAACCCTATGGCGCCACAAGGGTGAAGACACCGGCCGTGAACCGCCTCGCCTCGCAGGGCACCAAGTTTACCAACGTACATGCCGTGGCGTCGACCTCCACTCCCTCACGCTACTCGCTCCTCACCGGCGAGTATGCCTGGCGACGCGACGACACAGGGGTGGCCGCCGGAAACGCCGGCATGATCATACGCCCCACCCAGTACACCATGGCCGATATGTTCCGCAATGCCGGCTACCGCACGGCGGCCATAGGCAAGTGGCACCTCGGTCTGGGCGACAAGACCGGCGAGCAGGACTGGAATGCCCCCCTCCCCGCAAGCCTCTCCGACATAGGGTTTGACTATCACTATATCATGGCGGCTACGGCCGACCGTGTGCCGTGCGTGTTTATTGAAGATGGCAAGGTGGCCAATTACGACCCCACCGCGCCCATATACGTGAGCTATCGTCAGAACTTCGAGGGTGAGCCCACCGGGCGCGAGAATCCCGAGCTGCTGACCAATCTGCGCCACTCCCACGGCCACGACATGTCGATCGTCAACGGCATAGGCCGCATAGGATTCATGAAGGGTGGCGGCAAGGCGCTGTGGAAGGATGAGAACATCGCCGACTCCATCACCGCCCATGCCCTCGGATTCATGCGCGAGGCCGCCAAGGCCGACGAGCCATTCTTCATGTATTTCTGCACCAACGATATCCATGTGCCCCGATTCCCCCACGATCGCTTCCGCGGCAAAAACGAGATGGGCCTGCGCGGCGACGCCATAGCCCAGTTTGACTGGAGCGTCGGCCGCGTGCTCGAGACCCTCGATTCGCTCGGCATCGCCGACAATACGCTGGTGATCCTATCAAGCGACAATGGTCCTGTGCTCGACGATGGCTATGACGACCAAGCCGAGGAGCTTGTGGGCTCACACCGCCCCACCGGCCCCTACCGTGGCAATAAGTACAGCGCCTTTGAAGGCGGCACGATGGTGCCTGCCATAGTGCGTTGGCCCGGCCATGTGCCAGCCGGCAAGGAAAACAACACCCTCATGTCGCATATCGACTGGATGGCATCGCTCGGGTCGCTCATCGGAGCCCGTCTGCCCCAGGGCGCAGCTCCCGACAGCCGCGACCGCATAGGCAATCTGCTCGGCACCGACCTCACCGACACCCCCTGGATTGTCGAGCAGTCAAACAACCTGTCGATCCGCACTCCACGCTGGAAATATATCGAGGCATTCGACGGCAGCCCCATGATCACCTGGGGCCCGAAGATCGAGACCGGCTACGCTCCCCAGCCTCAGCTCTACGACATGAGCAAGAGCCTTGGCGAGACCGAAAATGTGGCGCTCGAAAATCCTGCTGTGGTCTACGACCTGCAGAATATAGCCCGTCGGGTACGCGCCCGCCGGGGCTACAAGGGGGAGTGATCCCTATCATCATTACGGAGGCGGCATAGCCATGACTATGGTTTATGCCGCCCCCGGCGTATATAGCCCCCCGGAACGCCGCGTCGTTGTCGTTAACATGTGTTAAGCGCTGGGGATGATGCAATTTTATGGTAATAATCCGTTATCTTTACAACTCGATACATCTTAAAAACTCCATTTCATTCTTATGATCAATTATATATCACGTGGCAAGTCGCGCCTCCGGATGGCGGGCGCCGCTGCATTGTCGGCAGTCGCAGCAATGTCGCTATGGTCATGCTCTGACGACACCCCTGCTCCCGTAGCCAGCGGCAACCAGCTCACAGGCATACTCGCCGAGAAGCAGGTCGACCTCACCGTCAACGGCTATGACTTACCTACCATGATGGCAATCACTCTGCCCGATGGGGCCGACGGATCGCTGGAGGCGGGGTCCCACAGCGTGGATCTCACCGTCGGCGGATTATGGCTCCCGAGCATGGGCATCGACCACAATAAAGGGTTATCGGCTTTTTATCCACTGCTCAATCAGGCTGTGTTTGAGTCGGAAGGCACCCTCACACCCGATGGTATGGATCTCGAAGGCGTATGCACCTACGGAGCCGTGACGTTTAATCTCTCAGGCACAGTAGAGAACCCGACCGAAGAGAGCACCCGCAAGCTATCGGCCCGGGTGGAGGCCGATATGTCGTCGTTCAAGGCTGTTGGCCACACCTATGAGCTTCAGTTTGACACCGAGTGGATAAGGCGCTCTGTGGTGTCGCTGAAGGGTGGGCCTGACCCGGTGATTGAGGTAGAGGGTAAAAATCTTAATCCCGGCGAGGCGCTCGACTGGTTTATGGAAAATGCCATGACCACGCTCCGCGCCACCACCGGATGGGATGCCGCCAGGTTTACCTTCAATCCCGACGGCTCGATGGATGTGGAGATGCGCGAGACCTCGACAGGCTCCTACCGTGCCATCGACCGCGTGTTTGGCTACCTTCCCTCGTCAGAGGGATATCTCTACACCTATGCCCCCGAGAGCTTCAACGAAATCTTTGAGGACGCGCGCGATCTCACCGACGATGTGTTTGGCTACTCATCCGCGTGGTACACAGTCAAATCACCCGAATGGGTCACTGAAGCATCGGTGTATCGTCTGCAAGGCTACACCGACTCAGCCATGATCCTCTCTTATCTCGACGGAGCAAATGCCTTGAAGCTATGGGGCCTGTTGATACAGGGTGTCTATCCCGGCAATCCCGGCCATGTACCTGTCTACACCGATCAATGGCGAGTGCTGTCATGGCTCAGAAATCTCCTCATGCAAGGCGATATCGAAATCAACTCCGACCTTATCGCCGTAAAAGTAAGCTGATCCACCGCACGGCCCGACAACCAGGCAAAACACGAGTGTAGCCCCAGGCAAGCGTCCACGTCGAGTGGTCGGCCTCGGGGCTACACCCGCATCATGCCGGTCAATACTCCTTCGTCATAATCCAAAAGTCACGAAAAAAAGGAGGGGGAAACAGGAGTATAATCAACCTTTAATTTACTTGATTCTTAGATGTTACGATTGTCAAACTTTCTGTGTCTACTATTTGGCAGCTATCCCATATGCATCAATAATAGCCGATGCGTCATAGGATTTAATCTCATCGTCGCCGGTGACTATGAGCAAGCGTCGTGAGTGCGGATCCATGTCAAAAGCCTTGACATACTCAGCAAGTGCTACTCTCGCAACCGGATTTCCATCCCAGTCGAAGAAATGCAATTCAGTATTGTCGGCTATGCCGGTCTGAATCTCCATGTCGTTGTGGCCCGAGTAAGCGCCTGCAAATCCATATATCTTCCGCCATTGCATGCCCGCTTAATTGAGCCAAGATTAATCAATAGCGTTTTGAATCCCCAGCCGGAGTATCATGTGCCGTGGCTCCGGATTGGAATTTGGTTGAAAAGTAAGTGTGTTTTTGCAGAATCGACCATGTAAAATCGTCCGAATTTCTTTACTTTTAGTCCAACGATGCTGATTTATGGCTGTTCAGGCTATATTTTTTGCAGGGATGTGGGGAGATGGGCCGCAGCCGCAGGCTGTAGCCACATCATAGAGTGGAGAATAGGATCAGGGGGCGGCCACAGCGATCCGGCCACCTACGCTCTGCGGGGTCCCGTCGGGGGTGGTTGCGGTGGCCCGGTAGATGTAGATGCCACGCTGCACTCTCCGGCCTCCCATGTCGCGCAGATCCCAGTGGATCGGGGCCGAGAGGAACATATCCGAGCGGTCGGTCGAGGTTGAGGTCCACACCATGTGTCCCAGTAGATTATACACGGCAATGGTTACGGAAAGGGTAGCGTCGGGGCGGTCGTGGCGCAAGTAGAAGTTGGCTTCGGTGCGCGCGGGATTGGCGTCGCTGAACACCTCAAAAAATTTAGGTTCCAACCCCTGGGCCACAGCAAAGTTGATGGTGGCGCGGGCCGAGTTGCCCGAGGTGTCGTAGACGCGGAATGTGAGGTCGTGATGGCCGTCGGAGAGGTCGGACAGAGGATAAGCCACCGTGCCGCCGGGGGTGCCGTCGGCCGACGGGGTGAAGTATTGTGCCACATCGGGCAGCGAGGTCTTGCCGTCGAGTGTGAGGCTCATGCGGCGCCCCACTCCTGCAGCCGATAGGTTGATGCCGGTGTCGTCGGTCACGCGGGCTATGAACATTGGCGAGGGATTGACCGCGTCGCCGTCGGCAAAGCTCTGATGGTTGAGATAGGCATATTCAATCACCGGAGGGGTGAGGTCGAGATCGGCGGTGTCGTCGTAGCCGTAGACATAGAAGTTGCGGTTGGCCCCGGTGGCCTCGGTGCCGTCGGCCGCCACAGCATAGAGGGCTATGGCTGCGGGGCGGAAGTTGTCGGACACCTGATCGGGCATTGCTATCGACAGCGAGAAGCGGCCTGCCACCACGCTGTCGCGTCCGGCATAGAGGCGGCTCCCCTGCTCCTCGAAGGTCACTTGGCGCCCTTCGCCGTCGTTGGCGGTGGTGCGGCCTTTCGAGGTGGTGGAATATTCGGCATCATAGAGCGTGGCGCCCACTGTGCCGTTAAATCCGGTGAGAGGCTGGCCGGTGGGGTCGGTAATGGTGCCGGTCACGTTGAGCCGCTGGCGCGCCATGACCACCGGAGGCTCGGGCGCCGATCCGTCGGCTGCTATTCCGGCTATGGTGGCCACCTCGACCGAGGCCGAGGGGGTGGCGAGGCGCATGGCCGGATCGCCGAGGAGCACATAGCGCAGCTTATTGGCATTAGACTTGCCCGAGGGGGATGCGAGACGGTTTTTTGCGGCACGGAAAAACTCGCCTATGGTGGGTAGGAGGCCGTCGGGGCGCCGGCGGAATGCCTCGGCACCTATCGCCTCAGAGAAGTAGCCGTTTTGCTCGATATACACCTCGCGGGTGGCGGAGATGGCGGCTATCACGCCACCCGAGGGGTGGAAAGCAAGCTCCTCGGTGCCCGAGGGCTGCTGGCCGTCCCAACGCACAAAGGAGCAGGTGGCTCCGTAGAGAAACGGCAGCCGCTTCAGATAGAGGCTGCTTATGTCGGAGAGGGTGAGCATGTTGTCGCCGGTGAGGAAGTTTGTGCCGGCATGTCCTATGAAATTCCACCACACCACTCCGTCGTCGAGCGACCGCATCTGTCGCTCCCGGGCGCCGGTGGCTTCGCCGCCCACTATGTCGAATGCGTCGATATATGCTTTGGTGAGGGTCATGCGGCTGCCCCCGTCGGATGCCAGGATGGCTGCTGCCTGACGCTCGCTCTGATCCATGTGGCTGCCGCCGTTGCCGTCGTCGGCCACGAGGAGAATGCGGTTTTTCCATCCGCGGTCATCCTTGATGTTGCGGTAGGCCTCCATCTTGTCGACATAGGTGGTGAGCGCCGATAGGGTTGGGGCCGGTATGCGCCCCACGGCTATCGAATAGGCATCCGACGAGGGGCGGGTGCCCGATCCGTCGGCGAGCATCATGAGCAGGTCGTCGCTGGTATATGAGTCGTAGACCGACATGCTTTCGTCGCTCTGCCATGTGGGGAGATGAGTGTGGCCGAGTGCCTTCATCGGGGCGGTGAGGAGGCGGTTGTCGTGGGTGGCGCGCCCTAAAAGGAGGGCGAAGCGCAGGGGGCGGCCGGCAGCTGCCCCGCGGTCGTAGACCATCTTGAGGAAACGGCGGATAGCATTGACATCGGGGGCTCCCGAGCCAAACTCATTGTAGATCTGATCGGCATCGGCCACTGCCACCGTCAGAGGCTCATCGGGATCGGAGCGGTGCATGGCTGCTATGCGGGTGGCCTGCTCGCGGTAGAGGGCCGGCGCCACTATCACCATGTCGGGCAGGGCGTCGGGCTCCGACAGGGCCCCGTGGAGATTCTGCGCGGCTATGGGAGCGCCCGAAGCCACGGGTGTAAATCCGGTGGCGGCGGGGTTCCAGGCCACATAGCGGCGACCGCCGCCGTAGGGGGAGCGCCATGTGGCGTCGGCACCCGAGCGGCGCAGCTCCATCTCGGTTATGGCGAGTGGGTCGGTCACATCCCACACACGGGTGTCGGGACCGGCCCCGCTTATCCGGGCCTCAGGACCGGAGAGGGTGAAGTCGAGGATGCCCGATGCGGGCATGGCGAGGGTGCGGGTGTAGTTGATGTCGATGGCATCTACGCGGGCGGCGGCCACGGTGCCGGTGGTGGTGAGTTTAAGCTGCACCGACAGATTGTCGGCCGCAGGGGTTGCGGTGCGGGTTGCGGTGGTGATGGTGCCGTAGGTGTGGGATGGCGCGGCGGCAATACGCGCCGGCGAGGGATCGGCCTCGCCGTTGACCTCTACGGCAAGGGTTCCGGCGGTGCCGAGACTGGCGCCGAAGGTGGTGCGGATCCACACCTCGCTCCCCTCCTCACGCCCGGCGAGGGTGAAGGCAAAGGAGCGCGAGCGGGTAAACCGCATATCCTCGCCAAAGAGGCGGTGGCCGCTCTCGCCGAGGTTGGCCTCCTCCAGCTCATGATGGAGAGTGGCGGTGGCGGTGGTGGCGGCTTGGCCGGTGGGTTCGAGGCCCCCGGTGGGGGGATCAAGGCGCCGGGCGTCGTCGCCCCCGTCGGTCAGGAAATAGTAGGCGTGGGTGGTGAATGGGTTGAGCGAGCAGGTGATGCGTCCGGAGGCATCGGTCGAGGTGTTTTCCGGGCCGTTGGCATAAAACACAATGCCGCGCGAGGTGACCGCCGAGGGGGTCTGCGGCAGATCGTCGATATAGGTCGAGGCATCGAGGCGGTCGGGGATGCGTGAGGCTCCGTAGCCGTAGACTCTCACCGCCCCCGGGTCGGCGAAGCCCCATTTGCGCAAGTCGGCACTCCCTATCATCACCATGCCCGACCGCTCCACGGCTATCTTGACCCAGCGGCCGTCGGCAAGCACCGAGCGCGTGGCGTAGGTATCGGTAGGGAGGGCATGGCCGGTGACAGCGGCCACCAGAATGGCGGCCACCAGAATGATGAGGCGGGAGGGTATGGAGAGATGTGGAAAGTGTGTCATGAGATAGGTCAACTATCTGTTATAACGGCCGGAGGGGGTGATTATTGCCCTTCGAGGCGAAAGAAGCGAATGAAGCCGAATCGCCGCAAAACACGTTGAGGTCAACATTGCCGCTCACGCCGTCGACGCGCCCCCGGTGGCTGTGTTGCCAGATGGTCCAGTTGCGTTCGGCAGGGCTCCCCTCGTCGAGCGCGCAGAGCCATAGGGGTATGCTGTCGTAGCGCCCCTCGATAAACCGCGAGTAGCCGCGCTTGTTGGTGTAGAGCATCACATCATATCCGCGGCGCCTGAGTCCGGCTATGCACGAGTCGAGCCTTGCCTGCACCTGCCGGGTGGGGGTGAAGCGCGGATTGCCAAACTCCTCCAGGTCGATCACCAGAGGCATGTCGGAGGGGCGCATGGAGGCGGCGTCGGCAAAGTTGAGGGCCTGCAGATCGCCGGGGCTGTCGAAGCGGAAAAAGTGGTAGAGTCCCACCTTGAGGCCCGCGCGCCTCGCGCCGGCATAGTTGCGCGTCAGGCTGCGGTCTTGCCAGTCGGTGCCCTCCGACGCCTTTATCATGACAAAGTGGATGCCGTCGGCGGCCACAGCGTCGAAGTCGATGGCTCCGTTGTGGGCGCTCACGTCGATGCCCCTCACGGCATAGGCGTCGGCCTGAGGCCCTGTGGCCTCGTGCCGGCAGCCCGCCAGAAGGGGCATCGCAACGATGAGAGAGCTGATGAACAGTCTGAGCAAGATCGGAAGGGAGGAGTGGGAGGGATTACTCGTAGCGGCTCCAGTCGACATTGGCCATCGAGCCGGTCTCGAGAAATGCGGTGTGGAATCCGAGAGCTGCGGCGAGATTGTGGGGTGTCTGGCCTCCCTTGCCGAGCTTGAGATAGTCGCGCAGGAGCGGGCGGTAGATGGGGTTGGCGCAATTGTCGATGATGCGGTGGGCGCGCTGCACCGGGTCGAGGCCGCGGAGATCGGCCACACCCTGCTCGGTGATGAGCACATCTACCGAGTGTTCCGAGTGGTCTACGTGGCTCACCATGGGTACGATGTTGCTTATCAGACCCTCCTTGGTGATCGAGGGGCATGAGAAGATCGATATGTAGCCGTTGCGGGTGAAGTCGCCCGAGCCGCCTATGCCGTTCATCATCTTTGTGCCCACCACATGGGTAGAGTTGATGTTGCCGAATATGTCGGCTTCGAGAGCGGTGTTCATGGCAATCACGCCAAGACGGCGTATCACCTCGGGCGAGTTGCTTATCTCGGCAGGGCGGAGCACCAGCTTGTCGCGGAAAAACTCGAGGTTGTGGGTCACTTCCTCCTCCATCTTGTCGCTGAGGGTCAGGGAGCATGTGGAGCCGAAGCGGCAGCGGCCCTGCTTCATGAGCTCAATCACGGCATCCTGGATCACCTCGGTGTACATGGTGATGGGGGGGAGCTCCTTAGCCTCGCCAAATCCGTAGAGCACGGCATTGGCCACATTTCCCACGCCGCTCTGCACCGGCAGGAATCCGGCAGGGATGCGGCCGGCCTTCATCTCTCCCATGAGGAAGCTGCACACGTTGGCGCCGATCTGGAGGCTGGTGTCGTCGAGGGCGGTGAAGCCTTTTATGCCGTCGTAGGAGCAACTGTCGACCACGCCAACGATCTTCGAGGGGTCGATCTTGACGGTGGGGGTGCCTATGCGGTCGCTTGCGGTGTAGATGGGTATCTCGCGGCGGTAGGGGGGATCCTGGGGTACATAGTTGTCGTGGAAGCCATAGAGCTCGCGCGGAAACTTCGCATTGAGCTCAAGGATCACATGCTTGGCCAGAAGGGCGTAGGTGGGCACATTGCCCACACCCATACCGAGCACAATCTCGCCATTGTCGGCCACGTCGGCCACCTCGATGATGGCCCAGTCGATCTCGCCGTAGGTATTGTAGCGCACCTTCTGTGCGAGCTCGCTCAGATGGAGGTCAAAGTAGTGGCAGTCGTGGGAGTTGATGCGCTTGCGCAGGTCGGGGGTGTTCTGATAGGGAGTGCGCTTGCCTATGGCATTGGCACGGGCCAGCGCGCCGTCGGCCCAATTGTTGGTTGAGGCGCCGGTAAAGATGTTGATCTTGTAGTCTTTGCCTTCGGCGTGGAGCTGCTCGGCGCGGCGTGCGATGGCTTCGGGCACCACTTTGGGTGAGCCTGAAGCGGTAAAGCCTGAAAAGCCTACATTGGCGTCGTGGGGGATGAGGGCGGCGGCCTCGTCGGCCGTCAGTTTGGTAAATGACATGTTCGGTTGACGGGGTTGGATTAGATTTGGTGAGAGTGTGGCCCTATCGCCCGGCGACCGCCCGGAGAAGGCCCGGCGGCGGGGTGATAATGCACATCTGCCATGTTTTTTGCGCAAATTTAATCTATATTCCTCAAATATCCAACCATAAACCGCCAAATAATTGCCGATGGCGCGTTTGTCTCACCGTAGCTGGAGCGAGAGGCGGGAGCGACCGTCGCGCCAATGGCTCAGCGTCGGCCGGGCATTTGCTCTTCGCTCCATATTGGCCACTCCGAAGGATGCCGCCACCGCGACCATCGGCACGTAGCGCCGATGGTCGCGGTGGTCAGAGTGGGTTGTCGCGGGTGTCAGAGCTGGATGTAGCCAAACTGGGGTTCGCCTTTTGAGCTGACGTAAAGGCGGTTGGTGGTCTTGTTGTAGCCGAGGCTTATGAGCCGGTCATAGCTTCGGAATGATCGGATATAGCGTCCGTCGCGATCCATCTCTATGATGTCGGACACTCTCTGATCGGATGCATCGCGGTCGTAGTAGATCACATAGATGCGGTCGTCGGTCACCACGGGTGAGGAATAGAAGAATTTGTTTACAAGAGCCTCGCCCTCATAATTGGGCCCGTAGATGGTCTTGGTCACGTTGCCCCGGCGGTCGAAAAACCTTATACGGTCGGCATTTCGGCGCCCAACTTCCACAATCTGCTCTCCATCGGGGCTCACAGCGTAGGTACATTTTATTTCGTCGGCCGGAAGCTCTTCAAAAGATCTCATCAGGCCGGTGTTCAGGTCAAACACTCCGGCATTCTCACTGTAGCCGGGGCGGTCGAAGTTAAACACCACCCGCGATGCGATTATAGTGGAGTCGTTGATAAACACAGGGCCTTTTGGTAGCTCAGGCACTTTGCCGACGGTGTCGATGCGCAGTTTGGTGTAGGCTTTGTAGCCGGGATCGGCCACGGCACTGTCGAGGTCAAACCCCACTATGCGCCATTGCTCAAGGGCATAGAGCTGCCGCGACGCAGGGTCGAAAAACGGGGTGTCGAGATTGGTCATTTCGCCGGGGCCGCTGCCAAACATGCCAAACGAGCCGAGGCAGCTGTCGGCCACCACGTCGTAGGCTGTGAAGATCAGGTCGGTCGACAGGATGTCTTTTATAACCATGGTGTCGCCAAACACTTGCAGGGCTATCCCATCATGGAGCGCCGGGAGGCGATCGTCGATGCTCACGATCTGCGCCGGGATGATATTGTCGCGCTTGCCGATATGCACCACCGAGCCGTCATTTCCGGCGCATCCTGTCAGCAGCCCCATGATGATGGCGGCAGCCGCGATCAATGCAGGGCATATATATCTGTTTCTTGTCACTGTTTCGGATAATAAGGATTAATGACTGTCGCCTCCATTGAGCTTTTCAGCCCTAAGGCGGTTGAAGTCGGGATGCAGGTTGACATGAAGCACCTGAGGAGCATACTTCTTGTCGGAGTAGTAAACCACAAGGCGATAGTCAGGATGGGAGTAGACGGTGTCGCACACAAGGTCGATAAAGGTAAAGACGCTTGGAATTAGCCACGAACATCGCAAATTGGCTTCAAACCGATTGTCGGGCAGAGCGATTGAGTCAATGCCAAAATAGTCATCCGACATATTTTTTATCGCTAAGGTATAGCAATTACGGTTGTCAAACCAAGGCGCGGCTCCGCAATCGTCGATATCGGTAGGAACAACGTCCTGCAGATAGCTGTATAACAGCGATACAGGTCTGTTGACGTATGTGGCAGAGTCGTAGGCCGGGGCGTTTATGGCGTCGGCCGACGAATATATCACTTTGGCTTTGAAACCCTCTCCTCTGGGATCAGGCTTCTTCTCAGGTCGCCCGTCCGACCAACTGTCGCCTGAGCTTTTGCCGTGGGCCGACTCCTCGCTTGTGGAGCTGCCCCCGCCCCCGGTGCAAGCCGGGAGCGAAAGCAGCATGGAGGCGACTATAAAGAGGCTTTTACATGTTTTGTCCATCTTTAAAAAGCGGGATCATCGTGGTCGTCGCTATCGCGAAAATAGTGCATAAAGCCTTTTACACACCATTCATCTGGTTTGTGATAGCAGTTGACTGCAAACTCAGGATAGGCCACCTGTGAGAGGGCCTCGAGGTTGGCGAGGTTGGTGTCGGGGGTTGCGGGTGTGGTCTCGGAGGCCTTGTTCTGGGCCATGAAACCGGTGGAGGCGAGGAGGGCTACAACAGCTGCGCCTCCTGCTATCTGGAGATACTTTTTCATGTCGTTTTATCGGATGCATTTATCTTCTTTGCGCGCAAAATATTGCCATCGGGGTGTAGATTGACATGCAATACTTGAGGGGCATACATATGATCCAGAAAATGTACTATCAACCTGTAATCAGGGTAAGTTATGCCGGTATCGCAAACCATGTCAATAAAGGTAATACCACTGAACCACGAGCTTCTCAGGTTTATCTCAAATTTATCGTCGGGTACTTCGATAGAGTCTATTCCGAGCGGATGGCGAGTTGTGTTGAGTATTGACAAAATATAGTTTTTCTTGCCGTCAAACCAATCTGTAGCTCCGCAATCATCTATTTCCACTGGCACTGGTTTACTTATATGACTGGAAAGAATATGCAGAGGCCCATAATTACACCTATAGATCGAGTTGTAAGGCTTGGTGGCCTTCGCTCGTTTAGAGGAGTACAATATTTTGGCTCTGAATCCTTTACCACGAGGGTCAGGATCCATCTCGGAGTAATAATCAGGCTCGGCAAGCAAACTGTCAACATCCACTGAAAAACCGTTATGACCGGATTCATGTTTGGCAAAGTTCATTGCCACGGAGCTGCCCTCGCCCCCGGTGCAAGCCGGGAGCGAAAGCAGCATAGCCGAGATAACTGAGCTTGATAATAGTTTTAAGCCCATTTTTTTGTTATAAGGTCAGAAGTTAGGGAAGTTCTTATCGTCAAAGCCGGGATAACTCTCCATAAAACCCTTTACACACCATTCAGTCGGATTAGGTATGCAGTCGGTAGCAAATTCAGGATAGGCCACCTGCGAGAGGGCCTCGAGGTTGGCGAGGTTGGTGTCGGGGGTTGCGGTAGTGGTCTCGGAGGCCTTGTTCTGGGCCATGAAACCGGTGGTGGCGAGGAGGGCTACAACAGCAGCGACTCCTGCTATCTGGAGATACTTTTTCATGTCGTTTTGATGGTTAGTTGGTTTTGGTGGGTGTCAGAGCTGGATGTAGCCAAACTGGGGTTCGCCTTTTGAGCTGAAGTAAAGGCGGTTGGTGGTCTTGTTGTAGCCAAGGTCAATGAGCTGGTCATAGCTTCGGAATGATCGGATATAGTGTCCGTCGCGATCCATCTCGATGATGTCTGACACTCTCTGATCGGCGGCATCGCGGTCGTAGTAGATCACATAGATGCGGTCGTCGGTCACTACGGGTGAGGAATAGTAGAATTTGCTGATAAGAGGCTCGCTCTCATATTTGGGCCCGTAGATGGTCTTGGTCACATTGCCCTTGCGGTCGAAAAACCTTATTCGGTCGGCATTTCGGCGCCCAACTTCCACAATCTGCTCTCCGTCGGGGCTCACAGCGTAGGCGCATTTTATCTCGTCGGCCGGAAGCTCTTCAAAAGATCTCATCAAGCCGGTGGTCAGGTCAAACACTCCGGCATTCTCTCTGTAGCCGGGACGATCGGCGTAGGGCACCACACGCGATGCGATTATAGTGGAGTCGTTGATATACACCGGACCTTTGGGAATTTCGGGTATGGCGACGCCCACGGTGTCGATGCGCACTTTGGTGTAGGCTTTGTAGCCGGGATCGGCCACGGCGCTGTCGAGGTCAAACCCCACTACGCGCCATTGCTCGAGGGCATAGAGCTGCCGAGTGGCCGGGTCGAAAAACGGACATTCGAGCTGAAGGATCTCGCCGGGACCGTTACCAAACATTCCAAACGAGCCGAGGCAGCTGTCGGCCACCACGTCGTAGGCTGTGAAGATCAAGTCGGTCGACATAAAATCTTTTATAATCATGGTGTCGCCAAACATCTGAAGGCCTATCCCATCATGGAGCGCCGGGAGGCGATCGTCGATGCTCACGATCTGCGCCGGGGTGATATTGTCGCGTTTGCCGATATGCACCACCGAGCCGTCATTTCCGGCGCATCCTGTCAGCAGCCCCATGATGATGGCGGCAGCCGCGATCAACGCCGGGCTGATATATCTGTTGGTTGTCATTATTTCGGTAAATAAGAGTTAATGACTTTTGCCGCCTGAGAGCTGAAATCTCTCAGGCGGTTCAAGTCAGGAGGTAGATTGATGTTAAGCATTTGAGCCGCATACTCCTTGCCATAGCAGCAAACATCATTGCAGTGATGAGCAGAAGAGTTGCCGTTGCTTTTATGCTACTTTATATGCCGTTGTAAAGATCTTTGCAATTAATGCTATCGTAGTAAATGTAAGAACCCGTAACACAAACCTCCCCGGGCCACGGCACGCAGCAATCTGGTGCATATTCGACATACGACATCTGCGAGAGGGCCTCGAGGTTGGCGAGGTTGGTGTCGGGGGGTGCGGTGGTGGTCTCGGAGGCCTTGTTCTGGGCCATGAAACCGGTGGTGGCGAGGAGGGCTACAACAGCTGCGCCTCCTGCTATCTGAAGATATTTTTTCATTTATTTTCGATTGGTTTATTGACTATCGCCGCCATTTAGCTTTTCAGCCCTCAGGCGGTTGATGTCGGGATGCAGATTGATATGTAGGGCTTGAGGCGGATACATATCATCCTTGAAATTGACTATGATCCGATAGTCGGGCTCGGAATAGACTGTGTCGCAAACCATGTCGATAAATGTCCACGCGGAGCTTTTATACCATGTTTTCCTCACTGACACTTCAAACCGACTGTCGGGCACCTCAATTGATTCAATTCCAAGATAGTCGTCGGTGCCGTTCCAAATAGAAATACAATAATCCTTTCTTTTACCATCCAACCATCGCGAAGCGCCGCAATCATCAATGTCGACAAACTGTGTGTGGGGGTTCCAACTTGCTAGCAGGCGTATAGGCCCGTTGTTTACATATGTGGCGGGATCGAATGGTGGTACGGCTTTGGCTTTAGGGGAATTATAGATTATCTTGGCTTTGAAGTCCTCTCCACGTGGATCAGGATCCATCCCTCGCTTCCTTTCGGGTTTAGCATCCTGGCCTTGTGTTGCGGTACCCACATGAACGTTAGTTGCTTGCCCGCTTTCGGAGCTGCCCCCGCCCCCGGTGCAAGCCGGGAGCGAAAGCAGCATTATGCTCACAGCGAGGGCTGAGATGGTGTGATGCACAGCCCGGATAGGGCTTGTGGTGCTTAATTGGTTTAGTTTCATTAGGTTAAGGATTGTTTGATTGCTTTGCTTTGTGTAAGCGGGTGCAAGTTAAGCAAAAAATGTTAATAAATCAAGAAAAAGGCTAACAAAAAGTCTGATTTTCAGAACGGAATGGGCGAGGGGGTTAGATTATTTTGGCGCGAGGGGGTATTTGGAGTAATTTTGCAGTATAAACAACAGGCTTTAGAGCAATGAAACACGAATTTTTTGACCGCGCCCTATATATCGAGACCTTCGGCTGCCAGATGAATGTGGCCGACTCGGAGGTGATTGCCGCCGTTTTGGGTCAGGACGGCTACCACACTGTCGACACGGTGGAAGAGGCAGATGCCGTGATACTCAACACCTGCTCCATACGCGATGCCGCCGAGCGTCGCGTGATGGCCCGCATAGCCGAGCTCCGCGCTCAGCGGCGCCACCGCGAGCGCCCGCTGCTGATAGGAGTGGTGGGGTGCATGGCCGAGCGTCTGGGCCCGGATCTTGCCGAGCAGTATGGGGTTGACTTCGTGGCCGGCCCAGATGCCTATCTCGACCTGCCGGCGCTGCTGGCGGCTGCCGGTGCGGGGAGCAAGGCGGTCAATGTAGAGCTGTCGACCACCGAGACCTATGCCGACATAATCCCGGCCCGCCTTGGCCGACAGCGCATCTCGGGCTTTGTGTCGATCATGCGCGGATGCAACAATTTCTGTTCCTATTGCATAGTGCCTTACACGAGGGGCAGGGAGCGGTCGCGCTCGCCGCGCTCCATCCTTGCCGAGGCGGTTGATCTGCGCGACCGGGGCTTCAAGGAGGTGACGCTGCTGGGCCAGAATGTCAACAGCTACCGCTTCGAGGGGTCGAGCGACGAGGCCCCGATGGGTTTTCCCGATCTGCTGCTTGCGGTGGCCGACGCCGTGCCTGAGATGAGGGTGAGGTTTACCACCTCGCATCCGCGCGATATGGACGACGCTACCCTCCGGGCCATAGCCTCGCGCCCCAATCTGTGTCGCCACATCCACCTGCCGGTGCAGAGCGGGTCGGACAGTGTGCTTAAGGCAATGAACCGTCATTATACGCGGGCCGACTATATGAAGAGGGTGGAGGCCATACGCACCATCCTGCCCGGCGCGGGCCTCTCGACCGATCTCTTTGTGGGATTTCACGGCGAGACCGACGCTGACTTCCGCGAGTCGCTATCGCTGATGCGCGAGGCGGCATTCGACTCGGCGTTTATGTTTAAGTATTCGGAGCGCCCGGGCACATATGCGTCGCGCCATCTGCCCGACGATATAGCCGACGAGGTGAAGACGGCGCGCCTCAACGAGATGATAGCGCTCCAGGGTGAGCTCTCGCTCGCATCCAACCGCGCCGACATAGGCCGCGAGATGGAGATACTGGTGGAGGCTCCGGCCAAGCGCGACCCCAAGGGGCAGGTGATAGGACGCACCGACACCAACAAGGCCGTGGTGATGCCGAGGCTCGACACCCGCCGGCCCGGCAGCATAGTCACCGCCCGCATCACCGGAGCTACACAGGCCACTCTCTTTACCGACTGAGCCGCAGCAGAGAGGCCGGCTGTCAGACAAACTCTATGGCCACCGACGAAAGCACTGACAGGACAAGGAGAATCCATGCCATCGGCTTGCGGTCGGTGGCATAGCAGCGGTAGGCCAGTATGGCGGCAAAGATGGTGAAGAGGGGGTAGAGATAGAGGAGGGTCTCGTTTTCGCCTGAGGTGGAATTGAAGAGCCAGGGGAGGCGTAGGCCGGGAAGCACCGTAAGGATGGCTATGAGGGTAAGCCACCATGGCGGGCGCTGATAGTAGTCGGGCATCATGATATGAAGTGTGGGGGGGAATTATTGAGGGGATAATTGCGATGATATTACCCGCCGGCGCGGCCTATGGCCTCTACGGCTGCGGCATATGCGGCCATGGAGCCCGCTTTGCGGATGGCTTTGGCGCTCTTGCGCCCTATCTCTGCCTCGAGATATTGCCAGAAGGGCTTGACCTTGCTCAGGATCTGGGAGGGGCCGCAGAGGGTGGATGAGCAGTGGGCGAAGATGCCGCTGTGGAGCTGCATGATGAGCTCCAGCCTATCGGCACGGCTCCACTCGCAGCCGCTCCGCCACTCGGCTATGAGCGACGGGCGCGCGAGGAGCCCGCGCCCTATCATGGCGCCTGCCGCCGAGGGATAGGCGGCGGCCACGCGGTCGAGATCGGCGGGGGTGAGTATGTCAGCGTTGAAGATCCACGGATGGACGAGCGCTCCTGCGAGCTCAGCGAGATGGCCGGCGTGGATGGCGCCGCTATATTGCTGGGCGGCCACGCGCGGATGGACGGTGACATTGGTGAGCGGCATGGCGTTGATGAGATCTATCGCGCCGCGCCATTCGGAGGGGAGGTCAACTCCGAGCCGCATCTTGACCGAGAAGGTGATGCCACGGGTGGCGAAGCCGGTCATGGCATCGCTTATCTGCTCCAGACCGTCGGGGCGGCGCAGCAATCCGGCGCCGCGCCCGCGAGCCACCTGAGGCGGAAACGGACACCCCATGTTGAGGTCGATATGGGTGTGGCCGGTAGCGGCGATGGCTGTGACGAGGGTAGAGAACTCGGCTCCGTCGCGGGCTATGACCTGCGGCACCACGGTGTGGTTGGCGCAGAGCGGCGAGGCGATGTCGGCGATGTCGCGGCGGCGCACCACCCCTTTCTCCACCCTCGCGAAGGGGGCGGAGTAGGCGTCGGGGAGCCCGTCGGATGGGGCAAGGAGGGAGGCATGGAAGTGACGCCAGGGCGCCTCGGTAAATCCTTGCAGGGGAGCGGACAGGAGTTTCATCGGCCCTTGGCAGCTGCTGCCGCCTCGTCGGCGCGCCATGCTCTGATCACCTCGCGGATCCCCTCGCGCAGCCCCACGCGCGGAGCGAAGCCGAAGTCGGCCACGGCGCGCGAGCAGTCGGTCTGCCAGTTGCGCTGGCGCAGGATATTATACTTGTCGGTGTTGAGCGTGGAGGGCTTCAGCTTTGCCACACCCCACTTCTCGGCCACCACACACACAATGCGGGTGATCCAGAGCGGGAGCCTGACGGGCAGGATAAACCGGGTGCCGAGCTCCTCGGCCACTATGCGCCTGAAATCGGCCTGCGAGTAGCTTTGGAGCTCGCTGACGATATATTTGCGCCCCTTGGCGGCAGGAGCAGCCACGGCGTCGAACACCGCCCTTGCCAGATCCTCGACATAGATAAACGTGAGCATCTGCCGGCGGAATCCCACCCCGAAGTCGAAATGGCGGTCGATACACTTCACCATCATAAGATAGTCCTGCTCGTGGGGGCCGTAGACCCCGGTGGGCCGCAGGATGGTCCAGGGGATGTCGGTAGTGGTGTCGAGCAGCGTCTCGGCTTTCATCTTCGAGAGGCCGTAGCGGGTGTCGGGGTTGGGTATCATAGTGTCGGCCATGGGGGTGTAGCCGCGTTCGTCGCCCTTGCCGAGGGCCGAGAGCGAACTCATGTAGAGCAGGCGCTCCGGAATCTTGCCGGTAGAGCGCAGGGCGTCGAGGAAGTTGCGCAGGAAGCCGAAGTTGATGCGGTTGAAGTCGGCGAAATTGGCCGCCTTCGTAGCCCCGAGATTATAGATGATATAGTCCCAGCGGTCAGTGTCGGTACCGAGGGCAGCGGCGATGGCTTCGGGGGAGTCGAAGCTCTCGGCCACTGCAAAGTGGAGCGCGGGATCGGCGAGATAGCGCCGGCTGGTGGATGGACGCACCATGCAGGTCACATCGGCCCCGCGGCGCAGAGCCTCGGCGGCCAGAAAGCCGCCGATAAAGCCGCCGGCGCCCACTATGAGCACGCGCCGGCCGGCGAGAGGAGTATTGTTGGAGGTCAGGATGTCGGTCATAAGACCGCAAAGATATGAAAAAAAATCGCGCGGGTCAAACCGATCAGCGGGAGAGAATGCCGAGAGCGGTGTTGAGAGCGGCGTCGGCATCGACGGCCACGTCGGGGATAACCCCGTGGATGTCAAATTCGTCGGCCTCCATGAGCCAGAATCGTTTCCACGAGATGGTGGAGTAGAGCCCGGAGATGGGCATAGACCACCCGAGGATGTCGCCGAAGCTCACATTCATGCCGCCGGTCTCTTCGCCCACCACTTTGCCGCATCCGGCCTGTCTGAAGGCCCATGCGAAGCTGCTGGCCGACGAGAAGGTATCGGACGACGTGAGGAGCACTGTCGTGCCCCCGAAGTGGCCTTCGTCGGCGGTGAGGGGCTTGATGTAGTTGTCAGGGTCGAGCGCCTGAAACCTCACCGTCGGGCGCCCGTCGGTGCGTCCTGTCATGCGGGCGGTCATGGGCGAGATCTTCACCAGAGTCTTGTCAAACTGGGTGAAAGGCCTCGGCGCGAGATAGGAGAGCAGCGCATCGCCCACTCGCGAGTCGCCGCCACCGTTTTTCCTTACGTCGATTATGAGGCGGTCGATGCCCCGGTTCCTGAGATCGGTAAACATGGAGTCGCAGAATGATTTCATCATATTGTAGGATCCCCGGCAAGCGTTGAAATCCATCACGGCCACCCCTTTGTCGGAGTCGATGGTGTAGCTGTAGGGTTGGCCCGGCTCCACGTCGGCCGCCTTGGGCATGTGCACACCGATCTCATCCCATGTGGCGGCGGGGAGCGCCACCCTTTTCATCTCCGGGTCGGCGCCGGTGGTGTAGGCCACCTCATAGCTGTCGGCCCCGCCATAGAACAGCTCGAAGAGAGCATTGAAAAGATCGTTGATGCGCGAGAACTTGAAGTGGCGCCGCTCGCCGCTCACATAGGGGAGCATGGCGCTTATCATGGTTGAGTCGGCCACTCCGTTGATGGAGCGGATACGGGCTCCGGCAGGAATGAGCGAGTCGTAAGACCGGGAGGCAGTCAGAGTTCCGTCGGGCTTCACCCCGACATGGAGTGGCAGGCGCCGCAGTTCGCGTGTAAGGAGGTCGTTGAAGGGGAAGCGGAGCATGGTGTGGCCGTCGCCGATCAGGCTCACCGCAGGCGCTGTGATGCGGTACAGGTCGATGGTGGTCATGGAGTCGGTTACAGCCTCGCGCGCAGCGTTGAAGGCCCGGTGGAGCTTCTCATGGCCCGCCACCGAGTAGATGTCGGGGTGGATCTCGGTGAGGGCATACACGAGGGCGTCGATATCGAAGAGCGCCTGCTCGCGCGAGAGCCGGGAGCCGGGGCGCCGCTTCATCGAAGCTGGCGGGTTGGCGTAGACCACCTCGGGGATCTTGACGAGGCGGGTCAGGGCGGTGTCGCCCGTCGCCGTGATCACATTGATGTCGGCCGATGAATAATCGGTCATAGTTGCGGTGCTGATCCTGAGAGTGTCGATGCCCGAGGTGAGGGTAACCTCCCGAGCCGACGTAAGGAGTGAATCGACCGGTATCTGGGGCGAGATGACCCAAGGAGCCTGCCGGCGGCCGTCGTGGAATATCCACAACATTTCGGAGTCGGCACGGAGAGGTAGCGGGGCCGATGGCGACGGCACGGCGATGGATGCTGCGGCAATGGCCGCGATTATTGATGGTATCATGAAGATGACGATTGAGATGTGGCAGAGGATGGTTTCTTGGAGCTCCTTGTCAGAGCCCTCATAAACATAGACGCATATCTTGCCACGGGCGTTACACCCCCCGCCGCAAAAAAAGTTGGTCAGTAATGGGCTGCGCGGGATGGAACGGCGTCAGCCTGGCTCCCCGGGTGGACGTCGCGGTGGGGAGCTCGGCTGACGCGGAGCATTTTATTCTTTACGCGCTCTTGACCCCACCCTGCGGCGGCTACGCACGCCTTTGAGTGGGGCGATCAAGCAGGTGCGCCGCTAAAGCGGCTTGGCGGCTAACGCGCACAATTGGGCGACGCAGGGCGGGCGGCTTTGGGCCGCTACGCGCCGGGTGCGAATCGCAGGGCGGGTGACGTCGGAGGCGCGTCAGCGCCCAAAGCCCCTTGGGGGCGGACCTGACGGATAGCCCACGGCAAGAGCGCGCGTAGCCGCCGCAGCCGTGGGTTGGCGGGCGTTTTTCCCCTTCTCATTGGCTCTGCGTAGCGAGCCTCCTCGGGTGGGCGTGGGTGAAGCGGGGCTGTGTCAGAGCCTGAGCTGCTCTGCGGCGCTGGCAAGGGTCTCGGAGAGGGTGGGGTGGGCATGGACTGTCGATGCGATGTCGGATGCTTTCAGACCGCATGCCACTGCGAGGGCACCCTCGGCTATGAGGTCGGCGGCATGGGGGCCGCAGATGTGGACACCCATCACGACGCCGCTTCCGTCGGTCACTATCTTTACCATGCCGTCGGGTTCGCCTATGGCCATTGCGTAGCCGTTGGATCGGAATGTTGCGGTGGCTTCGCACGGCTCAATGCCGCGCTCGCGCAGCTGTCCGGCGGTGAGGCCAACGGTGGCAACGGCGGGTGAGGTGAAGCACACGGCCGGAATCACAGCGGTGTTGACTCCGATGCCGAGCACTCTCTTGCCCTGGGCCTCGGCTGCATGTGCGAGCAGGCACTTGCCATTGACATCGCCTATGGCATAGATGCCATCCACGGAGGTGGCAAAATCATTGTCGGTGTCGATGAAGCCCCGGGGAGTGAGTTTCACTCCGGCTTCGACGAGGCCCTGAGGAACCACCGGGCGGCGCCCTACGGCCATCAGCACCGCGGCTGTCACGATGCTCTTGCTCTTGCCTTTGGCTTCGTAGGCCACGGTAAAGGCTCCGTCGGTGGCCTCGATGGAGGTCACGGCGGCTCCGGTGACTATATCTATGCCGCGGCGCTTGAGGGTCATGCGCAGGCGCTTGGCTATCTCGGCATCGACGCTCGGCAGTATCTCGGGGCAAAACTCCACTACCGACACCTTGACGCCCAGCAGGTTGAGCGCCGAAGCAAATTCCATGCCTATCACTCCGCCGCCTATCACGGCGATTGATTCAGGGAGGGTGTCGAGCTCCAGAAGGTGGTCGGAGCTCATTGCGAGGCCGGCTCCGGGGATGGGGAGCGAGGCCGGGGCGGAACCGGTGGCAACGATGATGCGCGGCGCGGTGAGCTCGGTCATGTCGGGGCCCTCGACGGCCACTGTGTGGGCATCAGCGAAGATGGCATTGCCGTGGAAGAGTGTCACATCGCGGAGCACCGTTGCGACACCTTCGCGCAGCTGCTCCACCACCTCGCTCCGGCGGGTGGCAATGTCGGCAAACGGATGGCGGGCTTCGGCGCCGTGGCATATCACCTTTGTGGGTATGCAGCCACGGTTGAGGCAGGTGCCACCCAGATGGTCGCGCTCCACAAGGGCCACGCGCTCGCCGCGCGCGGCGGCCTCGGCGGCTGTTGTGTAGCCGCCAGGGCCGCCGCCCACAATGATGAGGTCAAACTGCTGTGCCATTGGCCTGGAGATCCATGTAAGTCACTACGGGGTTGAGGGCCGCGGCGGTGTCGTCGGGCTTTCTCACGGGGGTGTCGAGAGGGGCGTCGAGCACCTTCTGCGGCTCTTCCGCGGCCTCGCGGGCGATCTCGCGCATGGCGGCGATAAAGGAGTCGAGGGTCTCGATGCTCTCGGTCTCGGTGGGCTCTATCATCAGGCTCTCGTGGAAGAGGAGCGGGAAGTAGATGGTGGGAGCGTGGAAGCCGTGGTCGAGGAGGCGCTTGGCCACGTTGAGAGTGGTGACGCCGGTCGATTTGTCGATCAGGCCGTCGAACACAAACTCATGCTTGCACACCCGGTCGACTCCGAGCAGATACTTGTCGCGGAGCGACTCCTTGACATAGTTGGCCGCGAGGGTGGCCATCGGGCCGACCTCTGCGAGGCCTTCGCGTCCGAGCGACAGGATGTAGCTCAAGGCTTTGAGCTGCACGGCAAAGTTGCCGAGGGTGGCCGATACCGATCCGAGGGCGTCGGGCGAGTATTCGAGGTCAAATGATCCGTCGGGCTTCCTTACCACCCGCGGATTGGGGAGGAACTGCTCGAGTCCTTTGCGCACACCCACGGGGCCAGAGCCGGGGCCGCCGCCGCCGTGGGGGGTGGCGAAGGTCTTGTGGAGATTGATGTGCATCACGTCGAAACCCATGTCGCCGGGCCGGGCCACGCCTACGAGCGGGTTGAGATTGGCTCCGTCGTAGTACATCAGACCGCCTGCCTCATGCACCATGGCCGCAATCTCGGGGATGCGGCTCTCAAAGATGCCGAGAGTGTTGGGGTTGGTCATCATCATGGCGGCCACGTGGGGGCCGAGCAGAGGCCTGAGCGCCTCGACATCGACAGTGCCGTCGGGGAGGCTCTTCACCTCCACCACCTTGAGGCCGGCCACGGCGGCCGAAGCGGGATTGGTGCCGTGGGCCGAGTCGGGTATTATCACGGTGTCGCGCGCTGTGTCGCCGTTGGCGTCGTGGTAGGCGCGTATCACCATCAGTCCGGTGAGCTCGCCGTGGGCTCCCGCAAACGGATTGAGCGTGAACTCGCTCATGCCACCTATCTCGCTCAGTAGCTGCTGGAGGGTCCAGTAGGCTTTCAGGGCGCCCTGGGAGTGGCTTGCGGGAGTGGCGGGATGAAGCGCCGACATGCCCGGCAGCGAGGCCATCTCCTCGTTGATCTTCGGATTATACTTCATGGTGCATGACCCGAGAGGATAAAATCCGGTGTCGACGCCGAAATTATTGGTCGACAGATTGGTGTAGTGGCGCACCACGGTGGGCTCGTCGGTCTGCGGCAGCAGCGGAGCTGAAGAGCGGAGCAGCGAAGCCGGGAGCTCCGAAACATTTCCGGAGCCGCATGGCGAGGGGAGGCAGTAGCCTTTGCGTCCCTCGCGCGAGAGCTCGAATATGAGCTTGTCGTAAAATTTTCTGTTCATGGCGGGGGATGGAGGTCAGGCGTTGGCAATTATGTCGACGAGGCTGTCGATGTCGGCCTCGGTCTGCATTTCAGTTACGGCGATCAGGAGCCTGTTGGGGCCGGTCTTCACTCCGGCGAGGATGCCCCGGTCGAGGGCCCGCTCAATGATGGTGTCGGCGTCGAGATCGGTGTCGATGGCAAACTCATTGAGAAATGGCTTGCCGGGGAAAGCCGCACGCGCCTTGCCGGTGGCTTCGAGGCGCTGCAACAGCAGATGAGCGCCCCGGTAGCCGGCCTCGCACACCTCGCGCAGCCCCTCGGGGCCCATCAGCGAGAGATAGACGGTGGCGTAGAGGGCCATCAGTCCCTGGTTGGAGCAGATGTTTGATGTGGCTTTCTCGCGGCGTATGTGCTGCTCGCGGGCCTGAAGGGTGAGCACAAACACGCGGCGGCCGTCGGCGTCGGTAGTGGCGCCTACAATGCGTCCGGGCACCTTGCGCATCAGAGCCTTCGACGCACACAGGAATCCGAGATAGGGGCCGCCGTAGCTCAGAGGCATGCCGAGGCTCTGGGCATCGCCGGTGGCAATGTCGGCGCCCCACTCGCCGGGAGTGCGGATCACGCCGAGGTCGGCGGCTATGGTGTGCATGGCAAGGAGCGCCTTGGTAGCGTGAACCTCGTCGGCCAGTCCGGTATAATCCTCAAGGATGCCGTGGCGGTTGGGACTCGCCACAATCACACCTGCCACGGGATTGCCCGAGGCAAGCATTTCGGTGAGAGCGGCCCGGTCGGTGACGCCGTCATGTTCGGGGACTACCGACAGCTCCACTCCGTGGTAGCGGGCATAGGTGGCCACCACGCTGCGGGTGGCTTCGTCGACAGTGGCCGAGATGAGCACGCGGCGGCGCTTGCGGGTGGCGGCCACGCAGAGCATCATGGCTTCGGCGGTGGCGGTGGTGCCGTCGTACATCGAGGCGTTGCTCACGGCCAGTCCGGTGAGACTCGCCATCATGGTCTGATACTCGAAGATATACTGGAGTGTGCCCTGGCTTATCTCAGGCTGGTAGGGGGTATAGGCGGTGAGAAACTCGGAGCGGGCTATCACGGCGCCTATGGCTGCGGGAGCCATGTGGTGGTAGAATCCGTTGCCGGCAAAGCATACGGCTGCGGGCCGGTTGAGATCGTCGAGCGAGCGGAAGAAGTCGCGGACCTCTTTCTCGCTCATCTCGCTCCCGATGGCGTAGTGGCGCCCGAGCAGGAGCTCGCGCGGCACATCGGCATATAGCTCCGCCTCGCTCTGCATGCCGCAACGGGCGAGCATTGCGGCGCGGTCGGCGGGAGTGTGGGGGATATATCTGTGCATGGGGGGGAAGATATGGGGCGTGGGAGTGGGGTTGGGTCAATGGGCTCCTTCGGCCTCGCAGTGGGCTTTGTAGGCTTCCTCGTCCATGAGGCTGTCGAGCTCGGAGGGATCGGTGAGCTCAACCTTTATGATCCAGTTGGCCACGGCGTCCTGATTGATGAGGCGGGGATTGTCGATGAGATGCTCGTTGATCTCCACCACGGCGCCCGACACGGGGCTGATGAGGTCGCTGGCGGCTTTGACGCTCTCCACGGCGCCGAAATCCTCTCCGGCGGTCACATCGTCGTCGACTTCGGGCATATCGACATACACAATGTTGCCGAGGGCGTGCTGGGCATAGTCGGTGATGCCGATATAGGCAATGTTGCCGTCGACACGTGCATATTCATGAGAGGGGCTGTAGTAGGTCTTCATATCTTGGAATGGTTTTTCAGGGTTGATGTATGGTTAAACGGGGGGATATTATTTCTTGTAGCTTTTCTTGAAAAAGCGCTTCGGCACCACGGCTACGGGGAAGGTCTTGCGGCGCACCCTCACCGAGAGGCCCTCGGTGCCTTGGGCAGCGTAGCGGGCGTCGATGAGAGCCATGGCTATGCTCTTGTCGACCGACAGACCGCGGTAGCCGGTGGTGACATGGCCGATCACTTCGCCATCGGGGCTCAGCACCTCGGCTCCGTGGCGCGCTATGGCACGGTCGAGAATCTCGAGGCCCACCAGCTTGCGGCGCGGGCCCTCGGCCTTCTGCGCGGCACAGGCGTCGCGGCCTATGAATCCGCCCTCCTTGTCGAGCTTGACAAAGATGCCGAGACCGGCCTCGATGGGCGATATGGAGTCGGAGAGCTCATCGCCATAGAGCGGGAGGCCGACCTCGAAGCGGAGAGTGTCGCGGCATCCGAGGCCGCAGGGTTTGCACTGGCCGCTCTCCACGAGGCGGTCCCAGCAGTAGGCAATCACGTCGTGGGCGCCATAGAGCTCAAAGCCGTCCTCGCCGGTGTAGCCGGTGCGGCTCAGGAGTATTGGCTTGCCGTCGTGGGGGTTGGTCACCTCGGCGGCGGTGTAGAAGGCGAGCTGCGAGCCGTCGATTCCGAGCACCCGGCTCATGACCTCTTCGGCCAGAGGGCCCTGGATGGCTATCTGGGCGGTGAGGTCGCTCACATTGCTTATGAGCACATCGTAGCCGGCAGCGTGGGAGGTGATCCACTCCACATCCTTGTCGATATTTGAGGCGTTGATCACAAGGAGATAGTTGAGATGGGATAGCTTGTAGACGAGCAGATCGTCGACGGTGCCTCCATCCTCGCGGAGCATCATGCCGTAGAATATCTTGCCGTCGGGGGCGCCGGTGATGTCGTTGGTGAAGATGTGGTTGACAAAACGTTCGGCATCGGGTCCGGAGACAGTGACCTCGCCCATATGGCTTACGTCGAACACTCCGCAAGCCTCGCGTACCGCTTTGTGCTCCTCGGCTATGCCCTCGTATTGGATAGGCATATCAAATCCGGCAAACGGGCTCATCTGGGCCCCGAGCTTCACATGACGGTCGTGAAGCGGGGTGATTTTGATTCCTTCGGTTGTTTCCATGGCTGTGACTGTGGTCAGGTATTATAGTGTGGTTTGTTAAAATCAGAATAGCAGGTCGATGAAGCTGTCGGGGGTGAGGCCGAATATCACCTTCGACGGATCGGTCCCGGAGGCGAGGAGAGCGGCGCGGACGCTCTCGCGGTCGTAGGGGGCTCCGCGGAGCTTCGACAGCAGGTCGGCCTCAAGATCGCCCAGCAGGAAGAAGTCGCCTTTGAGGCTGAGGCTGTCGATATTGCCGCCACGGGTGGTGATTGTGACATCAAAATCGCCCGCGCCCTCGATGCGTTTCGAGAAAGAGGCAGATCCGCGGGGGTCGTGGCCGTGGAGCCACATATCGGTGTAGTATGGCTCCTCGATCTGAGCTATGAGGCCGAGATCGTCGGGGGTGAGCACCACATCCGAGTCGGTCATGAAGCTGCGGGCCCGGGCCATGAACTCGTCGAGCGATAGGTCGGGGCGGTAGCGGGTGATGCAGGTCACGCGCGATCTGACGCTCTCTATCCCCTTGCTGCGCAACTTTGCGGCCGAAGGGGTCAGGGCCGCGGCCATGCGCTCGGTGTCGACGCTGTAGAGCATGGTGCCGTGGGCAATGCTGCGGTTGCCGATGCGATAGAAAGCACCGCCGCTCACCTTGCGCCGCTCCGGTCCTATGGTGACATCATTGCGGCTCCCTGCCTCGGCGTCGAGGCCGAGCGACCTGAGCAGGGCCGCCACCTTGGCCGTGTAGGCGGCAAAGGTGGCCGCAGTGTCGGCCCCCGACGCCGTGATATAGCTCATCATCACATTGCGGAGGTCGGAATAGACACATCCGCCGCCACTCTTGCGGCGCACAATGTCGATGCCGTTGGCGCGGCAATAGTCGGTGTTGACCTCAGTGTCGAGAAGCTGATGGCGCCCTATGATCACCGTTGGCTCTACTATCCACATGAAAAAGTAGTCGTCGTCGGGCGATAGGTAGCGCGCGGCAAATTCTTCTGTCGCGAGATAAAACGGGAGCCTGCGGCGCCCTTCGGGTAAGACGATGTATTTCATGGCTATGCGGTAGGGATGGATCAAGGTGGAAAGGAGTGTCGGCACCGGTGTCGGGAGGCAGTTTCTTTCCGATTACAAACTTAATCAAAATCCCGCTACAAAACAGCAAATGTCGCAAAAAAAAATTGGCCGCCGCCGGGCGCTGAGCGGCGCGACCGGCGGCGACACGGGAGCGTGCGTTAGCCGCCAAGCCGCCTTGGCGGCGCACCTGATAGGTAGCCCGCGGCAAGAGCGCGCGTAGCCGCCGCAGCCGCGGGTCAGCGTGGCGCCCTGCGCCCTCGCTCAGCGTCAGCCGAGCCCCTTGGGCGGGATGGGGG
>CAJTUF010000011.1:42671-91706 GCA_910579675.1 uncultured Muribaculaceae bacterium | reverse complement strand
CCAAAAAGGGGAAGCGTTGGATTAAAGACCGTTATTGGCATAATATCCGAGGAAATAACTGGACATTCGCCTCAAAGTTCAAGAAAGCAAACGGCAAGGAAGACCAACTGACATTGTTGACTCTGACTTCGGCATGTGCCTATATCCCCTATAAACAGATAAAGGGAGATGTAAACCCGTTTGACCCTGAATGGAGACTCTATCTCAATCAAAGAGTTAAGGCGGATATGCTTGTATCACTTAAAGGACGGAAATCACTGCTTTACCTATGGGAAAAGCAGAAAAGAGTCTGTCCGATATGTGGTGAACCGATTGACACGCATAAGGCATGGAACGTGATGGAAACAACACGTGACGGCAAGAAATGTAACTTATTGGTTCATGATGAATGTTTCAAACTTAACCGTAAACAAAATGTCAACAAGAAGTAATTTGAGCCGGTCTCTGCATACAAGCAGAGGCTTAGAAGAGCTTGAGCCGTATGAGGGGAAACTCTCACGTACGGTTCTTAGGGGGGAAGAGGGCAGCAATGCCCTTGACCTACCCGATCGCCCGAGTGATTTGGAGCAGCGCAATGGCCGAGGAGTCCGTGCCGGCAACGAGATTGCCAAACTTTACGCCGAAAATAAAGTGGACGTAATCATCTATGCAGTAGAAAAATCGCTTGATTCATACAAGTTCAATCTTCTTCACTGCAAGGCCACCTTCATAGCCCAGTTGAAGTCCGGCGCACTCGGAGCGAGAACAATTGACGAAGGTGCTATGGACGAGAAATCAGGCATGAATTTCTCGGAATACATGGCAATCCTCTCCGGCAATACAGACCTGTTGGATAAAGCCAAATTGGAGAAGCGCATAGCGTCACTGGAGAGTGAGCGTAAGTCCTTCGGCAAGGGCCGTGCTGATGCTGAGTTCCGTTTGAGTACAATTACCCATGATATTCAGAACAACGAGGCGGCTATGGAGCGGATGAAGGCGGACTATGAAAAATATTCTGCTGTAGTCCGGCGAGATAAGGACGGTAATCCCGTCAATAATCTCACTGTTGATGGCTGCAAGTTCAAGGACGAGCAGAATATGGGTGTCCACCTGCAAGGGCTGGCACAGCGTACCGACACCCACGGACAATATCAGCGTGTCGGTGAGGTCTATGGCTTCCCGATCTCCATTATATCAGAGCATACCCTGATAGATGGCAGGGAGGGGGTGCAGAACCGCTTCGTTGTCGAAGGCTCATACAAGTACAAATACAACAACGGCTTCATCGCCATGAGCGACACTCACGCCGCCTGTATGAACTTCGTCAATGCTTTGGAGAAAATCCCAGGCATTATCGCCCAGTATGAGGAACGCACCGCCAAACTCAAAGCCGATGTCCCCATCTTGGAAGGCATTGTTGCCAAGCAATGGGGTAAGGAGGAGGAGTTGAAGCAGTTAAAAACCGAACTCGCAGCCCTCGACCGCAAGATAACAGCGGAACTGAAGCCCAACGACGCAGAGGAAGCAGCCCGTGCCAAAGTGGTCACCCCAACCAAAGGCAACGGAGAGCCACTCGATGAACCCGCACCGTCGCAGACACCGGACTCCAAGAAGTCATTAGTGGCAGAGCCAACAATTTCATATCCCGATAAAGGACAACAAAGTCCCCAGATAGTAGCCTCTGCACCGACATTCACGCCAAACAGCAGTTTTCGCGCCCATCCCAAATTCTGAATAAACATAGATTATCAGACGATTACACGATTTGCTATCCCATTTTAGGCTATTTAAGATTTTTATTTTGCTTGATAACAGCAAGATACAACTTTGTAGTGGCCTAAATTGGGATAGTCCATAATAGTATCCCACCGGCCGGTTGAAGTCGCCATAATTTTGCATCGTAAACATAACACAACGACAAAATGAAGAAAATAGAAATCGACTACAACGATGTGGGTACATTCCCCAAATTTTCGAGGGTTGTGATTCGGATTCTGCTTGAGATACTCAAGTGCATGATGAAGAAGAAAGAACCTCCGATACTCACACTGAACGGACATGCCGTGTTTCTGACCGAATACATAATGAAGCTTCTTGGCATCAGTGTCCGCAAGGTGAGGCAACTCCGGTCTGATGATGAGATTGAGTACATGATCAACGAAGATGGTACCGCTATCTTTCATCTCGACACCCATGTGCAGGAATATATCGACCGCACGTTTGTCAGTTCCCGCACCCCGGAGGGAGAGCGCCGCAAGCGTCTCCGTGGAGAAAGAGTTAAAAACTTCGACACCGACTAAGGTGTCATTAATCCCCCAATAAATGTTTATGGAAAATATCCAAGAACAACCCGAAGTGCTGATTGCCCGTAATAACGAGACGGGACAGGTAGGCGCAGTCGTAGGACAGAATCCTGACGGCACTCCCCAGATGGCTGACGCTAAGACAGCCAAGTTGAGCGACCTCGTTAAGTTCAACAAACAACAGAACCCTCTTGAAGCCTTCATGTCGAATTTCATTCGTCAGGCCAAGAATCCCTCGCTTTTCGGATTTTTCAAAATCCCGGCAGCTGAATTCGATAAAATCGGCCCCGCAATGTCCGACATGCTCCAAGACCCTGTGACAAATGCCGATTTGCTGAAACCGTTCAAGGTGGATGTGAATACTACCGCACAGACGCAGGAACAAACCGCACAGCAAGAGCAGAAACCCGCAACCGGTATCAAGCTGGCTCCCGTTAATCCCGACATTATTGACTGGGGCACCATTGAGAAGCAGTGGGGCATCAATCGTGAGACCCTCGAACAGTCAGGCGCGCTCCAGCAGATGGTCTATAACCGCAAGTCGCCGCAGACTTTCACTCTTCACCCTAATTTCGCCGGTGAGCAGTTTGAAGTCGATGCACGCCTCTCGTTCAAGCAAATGCCAGACGGAAGTTTCACCCTCGCTCCACACTTCATCAAGAATGAGCCTCAGCTCGATGTGCCATTCAAGGGGTATGAGTTCACCAAGGAAGACAAGGAGCAGCTTCTGAAAACCGGCAACCTCGGCAAAGCGGTTGACCTCATCGACCCCAAGACCGGGGAGGTGAAGAAGTCACTCGTCAGCATTGACCGCCTCACCAACGAGGTGGAGTCAATTCCGGTGGATAAGGTTTACATCAAGAACCATATCGGCAAGACCGAGCTTTCGATGAAGGAGATCGGCATCCTCAAAGATGGCGGTGTGGTCCACGGTAAGGAAATTGAGCTGAACAATGGCCGCAAGTTCACCAGCGACCTGCAATACAACGCCGACAAGCGCGATGTCGAGTTCGTACGCACCCAGTCGCTCAAACAGGAACAGCCCGGCGACCACACTCAGAAAGAGCAGCGCAATACATGGGTTGACGCTGAGGGCAATCCCAGACGCATCACCAAGTGGAAAGACTCTCACTTCTCTGAACAGCAGATTGCCGACTATATGGCCGGCAAGAAGATTGAGGTCGCCAACATCACCGACAAAAAGGGTCAGCCATGCACGGTATATCTCCAGTTCGACAAGGATAAACAGCGTCCGGTTACAGAATACAAGTATACCGACAACAAGAATGTGGTCGGTGTGGCCAACGAAAGTGCCACACAGTATGCCGTGAACAATCAGGGCAGAACTAACGAGGCTACGAAAAACATCACCGACCCGATGCAGAAGGGTCAGACGGCTCCCAAAAACGAGCAACAGAAGGCTCAGCAGAAAAAGCCCAAGGGGCCGAAAATATAATCCCCATCTGACATAATTCCCTGCCATTTTTTAATGGCGTTCCTCTTCACCCGCGTGGGGAGGCCGGTTCTCCCCACGCTTTTTCAAAACCTCCCCCGAGTAAATAATCCCTTTTATAACAACCAAATAAATAAAAATCATGAATCTCGTAATAGCTTCCTCCAATACCATCGCGTTCTCCATCTCCCGTACCCTCAACTGCACCGACCGCACCCCCGACGGCGCGTTCACCAACGACACCGGCAGCATCGTCGTCACCGCCGTTGACCCCGGTCTCTTCGCTCCGGTTCCTCTTCAATACTACACTGATGGCAGCGACTTTGTCAAGACGCTCCCGTTTATCCCGGAAAAACACTATTATGGAGTGCGAAGAACCATGGTGGACGGCAAACTGAAAGTGTCACCAGAAGATAAGATGGCTGCTAACAATCTTCTCGCACACGTTGCCAATGCTGATGAGGTTATTTTCGCCTCAGATGGTGGCGGCGAGGCTCAGGCTCTCTTCGCATTACTTTGCGCGAAAACAAAGGTCGGTGTTAAAACCGGGCGTATGTGGCTGACATCTCTCAACCACAAGGCTGTCAGTAACGCATACCGCCACCGTCACAATGGCCGTCATGTAACCCGAATCGCCCGTGCCGGTTTGTTGCAGTTGGGAATGGACTTCCTGCATAACACCAATGTGGAACAGGCTTTCGCTCAGGCATACGGCAAAGGCGCATTTGCACTCGGTCGTCCCGACACAGCTCTTCTCTGGACAATCAACAATATGATTGAGAGCCGCAAGAAAGCAGTGGAAGGCACTCCCAAACAGACCGTTGGCTTGACTTGCACCTACAAAGGCCAGGCATTCATCCTCGCTCCGACTGAGGTCTGGAGCAACCGTGAAATCGCAGAGGCACACTACTATTTCCTGCAAGAGGAGGTCGGCACACCTATCCATGCAACAATTATTGATGTGGAGGACAAGATCGAGCGCCCGGAACCATGCTACACACTCGCCACGCTCCAAGTGGACGCAATCTCCCAACTTGGTATGCTGCCGGGTAAGGTGGAGACTGTAGCCACCGCACTGTTCGAGAAAGGCTATATCTCGTCGCACAGAACCTCTACGCCCAATCTGCCTGAGCGTCTTCGCCGCCAGCTTGAACGCCGCTATCCGACAGCCAAGCAGTTCGACTTCATACCCGACGCACATATTCCTTACTGCCACGGCATTATCGTCACTGAGCGCACACCCATGTTCCTTAGCCATGACGAAGAGCGGCTTTACACTCTCATCAAGGAGCGCATGGAAACGGCACTCGACACACCAATCCGCTACACAGAGGTTGCGGTTGAGATGGAAGCCGGCGGTCTCAAACTCTACGGAAGTATCGAGCTTCCTTACGGATCACGTCCCGAAGACGACATCATCTTAGTCACTGCCACCGGAGCAAGTATTCTCGGATTCTCTGCTAAGAAGCCCGGCCCGCTCAAAGCTGACAGTTTCCTTGAGGGCATATACGAGGTGATGGGCATCAACGCACCCGGTCGCAAGTTGCCTCTCGACGGCATCCACAACATGGGTCTTGCCCTCCAACATCTGATTGACAACGGTTTCGTAAAGGAACTGTTCGGCGAGTTGGAAGTGACCGACAAAGGCCGTCTTTTGGTCAAGCACACCGAAGAACTGGAACTCTCCGACTTGGGCACACTCATGTCGCAGATTCAGGAGGTTGACGATCTTGCCGGCAGCACAGTCGGCACCAAGGGCACAATGAAAGCCTACGAGGACTGGATTTGCAGCCAGATTCGTCCTCTTGTCGCCAACACTTGGCTATATGCCAACAAGCCCACCGAGTTCAAGTGTCCCAAATGCGGCGCCACGATGACATCGTTCCCGGCGGTTGTGGCCTGTGACCACTGCGACTTCACCGTACCGAAGTTCTTCAAGGGCTATGAGTTGTCCGAGACCGACATCCGCCAGCTTCTCACCTATGGCTACACCTCGCCGATCTACGGCTTCATCGGTAACCAAGGCCGCAAATTCTGCGACGCTCTCGTACTCGATGCCAAGTTCCGCGTGACCTTCGCCGCCAAAGCCGCCAAGATTTACTCATGAGGACAGTAGAAATTGATGAGGAGGTTCTCGAAGCGATATTTGAGAATATCGAATATCTTCATGGCCTTGTCAATACAGTCCTGCAACTGCTCAATGCGAAGAAGCCTGATGAATGGCTCACAACCAAAGAGACAGCACAGATTCTTCGCATAAGCATTTCGACACTTCTTAATCTGAGAGTTTACGGTAAGATACCGTTCTCTCAGATTGATGGAAGGATAATGTATCTTGCCGGGGACGTGGCAAAATACCTCCTAAAACAGAAAGTAGCGCAACCTGAATGACAGAAGTTGTATATACAAAGCGGAATGAGCGGATAAAATTATTCTTCTCGCGGTGCAAGGAATTGAAGGAAGCACTCAGTCATATACAAGACAATTGGAGGCCAATATTGAACAATGACACATTCCTCACTGACGCAGAAGTGGCTGAGAAGCTCAGGGTATCAAGAAGAACATTACACGAATATCGCGACCACGGATTGATTCCGTATTATGCCATCGGCGGCAAATACATATATTCCGAACGCGACATAAGCAATGTTCTAATGGCCAACTACCGTAGCATTGAAGATTAGACATAGATAGAGCAATAGAGGCGAGATTCCTTTTAGGGAGTCTCGCCTCTACTGCTGTTTGGAAGTTAGGGTTACTTTTTACTTTTTGCGGTCACCTTTCTTTGCGAAGACATCGCCGGCCATAGCCTCACGTATGTTCTGCATATCCTCCAAGATAGAGGAGTCGAGGACGCGGGCATAGTGCTGGGTCATCTTTATGCTTGTGTGACCAAGCATCTTCGACACATTCTCGATGCGCACACCCTGCGAAAGGGTGACGGTGGCGTAGGTGTGACGGGCGACGTGAGTTGTCAGCGTCTTCTCAATGCCACAGATGGTGCCAATCTCCTTGAGGTAACGGTTCATCACCTGATTGCATGGCACAGGCAACAGCGTCCCTTTCTTCGCGGCCTTCTTGTTGCCCTCATACTTTTTGAGGATAGCCTTGGGGATGTCGAGCAAGGGAATGTTCTGCACAACCTCCGTTTTCTGACGCGGCTTGCGTATCCACATGTTGCCGTCGTTGTCGCTTACGACATGCTCCTTACGCAGATTGGAGATGTCGATGAACGCCAATCCTGTGAATGCCGCCATGATGAACATGTCGCGCACCACATCAAGCGCCCCTGTGAAGGGGTGTTCATATATAAGGTGCAATTCATGGAGCGACAGGAATGTCGGATCGGTCTGAACCGTCTTCACCTTGATCCCGGCGAACGGATTCTTTGTAATCCATTCGTTGGCGAGGGCGCGGTTGGTGATTTTCTTTACAGCCTTCATATAGCGTGCCACCGTGTTCTGCTGTTGCTCACGGTCGATTTTGAGATACATCTCAAAGCCGTGGATGAAGTCGCGGTCAAGACTGGTGAGGGGAAGGTCGTAAGCCTCGTACTTCTTCTTGATATAGCGTTGGAGCAGTCTGGTGACGGTCTCGTACTTCTTGATGGTGCCCAACTCGAAGTCTCGGCCCATAAGAGCACGACATTCCTGATTATGCTCATGGAACGTGCCGATAATCATACGCTCCACCTTCTTGTGCGGCCCGATATTGAAGAATCGGTTGTAGAGTTCAGTCGCAGTTATAACGGAACCGTCCTGCTGCATCTCTTGGAAAAGCTGGAACATTCTAATTTCCGTGTCATCTATGAAGTTGTTGAGATCAAGAGCCTTCTTGGAGTTGCCCTTTGCTCGCTCCTTGGCTTGATTCCAGAGATTGGGCTCGATTGTCTTGCCCGTATTTGTCTCAATGCGAGTACCATTACAGATAATTCGCATGAAGATTGCCGCCTCTCCTGACTTCAGGAGTCTGCTTCTCTTGGCGAAAAACAGATTAAAATTTTCTTTCCTCATCTTATTCCAATGATTTTTGAGGGTTAAATCATTGAAAATTCGATACTCTCAATGGCTAAATTACATTGCTATATCAATCGGTATATTAGGCAATTACGCCACTATTAGTGTGCAAAAATTTCTAAACATTAGTGTGCAAAACGCTCTGCACACTTTTGCACACTCTTTGCACACAAAATGGATTCACGACCGATTGGAGTGCAGATGATATTTCAGCTGAATTTGGAGCACAAAAAATTCAATGACCATACTTTTGTTAGTTGCAAAGATAGGTCATTGTCGATGATGGGTCGATACGTAAAATGCTGAGGAATAGTGAAGTGAGATTTATTTTCATGCCATTGCGACCGAGGAGAAGCCCCTGAGAGGGGTCGGCCACTGCTGGAACACCTACATCATTCATCGTTCTTCACCACTCTTGGAAACCCCTAAACGCAACAAAGCCTCGATTTTGCTGAAAATCAAGGCTTTGAATACTTCTGAATGTTTTAAAAGTGGTCCCACTAGGGCTTGAACCTAGGACTCCCTGATTATGAGTCAGGTGCTCTAACCAACTGAGCTATAGGACCGGGGCGCTTTTGAGTGGTTTGAGCCGACGACTCGGCTTCCTTAAAAGCGATGCAAAGTTAGGCATCTTTATCGATATTGCCAAATTTAATTTGATTTTTTTTGATTTTTTTTGCTCGGGTCTTTGCCAGATGCTGAAAAATGAGTAATTTTGCATCCGAATTATACCGCACCGGGCTTAAATGAAGTGAGAGCGATAGGGTTTCGCGCTCCGCCCGACGGGTTAACCATCTAAGTTATCGCGACATAACAATGTATGCAATCGTAGAAATTCAGGGACAGCAGTTCAAGGCTGAGGCCAACAAGTTCCTGTATGTTCACTATCTCGGCGAAGCTGCTAAGGAAGGCAGCACTGTGGAATTTGACCGCGTGCTCCTCGCTGAAGCCGATGGTGCTGTGAAGGTGGGTGCTCCCACCGTCGATGGTGCCAAAGTAGTATGTGAGGTTCTCGAAAACCTCGTCAAAGGCGACAAAGTGATCGTCTTCAAGAAGAAGCGCCGCAAGGGCTACCGTCGTAAAAACGGTCATCGCCAGTGCTTCTCCAAGGTGTTAGTTAAAGAAGTAGTTGCTTAATCCCTAAAAAATCCACTCAGAGAAATGGCACATAAGAAAGGTGTAGGTAGTTCGAAGAACGGCCGCGAATCCGAAAGCAAACGTCTCGGCGTGAAGATTTTTGGTGGCCAGGCTTGCAAGGCCGGCAACATCATCAAGCGCCAGCGTGGCACTGTCCACCATCCCGGTCTTAATGTAGGCATGGGTAAGGATCACACTATTTATGCTCTTGTCGACGGCGTGGTGGTCTTCACTGAAGGCCGCAATGGTCGTCGCTTCATCAATGTGACTCCCGCTCAGGCTTGAGCCGGGTCGGTAGAAACGATCCAAGAAATTAATCGGCAGCACATCTCCTTGCGGAGTATGGCTGCCGATTTTTTTTGTTGTGTCGGTGGTGGAGCTCATTCAGGTTTGAGGCGGGGGAAGAGTCGCAGGGTATTGGCTGCGGTGGCTGCTTCAACCTTTGCGATGGCTTCTTGGGGGTTGGTGTCGGGGTAGAGTGTTGATGCTATTTTGGCGGCTATGGCGGGGAGGTAGGCGCTTTCGTTGCGTTTTCCTCGGTGGGGCACCGGGGCGAGGTAGGGCGAGTCGGTTTCCAGCACTATGTGGTCGAGGCCTATCTCGGGGAGCACATCCGGGAGTGTGGATTTCTTGAAGGTAACGATTCCACCGATGCCAAAGAATATTTCGGGCACATTTGTGGCTCTTCGGCGGATTTCGGCAACATCGGATGTCGAGCCTCCGAAGCAGTGCATCACTATGGCTGGTGGAGGGGAGGGGAGGCGTTCGATCACTCCGAGGGTTTCATCGAGTCCTTCGCGGCAGTGGATGATCAGGGGGAGTCCGAGTGATGCGCCGAGTGACGCCTGGCGTTCAAATGCCATAATTTGGCTGTCGCGATAGGTGGAGTCCCAATACAGATCTATGCCGATTTCGCCGATAGCCACATATTTGTCGCCATCCGGGCCGGTGAGTTCGGCTTCGATTCTGTCGACAGCTACGGACCAATTGTGATCAACTTCGGTGGGGTGGAGTCCCATGGCCATTCTCACGCAGTCTGGTCGCAGCCTCGCAATTTCTTTGAGAGGACCGATAGTGGTGAGATCGACGTTGGGCATCACCATCATGTCAACACCAGCCGCTACAGCGCGGTCGACGGCGGCTCCTGAGGAGTCGCCGTCGACGTTAAATTCGCTGAGATAAAGATGTGTGTGGGTGTCGATCATTTGCCGCCTTTCTGGTGGATGTCGGTGTCGTGGGTGTCGTCGATCAGACCGCGGTTGCGGAGCAGGGCGTCGACTGATGGCTTGTGGCCGCGGAAACGCACGTAGGTTTCCATGGCGTCGACAGATCCGCCTGCCTCAAGAATGTTTTTCTTGAACGAGGCAGCGGTCTCGGGATCGAAGATACCCTTTTCGGCGAAGAGCTCGAAGCCGTCGGTGTCGAGCACCTCGGCCCAGAGATAAGTGTAGTAGCCGGAGGCATATCCGTCAGATCCGAAGATGTGGCGGAAGTAGGGTGAGCGGTAGCGGAATTGAACTTGCGAGGGCATGCCCAGGTCGGCTGCTACCTTGGCTTCAAATGCCACAGCGTCGACCTGTTCGCCGGCAGCAGGATTGAGTGCGCCCCATTTGAGGTCAAGAAGTGCGGCGCCGGCAAGCTCGGTGGTGGTGAAGCCCTGGTTGTGGGTCGATGCGGCTTGAAGTTTGGCCACGAGCGAATCGGGTATCACTTCGCCTGTCTTGTAGTGGAAGGCATAGTCGCGGAGCAGTTCAGGTTCAAGGGCCCAGTGTTCATGGATCTGGGAGGGGAGCTCTACCATGTCGCGGTCTACATTGGTGCCGCTCTGGCTGCGGAGGGCAGCACGCGAGAGCATGCCGTGGAGGCCGTGGCCAAATTCATGAAACATAGTCTCCACTTCGTCGAGGGTGAGCAGGGCGGGGGTGTCGCCGGCGGGGCGGGTGAAGTTGCCTACATTAAACACTATGGGGCGCTGGACTGTGCCGTCGGGATCGACAAAAGAGCCCTGCATCTCGTCCATCCAAGCTCCCTGGCGCTTGGAGGCGCGGGGGAAGTAGTCGGTCATAAACACGGCCAGATGTGAGCCGTCGGTGTCGAGCACGTCGTATACCTTCACCTCCGGATGATATTTAGGAGCTTCGGGCATCTCTACAAACTTCACGCCATAGAGCTTTTCGGCCATGGTGAAGATGCCTTTGCGCACATTGTCGATGGCGAAGTAGGCTCTGACCTCATCCTCGTCGAGGGCATATTTGTCGCGGCGCACCTTTTCGGCGTAGTAGTAATAGTCGTGGGGGGCGATTGTGATTCCGGCACCCTCCTTGTCGGCGAGGGCTTGCATCTCGGCCACCTCTTCGCCCACGCGCTTCACTGCGGGGCGCCAAATCTGCATAAGCAGGTCTTCGGCTGCGGCGGGGTTCTTGGCCATCACATTTGCGGTCATGTACGACGCATAGTCGGGGTAGCCGAGGAGGGCGGCCTTACGGGCGCGCGCGTGGACAATATCGTTGATCACCGGGCCATTGTTGTATTCGCCGGAAGAAGCGAGGTTGACATATCCCTCATACATCTCGCGGCGCAGCTCGCGGTCGTCGGCATACTGCAGGAGCGGCAGACGGCTGGGGGCCTGAAGGGTAAACACCCAGTTGCCTTCGGGGAGGCCGGCCTCTCGGGCTGCGTCGGCGGCTTGAGCGACAGAGCTCTCGGGGAGTCCAGAGAGACGCTTGGGATCATTGACCACGATGCGGAATGCGTTTGTGGCCGAGAGGAGGTTGCGGTTGAACGCAAGATAGAGGTCGGATAGCTTCAGATTCACCTCTTTGAGGGCTGCCTTGTCGGTGTCGGAAAGGAGTGCTCCGGCGCGTACAAACTCAGTGTAGGTGTCTTCCACATCTTTGATCTGGGCGGGGGAGAGGCCCATGTCATTGCGGCGGTCGTAGACGCTCTTTACCTTGGCAAAGAGTTGCGGATTCATCATAATCTCGTCGCTGGCAGCAGAGATGATGGGTGAGATTTCGGCGTTTATGGCCTCCATTTCGGGCGAGTTGTCGGTTTCGTTGAGGGCGCCAAACACTCTCATCACCCTCGACAGGGTGCGTCCGGCCTTTTCCATGGCCAGGATGGTGTTGTCGAAATCGGGGGTAGCGCGATTGACGATTATAGCCTGGATCTCGGCCTCACGCTCGGCTATGCCCTGACGTATGGCCGGGATATAGTCGTCGTAGGAGATCGACTCAAACGGTGGTATGTCGTAGACGGTGCCGTAAGATGGCTGAAGGAAAGGATTGACGCGGGCCTGATCGGCCGAAGCGGCAAAAGAGCCTGCGGCAACGATACATGCGGCCAAGGCCATTTTCTTCATGTTCATGATAGATGGATGATGATGGTGTATGTAAAGATTATTGTTGTTTGCGGGAATCGTTGATGATGGCGCTCCGCTCCGACGGGCTCAGAGAGCTGAATCCCGATGTGCGCAGCTTGTCGATGAGGGCATCGTTGGCGTGGCCGTCCGACGGTTTGCCCCTATCATTGTAGCTTTTTCCGAAGCGGGCTCCGGCAAGCGAAGCCACAGCTGCGCCGGCGGCTATTCCGGCCAGATGGGCTATGTTGCTCCATGTGGCGTCGAGCATCATGCAGAGCAGGTTGATTGCTATAATGATGCCAGCGGCAAGGGCCACGCTCACAGGCTTCATAAGCGGCAGGTCGATGCGTCGTCGTGGGGTCACCACTGCTGCGGCTGCCACGACACCCATCACGGCGCCTGATGATCCAAGCAGCAACCCATCGGGTGCTATCATGGCATAAGCGGCTGCGGCCGCCAGGCCGCCGGCAAAGTAGATGGCTGTGAGAGTGCGGGCCCGGAGGCCGGCGTCGGCCATGAGGAGCCAAAACCATGCGAGCCACAGCATGTTGAGGATCAGGTGGAGCTCATCATACTGGGTAAACATATAGGAGACCGGAGTCCATGGCCTGTCGAGCAGATCGGAGGCGCTGAATGCCAGATATCCTACAAGGTCGGCGAGTAACGAGGGTGCGAAGGCCGCGCATAGCCGCAGCACGATAAACACCCCAACGTTTACTGCCGCTATCGCGCCAAGAGCGCGGAGCGACCGGTGGCGGCGTGCTGGATCAATAGAAGTCGCCATGAACCACCCCCTTCTTCTTCCAGTACCAGATCATGAAGAAGCCGAAAATCATGCCGCCGAGGTGGGCGAAATGGGCCACGCCGTCGTTGGCCGCGCTCAGGCCTATCAGGAGCTCAAGCACACCGTAGCCGGCAACCATCCATTTGGCCTTGATGGGCACCGGGACAAACATAAGATATAGGGGGCGGTTGGGGAAGATCATGCCAAAGGCGAGAAGGACGCCGTAGATGGCACCAGAGGCGCCTATGGTAAGGAGGCTGTTGAGTACGGGGATATTCTGCCCCATTGCATGGGCCTGCATGATGATATCCTTGGCCTCGTTGATGCCGGAACCATACGACGAATTGATCCACCCGGCCAGAATGTCGACCCATGTGAGTTGCCACACTATTTCCTGCACCACTGCGGCTCCGATGCCGCACGAGATGTAGTAGAATAGATAGCGTTGGCTTCCGAGCACCCTCTCCAGCGTGATGCCAAACATGAAGAGAGTAAACATGTTGAAGAGAATATGGGCGAAGCTGCCGGTCGAGTGCATGAACATATATGTCAGCAGCTGGGCTGGATTGAAGTCGCTCGCGCCCCAGAAGTGGAGCCCTCCGTAGTGGATCAGCTTGTCTTGAAGCGACGACGGGGCGATCATCATCAGCAGCCATATGGCAAAGTTGATGATAATCAGGTTCTTGGTCACGGGCGGCAGCGCCGCCAGAAAGTTGCGGTTGTTCATATTTTGCAAAAATAACAAAAATAACTGATTTCAGTGGCTGCAGGAGCGTTAAAGTTTTTGCAACCATGACGGCGGCGCACCCGTCAGCTCCGCTATTGCGGAGAGTGATGGATGCGCCGCCGTTATTGCTTGTCGGGCCACTCGTGTCAGTCGAGGGTGGGGTTGGCGGGGCTGAGGGTCAGCACAGTGTTGCCGGCCTCGTCGAGCAGGTCAACGGTGCCCTTCTTCCCTTGACGGGCCGAGGCCACTTTGCCCAAAGCCACAAGAAGCTGCTGTTCCAGCCCGGCATTGGGGCATGCCATGCGGGTTGTGATGGCATCGGGAATGGCTATGGAGTTGGGTTTGTCGGCATCGGTTTTGATCTGTGCGTTGAGCACATTGCAGCCTGTGTTGCCGTGGAGGCGCTTTTCGGTCATGTCAAAAACCAGCTGCATCGGGTCGGGCATATCATCGGCTTTGACCTCGATGGGGGGGATGGCAGTAACATTCCATGCGCCGTCGAGGAAGCCCATGTCGTTTTTGCGTAATACCATAGTGTTGGCGTCGGAGCTGTTATAGATATAGAGGAGGTAATTGTTGGCCACCTTTTCAACTCTGAATCGTGCGGCGGTGTTGAGTGCGTCGATGATGGCGCTTTCATGCTCGGCGTCGGGGCAGAGCCTGAGAGTAGAGGCAAATTCCCCGGCCTTGGCTATCTTGCCACCGTCGGTGAGTGCCATGCGGCCATTGACGGTGTTGCAGCCTGTGTAGGCGTAGAATTTGATAAGGAAAGGATTGACAGCCATTGAGTCAAACACAATATAGGGGCGCTCGGGGGTGTCATCGTCGGCAGGGGCCGGGATGGCCTTGCCTCCGGCATCGGCTATGATCCATTTACCATAGATGATCTTGTCGAGCAGGGTTTCGGTCTGAAGCGGAGTGAGGCCCGTCGATGGGATCTCGGCGCCGTTTTGATCAGGAAGCTGCGAGGCCTTGTCGGTTGCTGTCACGGCGTTTTCGCGACCTATGCCGGTGATCTTTTTCACCGACGAGCAGCCTGTGGCCATGAAGGCTATAGCGAGGCCTGCAACAATATGATTTAAGCGTATTTTCATCATTGAATGTTGGGGTTTGGTTATGATTATATGGATTGTGTGTATGCTTTAATAATGCCGCTGCTGTGGCTTTGTTCGGTTGGCGGCGGCGCAAAGGTACAAATAAAAATCGGCCCATGTGGCACAGACTTGGCTAAGGAGCCCCTCCATCAATGCCTCTTTAAGATAAATTAGGCTTTTGTAAAAAATAATTGTAACTTTGCCATCCCATTTATCCTACCATCACCACCGACACTCCGCCACCAGCCATGACCGAGCCTCAGCCGCTTTTCAGCATCATCACCGTGACTTACAACGCTGCCTCAACCATAGGACCCACTCTCTCGAGTGTTGCGGCCCAGACTTACGGCGGCCCGGTGGAGTATATAGTTATGGATGGCGGCTCGACCGACGGCACCCCCGACATAGCGCGCCGCTCGGGGATAGAGGGTATAACAGTTGTGAGCGAGCGTGACCGAGGTCTGTACGACGCGATGAACAAGGGCCTTGACCGCGCCCGCGGGCAATACGTGATATTTCTCAACGCTGGCGACACATTTCATTCGCCGGAAGTCCTTGCGAGATATGCCGAGGCGATAGAGCGCCACAACACCCCAGGCATAGTCTATGGACAGACACTGCTTGTCGACTCCGAGCGGCGCCCGGTGGGGCCGCGACATCTTTCGGCGCCTGAGCAGCTGACCTATCGCTCGTTTGCCGACGGTATGACGGTGTGCCATCAGGCCATGGCGGTGCTGAAGCGCATATCCTCTCCCTACGATCTCTCCTACCGATTCTCGGCCGATTACGAATGGGTGCTCCGATGCCTCCAACATTCGCGCGCCAATGTGTATGTAGGGCCGGAACCTGTGATTGATTATCTTAACGAGGGTGTGACAACCCGCAACGAATTTCGCTCCCTTCGCGAACGTTTTCGCATTATGTGCTATTATTATGGTATACTCCCGACCCTGCTGCGCCATGTGCGCTTTGCGGTGAGGGGGTTGTCAAGAAAACTACGCACACACCGAAAACCTTTATCGCGATGATCAACTACGACAACAACAACTTCTACGACTTCCGCCGCAACAGCATCATCAACTCATCAGGCCGCGACGCCCAACCCTCCCCCCAATCACAGTCCATAGGGCTGCGTTTCAAACCATGCCCGTCGTCATGGGCTTTCGAGAGCCTTATGGTGGCCATCTTTCTCTGCCTCCCCCTTGGCTTGATAGCAATGTACTACTCGTCGAAGGTAGAAAACCGCTATCATACCGGACGCTACGATGAGGCCGCAGCCGCATCGGCCAAAGCCCGCTCGTTTGCCATCTGGGGAGCCAGGATCGGTGCCGTGGCATGGATTGTGGTTGGTTGGCTTTGCCTCACCGGTTCGCTCCATTCCCATCTCTTCACCATTACAATATGATACTCTACAACACCACTTTTATATTTGATGCCGGTGCCGACCCCGGGGTATTCCTCGACTGGGCCCGGCACCGCTATATCCCTGCCGCACTCTCATCGCCGGGCATCGAGAGCCATCTCCTCGCGCTGATCGACAATCCGGCGGCGGAGGGTACCCGAAGTTATGCTCTCCAGCTTGTTATGGCCGACGAGGCTGCTGCCGCCCTCTGGGACGGTACAGCCGATGAACTACGCTCAGCCCTTGAGGCTGCCTATGGCAAGGGGCGTGTGGTTTGGTTCTCGACTTTCATGGACATTATCTCACGCTCTCAGTCAGATCCCACCCTTGAAGCCCGCTGATTACAACCGGATTATCATAGGCATCGACCCCGGCACAAATCTCATGGGCTATGGGGTGGTGGGGATTGCGCCTAAGCGTAAGCCCGAAGTGATAGCCCTCGGGGTGATACATCTCTCGAAGCTGGAAGACCACTATCTGCGTCTGCGGCGGATTTTCGATCGGGTCACCGCACTGATCGACCAATACACCCCCGACGAGATGGCTCTGGAAGCTCCTTTCTTCGGCAAGAATGTGCAGTCGATGCTCAAGCTCGGGCGTGCGCAGGGTGTGGCTATGGCCGCTGCCCTGGAGCGCGATCTCCCAATCGCCGAATATGAGCCCCGAAAGGTCAAGCAAGCGATTACCGGCACCGGAGCAGCCTCCAAGGAGCAGGTCAGAGAGATGTTGCGGCGCATGATGGCGCTCTCCGATACCACTCTCGACGGCCTCCCTCTCGATGCCACCGATGCCCTGGCTGTGGCGATGACCCACTTCTATGAGTCATCGCGGCCCGACGCCGGGGCGTCAAAGCCGCGCGATTGGAAGGCGTTCATAGCCCGCAATCCGGATAGAGTGAGATGATAGCTCTGTAGAGCTGATTGTAATAAGTAAACCAGCAATATAGCAATGAAAATAGTATTTTTTGGCACACCTGAATTTGCCGTGGAAAGCCTGAGGCGTATTCACGAGGAAGCCTCCGATATAGAGGTGGCCGCGGTGGTCACCGCACCTGATCGCCCGGCCGGACGCGGTCACGCTCCGCGCATGAGCGCCGTGAAGCAATATGCTCTTTCGGCCGGAATCCCGGTGCTCCAGCCCGAGAAGCTCCGCGACGAAGCGTTTGTAGCCACGCTGCGCTCCATCGCTGCCGATCTCTTTGTGGTGATCGCCTTCAGGATGATGCCCGAAGTGGTGTGGGCCATGCCCCCTCTCGGCACTTTCAATCTCCACGGCTCCCTCCTGCCGCGCTACCGTGGTGCCGCGCCCATCAACTGGGCAGTGATCAATGGCGAGACCGAAACCGGAGTGACAACCTTCTTTCTCAGCCACGACATCGACACCGGGCCTATCATTGCGCGGCGCTCCATAACCATCGGGCCCGACGAGAATGTCGGATCAGTCTATGACCGCCTGATGCATATCGGGGCCGACCTCACACTCGACACCCTTGCCGACATAGCCGCAGGCCGCGCCGTGGCCACTGAGCAGGCTCTTACCGGCATCGAGCCAACGCCCGCTCCGAAGATATTTACCGAGACCTGCCGCATCGATTGGTCGCAGTCTGCCCGGAGGATCCACAACCTTGTGCGTGGTTTGTCGCCGTATCCTGCCGCATGGACCGAAATCGAAATGCCCGACGGGAGTGTCACAACCGCTAAAGTGTTTGCTACGAGGCTCCTCGATGGCAAAGATGCACCCAAAGGCTCATTCACAGCCATATGCGGCGACGGCTCCATGATAGAGATTCTCGAGCTTCAGGCCGCCGGAAAGCGGCGCATGGCGGCCTCCGACTTCCTGCGTGGCATCCACGGCGAGCCCTCGCTTAGGTGAGATTTACCGGCGAATGCTTTGCCGACCAAGTTTTTATAGCTACCTTTGCAGATGCAATTTCCCGCGGGCATCCGTAGGCTCGCGGCATATCAACAATTCTTTGCAACCCTAAATGATTAATATCACCTTTCCCGACGGCTCCGTAAAGCAATACGAAGCCGGCACCACCCCCCTTCAGATCGCCGAGAGCATAAGCTCGCGTCTGGCCCAGGATGTACTGGCAGCCAAAGTCAATGATCAGGAATGGGATATCAGCCGTCCCATCAATGACGACGCCACAATCCAGCTGTTCAAATGGGAAGATGCCGAAGGCAAGCACGCTTTCTGGCACTCTTCGGCCCACCTCCTCGCCGAGGCTCTCCAGGAGCTATTCCCCGGTGTGAAATTCGGTATCGGTCCCGCCATCGAAAACGGTTTTTATTACGATATCGACCCTGCCGGAAACACCATCACCGCTGCTGATTTCCCCGCAATAGAGAAAAAGATGCTTGAACTCGCGCGCCAGAAGAACGAGATCAAGCGTGCCGACATCTCAAAGGAAGATGCCCTCAAGCTCTTTGGCGATCGTGGCGAGCACTACAAGTGTGAACTCATCTCCGAGCTCGAGGACGGGCACATCACCACATACTCGCAGGGCTCATTCACCGACCTCTGCCGTGGCCCGCATATAGCCACCACCGCACCCATCAAGGCTGTGAAGATCATGAGTCTCGCAGGTGCCTACTGGCGCGGCGACGAGAAGCGCGAGCAGCTCGTGCGCGTCTATGGCATCACCTTCCCCAAACAGAAGATGCTCGACGAGTATCTCGCCATGCTTGAGGAGGCCAAGAAGCGCGACCACCGCAAGCTCGGCAAGGAGATGGAACTCTTTGCATTCTCGCAGAATGTGGGCGCAGGACTGCCGCTCTGGCTCCCCAAAGGCGCCGCTCTCCGCGACCGTCTGGAGCAATTCCTCCGCAAGATACAGAAAAAGTATGGCTACCAGCAGGTGATTACCCCCCACATAGGCAACAAGATGCTCTATGTCACCTCGGGCCACTACGCCAAATATGGCAAGGACTCATTCCAGCCCATCCACACACCCGAGGAGGGCGAGGAATATCTCCTCAAGCCCATGAACTGCCCCCACCACTGCGAGATCTTCCGCGCTTTCCCCCGCAGCTACCGTGAGCTACCCCTCCGTCTGGCCGAGTTCGGCACCGTCTACCGCTACGAGCAGAGCGGCGAGCTTCACGGCCTGACCCGAGTGCGCGGCTTCACGCAGGACGACGCCCATATCTTCTGCGCACCCGACCAGATCAAATCTGAGTTCCTCAAGGTGATGGATATCATCTTCTACATTTTCAAAGCACTCAAATTCGAGAATTTCGAGGCTCAGATCTCGCTGCGCGATCCCAACAATAAGGAAAAGTATATCGGCAGCGACGAAAACTGGCACCTCGCCGAGCAGGCGATTATCGAAGCCTGCGCTGAAAAGGGCCTCAATGCCCGTCAGGAAACAGGCGAAGCCGCGTTCTACGGTCCGAAACTCGACTTCATGGTCAAGGATGCCATAGGCCGTCGCTGGCAGCTCGGCACCATTCAGGTCGACTATAACCTCCCTGAGCGTTTCCAGCTCGAATATACCGGTGCCGACAATCAGAAGCACCGCCCCGTGATGATCCACCGCGCCCCCTTCGGCTCGATGGAGCGTTTTGTGGCCGTTCTCCTTGAGCATACCGCCGGCCGATTCCCCCTCTGGCTCGCCCCCGATCAGTGTGTCATTCTCCCCATCTCCGAAAAATTCAACGACTACGCATGGAGCGTCGCCCGCCGTCTCTCCGAATCCGATATCCGCGCCACCGTCGATGACCGCAACGAGAAAATCGGTCGCAAAATACGCGACAATGAGCTCAAGCGCATCCCCTATCTCCTCATTGTAGGCGAGAAAGAGGCACAAAATGACGAAGTTTCGGTAAGAAAACAGGGCGAAGGCGATAAAGGTACGATGAAAATTACTACCTTTGCCGAGAATTTGACTCGCGAAGTCAATGAAATGACTAATCAATAACCCCCTGAATGGAGAAAAAAACCTTTGTGCCCCAGGGCCCACGCCCTCGCCCCAACCAAGGCCCGCGCCGCAACGACCGCAACGCCGCCAAAGACCCTTATAACACCAACGAGCGTATCCGCGCCCGAGAGGTACGTCTTGTCGGCGACAATGTCGAGCCCGGCATCTACACCATTCAGGAAGCCCTCCGCAAGGCTGAGGAGCTGGAACTCGACCTCATCGAGATCTCGCCCACTGCCGAGCCGCCGGTCTGCAAGATACTTGACTACCAGAAGTTCCTCTATCAGCAGAAAAAACGCCAGAAGGAGCAGAAGGCCAAAGCCACCAAGGTGGTGGTGAAGGAGATACGCTTCGGCCCGCAGACCGACGATCACGACTATAACTTCAAGCTCAAACACGCCATCGGCTTCCTTCAGGAAGGCTCCAAGGTAAAGGCATATGTGTTTTTCAAAGGCCGTGCGATTCTCTTCAAGGAGCAGGGCGAAGTGCTCCTCCTGCGCTTTGCCAACGACCTTGAGGAATATGGCAAAGTGGAGCAGATGCCCGTGCTTGAGGGTAAGCGCATGATCATCATGATCTCGCCCAAAAAGAAATAATCAATCGATTACCAATCAACCAACCAAATATCAACCGACAAAATGCCCAAGATTAAGACTAATTCCGGTGCCAAAAAGAGGTTCGCCCTTACCGGATCAGGACAAATCAAGAGAAAGCACGCTTACAAGAGTCACATCCTCACCAAGAAGACCAAGAAGCAGAAGCGTAATCTCACTCACTTCTCGCTGGTTAACCACGCCGACAAGTCGAACGTTCTCAGCCTTCTTGCCCTTAAGTAAGCAATCCCTTTTCTCATCCGGGCCTCGCCTCAGCCTCTGCATGGCTTTGGCAAAATCCCTACCATCATTTCTCAACCGAGTGTTTAGCTTCCAAGAACGCGCCTCGATTGCGCGACGCTAACCCTCACAACACCAACACAAAATGCCAAGATCAGTAAATCACGTAGCCTCACGCGCTCGCCGAAAGAAAATCTTAAAACTCACCCGCGGTTACTTTGGTTGCCGCCGCAACGTATGGACCGTAGCTAAGAACACCTGGGAAAAGGGTCTGACCTACGCATACCGCGACCGCAAGGACAACAAGGGCAACTTCCGCGCCCTCTGGATCCAGCGTATCAACGCTGCCGCCCGTCTCGAAAACCTCTCCTACTCAAAGCTCATGGGCCTCATCCACAAGAGCGGTATCGAGATCAACCGCAAGGTCCTCGCCGACCTCGCCCTCAACGATCCCGCAGCTTTCAAGGCTATCGTTGAAAAGGTGAAAAACGCGTAATACACCCCCACGGATCAATACGCAATAAACCAGCGATTCGCTATAAAGCGGGCCGGAATGTACACTGCATTCCGGCCCGCTTCGCGTGTTTAAAGCTTTATTAAGCCTCATTTATTGGCTTATTAGAGCTTTTTTTATTACCTTTGTAAGTTATGAGAAATCCACAGATCAATGACAAGGCTATAAAAGCCTCCGACCGAAACATCCATATATCAAATGCAAAGGTCAACAACCTTAAAGGCATTTCAGCCGATATTGAGCGCGGCAGTCTGACGGTGGTGACCGGCGTGAGTGGGTCGGGCAAGTCGAGCCTCGCTTTCGACACTCTCTATGCCGAGGGGCAGAGGCGATATGTAGAGAGTCTCAGCTCCTATGCACGGCAGTTTATGGGCAAGATGCGCAAGCCCGAGTGTGACCTCATCCGAGGACTCCCACCTGCCATTGCCATAGAGCAGAAGGTCAACACACGCAACCCGCGGTCGACTGTAGGCACCACAACCGAGATCTACGACTATCTGCGTCTGCTCTTCGGACGCGCCGGACACACTTTCTCGCCCGTGACGGGCAAGGAGGTGAGATGTCACACGGTCGATGATATTTCGGAGGCGGTAAAGAGCTATCCCGAGGGTACGCGTCTGGTGGTGGCCGCTCCGGTGTTGGTGCCTTCCGATAGAGCGGTGGCTGATCATCTGGCTCTCTATCTCTCGGCCGGCTACTCCCGTATGGTAACCGGCGACGGCTCCATGCTGTCGATAGAGGAGGTGATCGCCGCCAATCCCACATCCGATCAACTGCCGATGCTTCTCATCGACCGACTTGCTGTGGAGTATGATGGCGACGAGGCCAGCCGACTGGCCGACTCTGTCGAGACGGCTCTTTTCGAGGGGCAGGGGAGTGTGTCGCTCCTTATCTATACCTCCCGCGACGCCGCTCCCGAGCGATTGGATTTCTCTACCCGGTTTGAGGCCGATGGGATGACATTTGTCCAGCCTTCCGACCAGATGTTTAATTTCAACAGCCCCTACGGAGCCTGCCCAGAGTGTGAGGGCTTCGGCAAGTCGATAGGCATAGACGAGCGTCTTGTGGTGCCCGATATGTCGCGGTCGGTCTACGATGGTGCCGTTGCTTGCTGGCGCGGGCCAAAGATGGATGAATGGCGTCAGCGTCTGCTGTTGGAAGCTCCACGCATAGGTTTCCCGGTGCATCGACCCTATTCCGACCTGTCAGAAGAGGAGCGCGGCATGCTTTGGCGCGGCAAGGGCACATGGCCAGGCATCGACGGTTTTTTCCGCTTTGTCGACGAGAATCTCTACAAGATCCAATATCGCATCATGAAGGCCAAGTATAGCGGCAAACGCACCTGCCCCACCTGTGGCGGCTCGCGTCTCCGCAAAGACGCCCTTTATGTCAGAGTCGGAGGGATGACTATAGCCGAGATGGTGGCGATGCCGGTGGTGGATCTCGCGCGTTTTTTCGACTCTCTCAAGCTCGAAGGCAATGATGCACGCATAGCCGAACGCCTGCTCACCGAGATCCGTTCGCGCCTACGTTTTCTCATAGATGTGGGTCTCGGCTATCTGACCCTCGACCGCACTTCATCGACCCTCTCGGGCGGCGAGAGCCAACGCATCAATCTCGCCACCTCGCTCGGATCGAGTCTTGTGGGCTCGCTTTATATCCTCGACGAACCGAGCATAGGCTTACATTCGCGCGACACCGAACGCCTCATAAGTGTGCTCAAACGTCTCCAGCGCATCGGCAACACTGTGGTGGTGGTGGAGCACGACGAGGAGATCATGGAAGCCGCCGACTCTATAATCGACGTAGGTCCTGCCGCCGGCTCACACGGAGGTGAGATCGTTTATTCAGGCCCTGTGATACCGGCTCCGGCCGACACGCAGAGCCTTACGCTCCGCTATCTCGACGGATCGTTGGCGATTCCCGTGCCTACCAGTCGCCGCAAGTGGCGCGACTATGTGGAGATCAAGGGTGCCACCGAGCATAATCTGAAGAATATCGACGTGAAGGTGCCCCTTGATGTGCTCACCGTAGTGACCGGCGTGAGCGGCTCCGGAAAGTCGACGCTCGTGCGCGATATTCTCTACCGCCATCTTGCCCTCAGAAACGGCGACAATGCCGGAGTGCCAGGTGCTTGCAAGTCGGTAAGTGTGTCGCGACGCGAGCCGCTCCCTCCAATCTTTGTCGATCAAAACAGCATAGGCAAGTCGACCCGCTCCAATCCTGCCACCTATCTCAAGGCATTTGATGAGATCAGACGCCTCTTTGCCGAGCAGCCGGCGGCAAAGCAGCAGGGATATCCTTCGGGCTATTTCTCTTTCAATGTCGAGGGCGGACGTTGCGAGCGATGCAAGGGCGAGGGCACCATCACAATAGAGATGCAGTTTATGGCCGATATCACCATCGAATGTGAGGAGTGTCACGGCCTGCGCTACAAGCGCAATGTGCTCGACATCCGCTATCGTGGTAAAAATATATCCGATGTGCTCGACATGACGGTCGATGACGCGATAGAGTTTTTCGGTTCGGCCGACTCCGACGACAATACAGCCCACCGCATTGCCCGACGCCTTAAGCCGCTGGCCGATGTGGGACTCGGCTACATAAAGCTCGGACAAAATTCATCCACACTCTCGGGCGGAGAAAACCAAAGGGTGAAACTTGCCTATTATCTTATGGGAGAAAGCCTCACGGGCAGGTCGATGTTTATCTTCGACGAACCCACCACCGGACTGCACTTCCACGACATAAGACGTCTGATGGAGAGCCTGAACCGGCTTGTTGAACAGGGCCACACAGTGGTGATTATCGAGCATAATATGGATGTGATCAAATGTGCCGACCATGTGATCGATATAGGCCCGGAGGGTGGTGAGGCCGGAGGCAATGTTGTGGCAACAGGGACACCTGAACAGATTGCCGCCTGTCCCGACAGTTACACCGGGCGCTACCTCAAGGCTAAGCTCTGACCCACGGCCTCTCTCCTCCGTTGGCTTTATGCCTCGTTGACTCTATTTGTTGTGTTAGTATCAGTAACAAAATTATATGGAAGCAACCGTTTCAGATGATGCAGTAAAGACTAAGGTGATAGGTTTTGTTTGGCAGCATATCCTGCTGGTCATCTCTCTCTTCGTGATGACGTTGGGAGTGGCTCTCTCGGTGAGGTCGGCCCTCGGCAGCAGCGTCATTTCCACTATCCCGTTTGTGATGGAGCTGGCAGGAGATGCCGGCATGATCCCCCCGCTCACCATTGGAGAGTGGACATATGTGATGAATTTCATTCTTGTGGGTCTCCAGCTCCTTATCCTGCGGCGTCGCTTCGAGCCGGTACAGTTTTTCCAGCTTCTGATCGGTTTTTTCTTTGGCTGGCTCCTCGACCTCAACATGAGCCTTACCTCGGGACTCGATCTATCGACCACAGTGGCGCAGATCACGGCTCAGGCCATAGGATGCACCGTGCTTGGTTTCGGAATAGCCATGGAGGTGAAGTGTGGCTCAGTCACCATGCCCGGAGAGGGTCTTCCGGCCGCCATCAGCAAGCTCACCGGCAAGCCGTTTGCCAAGATCAAGATCAGGGTCGACATAGCGCTTGTCGTGGGAGCTGTGGCTCTCGGCTATCTCTTTTTTGGCCGTTGGCTATGGAATGTTGTAGGCCCGGGCACGCTCTTCGCCATGATCTATGTGGGGTGGGCTGTGAAGCAGATTGCTCCACGCATGAAGTGGTTTGACCGTCTGCTCAATTATCGTCCCGGCTTCCGCCGCTATATCTACGGTCTTGCACGCTATATACGCCGGGGCTGATCACTCCGGCCACACGTACAATAATAAATAACGGGGAACGCATCGCGATGCGCTCCCCGTTATTTATTATTGTACGGTTAAATATACCAGAGCCGGATTATTCCTGAGGCTTCGACACCATCTCGCGGAAAGCATCAAGGCTCATGGGGTGCTCGTCGAGGCTCACCTGGCTCTTGATGTAGTCGAAGAGCTTGGTAGCGGCCACCTGCTCGTGGATGCGGGGAGCCCACTGCTTGTCAGCGAGGATATTCTTGGCAAAGCCGGTGATGGTCTCAATGTCCATGTTGGTCATGCCATATTGGGCGAGCTGCTGTGCAGCCATGCCACGGGCATATTCGAGCATGTCGTCGTCGGTCACCTCGAGCTTGCCTTGCTCGGCAATCTTGTCGGTGATGAGCTGCCACTTCAGGTCGGGGATCATCTTGGCAAATTCCTCGTCGATGTTTTCGGCGGTGAAGTTGGCCTCGCGGGTCATGAGCCAGCGTTTGAGGATCTCCTCGGGGAGCTGCATCTCACCGTAGCGCTCCATAAGAGCCTTGCGTACATCGCCGCGGAACACCATCTCGCTGTTGCCGCTGAGCTGGCCTGCGATCATGCGCTTAACCTCTTCGGTGTATTCCTCTTCGCTGTGGATCTTGTCGGCACCAAACACATTGGTGTAGAACTCATCGTTGTGCTCGGCGGGACGGAGCACGATGATCTCGCTTACGGTGAGCTCGAAGTCGGCCTTCACGTCGGCAGCCTTCTCCTTGTCGATCTGGAGCATCGACGAAAGCTCGGTGGGGTTGCCGTTGCAGGTGTTCCAGGGATTGAACACGATCTTGTCGCCTACCTTCTTGTCGGCAAACTTGGCGCGCTCCTCGTCGGAGGTGAAGAATTTAGGGCCAACGATGGTCGATACAACCTGTATGGCGCCTTCGCCCTCCTTGATGGTTCCGTCGGGGTTCAGCTCCATCAGGGAGCCCTTGACGAGGCAGTCGGGCTCGGTGGTTTCGCCGGGCTCCTGCTTGCCGAATCGCTTGCGGAAAGCTTCGTCCTGTTCCTTCACCATCTCTTCGCTTACTTCGATGGGATAGTAGGGGATGGTGATATCTTTGTTGAGCTCGATGTTGAGAGCGGGAGCGAGGGCGAGGTCATATTCAAAAGTGAAGTCGCTCTTGTTTTTGAGATCGAGTTCGATCACTTCAACGGGCACGGGGTGGCCGAGCACTTCAAGCTTGTTGTCGTTGATATAATCGATGACTGCCTTGTAGACGGTCTCGTTGATCACGTCGCTGGCAACCTGCTTGCCAAATCGGCGCTGGAGGTCGGCCATCGATACGTGTCCCTTGCGGAAGCCGGGGATGGTGTGGGTCTTGCCTATCTTCTTGAGGTCTTCTTTTACTTTAGCTTCATAGTCGGCGGGGGTGATCTCTACAGTGAGTCTACCACTTACTTCCGACGTCTTCTGCATGCTTACGTTCATGGGGATCGCTTTATCTTGAAAAAGTAGAATTACGGTTTTGAGGAAATGACTGGCGCCATGGCCCCAATCAAGATGCAAAAGTAATCATTTTTTTTCATTTAGCCATTGATACCTTTACTTCTTTTGGGCCTTTTTGACTCCGTGTGTGCTCCTTTATCGGTCGGGGGTGAATTTAAGTGCTATCGGGAGTGCTTCCACGCCGCGTGGAAGCTTTACGGTGACGTGTCCATCGGCGGTCACGCTATACTTCACTTTGCGCCCGTCGGCTAAAAGGGTCATGCGACCCGAGGGCAGGTTGCCGTCCCACTCGATGGTAGCCGGAGCGGAGCTTCCGTCGGCCACAGGATGTATGGCATAGATGGTGGAGCCGTCTTTTGATCCCGTAAACCAAGTATCGCCGCTACGGTAGTGTTCAACAGGACGGGTGGCGTAGATGGCTTCGCCGTTGGCATCGAGCCACCGGCCTATCTCGCGCAGGCGCCATTCGGCTTCAGGCTCGATGGTGCCTTCGGGTGTGGGTCCTACACCGAGAAGCAGATTACCCCCTTTGGCAGCTGTCTCGGCAAGGAGTGCGAGCACTCGTCCCGGCGATTTGTAGGGAGCGTCGGGCACCCAACCCCAGTCGTTGCTCAGGGTGATGCAGCTCTCCCAGGGGTATGGTAGGGCGGTGGCCGGTATGCCGCGCTCAGGGGTCTGGTAGTTTTCGTTTCGACCTTTTATGGTGCGGTCTACTGCTATGAGTCCGGGATGGAGTGTGCTCCGGGCGCTGTTGAGGATGCTGTCGAGCCCTATATCCTCGCCCGAAATCCATCCGCCATCGAGCCATAATATGTCGAAGCGCCCATAGTCGCCGCCCAGCAACTCGCCGAGCTGGCCGGCGGTAAAGCTCCGGTAGTTGTCCCACCAGTCGGGGTGGCGCTCTTTATTGTAGTTGATATGGCGGTCGGGTGTAGCATAGGCGGGGTTCCAGAACCACTCGCAATGCCAGTCGGGCTTGGAGAAGTAGCAACCGGTCATGAATCCCTTGCTTCTGAAAGCGTCAAACACCTCCCGGGCCATATTGCTTCTTCGGTCGGATGCAAATGGTCCGTTGGTTATGGTGAAGTCGGTGAGCTTGGAGTCGAAGGTGCAGAAGCCATCATGGTGTTTGGTCGTAAACACCATATATTTCATGCCGGCAGCATCCATCAGAGAGGCCCATTGCCCGGGATCAAACTGTGTGGGGCATAGGGAGTCTTTCAATTCCCAATACCATTTCTTATACTCGTCGTAGGGCAGATCTGAGCGGCGGCTTATCCAATCGACATCCTCCGAGCATATCGACCACGACTCCACGATGCCCGGCACCGAGTAGAGACCGAAATGAAACAAAACACCAAATTTCTGATCCTGCCATCGGTCGAGATTGGCAAGGACTGCGGTGTCGGTGGGCCATTCGTAGCCCGACGGATCCGACTGACGGTGGACAAATCCTTCCACCTTGGCATCCTGGGCTGTGGCGCCAAGCCATGACGATCCCAGTGTGATGCTTAATATGGTTTTGCTTATCAGATTCATGCGGATAATGTGATTTTCCGCAAAATTAATGAAAAAAGTCGATATAAATGCTCCGGCCACCCTTCTGGTTGGAGGGGGCCGGAGATAAAGGATTGCAGATTGTCAGTTGCGCGGTCAGGGCATATCTATGTCGCAGTTGCGCGGATTGTTGTTGAGCTCTTTCACGTCTTCTTTCACAAGCTCGGCATTGCTCTTATCCTTATCTGCCACATTATTGGCTACTCCAGGATAATCAAGCGCTTCCTCAGCTTTTTTTGATATGGGCGATGTGGGTTTCTTTTCCATAGTCGTGGTGGGGATTATTGTGATTAATCTTTATTTTTGTATATCATTATAACGCAGCCACCACGCGAAAGGTTTTCACTCGTCGGCTTCCGGGCTTCCTACCGGCAAGCGGTTGAGCTGCTCTATATAGTCGAGTATCTCATCACGACCGCGCTTGTCTTCGCTTGACGTGAGAAATACAGGAGGGAGCTCCTCCCAATTCTGCAGCAGTATGGAGCAGTAGGCTGCAACTTTCTGTCGTCCGGCCTCAGGTCCCATCTTGTCGAGTTTGGTAAATACGATTGAAAATGGCACACCGTTTTCGCCCAGCCACTCCATAAATTCGAGGTCAATCTTCTGAGGCTCCAGGCGAGAATCGATGAGCAGAAAAAGGTTGGTCATCTGCTGACGCCGGAGTATATAGCTGTCGATCATGTGCTTGAGTTCGGCGCGGCTCTCCTTGCCCCGTCGGGCATAGCCATAGCCTGGCAGATCGACTATGCTCCACTCGTCGTTGATGAGAAAGTGGTTGATGAGCATGGTCTTGCCCGGTGTGGACGAGGTCTTGGCCAGTCCATTGCGTCCGGTGAGCATATTTATGAGGCTCGACTTGCCCACATTGGATCGACCGATGAAGGCATATTCATGACGGAGGTCAGTGGGGCATTTCTCTACTTTGGAGTTGGATACTTGAAATCGGGCTGTATGGATTATCATATCAGTGAGGGATTAGTGGGGGAGAAAAGAAAGCTGAGGTCTGGGCGCTCAGTCGAGTATTACCGACGCGAGAGAGTCGGAAGCGGCCCGAAGCCCATGCTCAAAACCGCTCACGTAGGCATCGGCGGCCGAGTCGCCTATACGCGAGCGCAAGTTGGTTTCCCGCGCGCGTATATCGAGAAGGCGGAGGCCGCGCTCGTCGTCATCGCTACACTCGGTCACAAGGGCGGAGGCATGCTCTTTGCCCATGAGCCATGCCGAGGTGTCGGCACCGGTCACCACCACTTCAGGGGGGATGGCCGGATCGGATGAAGGCCTGAAATGGCCGGCTATCGACACGATGAGGCTGGCAGCCAGCGCCACGGCTATGGCCGATATGGTGGCCCGGGGGAGCGGCGGTTTAATAGGTAAACGCATTGGAGGTCTCTTTTGGTCGGGCAAAGGTACATATTTTTTCTCCATCGGCAAAAATGCCTTCAGAGCAATGCCTGAGCTATGCGGGCACACGCCATGGCATCGGCGAGGGCATTGTGGTGATTGTCGAAGGGGATACCGAGAAATGCTGCCAGATGAGGGAGCGAGAAGGAGGGGCAGAGGGTGCGGGGGATAGTGGTGCGCGCCTTCTGCAGAGTGCACAGAAACATATAGTCGGGATAGTCCATACGGTAGTAGCGGAAACAAGCCTTGATACACCCTTCGTCGAAATTTTTGTTGTGGGCCACCAGTGGCAGGGTGCCGATAAATCGCTCCAGATCGGTCCATACTTCGGGAAAGGCACGGGCGCCGTCGGTATCCGCCCGCGATATGCCGTGGATCTCTTCGGTGAAGCGGCGGTAGTAATAGTTGGGAGTGGGGCGCACAAGCTCGTAGAAGGTGTCGGCCACCGCCCCGTCGACAACCTTTACCGCGCCGATGGAGCACACCGAGGTGCGCTCGCCATTGGCGGTTTCCACGTCGATAGCAACGAAATTGTCCATCACTCGTCTGATCGGGTGGGTGACACGAGCTCCGACACGCGCCTGCTTACCTGCTCCATGAGCCACGACGGCGTGGAGGTGGCACCGCATATCCCGATGCTTGATGCGGATGAGAGCCATGACTGGTCGATGGCATCAGCGTTGGCTATAAGATGGGTGCGAGGGTTGACGGCAAGGCACTCGGCATAGAGGGCCCTTCCGTTTGAGCTTTTGGCGCCTGCCACAAACAGCACCACATCGTGGGCCTCGGCAAAATGGCGGAGCCCGTCGGCGCGCGAGGCTACTTGACGGCACACGGTGTCGAAGCTCTCGAAAGCCACCCCGGGCGAGATAGTGGCCGATATCGAGTCGGAGATATGACGCATGCCGTCGAGGCTCTTGGTGGTCTGCGAGAAGAGTTTCACCGGGCGCAGGGGGTCGATACCTCCAAGTTCGGAGGCATTTTCCACCACCAGAGCGGTGCCGTCGGTTTGTCCGACAAGGCCATTAACCTCAGCGTGGCCCTTCTTGCCGTAGATCACAATCTGGGTGCCGGCGGGCGACGACTCGTAGGTGTGGCGTATGCGCTGCTGGAGGCGCAACACCACCGGGCAGGTGGCATCGATCACCACCAGCCCCCGCGAGCGGGCAGTGGCATAGGTCGAGGGTGGCTCGCCGTGGGCGCGCAGCAACACGCGCGATCCCGCCGGGAGGGTGGCGAGATCGGAGTGGGAGATGGTGACGAGGCCGCGGCGGCGCAGACGCTCCACCTCGTCGCTGTTGTGCACTATGTCGCCCAGACAGTAGAGTGTGCCTCCGCGTTCAAGTTCCTCCTCGGCCTTGCGTATGGCGGTCACCACCCCGAAGCAGAAGCCTGATCCGGGATCTATCTCTATAAGAGGGGTCATCGGTGTGAGGTGATGCGGTTGAAGAGGTCGAGCATCCATGCGTCCTGCTCCTCGATGGTCATATCGCCATTGTCGAGCACAACGGCGTCGGGGGCCTGTCGCAGTGGGCTCTCGGCGCGGGTGGTGTCGATGGTGTCGCGGTGCACCACGTTGGCCAGTACATCCTCATAGGACGCGGGCTGCTTTTTCGCTGCCAGCTCAAGAAACCGGCGGCGTGCGCGTGTCTCGGCCGAGGCGTTGACAAATACCTTCATCTCAGCGTCGGGAAACACCGTTGTGCCGATGTCGCGGCCATCCATCACTATGCCTCGGGTACTGCCCATGCGGCGTTGCATCTCAGTCAGTGCGTGGCGCACTGCGGGGAGTGCGGCCACCGGGCTAACCATGGAGCTCACAGCCATGGAGCGGATCTCCTCTTCTACATCCTCGCCGTTGAGCAGGGTGCGTTGGCCGTCGGGGCCGGGAGCAAAATCGATATTGATTGTCGGCAGAGCCGCTTCGAGGCGGGCAGAGTCGAGAGTGCCGTCGGCCACAGATGCGATATTCTCGCGGATGGCATAGAGTGTCACGGCGCGATACATGGCGCCGGAGTCGATATAGCGATAGCCTATGGCCGAGGCCAGACGGCGGGCCATTGTGCTCTTGCCCGATGAAGAGAAGCCGTCGACGGCTATTATTATCTTATCCATTGCGTGTGAGGGGGGGTGTTTTCGTTTGAATATGGATTGGTGGAATGATGGGGATTATCGCAGGAGTTCGTTGAGATCGGTGGTGAAATTGACCATTAGATTGGTGGCGCCGTTGTGGGGCTTGGCCAAAGCCACTCCCACGCCAAACGACGACAGGCGCAGTGAGGCACCGAGCGAGAAGCCCGACAGCAGTGAGCGCGAGTAGGTCGACATATCGGTGCGGGTGCGGTAGTTGTAGCCCAGACATATGTTGAAGCGCTCGGAGGGGATGAAATCGGCTCCGAACACAAGGTGACGCATCAGGTTTGACCCGAACGAGTCTTTGAGTACGGCGGCGGTGGTGCCATCGCCATTATCGTAGTAGGGCACCTTCCATCGGGTGAGGTCGTAGGCCGTAATAGAGAATCTCACAGGAAATGATCCGAAACTCTTGGCCCATCCGAGGCGTAGGTCGATGGGGAGACGCTCGTGGGTGTCGTTGAACCGCTTCACCTGTCCGCCCAGGTTGGCGGCCACAACCGATAGCGACAGATCGCGGTCGGCGTCGTAGTAGTTCAGGCCGAGATCGGCGGCAATAGCCACCGCCGAGAATTGTGAATAGGACGAATAGGCCACCTTTACGGCAAATCCGCCGCGAAGGCAATCGGTGAGGTCGTGGGTGTAGCCGCCGCTGAATGTAAGGTCGATAGGAGAGAAGGAGCCGGTGATATTTCCGGCGGCATCGGTCTCCTTCATCGATCCGTAGCCAAAATATTGTATGGCGGCTGTCCAAGCGGCTCGCTCACCGGCGGCCATGCCATAGCGCACTCCGGCAAAGTTGCTTCCACCGAGCCAGTGCATATAGTTGACACCGAGCTGGCGGTCAAATTCGGGCCCGAGCAGACCTGGATTCTGGTCGATGGTGAAGATATCGGTGGGGTCGGCCACGGTGATGTTGACTCCTCCCAGACCGTAGATCCTCGTCGACGAAGTTATGTCGAGGAAAGAATAGGCCGGGCTCGAGCCCCCGATCCCGGCGTTGGTCTGGGCCGGGGCGGCGGCGTAGATGCCTGTCATGGCTAATGCTGCGGCGCCATATCGCAGCGCGCTTAAAAAATCAGGACATTTCACTCCATAGTAACGCCGGGGAGCTCTTTTTATTGTTCACCTGACCGGTAAATAAAGCAACCGGGGCCTCTCGCTCGTTGCCGTTACGACGGCAGTGGAGTGGAGGCCCCGTCAATGGGTTACAGGGGTGCGGTCAGTTGACTTTGATCACAAGGAAATTGCTTACGCTCCAGAATCGGGTAGGATCGGATATGCGTATCACTTTCTGGCCCGAGGGTCCGTCGGCGATGGTATATGAGTCCTTGGGCTGGTTGGTCATCACTTCGGCCTTTGTGGCGTGGGTGGGAATCTCAGTAAGAGTGCGCTTGTCGGCCCGGGTGAAGTAGGATGTGTTGAAGTCGGCGGGGAGCACTTTGGTTTTGCGCAGAAATCCGGTCTCGATAATCTTGTTTTCCTTCAGCTCCTTCTGGCTGCCTACCACGAAGTAGCAGGCATTGAGCTCGTCGGCCATATCGAGGGCCTCCTGTTCGGCTTGCTCCATGCTCTCGGTTGCGGCGGCGACAACAGTGGTGAGTGAATCGACCTGAGTGCCGAGCTGGGTGATTTTCACTCCCGCTTCGGCCAACTGATTGTTGAGGGTGGTGATCTCGGTCTGCTGTTCGGCTATCTGGGCTTTGAGGTTGTTGATGGTGGTGAGGAGCGTGGAGTTTTTGCCCGAAGTGGAGCTGAGTTGCTTCTCGAGTTCCTCAAGTCGCTCACGGCGCTGCTTGAGAGCCTCCTGAATGGTGGCCATATCGGCGCGGAGCTGATCCTTGCGGGATGGGCTCTCGCTTGAGAGGGTGCCACTGGTTGCAACTATGCGTTCTATTTCCTTGATCTGGCTCATGCCGTCGGTGATATCGTTGATGAGGGCAAAGAGCGAGTCCTGAGTAGCGAGAGTCTGCTGCAGCTTGTCGGTGAGCATGGTGTTGGCGGCTTCGGTCTTTTCGAGCTTTTCCTTGTCGCCACACGATGTGAAGGGGAGCATTGCAAATGCGGCTATCGCTGCAAGGGCTATTTTAGAGGCGGTAGGGCGTTTCATGACGGTGATGATTCTGAAAAATAATGAGGGTGAGGTGATGGAATTAATCGTTGAAATTTAGGGTTTGATACCTGTGGCGGGGATTGAGTCACTGCTCCTCGGCATCGCGGTATTTGTTGCGGTGGCTCCCCTTTGCTTCGGGTAGCTCAGCCGCTCCTAAAATGATAACGATTTCGCCGCGCGGATTGTTTTGGATAAAATGTTGCGACAGTTGAGCGAGGGTGCCGCGCGCTGTCTCTTCGTGCATCTTCGAGATCTCGCGCGACACTGATGCGGGGCGGTCGGGACCGCACACTTCTGCAAGCTGCTCAAGGGTTTTGACCAGTCGCAGAGGGCTCTCGTAGATGATGGTGGTGACGGTCGAAGCTGCAATTTCAGCCAGACGGGTGGCGCGTCCTTTCTTAGGGGGCAGGAATCCCTCGAAGGCAAAACGGTCGCACGGGAGGCCTGAGCTCACGAGTGCCGGCACAAATGCCGTGGCGCCGGGGAGGGTCGATACCGGAATGTCGCGGCGTCTGCATTCGCGCGAGAGGAGGAAGCCGGGGTCGGAGATGCCGGGGGTGCCGGCGTCGCTCACCAACGCTATGTCGTCGCCGCTTTCAAGCCGGGCCATGACGGCGTCGAGAGCGGCATGTTCGTTAAATTTGTGGAAAGCGAGCAGGGGTGTGGTTATGCCGAAATGCTTCATCAGCACTCCGCTGGTGCGGGTGTCCTCGGCATACACGGCGCTCACCGATTTCAATACCTCCAAGGCGCGGGGAGTCATGTCGGCGAGGTTGCCGACCGGAGTGGGAACAATGTACAGCATCAGCGTGACGCGGCTACTACCGCCATGAAGTCGGCCACCTCCTGATCCTCGGGATTCCAGCAGAGGTCGTTGGTGATAAAGTCGTTGAGATCGTCGGCATTGTCTATTCCGGCCAGTATGGCGAGAGTGTCTGCCATCTGGGTGTCGCTACCTCCGAAGAGAGAGCGGCGGAAACGAAACTTGTCGTTGAGCGTGAGAGTGATAGGGCGCGGATTGGCAGCCTTGGCTGCTGCGGGTGCAGGAGCCGGTTCGGGCTCGGGTTCGGGAACAGGCGCAGGTTGTGGCTGGATCTCGGGTTGAGGTTCGGGCTCCGGCTCGGGTTGAGGCTCAGGAATAGGCATGGATTGCGCTACATCTGCGTCGGCTGCCTCTTCGTATTGTGCATTATCAACGATCTCGCTGTCTATTTCAGCACCGGCCTCGGCCATAGGAGCCGGCTCCGGCTCTGGCTCTATCGTGGCGCCGGTTGCAACAGGGGCGGGATCCGGATAGACCGGAGCAGCTCCGGTGATGGCGGAGATGCCGTCTAGGAGCGCGGCACATTTGTCCTGAAGCATATCATAGATCTCCGCCGGAGTCATGTCGTCGCGGCGTTGTGCGAGCATCAGCAGGCCCTCGATCTCGAAGGTCAGCCCGAGGAGCGATTTTATTTCGTCGTGGGTTGTTGTTGTGGTCATGAGAGGAAATTTTGTGCGAAACTACGAAAAAAAATTGAGAAAAAATGTCTGTGCCGCCTTATTTACAACAGAAGGGGAGCAAGAGAAGCCATTGACGATGAGCACCACCGTGTGGGTGGGATTGCCCTCGCTGTCGAGACGGTATCCGGCAAGCGCGCGCACTCCGCTCATGGTGCCTGTCTTTAGGGCGAGCTGACCTTCGAGCGGGGTGTCGGCAAGAAAACGTTTCACGGTACCCTCTTGCCCGACTTTTGGAAACAGCGAGGCATAGAGCGCTCCATTAGGGCTTCGCGCCATCCATGCAAGGACGTCGGAGAGAAACCACGGTGTCAGGCGGTTGAGGCGGCTCAGCCCGCTGCCGTCGATTATTGCCACGCTGTCGGTGTCGGCGCCGCGGAGACTCCACAGGGCTGTCTCGCGACTCACGGCGGTGTCGCGCGGCTCCCTTGGAGCGATAGTGCGCAGCATCCCTTCGGCAAACAGATTGTCGCTCCTGTGCATCAGACTCCTCAGAATCTCCGGAAAAGCCGGAGAGGTGACCGAGGTGAGTTCCGATGTGGCAAGGGTATCGGGGTCAATGGCGGCATTGCCGATGGCTATGGCCGAATCGGCAAGGGCCGAGGTCATGGCAAAAATAAACGCATCGGAGGGGGAGGGCATGGCGAGAGCAACCGTCGAGCCCTTTGCCGACGGACGCCCCCACGCCTTGACCACCGTAAGCGGCGGCATGGCATCGTAGCCCATCTTGCCACGGCGCAGACGACGGAACTCTACTTTAAGCCCGGGGATGTATGGGTCGGTGGCACGCGACGGGAGGGTGAGCAGATAGCGGTTGTCGCGCCAATTGAATCCGCGGAGCATAGCTCCGTAGGGCCACATGTAGTCGTCGTCGCCCCAGCCGGGGGGATAGGCGGGGTCGGGAATGGCGCTGCCGTCGATGCGTATGCATCCGGCCACGCTGTCGATCCCCGCCCGGCGCAACGACGCTATAAGGCTGTCGCGCATAGCGTCGGGGGCGTCGAAATAGGCCGATCCGAGAGTGGGGTCGCCTGATGCAGTGATCACGATATTGCCGTGGAGCACCCCCTCGGCTATCTTGCCCTCGGTGCCGATGCGGGTGGCAAAGCAGCGGTCGCCGGCATAGAGACTCAGCACCGAGGCCGATGTCACAGCCTTCATGATGCTGGCCGGACACATGGGGCGGTCGGCTCCATATTCAGCCAGCACCTCACCGGTGGCGAGATCTTCAATATAGACACCCACTATGGCGTTTTCCACTCCGGGAAACGAGATGGGGGAAACGGAGTCGGACATGGTGGGGCGTCGCGTGGAGTCGGGCTCCGGAGTCGGTCGCGGCGATTGCCCACTGAGCAGGGTCAGGGTGGTCAACACCCCTATGATGAGTAAAATATGTCGCATATCGGGAAGCGGCGGCTCTTACCTTACCGCCAAATTATCAACAAAGGTAGGCATTATTCCGTTTGCTGATCCCTCTCTCCATGCAGAAAAATCTTACCTTTGCAGCCACCAACACTCCAGCTATATGACCGATCAACTCACTCTCGTGGCCGACACCCTGTGTGGCTATCCGCTGTTTCTGCTCCTTATCGGGGGCGGTCTGATTCTTTTCATCGGGTCGGGAGCTCTGCCTCTGCGGCGGCTTCCCGAGGCATTGAGGTTGCTCAGGGAGCGACCGGCCGCAGAGGGCCGCGCAGCGGGTCAGATCTCGTCGGTCAAAGCGCTGGCTTCGGTCGTGGCAGCCACGGTGGGTATGGGCAATATAGCTGGCGTGGCCATAGCTCTGGTCATGGGTGGCCCGGGTGCCATATTCTGGATGTGGGTCAGCGCCCTCGTGGGCATGGCGTCGAAATATCATGAAGGGGTGCTGGCTATCGCCTACCGCGACACCGCTCCTGATGGCTCCACACGGGGCGGCCCGATGTATATCATCCGCAATGCCCTCGGGCCCCGGTGGTGGTGGATGGCCGGATGCTTTGCCGTGGCGGGAATGATAGGCACACTCTGCATCATGAACGCCAACCAGCTCACCGAGGCCACCCTTGCGATGGCCGGGGCCGATACCGCCGATCTTGCCTCACGCATAGCCGTTGGATTGGTAATTTCGGCCACGGTTGCTCTTGTGGTGTTGGGGGGTATACGCCGCATCGCTACTGTTGCTTCGGTCATGGTGCCGGTGATGGTGGGTCTCTATTTCATTATGGTGACTTATATACTTGTCACCCATCTGTCGGTGCTTCCGGGTGCGGTGGCGTCGATTTTCAGCGGTGCATTCAGCCTTAAGGCAGGTTGGGGCGCCCTGATAGGTGTGGCGCTCATAGGCGCGCGCAGAGCCATGCTTGTCAACGATGCCGGCGTCGGCACCGCTTCGATCATGCACGGCGAGAGCCGCTCCACCACCCCCGACCGGGAGGGGCTTATAGCCATGCTCGGCCCGGCTATCGACTCGGGATTCGTGTGCACTCTGACCGCTCTGGCGCTCCTCGTGAGCATCGACTTCACTGCCATACCGAGCGGAAGTGTGCAGGGCCTCGCCCTCGCGATGGATGGTTTCGGCTCGACCATCCCAGGGGGGCGCTATCTGCTTATGGCAGTCGTGGCCTGCTTTGCCATGTCGTCGATGTTCAGCTACTCATTTTATGGCAACCGTTGCGCCGCCTATCTCTTCGGGCCCCGCGGAGCGCGCATCTACACATGGTTTTTCATCCTTTCGCTGGTGATCTTTGCGGCCGTGCCCCTCACGGCTGCCGTTGCGCTCTGCGATATGTTTTACTTCTTCATGGCTTTCCCCACCATGACCACACTGCTGCTCCTGCGGCGCAGAGTGGCTGCCATGACATTCCCACTCTCACGCACCGACTCTCCGGCTTTCCAAGCTGAATCAGAATAACCAAAAGAATAAGCATCCGGTCGGGAACTCAGCGAGAGGCGGAGATCCCGACCGGATGCTTACTTGGAAACGGGTAGCTGTTATTCACTTACGATGACCATAACGGGGTTATCGTCGCTTTTAAGCCTTGATACCCAAGCGGGGAGCTTGGAGTCGGGATGCTCCTCACGCCACGTGATCACCTCTTCCGGGCTTATAAAACCTACAAAAGCACCGTCAGTGCTTGTATGGCTTGGAATGAAAGATATAAACCCTGAGATATCATCTTTTATGGCGTCGGATGCGCGGCCTATTGACGTAGTGCCACTCGCTTTGTCGAAGATACCGATATACTCTGTATGGTTGTCGTCCATTGGCCATCCTTCGCTCAGGCCAAACAACAGTTTGCTTTCGGTTTCAGCCATATCAGTCACGAACAGGTGGGACGATGATGGGGTGCGTGTGTTAAGATCCTCAATCGGGAACCGGTGTTTTCCCATGTCGAAGATGATGGAATGACTCCAGCCATCAGGCGTGACATTATAGATGGTGTCACAGAGAGTTTCACGCAGCTTTATTCTGTTGCCGACCCGATATATGACAGGCTGGAAATTGACATAAGTCATGCCGTTGTTTGTCACCTGAGCCACCGACTGGAGTGGATCGCCAAGAATCGGGATAAAGTATTTGTAGTCGGTCTTGCCGGTGAAGCTGTTAGGGAATGGAGCCGCTAACTTCTGGTTGCCGAAGATACGGACCGAATCAATCACTTCTCCGGACATGGTTGCCATTCGTAAGGTCTCACCGCGGTCATCATTAGCATCTTTCATGCCTCCGAGCCAAGCAAGAGAGTCGCTGATCACAGTGTTGGGGTAAAACGACATGTTGATTGTTTCAAGAATTTTGCCGGAGGGCTTGCCATCGGGCGTAAACGCCATCAGGCCCGATCCGCTTGCCGGACGCAAGAAAATCCGGCTCCCTTTGCTGTCGATGAGGTGGTAGGGATTTCTGAAGTCGTCGGGACCTCCGCCAAACTGACCGATATGGTTGAGAAACCGTCCGCTGTTGCGGTCAAACACCAGGACATTACTTTCGGAGCCGAAGTTTGAGACCACCACATTGCGGTCTGTCACAGTGATGAGGTAGTTGTTGCTGATCAGACTTGTGTCGGTAGTTTCCAATGGCACAAATGTGATTTTGCTGCCGAGTTGAGAGGCTGACAGCTGGACGGGGTTGTCAAACGAGCTGGCCACATCGACTGTGGCCACCTGGCCTGAATCGTTTCCATGGCCGGAGTTTTTTGTCGCGCAGGCGCCAAAAACTACACAAGCCGCAAGATAAAAAAAATGATGGTATCTCATGGAGCGTGATGATAGGGAATGTTGTTTTTTATTATCAGACGCGCAATGACTGCTTCAGGTTACACTTAGGCTAAAATTTTTTCAAGAATGTGAAAAATGGCTGACGAAGCCATTCAGGCATAGCCATAAGATGTAGGAAGAATAAGCATCCGGTCGGGAACTCAGCGAGAGGCGGAGATCCCGACCGGATGCTACCGGATGAGAGAGCGGGGCGAAGCTCAGGCGGTCATGAGCACGAGTGCCACGCCACACAATATCAGAAGGGTGTTGCCTATGGCGTAGGTCACGGTGTAGCCCATGGCGGGGAGGGTGGAGCCTATGCTGTCTTGAATGGCACCGAGGCTGGCGGTAGTGGTGCGCGAGCCGGCGCAGCAGCCGAGATTGATCGGAGCGGGAAATTTGAAAAACTTCTTGCCGATGATCACACCGAGCAGCAGAGGCACCGAGGTGCATATCACGCCCATGAAGAAGAGTATAAATCCCACTTCCTTCAGGCCGGTGACAAACGACGGGCCGGAGCTGATGCCTATCACGGCGATAAACATGTTGAGGCCGAGATTGTTCATGAGCCATACGGCGGGCTGAGGGATGGCTCCTATCGAGGGACGCTTGGAGCGGAGCCAACCACACACAAGGCCCGAGATGAGGGCGCCGCCAGAGGTGGAGAGGCTGATGGGAATGCCGCCGGCATGGATGGTGATCACGCCTATAAGGGCGCCGATGAAGATGCCGAGACCTACGAGCACCATGTTGGTGTTGGTGGCGGGACGGTCGGGATAGCCGAGCACCGGAGCTGCCGCGTCGACCTCGTGGCGGAGTCCGACGATGGTTATTTCGTCGCCGGGGTAGAGCTTGGTCTGGGCCAGGACGGGAATCTCCACATTGCCGCGCTCGATTTTTTTGATCGACACGCCATACATGATCTTCATGGCGCGGATCTCATCTACGGTCTTCGATTTGCCGATCCCTTTTTTGGTGAGGAGCACATTGAGCTGTTCGGCGGGGAAATTGAGCAGCTCCGAATCGTTTACCTCGGGGCCAATCCAGCTCTCATCGCCTATGATAAACTCACGGCGTCCGGAGAGCACAATCTCATCCCCTTTGTTGATGACGGAGGACGTGGTGGGGTCGGAGATCTTCTTGTCGGCAGCGGTGCGGATGCGCTCCACAAAGAGGCGTCGGCCCTGGTCGGCAAGATGCTTCTCTATATCGGCCACGCTGCGGGCGGTGTCGAAGAAACTGTCGTCGGCGCGGTAAGCGCGGAAAGCCACGGGGCGGTTGGCATTGATATAAGTTGGGTCGTTGGAGAGCGAGCTCTGGTTCATGGTCTTTTCGAGTTCGGCGGTCTCAGCCTTGACCTTTGAGAGGCCGCCTAAAAGCATGGGGCCGATGTTGGCCAGCAGATAGGCCGAGCCGATGGTGCCGTAGATGTAGCACACGGCATAGCTCACCGGGATAATGTCGAGCCACTCCTTCACGGTCTCTTTAGGCACATTGAGGGTATTCATTGTGTCGGTGCCGACGCCAATGACAGCCGAGATGGTCTGTGCTCCCGCAAACAGGCCGATGGCCTCGCCGGGATTGTAGTGCATCACCTTGGCCACTACCCATGTGGTGATCAGACACAGGGCACACACCACGACGGCAAAAAACACCTGCTTCAGACCATCGCCCCTGAGCGCCCTGAAAAACTGCGGGCCTACGCTATAGCCGATGGCAAAGAGAAAGAGAAGGAAAAACACATCTTTCATCGGGCCAGGGATGGAGATGTCGAGCTGACCGACGAGCACGCCGACCAACAGCACCGAGGTGACTGTTCCCAATGAGAATGTCTTGTATTTGAGCGCCCCTATGTAAAATCCTATGCCGATGGTGAGAAACACGGCAATGGAGGGATATGCGCGCAGAGTGTCGACAAACCAGTCCATATTATTAGTTGAAAAGAGTTGGGTGAATTAAAAGGATGAATAAGATAATATATCAACGCACGCGCGAAGATATTTGTTTGCTACGGAGGGATCAAACACCGCCTTCAGTGGGTGAGCCGGCCGTGGGATCGGATCCTGCGCCTCCGGCCTTGAAAAATCCGGCCAGATGCTTCTCGCGGAACCGCTCAAGGAGCTCCCAGAAATTGGGTACGAAGAGAGTGCCGACGATAGCGTTGACAGCCATGCCAAACACCACAGCCGAGGCAAGCGCTATGCGCGAGGCCGCTCCCGCACCGGTGGCAAAGAGCATCGGCATCACACCAAACACAAATGCGAGGGCCGTCATGATGATGGGGCGGAAACGCACTCTGCCAGCCTGCTCGGCAGCCTGGGCCACCGGCAATCCACTCTTATGGTAGTCGATGGCATATTCCACGATAAGAATGGCGTTTTTGGCCGAGAGGCCGAGGAGCAGCACTATGCCTATCTGGGTGTAGATGTTGATATCCTGCCCCATGAGCAGGCATCCGAGCACGGTGCCGAGGATGGCCGTAGGCATGGATATCACCACTGCCACCGGATCGGTGAGGCTCTCATATTGTGCTGCGAGCACCAGAAGGGTCACTATCACGGCAAATATCATGACCACGCTCACCGTGACTCCGCCTCCGGCCTCCTGATAGGCCTCGCCGGTCCAGGCGTAGCTGTAATTGCTCCCAAGAGTCTCGCCGACGATATCTTCCATCACCTTGATGGCGGTGCCCGACGAGGTGCCGTGGGCCGGGGTGGCGGTGAGCGATGCGGTGGGATACATATTGTAGCGGCTCACCGATGACTCTCCCATCGAGGGTATGATCTTGGTAAAGGATGCAAAGGGCACCATCTGGCCCTCGGAGTTGCGCACCGAGAGGCGCATCACATCCTCGGCGTTGCCCGTGGAGGAGGCATCGGCGGCCACGAGCACCTCATACACACGCCCAAACTCATTGAAGTCGTTGATATACGCTCCTCCACCCATATATGTGCCGAGCGACGAATAAATATCGGTCATGCTCAGACCGAGCAGACGGGCCTTGTCGCGGTCGATCTGGAGGCGGAACTGAGGCACATTGCCCTCATACATGCTCTGCACTTCGGCGATACGAGGATCGCGGCGTGCGGCGTCGGACACATCTTCGAGTGCTGCTTTCATAGCATCGGCGCCACGGTTGTTGATGTCGAGCAGTTGCATCTGCAATCCGGCCGTCATGCCGAGTCCGGGAATCGCCGGCGGATTTATGGCATAAACCACTGCTTCCTGAATGTCGGCCGTAGCGCCATAGAATTTCTTGATTATATCGTCGACACTCTGCCCCTTGCCTTTACGGTCTTTCCATGGAGTGAGCATCACAAACATGGAGCCGAGGTTGGAGCTGTTGCCTCCACCGGCAAACGACATACCCGTGATGGTCATGGCATTGCGTACCTCAGGGAATTGCTTGACGCGCTGGGTGAGAGTGGCCATGAGGCTGTCGGTGCGCGACAGAGAGGCGCCGGGCGGCAGCTGGGCCGATACCATGAAGTAGCCCATATCTTCGGAGGGCACATAGCTCGACGGCATCTTCATGAACCCGTAGAATGCGGCCAGACAGAGGATAAGATATGCGGCTATAGCCACCAGAGGCTTGCGCAGGAACTTGCCCACTATCTTCATATAAGTGTCGGTGGTGGCCGCCAAGCCCTTGTTCCACCACTTCCACAGGAAGAAACGCGATGGCTTGTTGGGCCGTAGAAACAGTGCGCACATGGCCGGCGTGAAGGTCAGGGCATTGAAGCCGGAGAAGGCTGTCGACACAGCAATGGTGAGCGCAAACTGCTTGTAGAGCTCGCCGGTGATACCCGACACGAAAGCCGTGGGGATAAATACCGACAGAAGCACCAGCACTTCGCCGATCACCGGCCCTTGAAGCTCTACCATGGCCTTTTCGGCTGCCTGTCGTGGAGTGACTTTCCCTTCGTTGAGCAATCGGCTGCAATCTTCCACCACCACTATCGCATCGTCGACCACAATAGCTATGGCAAGTACGAGTCCGAACAAGGTAAGGGTGTTGATGGTAAATCCGAGCAGCTTCATCACCGCAAAGGTGGCTATGAGACTCACCGGAATGGTGAGCATCGGTATGATGACGGCTCTCCAGTTCTGGAGGAAGAGCAGGATCACAATCATCACTATAAGCGTGGTCTCGACAAAGGTCACGAGCACCTCGTCGATAGATGCCTCAACGAAGTCGGTGGTGTTCATGAGCACATGATACTCCACCCCCTCGGGAAAATATTCCTGAAGCTCTTCAAGTCGCTTGCTCACCCTGTCGGCCACCTCAAGGGCGTTAGCGCCGGGGAGCTGATAGATGCCGAGGAGTCCGGCCTGATGGCCCGACACGTCGGAGGTGTTGGAGTAGCTTGCGCTGCCGAGGTCGATATGGGCCACATCGCGCAGCCGGAGGATCTCGCCATCGGTGGTGGAGCGCAGGATGATATTGCCAAACTCATCGGCCGAGGTGAGGCGGCCACGGGCGGTGAGGGTGAACTGGAATGCCTCGGGTGATGCAAAGGGAGCGGTGCCGACGGCACCGGCGCTCACCTGCATGTTCTGGCTCTCGATCACCCCCATCACATCCTCCGGGGTGAGGTTGCGCATACGCATCTTTTCGGGGTCGAGCCATACGCGCATACTGTATTCGCCGGCTCCGAATGCCCCCACGTCGCCCACGCCATCTACCCTCGACAGCTCGTCGACGATATTGAGCTTGGCATAGTTGGTGAGATAGAGTGCGTCATACATATCGCGGTGGGCCGAGTCGGCCTCCAGCGCTATGAACATGATGATGTTGCTTGAGCGGGTCATGACCTGGATGCCCTGCTGGCGCACGGAGGCGGGGAGAGATGACTCGGCGAGCGACACACGGTTCTGGACCTTCACGGCGGCCATGTCGACATCCGTGCCGATATCAAATGTGACGGTGAGATTATAGCTGCCGTCGCTGCCGCTGCTTGAGCTCATATACATCATTCCCTCAACACCATTGACCTGCTCCTCAATGGGAACACCTATGGTTGAGGCAACCGTTGCGGCATCGGCACCGGGATAGGTGGCCATGACATTGACTGTCGGAGGGGTGATGTCGGGAAACTGCGCTACGGGCAGCGTCTTTACCGTCAGCAATCCTATGAGGACCATAGCCACGGCTATGACCATCGAGAAGATGGGGCGGTCGATGAAAAATCTTGAAAACATAGGGCGACGGGTGTGGATTATTTATTGTCGGAGAGGCGGGGCTTGACCAGCATGTCGGGGCGCACTTTGAGCAGAGCTTTGGTCACGTAGCGATCGCCGGGACGGATGCCAGAGGTGATGACACGCAGGGAGTCGTCGACCACATCGCCCACTTCGACCGGAGTGTAGACCACCCGGTCGGAATCGTTGACTGTGTAGAGATATTTGCCATGCTGGTCGGTGGAGATAGAGGCATCTTTGACTAAAACAGCGTCGGATTCGGAGGCATAGGGGAGCTTGACGGTGACATACATCCCGTCGCGCAATTCGTCGTAAGGGTTGGCTATCATGGCCCTCATCTCAAGGGTGCCGGTCGATGGATCAATGTCGGGCGACATATATATCAGTCGCCCGGTGTAGCTGTGGGGCAGCTTGTCGCTGAAGCTCACCGGAATCGAATCGAGATCGGCCACGATTGCTTTGTTTTCGTCGCGCAGCATATCTATGTAGCTTGCGTCGTCGATAAAAAACTCGGCTTTCACCTCAAGATCGTCGTAGATAGTGGCGAGAGTCACCGGCGCTCCTCCCCCCGAGAGGTACGATCCTATGCCGGGCCCCGAAGCGCCTACATGGCCTTTGAACGGAGCTTTGACGTAGCAATAATCGAGGTTGGTGCGGGCTGTAGATAGAGCGGCGCGTGCGTTGTTGACATCCTGCCTGCTCGACTCCATGGCCGAGCGTGCCTGCTCCACCTCCATGCGGCTGGCGGCATTGGCGTCGGCCGCCTGTTTTACGGCCTCGTAGTGGGCGGTGTTGTAGTCCAAGGCACTCTCGGCAGCTTTGAGCTCGCTCTCGGCCTGAGCCACGGCATTGCGATATTGGGTGTCTTCGATTGTGAAGAGTAGCTGTCCCGCCTCCACCAGATCGCCGTTTTTATAATGCTGCCCTTTCAGATAGCCGTCGACTCTTGCCACAAGGTCGATGCTCGATCTGGCATGGAGCTTGCCTGGATATGTGTGGTAGAGTGTCACACCACGTTGGGTGGCCTCGGCAACATCGATCACCGGAGTTTCGGTTTGAGTGGCAGCGGGGTGGGAGTGGCTGCAACCGGCCACGATAGCGGCTGAAGCCATGCCGAGAGCCGCGCTGACGAGATATGGATAGTAGCTCATATATGCTGATGTGGGGATAATGGGATGGAGTTGCGGATTATTTGGGTATTGCAGAGGATGATCCGTCGGCGCTGGAATAGCCGTAGCCGCCGCCGAGGGCGCGGTAGAGGTCGATGAGTGCACGGCTCTCCGAGGCGCGGGCGGCCACCAGCTCATCGTCGTATTGGAGATAGGTGATCTGGGCCTGCGCCACGGGTGTAAACAGTGTGAGCCCGGAGCGGTATTGGGCGAGCGAGAGATTGACCTCCTCGCGGGCCGAGTCGACCACTTTCTCCAGTTGGGCCACATAGTCGATGGCGTTGATGTAGGACGAGAGGGCGTTTTCTACCTCAGATGTGGCGCTAAGCACCGTCTGGTGATAGCTGTCGAGAGCTATCTCAAGTTGGGCGCGGGCTTCCTGAACGGCTGCCCTGCGACCGAATCCGTCGAAAACAGTCCAGCTCAAAGTCGGCACCACCGAATAGGTGATGCTGCGCTTCTGAAAGAGATTGTCGGGATCGCGTGCCTCCACTCCAAATGAGCCTTGAATCGACAGCGTTGGCATAAACTCCTTTCGTGCCACTCCGAGAGCGGCAGCCTGGGCTGCGAGAGTGCGCTCGGCCGATATGATGTCGGGACGCCGCCTGAGCAGCTCGGCCGGTACGGCTGTCGACACTATATGGCTGTAGACAGGCACCGGAGCCGGACGCGACAGGAGGGAGTCGACTTCGGCGGGGAAGCGCCCCAAAAGGAGTGCTATGGCGTTGATAGACGAGGCTATGGAGGTGCGTATCGACGGGAGGGAGGCGAGAGTGGAGCCGTAGACGGTGTTGGCTTGCGCTACATCGAGCCCAGACACGAGCGATGCCTTGTAGCGTTCCTGGGTGATGCGCAGCACCTCTTTCTGATTGTCGAGATGGCTCATCACTACAGCCTCCTGGGCCTGCGACGCGCGCAGATCCATATAGGCGGATGCGAGAGAGGAGCAGAGGCTCACCATCACTGCGTCATAGTCGGCGCGGGCCACTCCGCTCAGGGCTTTCTTTTCTTTTACCGAAGAGGCCACGCGGCCAAAGAGGTCGATTTCCCACGATGCATTGACCCCGAGATTGAGCGCGCGGGAATTGACTGCCGGGCCCGGAACTGCCGTGAGGTTGCCGCTGCGTCGGCTCAGGTCGTAGGATGCCGATACCCCGACCATCGGGAAGTAGGATGACCGGGCCGACATTATGGCGGCATTGGCGGCATCGATGCGTCGCGCCGCTATCGCCACATTATAGTTGCGGTCGACCGCTTCGCTTATCAGTGAGTCGAGCATGGGGTCGTTGAATCCGTGCCACCACTCATCGTCGGGAGGGAGGGTTTGCGAGTGGGCAGGTGTGAAAATCCATCGTTCCGGTATGTCGTGGACCATTGGAGCGGATGAATCAGGAGATGTGGCGTGAGCTATTCCCGGCGATAGAGCGGCAGCGATGGCCATGGCGCAGAGCCGGGAGCGTAGGGCTGTAGGCATAGGGGAGGAATGGTGGAATGGAGTTGAAACGTCGACAGAAGCGTGTGTGGGCGCGTGTGTCTATCTTGTCTATTCCAACATATTGCCGCCGATGTTTGTTCGCCGTAGAACCTAGTCCGGCCAAACAGGCGCATATCAGCGCCGGGATGGGTGTCTCGGTGGGGAGCTCGGCTGACGCTGAGCGCTTTTCTTTGGGCGACGGGTGACCCCACTCTGCGGCGGCTACGCGCGCCATTGAGTGGGGCCACCCTCAAGGTGCGCCCCCAAGGGGGCTTTTGGCGCTACGCGCCGGGTTGGCGTCGCGGTGCGGCCATTTGGCCGCGGGGGCGTCGCGGGTGCGGCTGCTCCGGGGAGGCAGCCCTACATTGGGCGCGGGCATCGTCGCGGTGCGGCCATTTTGCCGCTGGGGGCGTCGCGGTTCGGCTGCTCCGGAGAAGCAGCCCTACAAGGGAGGTAATGGGCTGATAGTTCGTTGTTTGGGTGGCTTGTAGGGATGCACCCCGGTGCATCCGCCCGGCGACGATGGTTGCGGCGACGATGGTTGCGGCGACGAGGTGGCGCGTTAGCGCAAAATGCCCCCTTGGGGGCGGACCTTGAGGGTAGCCCGCGGCAAAGGCGCGCGTAGCCGCCGCAGCCGCGGGTTAGGCGCACGTCCCCCCCCCGCGCCCTCGCTCAGCGTCAGCCGAGCTCCTTGGGCTGGATGTGGGTCGCGGTGTGGGGCTTGGCTGACGCTGAGCGTTTTTCTTTGGGCATCGGTTGACCCCACTCTGCGGCGGCTACGCGCGCCTTTGAGTGGGTCCACCCTCAAGGTGCGCCCCCAAGGGGGCTTTGGGCGCTACGCGCCGGGTGGGCGTCGCGGTGCGGTCTTTTGGCCGCTGGGGGCGTCGCGGTGCGGCTGCTCCGGGGAAGCAGCCCTACAAGGGAGGCATTGCGGCGACTCGATTAGCGTGTTAGATTCGTTATATGGTTGGTTTGAAGCGACTTGTAGGGATGCACCCCGGTGCATCCGCCCGGCGACGATGGCTGCGCGGCGCCCGTGCCGCAAAAAAAGTCGCCCCGGAGCGCGGATGGCCCCGGGGCGACTGCTATTGACTCAGCACTTGATTTATTTGCTAATGTAGATCTTGCGTCCGGCCTGGATGTAGATGCCGGCGCGGAGAGCCGCCATCTGCTCGGGCGTGCGGGCCACGAGGCGTCCGGTCAGATCGTAGACGGGGGCAAATGCGGCCTCGGTGTCGGCCTCAACGCCATTGATGCCGCTTGCAGCCTCAACCACCACCTCGCAGGTGGCCTTGACGCCGTTGGGGGCGGTGGCGGTGATGATGGCGCGTCCGGCGCCCACGAGGGTCACGATGCCATTCTGATCGACCACGGCAACGCTCTCATCCGAGCTGCTCCAAGTCAGATCGTCGACATCGGCCTGCAGATGATAGGTAGAGCCCTCGAC
>CAJTUF010000011.1:42140-42661 GCA_910579675.1 uncultured Muribaculaceae bacterium | reverse complement strand
ACGGCAACGCTCTCATCCGAGCTGCTCCAAGTCAGATCGTCGACATCGGCCTGCAGATGATAGGTAGAGCCCTCGACGCCGCTGATTTTCTCAGTGTCGAGATTGATCTCGGTCACCTCCGGAGCCTCAGGTTCGCTGACAGTCACCTCGCAAGTGGCGGAGAGCTTGCCGCAAGTTGCTGTGATGGTGGCTTTGCCGGCCTTGACAGCCGTGATGGTGCCAGCCTCATCGACAGTAGCTACTTCGGTGTCGGAGCTGCTCCATTCCACGCTGAACTCCTGCTCGGAATCATTGCCCTCTGCATCCTTGAGCGATGCCGTAATCGCGATGCTGCCCCCCTCGGTGAGAGTGATTGAGTGTTCGGAGAGCACAAGAGAGGTCTCGGCTGCGGGATTTACCTGCACGATGATCTCTTTAAGAGGCTCGGAAGCGTTGCCATTGCGGGCGCTTATGCTGCGGCTGCGCGATGCTACCGGGGGAGTCTCCACAAAGATGATGATAATGCGGGCGGTGCCTATTGT
>CAJTUF010000011.1:0-41923 GCA_910579675.1 uncultured Muribaculaceae bacterium | reverse complement strand
GCAGGAGTGAAGGTGATCTCGGGAGCGGGCTTGTCGGGATCGGCCGGAGCGTCGGGCTCATTCGGGTCGATGATGGCAATCACGCCGCTCTCGATCAGCTCTTGAGTCTTCTCATCATCGGCAGCGATCTCAACCTTTTCCACCGCAGGATCCTCCTTAATGAGAGCATCAATACTGAAATCACCAAATCTATGGTGAGCTACAATGCGGGCTTCACCCACCGCTGTGCCGGTAATAGTTAATGTATTTCCATTGATCTCAATATCGAATTGGCCTTCAGCGCCGTTGTCGTCTTTGCTGAAAGTAAACTCAGATAAAGGAACACATTCGTCGGGCATTGTGACACTCACAGGCACTCCGAGTTCCAAAGACGAAGCCACCGGAGATATTTGGAAAATGGGGTGGGGCTTTGCATTAACTTCGATATTGATCTTCACATTTTGGAACGTCTTGTGGGTGTAGGTGACTGTCTCTGTGACAGGCTCGGCAGGCGTGAATGTATGGTACTGATTATAGATCCAGAAACCGACCTCGTTTGTGGCTGAGATTGTCCAGTCGGAGTCCTGACCTACTTCGCCCTCTATCACGCCGGTTTTCACCAGATCACTTAACTTGACACCAACGAAGGTAGGAACAACAATGCTCGGCTCTATGACCGTAAACTTAGGCTTGCCGGGCCTTTCGGCTATAACAATCGTGTCGGAGCTTGTGCCAAACCTATGGCTAAACTCAAGGATTCTCTTACCGGCAGATATTCCTTTAAGCATCAATTTATTGCCATCATTTTGGATGTTAATCCGGGCATCAATCCAATCTTTCAATCCTACACTGCTAACAGTAAACTCGTTAAGAGGGATGTACGAATCGGGAATGGTTATAGTCTGCCATTCGTCGATATAGACGGTGTCGACATTTTCGAGCACATAACTGTTTGCTCCAAGTCGTGCTAATGCCTTGATTGTAAAATGCAATTCTTCACTATCGCGGTTGGTATATGTGATGTCGGATTCAGATGGTTCCAGCGCATTGAAGAAAGGCCAGATGTCATTGTCGACTTCAAATGTGGCGGTATTGGATGCGGAGATAATCCACTGGTTGTTTCCACCACCTGCACCTTCAACAACCCCTGCATCAATAAGATTGCTGAGACGGATTTGAGTATTAGTGGGAACAACTATTGAGTCTTGCAGTACTTTCAATTCGTTCTCAGCAGTTGATGTGAATTGAACAGTGCCAATTATATAGGATGAATGTGATAGGGGGGAGGCCTTTGGATCGTAAATCATGACCCTTACGCATATTGTTCCATCATCCTTTGTCACCGGACCCACGATTGACACATCAAGATATTTCTTGTTTCCTTCATCGACTATTTCGGCAAGGAAGCTTTTCTTATAATCAAAATCTATACGGGTGGTGAGAGCTGTGCCTTCTACCTGTGCATAGTTAGTGATAAGGTATCGGAACTTATCGCCGACTTTCAGAGGAGCTTTGATCCACCAGGATATGATATCCGGACTGACTGGAGTAAGGAGTGTCAGGTCACACCCTTGTGGAATTATATTACTCTTGACATAAAGATCAAGCCGGTAGGCGCTTCTGCTAAGATATGTGTTAGCTATTGTATCGAAAAGCTCAATCGTTACATTGGCAGATTTAAGAGCGTAACCATAGTTGGTTTCATCAGCAAAAGTGAGTACTATTTCATTATCCACAATATCAGCGACAATGAAATCGTTAAGACTTTTGGCTCGGTAGACTGACCCTTCAGGATGGCTCTCCTCGATCGGGATACGTAGGGTTACCGGTTCCGACTCTGCAGTGCCTTTTACAGTTGCATATGTTGAGCTGCCCGATGGGTCGAACGAAAATTCCCATCCATAAGGAAGCTCGTCAGGCTGGGCGACTCTGAAAAAAGGTTCAGAGCCGTCGTCGGTGCTTTGGGCTTGTAACGTGACAGCCGCGAGGAGGCTGACACATAGTGTCGTGAGGAGGCGTTGCCAAGGCGTCCCCCGGTACAGATAGTGTAATAGTCTATCCATATAGAGTAAGGTTTTGAGCCGGTGCCGGGCCCCTGCGCTGTCGGCTTATGTGAATATGATTGATAAAATAAAAAGCGTGGGGTCCTTACTTGTTGCTCGTCCCACACTTTGAGGCTCTGGCATCGCCCATCGCAGTAGAACGAGCAACGCAGAGGCCTCACGCCGATATGAAAATAAAGCACCAATGGGGCGGCGTCGGGCCGGGTGGCCTACATCGCTCTCATGGTGGAATTGTCATATCCACATAGGCATCTACCGTTGCTAAGTCCTTGACTGAGATTAGAAATTTCCAGATTTCCGATTGTCAAGAAGATAGCGCTAAGTAAACGCTTTTCATATGTATGTTGTCGCTTCCCCACCCGCATATAACCCGAGGACCGGGCCTCAGCAAGGCGGTCAGCATCGGCAAAATTAGTGATTTATCGCAATTTGCCAAAATTTTTGTCAAAGAAAAATGCTGAGTGGGGGTCGCGGTGCGGTCTTTTGGCCACTGGGGGCGTCGCGGTGCGGCTGCTCCGGGGAAGCAGCCCTACAGGGGAGGCATTGCGGCGACTCGATTAGCGTGTTAGATTCGTTATATGGTTGGTTTGAAGCGACTTGTAGGGATGCACCCCGGTGCATCCGCCCCGGCGACGATGGTTGCGGCGACGAGGAGCGCGCGTAGCCGCCAAGCCGCTTTGGCGGCGCACCTTGAGGGTTGCCCCGGGCAAGAGCCCCCATAGGGGCCGCAGCCCGGGGTTAGGAGGGCTTATTGTGATATGCTCAGCGTCAGCCGAGCTCCTTGGTCGGGATGGGTGTCGCGGTGGGGAGCTCGGCTGACGCTGAGCGTTTTTCTTTGCGCCGCGTCGACCCCACTCTGCGGCGGCTACGCGCGCCTTTGAGTGGGGCCACCCCTCAGGTTCGCCGCTATGCGGCTTTGGGCGCTACGCGCCGGGTGGGCGTCGCGGTGCGGCCATTTTGCCGCTGGGGGCGTCGCGGTGCGGCTGCTCCAGGGAGGCAGCCCTACATTGGGCGCGGGCATCGTCGCGGTGGGGCCATTTGGCCGCTGGGGGCGTCGCGGGTGAGGCTGCTCCGGGGAGGCAGCCCTACGTGGGCCGCGGGGGCGATGAGGGTGGCTGTAAGGGCAGTCAGGGCCGGGAGCGCTGATGCGCCACCGGCCCTGAACGGTATATGGAGATTGAATATATGATCAATAGAATCGGCGTATGCCCATCACCTCGCGGGCTTCGGCCAGAGTGGCTGCGGCGCGCTCGCGTGCACGCTCGGCACCACGACGGAGCACCGATCCGATATATTCGTCGTTGCCTCGGATGTCGAGGATGCGCTCGCGTATGGGAAGGGTGATCTTGAGTATATCCTCGGCGAGTTGCTTCTTGAGGTCGCCATAGCGGATGGAGCAATCGGCGTAGGCATCGCGGAAGTGTTGCACGGTATCGGGGGTCGAGGTGAGCTCCATGAGGGTGAGGAGGTTGGCCACCGGCTCGGAGATGGGCTGGTTGGGCTCCTTGGGCCCTTCGTCGGTCACGGCACGCATCACCTTTTTGCGAAGGGTCTTTTCGTCGTCGATGAGATATATGCAGTTGCCTTCGCTCTTTCCCATCTTGCCCGAGCCGTCGAGACCGGGCACCTTCACTGCCTGACCGCCGAAGTTGAAGTTGGCGGGCTCGACAAACATGTCAGTCTTGTAGAATGAGTTGAAGCGGCGGGCAAAGCGGCGTGTGAGCTCAAGGTGCTGCTCCTGATCCTTGCCCACAGGCACCCAGTTGGCTTTCTGGATGAGGATGTCGACAGCCATAAGGGTGGGATAGGTGAGGAGGCCGGCGTTGACGCGCTTGCTGCGGCTCTCATTGCCTATGATCTGCTTTTCGATATCCTCGTCGGAGTCGTCTTTCTCGCCTGCGGCGGGGACATGGATTCCGAGCTGCTTTCGGGCCTTGTCCTTAAAGGAGGCGGTGCGCATGAGCTCGCCTATGCCTACGTGCATGTTGAGCAGAAGGTAGAGCTCGCTCACCTCGGGTATGTCGCTCTGCACAAAAATGGTGGCCTTTTCGGGGTCGAGGCCGGCGGCAAGGTATTCGGCCACAATGTTCTTGACATTGGCATGGAGCTCTGCCGGGTCGGGATTGGTGGTGAGGGCGTGGAGATCGGCTATGAAAAAGTTGGAGTCATAGTCGTCTTGCATCCTGACAAACTTCGACAGCGCGCCGAAGTAGTTGCCCAAGTGGAGATTACCGGTGGAGCGTATGCCGCTCAATACTATCTCTTTTTTATCGTTTGAAGCCATAGCTGGATAAACAGGGTTATTGTTGAGACTGCAAAATTAGCAAAAAAGGCGCTATCACCACCACCTTTGTGCCTATCAAAGCGATGTGGCGGGCAATCTTTTATTCAAATTTTGGCAGGGGTGGAAGATTTTGAGTAATTTTGCACATTGTGAAACAGAATGAAACCCTCACCGGGCCGCGCCTCGCCGCGCTGACCGGCAAATATATCGGTGCCCATGTATCGGCTTCGCCGGGCGTGAGCCATAGTCCTGCGGCCGCCCTTGCCATAGGAGCGGGAGCTTTTGCGTTGTTTACCCGCAATCCGTCGCGATGGACCTCCAAGCCTATCTCCGACAAGGAGGCAGCGGCCTTCCGCAGCGCCTGCGCCGAAGCAGGCTATGTGGCCGATGCCATCCTGCCCCACGACAGCTATCTGATCAACCTCGGAAGCCCCGACCCAGAGAAGTTGGCCAAGAGCCGCGAGGCATTTGCCGATGAATTGGCCCGTTGCAGCCAGCTCGGGCTTACCAAGCTCAACTTCCACCCCGGAAGCCACCTCGGCGAGCTGGAGCCGGAGGCATGTCTTGACCTGATAGCCGAGAGCATCAACCTTGCGCTCGAAAGCTCGCAGGGGGTCAAGGCCGTGATCGAAAACACGGCAGGGCAGGGGAGCAACCTCGGCTTCTCGTTTGCCCAGATAGGCCGCATCATAGCGGGCGTCAACGACAAAAGCCGCGTAGGTGTGTGTATCGACACCTGCCATGCCTTTGCCGCAGGCTACGATCTGGTGAGCGAAGATGGCTACCGGGCCATGTGGGATGAGTTTGACCGCGAGATCGGAGCCTCATATCTTGCCGGGATGCACATCAACGACTCCAAGAAAGGGCTCGGATCGAGAGTCGACCGCCATGCTCCGCTGGGAGAGGGGACGATAGGCCTTGACTTCTTCAGGCGACTGGTGACCGACCCGCGCACCGACGGGGTGCCTCTTATCCTCGAGACCCCCGACGAGAGCCGTTGGGCTGAAGAGATAGCACTGCTGTACTCATTCGTGCTCCCCTCCGACATGGCATCGACCATCTGACCATCATCCTCTGATACACGTAAATCATCACACCGCGCTACTGCCCGCTCATATCATAGCAATAATATATATCATACTTACATCAACCAATCTCTTTTACCGGCAGCCTGGCGCGGCTCCATCATCAAACAATACAAAGCCATAAAGACACTTGACAATGAATCAGCCAACAGTGAAAGCCGACCGCAGCTTCATCGAGCTGTGGAATCTGAGCTTCGGATTTTTCGGAGTACAGATAGCGTATGCGCTCCAGAGCGCCAACATCTCTCGAATCTTCTCGACCCTTGGGGCCGATCCCCACAGCCTGAGCTATTTCTGGATTCTTCCTCCCCTCATGGGGATCCTTGTGCAGCCGGTGGTGGGAGTGGCTTCCGACCGTACATGGAACCGCTTCGGGCGCCGCTTGCCCTATCTTCTTATCGGAGCCTTGGTGGCTGTGCTCGTGATGTGTCTGCTACCCAACGCCGGCAGCTTCGGGCTGGCTGTTGGCGGGGCCATGATCTTCGGATTTGTGGCGCTGATGTTTCTCGACACCTCCATCAACATGGCCATGCAGCCCTTCAAGATGCTTGTTGGCGACATGGTCAATGAAAAACAGAAGGGGCTGGCCTACTCCATCCAGAGCTTCCTGTGCAATGCCGGTTCGCTGGTAGGTTATCTTGCCCCGATCATCCTCACCTATATAGGTATAAGCAATATAGCCCCCGAAGGAGTGGTGCCCGACTCGGTGACATTTTCCTTCTATCTCGGCGCCGCGATCCTGATCCTCTGCGTGATCTACAGCTTCATCACCATCCGCGAGATGCCACCGGCCGAGTATGCCCGATTCCATGGCGTTGATCCGGCCACCACAGGCAAGAATGAAAAGTTCAGTCTTGGGCGCCTTCTGCGTGAGGCTCCATCCACATTCTGGACCGTGGGTCTGGTGCAGTTTTTCTGCTGGGCAGCATTTCTGTTTATGTGGACCTACACCAACGGAGCGATAGCCAGCGCCGTGTGGGGCACCCACGATGTTGCATCGGAAGGGTATCAGGAGGCCGGCAACTGGGTGGGAACACTCTTTGCCGTCCAGGCCATCGGCTCGGTGATATGGGCTATGGTCATCCCCCGCTTCCGTAATCACAAGACCATCTATATCCTTAGCCTCCTGCTCGGAGCCGTTGGATTCATATCGACCCTCTTCCTTGCCGATAAGTATCTTCTTTTCATCAGTTATCTCCTCATAGGCTGCGCATGGGCTGCAATGCTCGCGCTCCCATTCACCATCCTGACCAATTCGCTCAAAGGCGACAATATAGGCGCCTATCTCGGTCTCTTCAACGGCACGATCTGCCTGCCGCAGATTGTGGCGGCCGCGCTGGGCGGAGCAGTGCTCCACCTCTTGGGCGGCAACCAGAGCTATATGCTTGTGGCAGCCGGAGTGCTTCTGGCACTCGGCGCCGTGGCGGTGCTCTTCATCCGAGAGACTTATGGTGAGGCGCCGACAACCGACCTCAAAAATAAGTAATAAACCCAAACCAACATTTATCACCTTGAAACCCTCTATACCCAAAGGAACCCGCGACTTCGGCCCACTCGAAATGAGCCGCCGCAACTATATCTTCGACACAATCAGAGAAGTGTTCCGCCTGTATGGCTTCGCGCCCATCGAGACCCCCTCGATGGAAACTCTCCAGACCCTCATGGGCAAGTATGGAGAGGAGGGCGACAAACTACTGTTCAAGGTGCTCAACTCGGGCGATTTCATACGCAATATCGACAACGACCTGCTCGAAGACCACGACTGCGCCCGCCTCGGCGCCCGTATCTGCGAGAAAGGTCTTCGCTACGACCTCACAGTGCCTTTCGCCCGCTATGTGGTGATGCACCGCGATGAGCTCCAGATGCCCTTCAAGCGTTATCAGATCCAGCCGGTGTGGCGTGCCGACCGCCCTCAGAAAGGCCGCTACCGCGAGTTTTATCAGTGTGATGCCGATGTGGTGGGCTCCGACTCACTTATCAACGAAGTGGAGCTGCTCCAGATGGCCGATGAGGTGTTTGCCCGGCTCGGCATCCGGGTGGCCATCAAGCTCAACAACCGCAAGGTGCTTGCCGGAATAGCCGAGATAATCGGAGCCCCCGACAAGCTGGTCGATATAACTGTGGCCATCGATAAAATTGACAAGATAGGCATAGAGAAAGTGGAGGAGGAGCTTGCCGAGCGTGGCCTCTCCGAAGAGTCGGTCAAAGCGCTGCGGCCTATCCTCTCGATCTCGGGCAGCATAGAGGCGCGGCTGGAGGCCCTCTCAACCCTGCTCGCTCCCAGCACCACCGGCAGCCTCGGCGTGGCCGAGCTACGCGAAGTGGTCGATGCCACACGCGCCCTCGGTCTCCGCGCTGAGCTCGATCTCGATGTGAGTCTGGCTCGCGGCCTCAATTACTACACTGGCACCATCATTGAAGTCAAGGCTCTCGACCATGCCATAGGCAGCATATCGGGTGGCGGACGCTACGACAACCTCACCGGAGTGTTCGGTATGCCGGGGCTATCGGGAGTAGGAATCTCGTTTGGCGCCGACCGCATCTATGATGTGCTCACCGCACTCGACCTCTTCCCCGCCGCAACCTCTCGCGGCGTCGATGTGATGTTTGTCAATTTCGGAGCTAAGGAAGCCGCAGCCTCCATGGCCATGCTCAAGCAGATGCGCGCCGCAGGAATCGCAGCCGAGATCTACCCCGACTGCGCCAAGATGAAAAAGCAGATGGGCCGCGCCGACGCACTCGGAGCCCGCTTCACCGCCATCATCGGCGACAATGAGCTTGCCAACCCCGGCACACTCGCGCTCAAGGATATGACCACCGGCGAGCAATGTTGCTGCACCATTGACGAGGCCATCGCCCGCATCAAGGCATGAGCAGAGTTGATAGTCGCGACCTCCCCATCTGGGCCGAGATGATGAGCGGCAAGCCGTATGATGCCGCCCATCCGGCCCTGATAAGGAGCCTTGAGGCCACCCGTGAGGCTCTTTATGAATACAATGTCATGAAACCCTCGCAGACCCGGGAGCGCGATGCATTGTTGCGCTCGCTCCTGGGTTCGTGCGGGTCCAACCTCCATGTCAACCAACCCATTCACTTCGACTATGGATGCAATATACATGTAGGCGACAATGTGTATGTCAATTTTAATCTCACGGTGCTTGATGAAGGGCGGGTCGAGATAGGCAGCAATGTGTTCATCGGTCCCAATGTGAGCATCCTTACCGCTTGCCATCCGCTTGAAGCTGACGAGCGCGACCGGGGAGTGCAGTGGGCCGAGGGGGTGGCTATAGGCGACAGCGTGTGGATAGGAGCCGGGGCCACGATATTGCCTGGAGTGACAATCGGCAGCCGCTCGGTGGTGGGAGCCGGTGCCGTCGTGACCCGCGATGTGCCTCCGGGGGTGGTTGTAGCCGGCAATCCCGCTCGTATTATCCGACATATCGACAGAGAACCTTAACGATTCCGGCGTCGTTGAATAAATTGTAAGAATTAATTCAACGATATGTCGCAACCCACAAACCCCCATACACCATCGTCGACTCCGCCAGCTGCTTTGGCAACCGCAGCAGGCGGCGACTCTTCCATGTCGCGCAAGCTGGCGTCAGATCCACGCTACTATTGGTTTCTTGTAGCATTTTTAGTGGCCGAGAGTGCCCTCGGGTCCTTTGTCAACGACATGTATTCGCCCGCACTTCCGGCGATGTGCCGCTACTTCGGATGTCAGGTACCGATAGCTCAGATGGGCTTGACGATGGGCATGATAGGTCTTGCGCTCGGTCAGGTGATATTGGGCCCGGTGAGCGACCGCTATGGCCGCAAGCCTGTTCTCATAGGGTCGGTGACGCTCTTTATCATATCTGCAGTGGCAAGCCTCTTTTCGCCATCTATCCACTTCTTCAACATTTGCAGGCTTTTTCAGGGCCTCGGTGCTGCAGGAGGCTACTTTTTGGCCCGTACTGTTCCGGCCGACGTCTACTCCGGGCGTCAGCTGGCCAAGCTCATGGCACTCGTCGGAGCTATCAACGGCATCGCTCCTGCCTCCGCCCCGGTGATAGGTGGTTTCACATCCGATTCATTCGGTTGGAAGGGTGTGTTTGTTGTGCTTGCCGCATTTGCGGCCTTGTTGCTCCTGCTCGCTCCGGAGGTTAAGGAGTCGCTTGCACCATCGAGGCGAGCCAAAGGATCGTGGCTCGATGCAGTGAGGGGCTATATAGTGTTGCTTCGCAACCGCCCGTTTATGATCCATGTCACATTCAAGGGTGTCGCCCTCGGACTTCTTTTTGCCTACATATCGGCCTCGCCGTTTATACTTCAGCGCCACTACGGCCTGTCGCAGACAGTCTATGGACTTATTATCGGCTTCAATGCCCTCTTTGTCGCAGCAGGATCCATGCTGGCACTTAAGTTTCACCCTCTCAAGCGGGCGGCTGCCGTTGGGGCGGTGGTGGTGCTTGTCGGTATGGGTGGCCAGGCAGTGGCTCTGGTCACAGTCCATTCGATATGGCTCTTTGAGGCGCTGATGGTTGTGGCTCTGTTTGGCCTCGGCCTGATCTTTTCCACTACCAATACTCTGGCCATGAACGAAGGACGGCAGAGAGCAGGAGAAGCCTCAGCCATTCTCGGAGTGGCGGGCTATGTAGTTGGCGCCATCGTGTCGCCGCTGGTAGGATTGGGCGATATGCTGCGTTCGACGGCCATAGTGTATATCATACTGGCTGTGTTGATATTCATATCTTCGCGGGCATCGGCTGCTCTGGCTCCCGATCTCGACAAGTAGGGATGGTGTAGGGGTAAGTTATTTGATGATTGTTTATAACTTTGTTGATGCTGGATTTGCCCCGATAGATGCTTTTGACTATTTTTGTAGAAAATTTACCCATCAACAATCATCAATGGAAATACAAGGCAAAATAATACGCGACCTTGGCGAGACCTCCGGAACCTCGCGCGCCGGCAACGCTTGGAAAAAACATGAATATGTGCTCGAGACACACGACACCTATCCCAAGCAGATATGTTTCAACCTCTTTGGCGACCGTGCTGACCAATACGTGTGCAGTGTGGGCGAGGAGGTGACTCTTAGCTTCGATCTCAGCTCCCGCGAATATAATGGCCGCTGGTATACCGACGTGGCCGGCTGGAAGATAGAGAAGGGTTCCCCCGCCGCTGCAGCTCCGGCCCCCGCCGCCGCTCCCTATGCCGCGGCACCCGCAGCCCCGGCCGCCCCAGCCAATGATCCCTTTGGCGCTCCTGCCGCTTCAGCCGATGATCTGCCGTTCTGATTGCTCAACGGCTTATTGATACCTGAAAGAGGAAGCACACTCGCCGGCGGCGTGGTCATTGGCTGACCTGCCGGGGCCCGTGGTGCTTCCATTTTTTTCCCTTTACCTTTACAAACCATGAAACTATTACCTGCAATAGCCGCAGCGTCGCTGACAGTGACTGCCCTGACATCTATGGCTCCTGCCGCCGCTACCGATGAATATATCCCTACACCCGAAAATCTGGAGGCTCGCGAGCGCTTCCGCAATGCCGGTCTCGGCGTGTTTATCCACTGGGGCATCTACTCCATGTTTGGTCAGGGTGAATGGTATCTCAACTACGGCCCGTCGGCCGAGGAGTATGCCAAAGCAGCCCGTGGCTTCTATCCTGCCTATTTCGACGCCAAGGAGTGGGTGAGCGCCATAAAAGGTGCAGGTGCCAAGTATATATGTATCACCTCGCGCCACCACGACGGCTTCTCGATGTGGGATACCGGGCAGAGCGACTACAATATAGTCGATGCCACTCCATTCAAGCGCGATGTGCTCAAAGAGCTTGCCGAGGAGTGCCAGCGTCAGAATATGCCGCTCCATTTCTACTACAGCCATATCGACTGGACGCGCCCCGACTATCCGTCGGGACGTACCGGACTCAAGACCGGACGCGACACAACACTCCGAGACTGGCCCCACTATTACGACTTCATGAACGCGCAGCTCACTGAGCTGCTCACCAACTATGGGCCTGTGGGCGCAATATGGTTTGACGGCAAGTGGGACCACGATGATCCATCAAAGCCTTTCGACTGGCAGCTCCCCGAGCAGTATGCGCTTATCCACAGCCTCCAGCCGGCCTGCCTCATAGGCAACAATCATCATGAAACCCCTTATCCAGGCGAGGATATCCAGATATTCGAGCGAGATCTTCCGGGCGAGAACAAGGCCGGACTGTCGGGCCAGAGTGTGGCCAACCATCTGCCGCTTGAGACATGCGAGACAATGAACGGAATGTGGGGCTACAAGATTATGGACCAGAACTATAAGTCGTCAGCCGAGCTGGTGCGTCTTATGGTCGGTGCTGCCGGCAAGGGTGCCAATCTGCTACTCAACATAGGTCCGCAACCGTCGGGCGAGCTCCCCGCCGCAGCCCTCGACCGACTCAAATCGCTGGGAGAGTGGACTTCGCGCTATGGCGAGACATTCTACGACACCGATGCCGGTGATTTCCCTGCCGAGGAATGGGGCACCTCCACCCGCAAGGGCGATCTGCTCTATGTCCATGTGTTTGATCCGGAGATAGCCGAAGTTTTTGTGCCTACTCAGGCCAAAGTGAAAAGCGCGGTGGCTTTTGATTCGGGCGAGAAGATTGCCTATGCAAAGAGCAAGGATAAGGAGAAACCGGGAGTGACCCTCACTCTTCCGGCGCGTCCCGATTCCATCGCCGACTATATCATCACACTCCACGCTCCCAAATCCAAGAAATAACAGCAATGACAGCACTCGAAGTGTGCTGCGCCGACATCCAGAGTGTCCGCGCGGCGATAGCCGGGGGCGCACAGCGCATAGAGCTGTGCTCGGCTCTCGAAGTTGGAGGCCTGACCCCTTCGGCAGGCCTTATCAAGGAGGCCCGTATTCTGACCTGTCGCAAGGTAAAGCTCCACATACTGATACGCCCTCGTCCGGGCGACTATATCTACACTCGCGACGAGATAGAGGTGATGCTGACCGATGTGGATTTTGCCCGCAAGCTCGAATGCGACGGTGTGGTGATAGGCGCTCTCACTCCTGAGGGCGATGTCGACACCGACGTTGTTGGCTGTCTGGCAGCAGCCGCAGGTAATATGTCGGTGACCTTCCATAGGGCATTCGATCTGTGTCGCGATCCGTTTGAAGCCATGGAGGCACTGAAGCAGATCCCGTCCATCGACCGCATACTCACCTCGGGCCTCGCGCCCTCGGCTCCCCAGGGGCTTGATATGATCAAGGAGCTTGTGGCCAAAGCTCCGGAAGGGATAGCTATCATGCCGGGAGCCGGGGTCAACTCAGGCAACGCCGCCCATATAGCCGCCACTGCCGGAGTTAAGGATATCCATGCTTCAGCCAAGACAACGGTAGCTTCCGAGATGAAGTTCCGTCGTGGCGATGTGAGCATGGGCGCACCGGGCGCCGACGAGTATTCGCGCCTCTCGACCTCGGAGGCTGAGGTTAAAGCGCTCGTGGCCGCCCTCTCCGACATATGATACAATACAACACTATATCAACATAATGAACAAATACATCTTAGCGTTAGGATTATCGGCTGCGGCTCTCGCCGCATCGGCCGATGTCAAGACCGATTTCGCGCAGCGGAGCAGGGAACTGGCGTCGACAGGCATATTTGCTCCGCTCGACACCATGACCATGACTCCCGAGGAGCGCGAGGCCATGGAGTTTATCTATGCCTATTCACCGCTGCCCGATCTGGCCGACCGCTCGGCCGATTTCATGCTGGCCAATGTCAAGGCGGCCATCAAGGCGCGCAAAGAGATGGGATGGAATGTGCCCGACCGCGAATGGACTTACTTTGTGCTCCCTACCCGCATCAACAACGAGCCCCTCGACTCGGCACGTCTGGTGTTTTACGATGAGATAAAGCCGCGCCTCAAGGGCCTTTCGATGGCCGATGCAATACTGGAGGTCAATCACTGGACACATGAGAAAGCCTCGTATCAGCCCTCCGATGGCCGCACACGTTCGCCCCAGCAGACAGTGGCCGCCGCGATAGGTCGCTGCGGCGAGGAATCGACATTTCTCGTGGCCGCGCTACGTGCCATGGGTATCCCGGCCCGTCAGGTGTACACACCACGTTGGGCCCACACCGACGACAATCATGCGTGGGTTGAAGCCTGGGCCGACGGCAAATGGTATTTTCTCGGAGCCTGCGAGCCTGAGCCGGTGCTTAATCTCGGATGGTTCAATGCTCCGGCTTCGCGCGGTATGCTCATGAACACCCGAGTGTTCGGAGCCTATGACGGTCCGGAAGAGAAGCTCGTCACCGGCCCGGGCTACACGGTGATCAATGTCACCTCCAATTATGCCCCGGTGCGCGATCTGGTGGTGGAGGTTACCGACCAGCAGGGCAAGCCTCTGAAAGATGCCACCGTGCGCTACGGTCTTTACAACTATGCGGAGTTTTATCCACTGGCCAGCCTTACCACAGGCGCCGATGGGCGCACTTCGCTCCAGACCGGACTGGGCGATGTGCTTGTGTGGGCCACCGACGGGATAGTCTACGATTATGCCCATGCCACTGCCACCGACTCTGTGATACGCCTCACCCCCTCGGCCTCGAAGATGATCAAGCCGGGCGAGATCGTGGCTCTCGATATGGTGGCTCCTCCATCCAATCCCAATCTGCCGCCGGTGACTCCTGAGCAGCGTGCAGAAAACGACCGCCGTTTTGCACGCGAAGATTCGATACGCAATGCCTACATCCACTCGGCCTTTGCATCGGAGGAGCAGCTTGCGGCTCTCCCCGAAGATGTCCGTGGCATCGTGGCCAATATGCGGTCAAACCATCGCCTGTGGAACCTTATGACTCTCTCAAGCCGCCCCGACAGCGACGTAATAGCCCTCTTCAAGGCTATCTCGCGCAAGGATCTCGGCGATGCGCCTTATGAGATCATCGAGTCGGCACTGTCACGCCCGGGAGTGACTGATATAGAGTATGTGATGAATCCCCGCATCTCTACCGAGGAGCTTACCGCGTGGTGGAAAGATCTCGACGGATTTGTCGACGAAGCCACCGCTGCCCGATTCCGTGCCAATCCCGACGAACTGGCTGCTTATGTGGCCGACAATATAGCTCTTGTCAAGGAGCAGTGGGAGCCTACCAACGCTTATATGAGTCCCGGCTCGGTGTGGCGCACCCGCTTGACAAATTCTCTGAGCCGCGACATATTTTATGTGGCGGCAGCCCGTACGCTTGGCATTCCGTCGCGTCTTGACCCCGTGACCTCGATTCCGCAGTGGCGTGACACGGCAGGCGCATGGCACGATGTGCTCCGCGAAGCCGCTGCCGAGGGAGCCAAGGGAAATCTCATTCTCGAATATGCTGATGAGAGCGGCTATCTTCCCGATCCGAAGTATTATTCCCACTTCACGGTGTCGCGTCTCGACAATGGCCTGCCCACTCTTCTCACATATGATGAAAACGAGGCGTCGGCCCAGACCACCTTTGCCGCCCCCGGCTCGCCTCTTGCCCCCGGCGACTATATCATCACCTCGGGGCGTCGCATGGCCGACGGCAATGTACTTGCGGCTCTCGAACTGGTGAGAATCGACACCACCGGAGTGGTGGCACCGCTTCAGGTGCGCACCTCCGACCATGAGATCCAGGTGATAGGCTCGTTTGACTCCGAGAGCCGCTTCCAGCCTCTTGGCGAGAGTGATCCGGCCTCTATCCTGTCGAAGACAGGCCGCGGCTACTATATTCTCGGCATCCTCGACAGCTCCGAGCCTTCGACCCACGCCCTCAACGACCTCGCGGCAGTGGCCGATGAGCTTGAGGCCGACGGCCGCAAGATAGTGCTCCTTAGTCCCACCGAAGCCATGTCCAACAAGGCAGTGCCTACAGTCGGCACCCTGCCCAATACCATAGTCAAGGGCATGGATACGGACGGCAAGATAGCGGCAGCCATAGCCGGTGAGCTCAATCTTGATGCCACCACCGGCCACCTGCCCATCTTCATCATAGCCGATACGTTCAACAGGATTGTGTTTGTATCGTCGGGCTACACCATAGGCCTCGGCCGCACTATCCTCGATAATCTCGGACGTCTGGGCGCCAACTGACCGTCACCGGCGGTTAGTCCACATTCATAAAAAAGCGGAGGCACCCGCAGCCATGCCCGGTCAGGGCAGGGGCGGGTGCCTCCGCTGCTTTGTGCTAAACAAGAACGGATCAGTCGGTTGCCGAGAGTTGGGCTGCTACATCAGCCGCATACTGGCGCCCTATGGGGAGTGTAGTTCCATCGGTGAGCTCGACCTCGCGGCGGTTGAAGCTCTTTACCTTCCCCTTGGGTATGATGTAAGATCGGTGTATGCGGATAAACTCGGAGTCGGGCAGCTGTATACCGATATTTTTAAGAATCATGCGGGAGAGGGTGCATGTGCCGCAGGAGCGGTGAATCTTGACATACCCTTCCATAGCCTCGATAAAAGTGATGTCGGCGAGTGGTATCGACACATTGTTGTATTCCTCCTTGACGAGTATCGAGCGCTCAACCCTGGGGGTGACAGCCGCCCGAGAGCCGATGCGCCTCCTTGCACGTGCAAAAGCGGTCTGGAACCGAGCGTACGAAAACGGTTTGTGAAGATAATCGACCGCATCGAGTTCAAAGCCGTCTATCGCATAGTCGGGATAGGCGGTAGTGAAAATGAAGCAAGTCGAATCGGGCAGCCTCGAAGCGATATCGATGCCCGATATGTCGTCCATCTCTATGTCGAGGAAAGCGATATCAGGACGGTCAGACAATATATGGTCGAGACCTTCCCTCGGGCTGGTATAGGTGGAGAGCTCAATACCCCCTATCCGTCGGCAGAACTCAGCGATGATCGAGAGCGCCAATGGCTCGTCGTCGATAGCAATACATCTTACAATATCCTCCATAGTCAGTTCAGATCATTTGAGCTTAATAGTTAGTAAAACGTGGAAAGTCCCGTCGGGCGCATTCTCTGCTAAAAGAGTGTGGCGTCCTGGGAATAGTGCAGCCAGTCGTGCGCGTGAATTTTCAACACCTACAGGAATATCTTTTCTAAACTGGTCCTGATGCTTCATTACATGATTTCGGGTCTCGAAGCGCAGAAGACCGTCGCGCAGGGAGAGGGTTATGTCGATAGTGCAGTCGATGCTTGTCGACGATCCGTATTTAAAGGCATTTTCGACAAATGTGAGCATAAGCATCGGAGGTACCCGGAGAGAGTCATCGTCGATATCGAAATTCCAGTTAACGGAGGTGTGGCAGTTGAGACGTATAGCCTGAAGGTCGATATAGCTTCCGATGTAGGCAATCTCATCGGCCACAGCCACTGTCTCCTTCTCGATGGTGATATAAGTGTATTTGAGTATGTCGGTAAATTTGATGAAAGCATCTTCAGCTTTGGGCGATGTGCCTATCACGAGGCTATAGAGCGAGTTGAGGGTGTTGAAAAGGAAGTGAGGACTGATCTGGGCTTTGAAAACCGCAAGCTCGGCCTTGTCGCGCTGCGCCTCGATCTTTTTCTTGAGGAAGAGCTGGCCGTAGAGCTCCTTGACAAACGACACAGTGAGAGCATATCCTACCACGAGCGAAAACATGAGCCATAGCGAGACCGACACTCCGAAGTCGCGCAGCTGGGTCTGGTATTGGCTCATGGCTGGAGTGACGAAGTCGAGAGCCGGAAGCGGATAGCGCGACAGCAGATAGGTTATGAAAATCAGCGCAGCGCCCACGGTTGCAATCCGGGCAAATCGCCGCTCGATAAGCAGCGCAGGGAAGTTGACCCTCTGGATGAGGAAATAGCAACCGTAGAGATAGGCTGTGGTGATGAGGAAGAAAAGCGTCCAGGAGCCCATCCATGAGTGGGCCGGTCCGAGAAATACCAAAAAAGGCATAAAGACCAGGCAGAAAAAGAGGTCGAGCAGGCGCGCTGAATTGTTTTCGGTTGATATCATGTTGCAAAGGTAGTTCACCCGACGCTGAGATGCAAGTCGGAGTGCCTTCCGTTTGTTGACACATTTGTGTTGTTTATTGACAGATATGTGCGGGGCTTCGGGATAAAGACTATCTTTGCATCGAAATAACTCCAAGGGAGCATGAAACCAATCAACCGTCTTGTTGCTGCGCTGCTTTTTTTGCCGGTTTTATCGTGTGTAGATGATCGGCAGGATAAAGTGCGGCAATCACTGATGGAGACCTCACGGCAGGAATTGGTCAATGCAATCGAGGAGCGCGACCAGCTGCTCACTCTGGTGACGGAGATATCTGACAGCATGGAGAGGATACGTCGGCTTGAGAATATCATGACGACAGCCGCAAGCAGCGACACCACTGATGCATTGCGCCGCAGAAATATCCTTGCCGAGATGACAGAATTGCAGATGGTGCTTCGACGGCGGCGTGAAGAGCTCGCAGCCGTGGAGCAACGCCTTCAGGACTCAGCCCACTACAGCGAGGGGCTGCGCCTGACAGTGGAGGCGCTGCGCCGCAACATCGACAATCAGACAGTCGAGATTGACATATTGAGAGGTCAACTCACGCAGGCCAACCGGCGCATCGAGGCCCTGAGCTCGGAGGTGGATTCACTCTCTACCACTGTAGTGACGGTGAGCCGAGAGCTCGGAGAGGCTCAGGCTGAGTCGGAAAAGCTCGTCAACGAATTGAATACCTGTTACTATCTTATTGCCGGCAAATCAGTGTTGAAAGAGCACAGGATAATACAGACCGGCTTCCTGCGACGCACCACTCTCAATAAGGGTGGCTTCGACAAAGGACTGTTTACCGTTGGAGATAAACGTACCCTTTCTGACATAGACTTACACTCGGACAAAATAAATATTCTTACCAACCATCCTGAAGATTCATATCAAATAATCGAAACTGGAAAAGACAAGAGCTTGGTGATTACTTCGCCCGACTTGTTCTGGAGCATGAGCAATTACCTCGTCATACAGATAGATTGAAACGACAAAGCAAGTAGACAGGAGAGGAGCGGCATGTGGGATGTCGCTCCTCTTCGCTTGTTATCTGTATGGTATGTCCCGGGTCGGGATCGGAAGGAGATCAGATGGAGTTGCCTTTGACTACTGTCGACATTTCCGACGGCATGACCCGGCCTTCGAGCGTCACCTTGCTGTTGCGGAAATTAGACGAGATGCGCACGGTGGCACGGTCGGTGCCTTTATAGAGGGTCATGGTGACAGTGGCCGACATCACAGGGCCGGTGACAATCATCGACAAGTCGGTGTTGCCTCGCTTGTCGTGGGTGATCTTGATGGTTGACGTGGTGCCGTTGAGTGTGATACCGCCTACGCCATTTGGGCCGCCGAAGGAGCGGAATGGTGATACCTGCACCACAGCCTTATTGCCGATAAGGGAGATGAAGTTGGTGGAGGGTGTCACATAGGCCGCTGACCCGTCGCGGAACACCAGCTTGTCGGCTTCCACTACAAAGTCGTGTGATTCGACGGCATTGTGTGCTGCGGCTACCGTGAGCGAGTCGAGTGTAGCCTGATACTGCTTGAGCTGCTCCTTGCTCAGTGGATTGCCCTGATCGTCGACCAAGGTGTGGCTTGTGGAGCAGGATGAGGCTATAATGACAGCTGCCATCATGCCTGCCAGTGTGAGGATGTGTTTCATAGGTTCTGTTTGATTTTATGATGAATGTTGTATCTATATAACGTCAGGGAGGTGGAAATATATCCGCAGGCAATCGTTTTTTTCAGCCGAAGAGGGCGGGAATAGACATGAGCGAGTCGACACACGCGGCCCCTTCGGGAGTGTCGGGCAAGTGGCGCGGGTTAAACCATACGGCGCCCCAGCCGGCTTTGAGTGCTCCACCGATGTCGGTGGCTGGATTATCGCCTATCATGATGTGGGCTGAGGGATCGGAAGGCCATGGGGTGAGGCTCTGGGCGTAGCGGAACAACCGGGTGTCGGGTTTGGTGACTCCTATATCGTCTGACAGCACCGTGAGGTCGATCAATGGGGTAAGCCCTGCGCGATTTATCTTGCGGTGCTGCACTTCTGCAAATCCATTTGAGAGCACCCCGATAATGAATCCCTTTGCACGCAGATACTGGAGCAGGGTCAAGGTACCCGGCAGGAGTCGCTTTTCCATGGCAAGATTGTCGAGATACTCGCGGTCGAGATCGGAATAGATGGCGGAGATCTCTGAATCGGGCATTCCGGCATCGGCGAGCGGGCGCCGGAAACGCTCCACCCGCAGGGTGGCTACATCAATAAGGCCCACCGAATAGTCGACCCACAGGGGGATGTTATGGCCTTCGTAGGCTGCGATCCATTCGTCGGCCGAAGGCCAGAAACGGCTGAATCCATGGTCGGCCCAAAGGCGGGTGAGCGCCGAGCGCGAATTGGCTTTGAAGTCGATGAGAGTGTCGTCGAGGTCGATCCAGACCACTTTTACGTTTGAGGTATCAATAGAGTTCATCGGGCAGGGGATTGTAGCGGCGCAGCCGCTTCACTACAATAATGGTAATGGGGAGGACAATAATCTCATAGAGCGTCTTGAGCAGTGCCTGACTCACTATGAGCGACACTATCACGCTCCAGGGGAGAATCCCTCCGAATGCAATAGGGAAAAAGAGCGAGGAGTCGATGCTCTCGCCACCGAGAGTAGACACTACCGCTCTGAGCGAGAATCCGCGTGAGCCTCCTGCGGCGCGGTGCATGCGGCTCATGATCCAGGCGTTGGCCAGCGAGCCGCATAGAAAAGCTATGAAACTCGCGGCAAAGATGCGGGGCACAGCACCAAAGATAAGCTCCATCGCTTCCTGGCCTGTCCAATCGGGGGTGCCGGGGAGGAGTATGCCTATCTGGAGCAGGAGCGACACCAGCAGATTGGCCGCAAATCCGAGCCAGATCACAAAGCGGGCCTTGGAAAAACCGTAGACTTCGGTGATGCAGTCGTTGAGTATATAGCTGATGGGAAATACCACGACACCGGCGGTGATGGTGAGCGGGCCGAGTTCGACTGTCTTGATTTCCATCAGATTGCTCACGATGAGGCATACGCAGAAGAGCACCGTGAGGATGAGAAATGTGGGGGTGATAGGTGAGGCGCCGACAGCGCCTGAGGGGAGGGGATTGGAGGTTTGTGACATAAATCTTGTTTTTTACGAGGTAGCAAGCACTCGGGTTAATAAAAGGGGGTTAGCTGCCGGGCGCCACCGACCGATACACATCGAGGGTGGCGCGCGCAATGGCCGGCCATGAATAGCGGCTCATGTCGTAGGCACGCGGTGTGGCTCGTCTGTCGATCTTTGCAGCCAGAAGATGGGCAAGAGCTACGTCGGATCCCACCGGATAATGATCGTCGGGGAGCAGCTCGGGGAGCAGACATGAGGGGATGTCGCTCGTGGCCACATCTATGCCATAGCTCATGGCTTCGAGGAGAGCAATGGGCAAGCCCTCATGGGTCGATGGCATGGCAAACAGAGCGGCATTGGCGGTGAGAGCCTTGAGGGTGTCGCCACTGATAAATCCGGTGAGCACAACCCCCTTCACCCCGGCCGCCTTGCGTCGTAGAGCGCGTGAATAATCATCCTCATGGTCGGCGTCGCCCGCTATAACGAGCCTTATGGCACGGTCTATCCGTCCGGATGCACGTAGAGATGCATAAGCGTCGATGAGGCGGTCAAAACCTTTTTCGGGCACAAAGCGCCCGAGGGCGAGGATATATTTCCGTGGGGTAAGGACAAAGGAAGCAAGGATGGCATCGGAGCAGGCTGGTATTTCAGGGCGCGCAACTCCGTTGGGGATCACCACACACTCCTTGCCATACTTCCGGCTCACAATCGAGGCTATAAGCGGAGAGATGGCTATTATGCGGTTGGCTGCCATGGATCCGAAACGCTCTCCGAGCCTAAGCACCCGACGGGCCATGCCTCCCCATTTTGAGCGGTCGTAGTCGGGACCGTGGTTGGTCATCACAACCCTCATGCCGAGCAATCTTGCGAGCGGCGCCATGATTGCCGGGCCGATGGCATGGATGTGCAGAATGTCGGGCTTTAGCGACCGAGCCCTCAGCACAGCCCTGAATGTGTGGACGATCGCTTCGAGGCTCTTGCGCTTGGGTGCCGGGACATCGATCAGCTTCACTCCTTGCCAGCTATCGAGACCGCGGGCCGAAGCCAGGGCATCGGCATAATTCTTGCGACGGATCAGAGTGACGTCGACACCCATATCGGCCAGGCATGGATACAACCCGGCGCAGTGAGTCTCCACCCCGCCCTGAATGTCGGGTATGCCTCTGGTGCCAATCACCACAACCTTCATTTTCCGGCCCTCTCCTCCGGTGAGGGGGTGCGCAAGTCGCCCTGTCGCGGATCCTGCCCTACGTCGTAGCGATCCTTTACATAGCAAGGTTTGAGCCCCCGAAGGCTTCTCATCTTGTTGGTAAGAGCCCATCGGGCAGGATGTGTGATATACTTCTTCATTACCGGAGAGGCTGTGCCTACCATCCAGCAGTTTTTAGGGCACGATCTGACCAATTCGCGCACTCGGGCGGCCTGATCGCTGCTCCATATCTCATCAAACGAAGCAGAGCGGATATTGCCCATCGACTCTTTCCAGTATTTCTCTTCCAGACCATTGCAGGGATATATATCGCCATAGGGGTCTATGAAGAAATTGGTGGTGCCGGCCTCGCATGGGAGCAGACGCGGGCGCCCCTCGATATAGTTGATCAGGCCCATATTGAAGAAAGCTCTGAACCAGCTCTTGGGATGTTTTTCCTTGAGCTGCCATTCTATGATCTGTCTGAAGTCGTCGATCACCCGCTCGCGGTTGGTGATGGCATTGTCGCTCTTGTGGAAATAGTAGGAATTGTGGAAAGCGGCGGTAGCAAATTCCAGTCCAAGCGAGCGCGAAAGCTTATAGAGCTCGAGCATATCGCTGGAATTGTGGTTTGACACTGTGCATCCGAAGCCTATATCTTTAAGTCCCATATCCTTTAGGGTGAGAAGAGTGGTGAGACCTTTGTCAAAACCACCTTCGCGGCCACGCAACTCGTCGTTTTTCTGCGACAATCCCTCGATAGATATGCGTATCCCGATATTTGGGAACCGCCGGGCGAGCTTCACAACCCGGTCGGCATACCATCCGGAGGTTGAGATCACAATGCGGTCGGTGTGGCGGTAGCACTCTTCGACAATCTCCTCAAGATCCTCGCGGATAAATGGCTCGCCTCCTGTGAGGTTGATAAATTTGAGGCGCGGGAGAGTGGTGAGGTCAGCGGCTGTGATCTCACGCGTCCTGTCGGTAGGGTTCTGCCATATGTTGCACATCTTACAGCGCATGGGACAGCGGTATGTGAGGATAATTGATGCGTCGGTTGGGTTGGGTATTGGCATGAGGGGTAAGACTGTGGATTCGTGTCTTGAAAAAGATGAGCGGCATATCAGCGAATATGCCTTCCTTACATTGTAACAAACGCGCGACACATAGGTTTAGTATGTGTCGCAGCGTATAAATATGCAACTGCCGGGAGGAGGTGCTGGCTCCCGGTCAGTGTAGAATGAGTGCCGCACGTGGCGGGAGAGTCATTTCGGGAGTTATGGCCACGGCATTGCCGGAGGCCACATCGGTAAAATCTGTGCGTGATCCGATGGCTTCGCGCCATGGAGTGGTGTCGATTGTTGCCTCGGTGTCTGATCCGTTAAGGATGACGAAAATCTGTTCCGGTCCGATGCCCGGGGCCGACATCGAATAGGCATATACCGGCCCGATGGGCACAAAGTGTTTCATCTTCGCAGCCGGGAAGAATCCGGGTATAGAGCGACGCCAGTGTAGAAGCGTTGACAGGTAGTCCCACGCTTCATTCTGGAGCTCAGACCGGCCTTCGCGTGTAAACTCAGCCTCGGGCACATTGAGACGGATGAAGCCGTCGGAGCCCTCTTTTGATCCGTGCATGAGCAGCTCGGTGCCGTAATATATCTGAGGTATGCCGCGCGAGGTAAGGAGAAATGTCATGGCCTGCTTCCAGTGTGAGAGATCGGTGGGCTCCTCCAGCAGGAAGCGGTCGGTGTCGTGATTATCGAGGAAGGTGAGTATGTGCTTGGGATCGGGGAGCAGGAAGTCGTAGCCGAGATGGTTGTATATGTCGTTGAGGCCGAGCGACACTCCGGGTGCAGCATAAGGCACAGTCTCGGATGAGAAAGCATCGCGCGCTATGGTCATGAGCTTGAAATCCATCACAGTGGGGAGCGATGGATCGCCGAGTGGGTTGACCTTTGATCCTCGCTGCCAGAATGCTTCGGGGGCCTCATGGGCATACCAGCACTCGCCCACGATGTTGAACTGCGGATATTCGCGCTCAACGTCGCGGCACCATCGGGCCATTGCATGGAAGTCGGCATAGGGATAGGTGTCCATGCGTATGCCGTCGATGCCGCTCTCCTCGATCCACCATATGGAGTTTTGGATCAGGTAGCGCTTGAGGTGGGGATTGCGCTCGTTGAGGTCGGGCATCTCTTTGACAAACCATCCGTCGGTGGCGCGCTTGCGGTCGTAGTCGGAGGCGTAGGGGTCGAAGAGTGTGGAGAGCCGGTGGTTGGTGATCTCCATCGAGTCGGGGAAGTTAAACCAATTGTCGGCGGGAGGATTTTCGAGCCACGGATGTCCGGATCCACAGTGATTGAATATCATGTCCATCACCACTTTTATGCCCCGCGAGTGGCAAGAATCGACAAAAGCGATCCATTCATCGTTGGTGCCGAGCCGGGGATCTATGGCATAATAGTCGGTGGTGGCATATCCGTGGTATGATCCGCCGGGCATATCGTTTTTCAGGACCGGATTGACCCAGATGGCAGTGACACCGAGCGAGTCTATATAGTCGAGATGGGCGGTCATGCCGGCAATGTTGCCTCCATGGCGCCCGTTGGGATTTTCGGGCTCATCGGGCGCGGGGTAGCGCAGTCCGTCGCGCTCATGACCGGTGTTGGCTGCCTGCCCTTTGGCAAAGCGGTCGGGCATTATGAGGTAAAGGGCATCGGAGGCGTCAAAACCGGCGGCCCCGCGGGTGTTGCGCGGGCGCAACTCAAAGGCGCGTCGGGCTGACCCCGCCTGGGTGGTGAAGTCGAGGTTGAGCAATCCCGGACGTGCGTCGCGGCCCACCTTGAGATAGGCAATGAGATAGTCGGGCGACCCGGGAGCGACAGTTTCGATAATCTCCACGTCGTTGTCGGGATCGGGTAGGGTGAGAGTTGCGGAAGCAATTCCCGGTCCATAAACCATCAGCTGCAGGGTGTCGGAGGCCATGCCGGTCCACCAATGGGGCGGATCGATGCGGTCGATCTTAGGTGCGGCTGCCTGACAGAGGTTAGAACAGGCCATCATGACAATCAGGGCTGAGACAAGCTGACGGATATCCATTGTTCATCGTATTAATCGGGTGAAAGAGGCGGGGATGGGTGTAGTGAACGACATGAGACGCCTTGTGGCGGGATGAACAAACCGGAGGGTCTGGGCATGGAGACACAGACGGTGGGCGGCAGACGATGATCCGCCGTAGCGGCGGTCGCCGGCTATGGGTGTGCCGAGCTTCTGCATATGTACCCTTATCTGGTTTTTGCGTCCGGTGTCGAGCTCAACCTCCATCATCGAATATCCCTTGCCGGTGCTTATGGTGCGGTAGCGGGTCACGGCGAGTTTGGCGCCCGGAGCGGGATTATCGAGCGAAAACACCTCAAACTTGGAGTTTTCCTTGAGGTAGGAGCTGACGCTTCCGGTTTCGGGCTCAGGCTGCCCCTCGACCACGCACACATATTTGCGGTCGAGCACCATCTGGTTCCAGTTGTGCTGGAGGGTTTCCTTGGTCTGGATGTTTTTAGCAAACACCATGAGTCCGGAAGTGTCGCGGTCGAGGCGATGCACTATAAAGAGCTTGGATGAGGGATCTTTCCACTTCAGATAGTCGCGAAGAATCGAATAGGCTGTCTCGCGCGGAGCGCCGTGACTGTCGGTGCCAGGCTGAAATGAGTCGTTGCCCATGGAGAGAAGGCCATAACCCTTTTCCACGACAATGATGTCGTCGTCTTCATACACAATCTTGAGCCTGCGGTGGCGGAAGAGCCTGAACTCGCGGGTGAAATTGACAGCTACTTCATCGCCCGGATCGAGGGGCGAGAGGGCATCGGTGACTGGCACACCGTCGAGAGCCACCTGATCATGGCGCAGCATCTGCTTGATGCGCGTGCGCTTCAATTCCGGGAGGTTGGCTATGAGGAAATCGAGCAGGCGCGAGGGGTCACCCTCGGCCACCTTGAACCTTCGGATCACATCGGGGGCCTGAGGGGCGCGTCGCGGGCTGCCCATATCGGGTTGCTGAGGTTTTATAATCATGATTTTTTCTGTCGGGAAGATGAACGGCGGGCCTGACGAGGCTTGGCGGGGGCTTTGTCAGCCTCCTCCATGATGCGACGGCAGTCGTCGGTGGTTAGAGCTTCAATTGCCGCTGAGTCAGACGCGATAGTCTTGGGGAGCTTGTAGTTTTTGCCACCGGCAGCGAGATATGGGCCGAAGCGGCCATTGAGAATCTTCATGTCGGGATCTTCGTCGAAGGTCTTGAGCACCTTGCGTGCGTCGGCTTCCTTCTTGGCCTCGATAAGCTCGATGGCCTGATCGAGAGTCACTTCCTGCGGCGTGATGTCGTCGGGGATCGACACGAATTTGTTTTTATCGTAGCGTATGTAGGGTCCGAAGCGACCGGCCGAGGCTATCACCTCCGATCCGTTCCACTGGCCGAGCGTGCGGGGCAGCTCGAAGAGCTTGAGGGCGTCGTTGAGAGTGATGTCAAACACGCTCTGGTCGGGTCGGAGCGAGGCAAACTGCGGCTTCTCGTCGTCGGTCGACAGTCCTATCTGCACCACGGGTCCGAAGCGGCCAATCTTGACGCTGACAGGGCGACCCGACTCGGGGTGGACGCCGAGCTCGCGCTCGCCGGGCTTATGGTCGAAGCGGGTGTCGACCGCTTTGACCACTTCGGGATGGAATACTCCGTAGAAGTCGCTTATCTCCTTTTTCCAAGGGGTAGAGCCTGATGCGATTTCGTCGAAACGCTCTTCGACCGATGCTGTGAAATTATAGTCGAGGATATTGGGGAAGAACTCGGTGAGGAAATCATTGACAATCGTGCCGGTGTCGGTAGGCATGAGCTTACCTTTGTCGGCACCGGCGGTCTCGGTGCGGGTTGTCGAGGATATGACCTTCGACGCGCAGTCGAGGGTGATAGTGGTGAGGTCGCGCTTGGTGCCGGCAATGTTGCTCTTGGTCACATACTCGCGCTGCTGGATGGTTGATATGGTAGGTGCATAGGTCGATGGGCGTCCTATGCCGAGCTCTTCCATCTTTTTGACGAGCGAAGCCTCGGTGTAGCGTGGCGGATGCTGGGTAAATCGCTCGTTGGCCACAATCTCCAGCGGAGTGAGCGATTCGCCCACATTCATCTTGGGAAGGCGGCTGTCGCCATCGGCCACCGAGTCGGCAGAGGCGTCGTCGTCGGTGCTCTCAATGTATAGACGCAGGAATCCGTCGTGGGTGATCACCTCGCCCGAAGCGGAAAACGATGGAGTGGAGGCCACATCGGATGAAATCTCCACGGTGGTTTTCTCAATCGAGGCGTCGGCCATCTGCGAAGCCACGGCACGCTTCCATATCAGATCGTAGAGGCGGGCTTCCTGATGGGTGACTCCGCTTATCTCGCGGTTGGATATATATGTGGGGCGTATGGCCTCGTGGGCTTCCTGGGCACCCTTCGAGTTGGTGTGGTAATGGCGGGTGTGGAGATACTCTTTGCCGAGGCGATCGGTGATCACCTCAGATATGGCTGCCATGGCCTCTTTGGAGAGGTTGAGCGAGTCGGTACGCATATATGTTATATGTCCCGATTCATAGAGTTTCTGGGCCACGCGCATGGTCTGGCTCACCGAAAAACCGAGCTTACGCGCTGCTTCCTGCTGAAGGGTGGAGGTGGTAAACGGTGGCGCAGGGCTCTTTTTGAGAGGTTTGACCTGAATGTCGGTTACGCTCCAGGAGGCACCGACAAACTTGGCAAGCGTGGCCTCGACTGCTTCGCGGTCGGGCAGACGCTCGGCGAGAGAGGCCGAGAATGTTGTCTTGTCGGGGGTGGTGAAAGTGGCATTCACGCGGAAGTAGGGCGCAGGCTTGAAGTTGCGTATCTCCTCCTCGCGCTCCACAATGAGTCTGACGGCCACCGACTGCACCCGGCCGGCTGAAAGAGCGGGCCTGATCTTGCGCCAGAGCACAGGCGAGAGCTCGAATCCCACTATGCGGTCGAGCACCCTGCGGGCCTGCTGGGCATCGACCCTGCGGGTGTCGATCTCGCGGGGATTGGCAATGGCGTTTAGTATAGCGTTTTTGGTTATCTCGTGGAATACAATTCGTTTAGCCGTTGCGGGATCGAGACCGAGCACAACGGCAAGATGCCATGCAATGGCCTCACCTTCGCGGTCTTCATCAGACGCGAGCCATACCGTATCGGCCTGAGCGGCAGCAGTGCGAAGCTTATCTACGAGCTCCTTCTTGTCGTCGGGGATCTCATAGTCGGGTTCGAAATCGCTGTCGGGCTTTATGTCGAAGTCTTTTTTGGCGAGATCGCGGATGTGACCGTAGCTCGACATCACATGGTAATCAGGCCCGAGAAATTTCTCAATGGTCTTAGCCTTTGCCGGCGACTCGACAATAACGAGGTTCTTTGCCATGAAAAAATGGTGGAAGTGTTTTATAAATAAGGAGTCATTGCTGACTTTGATGGTGCATCAATCGGCAAAGTTAAACAAAAAAATTGTCCACACGCCACAATAATTGAAAAAATAGAGAATCAAGCCATGAAGACAGGCCAAGAACAGGTTCAGGCAAGGGGGCTTAGACTGCAGTAGGCTGTTACGATAAAAATTGTTACCTTTGCATTGCGGCTCCAATTCCGCCGCAGTGTGGCCGGATTACTGCCTTTCTATTCAACAATTAACTGTCACTTCGCAATGGCCTTCTATACAAGCGTCGAATTTTATGTCATGGCGGCAGTCGCGGCGGCGGCAGTCGTGGGATTGTGTATCAAGCCATCGGGTCGCGGCGCTGCAAAGCAATATCTTCTTGCGGGGAAGCTTATCTACGATGAGCCATCCGACAGCCCGGCGATCGATCTGGAGGTGATGGATGATGGCAAGGTGGTGCTCACACGCCGGGGACTCGGAGGAGCCGTCCATGCCGAGGGGGCTCTCAGCCTTGCTGTCGAGGTGGCCGGATTTGACATTACAGTAAAAGAGCGGCTTGTGGCCGGGCGTCATGATGACATGTCGGTCGACCCTTCGGCTGCTCGCTTCACACTCGACTTTCTGGGGCGCGAACGCTATCATCTCAAATACATTTCCGACCATATGGGCGCAATGGCCGCCACTCCTCTCCATGTAAGGCCTGGAATAAGGGTTTCCCGACGTATAGAGTGACGCCCATACCTCCCCGATATAATTGACCATGATTTATGAGAGAAAAAGATACTGAGCGGCTGTTACGTCTGGCTGCTGATGCAGGAATACAAGGTAGGATCGCTGTGGCTCCGCTGGCTGCTGCAGCATCGTCGCGACGCTATTACAGACTCACGGCAACCACCGGTGATAACACGCCCGCATCGACATATATAGGCGCTATCGGAGAGTCGGAGGCCGAAAACCGTGCTTTTGTCATGATAGCCCGCAGCTTTGAGAACAACGGAGTCGCTGCGCCTCGCGTGGTGGCGGCTGAACCCGATTGCGGAGCATATATAGTGACAGATCTCGGCGACACAACTCTGATGGATCTTATCGACGAAGCCAAGCGCTCGGGCGATTGGGAGGGCTCGAAGGCCCTGGCAGCCCTTGTGAAATGTGTCGAAGCTCTCCCGAGGCTTCAATATCGCGGGGCGGCAGGGACCGATCCAGCTTATTTTTACCCGCGCCCGGCCATGGACCGACGGGCTGTGATGTGGGATCTCAACCATTTCAAGTACTGCTTTCTGAAGGCGGCCGGAGCCGAGATGGACGAGGAGGGACTCGAAAATGATTTTGAGACTCTCGCGTCGATGATCGAGAGCGGCACTGACGATCGCTTCAAGGCATTTATCCACCGCGACTGCCAGAGCCGCAATGTGATGATCGACCGTGAAGGTAACCCGGCATGGATCGACTTCCAGGGGGGACGGATAGGCCCGGTGGCCTATGATGTGGTGTCGCTTGTGTGGCATGTACGTGCAGGTATCCCCGACGCTATCAGGCATAGGTTGCTGGAGGTGTATGTCGAGGCTCTGTCGGATGAGACAGGCATGGTGGTGGGCGTTGACCGTTTTATGGAGCAGCTGCGCCCGGTGCTGGTGCTTCGTCTGCTTCAGGTGCTCGGTGCCTACGGACTGCGCGGCATCACCGAAGGTAAGGCTGCGTTTATCACCCCTATGGCGTCAGTGGCACGAGAGTTGGGGAAGCTCAAAGGGTGGATGCTCCAGTCGGGCATGCCGGCCCTTGCTTCTGTTGTCGGGTCGCTTGGCGAACTCCGTCCGGTGGCTCAATCGGGCGAGTCGCGCGATGAGCTTATAGTGACGGTGATGAGCTTTTCCTACAAGCGTGGATTGCCTCGCGATTATTCAGGCAATGGAGGCGGATTTGTGTTTGACTGCCGCTATCCCAACAATCCTGGCCGATATGCCGAATACCGCTCCCTTACGGGCCGCGACGAGGCGGTGATAGACTTTCTTGAACGCGACGGCGAGATGCCGAGGCTGGCCCGTCAGGCCGTGGAGATGGTGATTCCGGCTGTGGAGCGTTATGCTGCCCGCGGATTCACTCACCTTCAGGTGGCGTTTGGCTGTACCGGGGGACGCCATCGCTCCGTGTATGGCGCTGAATTTATGGCGGGGGAGTTGAGAAAGAGGGGCGTGAAAGTGCTCCTGATCCATCGCGAGCAGGGTATTACCGAGCTCGCCTGACCTAAATAGCAGAAATACGATGATAAAAGGAATGATATTTGCGGCCGGACTCGGGACAAGGCTCCGACCGCTCACCGATTCGATGCCTAAAGCCATGGTAGAGGTTGGCGGCCGTCCTATGCTGCGCCGTGTCATAGATAAACTTGTGGCTGCGGGTGTCGGCGAGATAGTGGTCAATGTGCATCATTTCGCTGATCAGATCAAGGACTATCTCGCAGCCGAGGCCGATGGGATAGGCGCCCGCGTGGTGGTGGCCGATGAGAGCCGGCAACTCCTCGACACAGGAGGCGGCTTGCTTGCGGCAGCTGAGTGGCTTGATGATGCCGAGGCGATAGTGGTGCATAATGCCGATATATTGTCGGATGCCTCACTCGACCTTATGCTTGCCTATCACGATTATAGGGGAGGGGTGGCAACGTTGCTGATCGATCCGCTCCGGGAGTCGTCGCGAAGGTTGCTCTTCGACTCCGGTCTGCGCCTTCGCGGACGCATCAATCTCAAGACGGGGGAGGTGACCCCTCCCGGGCTCGAAGCCGAGGGGCTCGAACGCGCAGCCTTCGGTGGCATCCATGTGGTGTCGCCGAAGATCTTCGGACAGTTGGCCGGCTATGCGTCGCACACCGGGAGTGAGGTTTTTTCAATCACCGATTTTTATGCCTGGATGAGCGACACGCTTGAGGTGTCGGGTTATGTGGCCGAGCGGCCCTCATTGTGGTTCGACGTGGGGCGCCCCGAATCGCTTGCCGAGGCCCGGCAGATCATTCAACCAGCTTGAGCATGGCCTCCACATGGTCGGGGTCGATGCCGAGAGTTATGGCATGGCGAGCGTCGTACTTGGCCTCCTCATTGCGGAAGCGGAGCTTGCCGAGCATGGCCCGGTAGAGGAAAAGCTCGCCATCTTCGGGGGCAAACCGCATGGCGTCGGCTATATCCTCGGAGGCACCGGCGGGATCGGCAGTGAGCAGACGGCATAAGGCTCTGCGGCTCAGCCAGTCGACATCGGCAGGATCTTTCTCGATCAAGGTGGAGAGCGGGGGTATGGCCTGGGTATATTCGCCAAGGGCCATGAAGAGCATGGCATTGCCTGTTGCGGCGGCAAGATGGGCGGCTTCGCCCGGCAGGTGGCTGAGGATGGTAAAGTCGCGGCGGGCTATCTCCATGCTGTCGGTGCGGAGCGCTATCATGCCATGTATCAGGCGCGCCTCGACCAGAGTTGAATCTATGGCGAGAGCGTCGGAAAGATCGGCAAACGCTTCGGCATACATTCCGGCGCTGCGAAACACCTGGGCACGGTTGAGAGCCGCCGTGATGCTGCTGGGCATCATCCGACGGGCGTCGGAGAGCGCGATTATGGCGCCGCTGGCATCGCCGGCCTCGTTGAGGCACATGCCGAGATTGCACATAAGCAGAGGATTGAGTCCATTGCCGGGCTCGGAGCGCATGGCCTCGCGATAACATTCGGCGGCTGCAGCCCAATCGGCGGCCTGCATGAGTGAGTCGGCTTTGCCGGCAAGGGCCATATAGGCCGAATCCTCGGGCTTGCTATCTTGATTGTGATGGCTGGCAAAAGCCTGCATAAACAGGCCGGCCAACAGAAGCATAATGGTCAGAATACGTGTCATGCCGCAAATTTATACAAAAGAAAGGGCAACGGAGCGGGGTTTTAATGAAAATAACGTATTTTTACATGTTTAAACTCACCGCCGACTTGACAAAAAGTGTTACTTTTGCATTATGCAACAACTCTATGGACTTATCGGCCGCACATTAGGCCACTCCTTCTCACGCGACTACTTCAACAATAAGTTTGAAAATGAAGGTATTGACGCTGAATATGTCAACTTCGAGCTTCCCGACATAGGCGACTTCATGGAAGCCGTGGCAGAGGCTCCGAATCTTTGCGGTCTTAATGTGACCATCCCATACAAGGAGCAGATCATGCCGTATCTCAATGCACTGTCGGACGATGCCGCTTCTATCGGCGCCGTCAATACGGTTGCGGTGGAATATGACAGCCGCGGAGGGATCACTCTTACTGGCCACAACACCGATGTGATAGGCTTCCGCGACTCCATCAGGCCACTGATCAAGCCCGATATGACACGCGCTCTGGTGCTCGGCACCGGAGGCGCTTCAAAAGCGGTGGTCCACGGATTGCGCTCGCTGGGCATTGAGCCCACGCTCGTGAGCCGCACTGCAGCTGAGGGACGCCTGACGTATGCCGATCTCACTCCCGAGGTGATGGACAGCCACAAGGTGATTGTCAATACCACTCCGCTCGGCATGTGGCCTGATGTTGATTCGTGTCCCGGGATACCCTACGGTCTTCTCACTTCCGCGCATTTGTGCTATGACCTCATATATAATCCCGACACTACCCTCTTCATGCGTCGGGCAGCCGAGCATGGAGCCGAAGTGAAAAATGGCCTTGAGATGCTTCTTTTGCAAGCTTTTGCAGCATGGCAGATATGGCAGTCGACCAATGCACCTACCACTGTGGCTTCGATGATCTGACGGCGGCATTGTCGCTCGGATCCAATTCTGCCGATGCCTCCCGCCGAGTCTTGACGGCGGCGGCTATCCTGTCGGCGCGCTATGGTATGGTGGCTGCCACTCCGGTGTTTGTCACTCCCGACATACATATGCGGGAGCGCAGGGCGCCGCTCATGCCGATTCCTGACTATGCTAATGCTGTTGCGGTGATAAGGATGCCCCGTCCACCGTTGGCCGAGGCTGATGTATCGGCTCTGGTGGTCGCGCTCAAGGCTCTTGAGCAGGAGCTTGGGCGCCGACGCGAACACAAGCAGTTTGGCCTGGTCAACGCCGATATCGATGTAGTGACGGTGGGTAGGTCGGTATTGCGCCCGGTCGATTATGTCCGTCCTTATTTCTATCCGAGGATGCTCGTTTTGTGAGGCCGGGCCACGATGATGGCCGGTGTGGATTTGTCGCCGCAGCGTGCGCCATAGAGCTTGAGGGCGCCTCCTTCTTTGATTTTCAATCGCTTGGCAAGCTCTGGGGCTTGAATAGGGAAGTTGCGGGTGGCAACATTGATCTTGGGATACTCCTTGGCAATATTTTTTAGGGTCTTGCCTCCCATAGATGCCACCCTCTCGATTGTCATCATTATGCCCGGAAATGTATCAATTGCGGTTCCGGATGTAAACAGATGGGTGTTGGGGTTAAGCTGGGCCAGTGAGGGATCGATCGATGCGATGGCTCCCCATGCCATGGTTTTCATCACAGCAGGATAAGGCTCGTAGAGGAGGTCGCCCTCAATTGGGAGATTGTGGCGCGACGGCGGGGCTGCATTGCCATTAACTTTAAAGTCTATGCGTCGCGATTGAGAGGCATCATAAGTAATAGCCTCTACGGTTGCATAGCGCTCAACTCCGGCCTCCACCACGGCTACAATCTCTTTACATTCGCGGGCTGTGCCAACGGCTATAATCCGAGTGACGCACCCTTTCTTTCCGGCTGCTTGATTGAGCTCCTCCGCAAGAGCTGTCATGTCGAGCATGGGCGACGCCTTGATTATGATTTTGGGAGCAAGATCGAGCATCCGCGACAGGAGCGACCCTACGTCGGGGCGGCAATCGGATATGCGGGTGAGACGTCCGCCCGAGTCGCTACGCCGCGCCGGGTCGATGAATATAGAGTCCCAGCTCTCTGCCGTGGTCGCTATATAGACGGAAGAATCGGCATTGAGGGCCGCAAACCGGCTTTCGAGTCCGAGAGCTTCGGCATTATGGACGGCAGCAACGGCCACTTCGGGAGCGATGTCGATAGCTGTGACCATGGCTCCTCTGCGTGCTGCTTCAAAAGCGTCGATGCCAAGACCGCAAGTCATGTCGAGATGGCGCTTGCCGGGAGTGTAACCTGCTATGTCGGCATGGATAGATGCCAGGGCTTCTGAGGTGGCTTGTTCGGCCGAGAGTGAGGTGGGGAAGAGGAAGGAGTCGCATTGCAAGGCCAAAGGAATGCGCGAGGCTGCTTTGCGGCGGCACTCAATCTGCATTATCGCTTGCGCGATTGCATCGTCGCCCCGGTATTTCAGACGCAGGCGCAGAGGATCGTCGGATGCGTGTCGGCTGACCCAATCCTGCATCTCCTTATCCATGTCTTTCATAAATGGCTTTCAGTAAAAAAGCCGGAGCACCTTTATAGAAGGCCGCTCCGGCTTGAGTGTATTATGGGTGATTGAACCGTCGGTGGGTTATTTCAGGATGCCGTGCTTGCGGAATATCTTCTCGATCTTCTCGAGAGCCGTGTCTACCTGAGCTTCGGTGTGGGTGGCCATGAGGCTGAAACGGATCAGAGTGTCGTGAGGGGCAACGGCGGGCGACACCACTGGGTTGACAAATATACCCTCTTCAAGCAGGTCGCGGGTCACTGCGAAGGTCTTGAAGTTGTCGCGGATGAACAGGGGGATGATAGGCGTGGAAGTGTGGCCTATCTCGCAGCCCATGGTGCGGAATCCCTCGAGGGCCTTGTGGGTGAGCTTCCAGAGCTGCTCCTGACGCTCAGGTTCCTGCTCCATGATGTCGATGGCCTTGAGGGCTGCGGCGGTGGAAGCGGGGGTGATGGAGGCGGTGAAGATATAGGAGCGTGAATGGTGGCGGAGGAAGTTGGTGATCTCCTTGTCGGTTGCTATGAAGCCGCCAAGCGAAGCGAAGCTCTTGGAGAAGGTGCCCATGATTAGATCGACATCATCGGCCACACCATAGTGATGACATACTCCACGACCGCCGGGGCCGAAGACACCTATGCCGTGTGCTTCGTCAATCATTACGGAGGCATTGTATTTCTTGGCAAGCTCTACCATAGCCGGAACGTTGGCCACATCGCCTTCCATCGAAAACACACTGTCGCTGACAATGAGTTTGACCTTGTCGGGATCGCACTTCTGGAGTTGCTTCTCAAGCGACTCCATGTCATTGTGACGATATTTGAGCGATTGGCTGAACGACAGGCGACGGCCTTCTATGATAGAGGCATGGTCCTGTTCGTCCCAAAGAATGTAGTCTTCGCGGCCTGTAAGACATGACACTACACCGAGGTTTACTTCAAAGCCTGTGGAGTAGATCATCACATCTTCCTTACCTATATATTCGGCAAGGCGGGCTTCCAGTTGCTTGTGGAGATCAAGGGTGCCGTTGAGGAAGGGGGAACCGGCGCAACCGGTGCCATATTTGCGGGTAGCTTCGATAGCGGCTTCTTTGATGCGTGGGTCGTTGACTAGACCCGTATAGCAGTTGGAACCGAACATCAGTACGCGGCGACCGTTGATAATCACTTCCGGATCCTGCTCCGATGATATGGCGCGGAAGTAGGGATAAACACCTGCGGCCTTTGCTTCCTGCGGTGCGGTATAGCGGGCGAGTTTGGCTTGTAATGGCTTCATTGATTTGCTTTTAAGTCGGCTGCTGCGCCATCGGGCATACAGGCGATCTTAATATTGTTTGATTTGTCAACAGATTGAATAAGGCTGCAAAGTTAGCAATTTTATGCGACATGGCGGTTTTTTTTCGCTTTTTTTTATTATTGCGACCCCGACAAAGGGCGCTACAAAGGTGGCTATCGGTGTTGTGATGAGATAGACCCAAGTGCAATCAGAGGCCCTCGCCTGAATGGATGGCGGGGCCTCTGACTGTTTTAGACTTTATAAGGGTTGGGGTTGGGATAAGGGGAGATTTAGAATCTGAAGCCCATCGAAAGCACTATCTGAGAATTGGAGTCGGTCACTTCAGTGGCGGCGGGGGTAGCCGTGTAGTCGTTGGGTGTGTAGGGCCGGTATTCAGCTTTCTGGTTTTTATACACATAGGCTGCATCGATATAAAACGACTGGTAACGATATCCGAGTCCGCAGGTGAGATAGGTTGTGGCTTTGTCCATGGTGTAGGAGGGCATGGTGCCGCAATCCTGTGGGCCTTCTGTAAATATGTCGGCTTGGGCTGAGCGGGCATAGCTGGTAGAGGGGGACGACTCGTAGTTGACGCCGGCACGTACACTCCAGGCCGGAGTGAGACGATATTCGGCGCCTACGCGCAATATGTTGCTGCTCTGATAGTAGCTCTCGATATCTCCTTTGAGAAAATCGGTGGAGCTGCCTGAGTAGGTGAAGGGGTTCCCGTCGGCATCGCGTATGGCCATGTTTTGGTAGGGCCGGTATTCGTAGTCGGCCGAGATGATAGCTCTGCCTCCGAGCACACCGGCCACCGATACTATAAGGCGCCAGGGTGTCCGGAGCTTCCAGTCGATCTGATAGTTCCATCCGTCGTTGGTTTCGGCGCTCGAATTGTAGCCCGATGAGTAGTTGTAGTCTACCCGAGCCCACGACTGTTGTGTGAGGTTGTAGTAGGTGGGGGTATGGACTGCCAGGCCGAGGCGGAGCTCGTTGATCGGTTTAACTATCACGCCCAATTTGAAGTTGAAGCCGGTGCCGGTGATATGTTTCCATGAGTCGAGTCCATAGTATGCATCGCCGTTTACCACTCCTGTGGCTTCGTAGTTTGGGATTGAGGCATGACTCAGTTCTTCGTCGAAGAATGAGTTGGCGGTGTAGTTGATATCGGTGATACCGAAGCCGAGGCCCCAGTAGAGGGTGTTCATCACATTGCCGCCGAAGCTGATGTTGTACTCATCCACATAACCCTTCTCTTCATATACCATTTCAGAGTTGCCCGAGGTGCCACCCTGCCATAGACCTTGATATTTGTTGGCCGATTCGGGGGTTCCAGGTTGCGGGTTTATAAGATATGCGTTGTATGCGAGGATGCTCATCCACGGAGCCCACGAGTCGGTGTAGGGATTATAATCGTTGTCGATCTGGGTCAGATCGGCCTGACTCCATCCTGCATATGATCCTTCGCCCGAGGTGGCCCCGGCTATGAAGTTGGAAAACGAGCCCTGCAGATTGCCGTTGCGTCCGCGAAACCGACGGTCGAATGAGTTGGCTCGTGTATAGCTTGCTCCGAAGTTGAGGAAGGGTATCACATCGCTGCCGGTGTTTATGGCGCCTATATAACCGAAGTTGTTGACATGAAACTTTGTCTGGTTGTCGGTCATTTTAAGCCCACCGGTGTTGGTGCTCGAGTGTTGGAGATCCAGATCGAGGGTTATGCCCACATCATTGGATCGATAGATGCCGATGCCGCCTGGATTTTGGTTGAGGGTCGAAATGTCGCCTCCAAGGGCACCGAAAGCTCCGCCCATAGACATGAAGCGGGCTGTGCCCTTGAAGTCGTTTCTCGACAGGGAGTAGGCATCGACGGCGCTTTGGGCTGATGCTGTGGCGACTCCCAAAGCAAGGATAGAGGCTATGGCTATGAAACGTGGTGTCGTCATCTCTCTATTTGTTTATTAGGTGTGTGGTGTTTTGTGGATGCTATGGATAGGGTAGGGTGGACGGGCTGCTCAACGGCGGCGACCTCCGCCACCGGTATGGCCACCTCCGCCACCTCCGCTGCGAAATGATCCGCCACCGCCGCCACTGCGGAATGACCCTCCACCCATAGATCCGCCACTGTTGGAACGGTAAGTTGAATTGTTTTGGGTCGAGCGGTTGTAGGTGCGGTCGGTATTGTTGCGGTTGTTGTAGGAGTTCTGGTTGCGGGTGCCGCGGTTATTGTTCAGGGTAGTTCCTGGCCGGCGGCCGGTGGCGTTTGTGGCTGATCCGCCGCCACGATTGCTGCCCGATGCTCCGGGACGATAGCCCGACGAAGTGCCGGGACGGGTACCTACATTGCCTATGTTCCAGTTGGATCCGGAAGAGGTCGATGGGCGCGTGCCACCAGCCGATCCACCCGAGCCAAGATAGCGTCCGCCCGAAGCAGAGGCTGCGCGGCGGTATGAGCCTGCATGATTGCCTCCATGGGGTGGCTGCGGGCGGGTGGCAATGGGACGGTGATGGCCGGGTGTCCAGCCCCACGACGGGCCCCACGATGGGCCCCAGCCCCAGGAAGGACCCCAGCCCCAGGAAGGACCCCAGCCCCACGACCAACTCCACGACGGCCCCCAGCCCCACGACCAGGGGTTGTAGAAGCCTCCGTAATACCATGGGTTGTAATATCCAGGGCCGAAAAACCATGGGTCATAGTACATGGCTGCCGTTCCGAAGAATGGGTAGGGATTGTTTACGTAGATATTGATTTCGGCAGGTTGGTCGCTGTAGTAATACTCAGCAACGGTGGCGTCGGGATTTTCAATCACCACTTCGGGATTGTAAAATCGCTCTATTCGTCGGGTGTTGGCAAAGGCGTCGCCCGACGCATCAAGTTGTTTGGCCAAAGAGTCGGCCTGAACAGAATCGGGCACGGCAAAAATGCCGCGACGGTTATATTCGTCGATATCTCGGGTCGATGAAGTGAGTTCGCCCGCATAGGTGTCGGCAGCAGGGAAGGAGGCCGGTTCGGTTGTCCGTACCTTCTTGGCTACTGTCTCTTTTTTCTTTGCTTTTGAGGCATCGTAGTAGATGTCGTCGTCAAACGACTGCGACCATCCTGCCGGAGCTATGGCGGCAATAGAGAGTGCTGCAATAAGTAAGCGGTTGATGTTCATATCGATGGGAGAGTTGGTTGATTGTGTTGTTGACTTATGGCCGACCGATCTGTAGAGAGGTGCGGCCCGGATCGATGGGATATTCTTCCCCATTTACAAAGGTAGTCAAAACTTTTTTATTTTTCCCGCAGTTGCAGATTAATTTCTTTGCCTATAATAAAAATTAACAGGTGCCTGCATAGCACCTGCTAATTTTTCTATATCTTGGTCAAACCGTTTGTGTGGTCATTGGCCGACAGAAATGGCGCGGGGCTGGTGGCATGTCATTCTTTGACTGGGCGCATGTCGTAGCTGAACATTGCTATGGAGAAACCCCAGTAGATAAATGCCAGTGAGGTCAGGAAGCTTACCATCATCATGTCGCCTACCCATCCGGCCTGAACAAGGAAAAATCCGATCAGGAGAAGCAGTATGCCGTTTACAAGGTAGAGCCACCAGTATTTGTGACCATTTTCGTTGTTGTGTACAGCTGAGCATATTGCGCTGATTCCCCAGTATAGGAATATCATGGCGACAAAGTAGGGAAATACGGCCTCTGAGATGATGATGCTCTGCACCATGAGGAAGCCGATAAACATGTCGATGACGCCACCGGCTATCCACCATCCCCAGCCTTTTCCGCGGTTAGGGCCGGCGGCGGCGCATAATTGGACTATGCCGGCGAGCACAAGGAGCCAGCCGAATATCTGCGATGCTACTGCATAGGCTGGTTGGGGCCAGAACCAATAGGCAAATCCGCAAAGCACCATAAGTATGCCGATGAGAAGCACTACCCACCAGGCTTTGCTACGACCAAAGTAATTGAGGTTGACAAGAGGTTTCATGATGTGAATATATTTAATGTTGTTGTTGATTCTCTTTTTTATAATCATAACATTGGCGGGCGCTGTAATGTTGACCGTGATCCACTTCGGTATATAATGTTTTTTTAAAAAGAGAGCGATGAGGGGTGAAACTGTGATTTTTTTTGTCGATGGTGAAAAAAATCGAGGGGTGTTTCGGGGCGATTTGGGTCTGAGGAGGGCTATTTCCGGCATAAGTGGTTTGGGTTGCCTTTTATGGGCTCTGGCGTGCTTTTGTGTGGCCCTATATATAATAAATAAGGTGTAAGGGGTATATAATTGTTAACGAATATTAAATTGCGAACTTTTTGGTTCGGATATTTGGTGGATAACGGAAAAGTCTCTACCTTTGCACTCGCTTTTCGGGAGAGACGCTAAAAGCAGCGCAAACGAAGCCCGAAGGCAATCCGGTAAAACGCGAGACATCGCTGAGAGGTTCAAAAAAAATCTCAAAAAAATTTGGCGGTCTCAAAAAAAGGTTGTAACTTTGCACCGCGTTTCACTCCGACCGCCTGACGGTCGGCACCGGAACGAGAGAACATTGAAATACTTGCAATTTCGACGAAGTAGTACAAGAGCAAAAGAGTCATGCAAGTCATGACTGAGATTGTCTCTGTCAATCCACCAAAGGTAAAACGACACTACTACAATAATCTGCGAGTCATCCTAAACTGAGGAAAGCGACAATTCGATACCGCGAGTGAAGATGAGTCGGAAGGCCGGTCTCGAAAGAGACACCCGAGCGACACAAACAACAAACGGAAATATATAGAAATATATAAACAACAACGAAGAGTTTGATCCTGGCTCAGGATGAACGCTAGCGACAGGCTTAACACATGCAAGTCGAGGGGCAGCAGGGGAGTAGCAATACTCCCGCTGGCGACCGGCGCACGGGTGAGTAACACGTATGCAACCTGCCCTTGTCAGGGGGATAAGCGGAAGAAATTCCGTCTAATACCGCATAACGCTGCGGGGAGACATCTCCCTGCAGCCAAAGATTTATCGGACAAGGATGGGCATGCGGCGCATTAGCTGGTTGGCGGGGTAACGGCCCACCAAGGCGACGATGCGTAGGGGTTCTGAGAGGAAGGTCCCCCACACTGGTACTGAGACACGGACCAGACTCCTACGGGAGGCAGCAGTGAGGAATATTGGTCAATGGCCGGGAGGCTGAACCAGCCAAGTCGCGTGAGGGAAGACGGTCCTATGGATTGTAAACCTCTTTTGTCAGGGAGCAAAAACTGCCACGCGTGGCAGGATGAGAGTACCTGAAGAAAAAGCATCGGCTAACTCCGTGCCAGCAGCCGCGGTAATACGGAGGATGCGAGCGTTATCCGGATTTATTGGGTTTAAAGGGTGCGTAGGCGGACAGTTAAGTCAGCGGTAAAATTGAGAGGCTCAACCTCTTCCCGCCGTTGAAACTGATTGTCTTGAGTGGGCGAGAAGTATGCGGAATGCGTGGTGTAGCGGTGAAATGCATAGATATCACGCAGAACTCCGATTGCGAAGGCAGCATACCGGCGCCCAACTGACGCTGAAGCACGAAAGCGTGGGTATCGAACAGGATTAGATACCCTGGTAGTCCACGCAGTAAACGATGAATACTAATTGTTCGGGTCAAATGAGATCTGAGTGATACAGCGAAAGCGTTAAGTATTCCACCTGGGGAGTACGCCGGCAACGGTGAAACTCAAAGGAATTGACGGGGGCCCGCACAAGCGGAGGAACATGTGGTTTAATTCGATGATACGCGAGGAACCTTACCCGGGCTCAAACGACACAGGAATGATCTGAGAAATCAGGCAGTCCTCCGGGACCTGTGTCGAGGTGCTGCATGGTTGTCGTCAGCTCGTGCCGTGAGGTGTCGGCTTAAGTGCCATAACGAGCGCAACCCCCATCGACAGTTGCCAGCAGGTCAAGCTGGGCACTCTGTCGAGACTGCCGGCGCAAGCTGTGAGGAAGGCGGGGATGACGTCAAATCAGCACGGCCCTTACGTCCGGGGCGACACACGTGTTACAATGGCCGGTACAGCGGGAAGCCAGGCGGCGACAGGGAGCGGAACCCGAAAGCCGGTCTCAGTTCGGATCGGAGTCTGCAACCCGACTCCGTGAA
>CAJTUF010000010.1 GCA_910579675.1 uncultured Muribaculaceae bacterium | reverse complement strand
CGTTCATCCTGAGCCAGGATCAAACTCTTCGTTGTTGTTTATATATTTCTATATATTTCCGTTTGTTGTTTGTGTCGATCCGGTCATGCTGCCTTTTGATCGGCGGCTCCGGTCTGACTCACCAAACGACTGAAGGTCGATCGGTCGGATGTCTTCTTTCCGCTATTGTGTTTCGACTTGGTTGAAGAATTGACTTGAGCATCATTTTGTAATGACTCTTGTACTACTTCTTGTCTATTGTAAATCTTTCAATGTTCTCAGTGCTGTGGGAGCATCGTTCCCGAAAGCGAGTGCAAAGTTAAGGCGACTTTTTGGATTGTGCAAATTCTCGGCAAAGAAAATTTTCTTGCATTTTCGCCGAAAATCGACCCAACGCGCTGAATGTCTAAACAATAAGCCCCAAAATAAGGTTCATGTGTTTAACCTTTATTAACACTGACCTCCCCTGACATATCCTAAAACACCCTTTTTCGCCTCCTGAATAGAGATTGGTCAAGACAAGCCATTATATGGCATAAAAGGGAAGAAGTTTGGACGTGTCGAGGTGGTTTCGTACCTTTGCATGAAATCAAGATCAACAAAGACCAATCATCAAAAAAGAACCAACAGCAATGAAACGTTTCCTCATATTAGCTGCATCTCTTTATTTATATATAAGCAGTGCAACCGGTCAGGCTATGCCGGCCAACATCTCTTTCAACAACGAAGCATCGGATACGGCCCGGCTAACAGGTATTCTTGTCGAAGCAATAGAAAAGGATCCGCACTCGCGACGTGCGCCCCAGAGCTTTGTGGCAGAAATGGGCCGACAGTTTCTCGGTACGCCCTATAAGAGTGGCACGCTCGAAGGGGAAGACGAGATGTTGCGCATCAACCTTGACGGGATGGACTGCACGACTTTTATAGAAAATGCCATGGCGCTTGCGTTGACGGCCGGAGAGAAGCGCTCTTCATGGCGCGATTATGCTTTCAATCTCGAGAGGCTGCGCTACAGAGGTGGCAAAATGAACGGCTACGCCTCGCGCCTCCATTATATCAGCGACTGGGCACTCGACAACTCGACCAAGGGATTGCTGCGCGAAGTGACTGATTTTGTCGGACGCTCCGACCGTATGGTGAAAAGCCTTGACTGGATAACATCCCATCGCTCCGACTACCCTGCCCTGACCGACTCGGCTACATTCGCAGCGATGAAAAATGTGGAAAGCGGCTACCATGGTCACCGTATGATATACATAAAGAGCGCCAACGTGGGTGGCGCTCGATTAGAGGAGGGAGACATCGTGGCTCTTGTGTCGAAGAAAGAGGGATTGGACGTAAGCCATGTGGGGATAATCACAATGATCAAAGGCAAAGCGCACCTGATGCACGCTTCGTCGGCTTCAGGCAAGGTGACAGTAGAAGCCAAGCCACTCGCCGACTATCTGCGCCGACAGCGCGATGTTGCCGGTATCAGGGTGTTCAGGCTGAGCAGCTACTGAGCCCACGTCTGATTTACACCGAATAGCCCATCGCGGCAAGTATAAACGGCGCAAGCAACGCCGTGAGCAGGCCGTTGAGGATAAGGCCGAGCGAGGAGAAAGCGCCATAGCGTGCCGAGCGGTCGAGAGCTGCGGAGGTACCGACAGCATGGGCTGCCGTGCCCATGGAGATTCCTTGCGCTATGGGACTCTTGACTCGCGATAGGCTCATCATCTTGAAGCCGGCGATGGATCCGAATATACCCGTTGCCACAACCACTGCCGCCGTGAGAGCAGGTATGCCGCCTATGGTCTGTGCCACCTCAATGGCAATAGGCGTGGTGACCGATTTAGGCACGAGCGACATAACGACATCGCGCGTAGCGCCGAATAGCTCGGCAAACAACACCACCGACACTATACCTACAACACAACCGATGGTCTCGGCAACAAGGAGAGGGATGAGCTGACGGCGGATCACCGAAAGCTGGCGCGAGAGAGGCACACCGAGCGCAACAACAGCCGGCTTGAGCCAGAAATCAATATACTCGCCCGCCGGAGCATAAGCAGAATGGGGTGTGCCTGACGCCAGCAGCCATGCTATAATGGCAATGATGGCAAGCAGAATGGGATTGAGGATAGGGGTGCCTCCGGCCCATCGCTGAAGGCGGCGCGCAGCAAGAAAAGCGCCGAATGTGATGGCAAGCAGAAAATAGCGGTTAGTCAGAAAGTCCATGACGTGAAGATTTGCTTGAATTGCGATGCGAGAAAAAACGGCGCGCCGCCTGATGGCTCCACCCGGTTGCAGCAATCACCACAAACGTTGACAATACAGAGGCAAACACTATAGGCATCCATTGCTCAGACAGCAATCCAAGACAGTTGATAAGCCCCACTCCGGCCGGCACGAAGAAAAAGCCGAGGTTTTTGACAAGAAAGTCGGCCGCCTTGTCGACACGTCGGATGTCGAGAATGCCTGAACTGAGCGACGCCGCAAGAAGCACCATGCCTATGATCGACGACGGCACCGGCACTCCGGTTAACCACACGACAAATTCGCCTAAGGCAAGGAAGAGAAATATCACAGCTAATTGAAAAATCATGACAACATGAGAGGAAAAAAGAAACCGCCGCGCCTTATGTCGGCCCCACGGGGTCACGGGGGATTCAATAGGACGCGGCGGTGATGATGGATAATTCAGCAGCAGGGTCTACGCCCTGTCAGAATTCTCAAGCCTGGGGACGACGGCTCTTGCGGCCATAGCCATAGACAGCTGCGCAACCGAGCTGCTCTTCGATGCGGAGAAGCTGGTTGTACTTGGCCATACGGTCGGAACGCGAAGCCGAACCGGTCTTGATCTGGCCGGCGTTGGTAGCAACTGCGATGTCGGCAATGGTGGCATCCTCAGTCTCACCTGAACGGTGGGAGATAACGGCAGTGTAGCCATTGCGCTGAGCGAGCTCTACGGCGCGGAGGGTCTCGGTGAGCGAGCCAATCTGGTTAACCTTAACGAGGATAGAGTTGGCGCAGCCGAGGTCGATACCCTTCTGGAGGTACTTCACATTGGTTACGAAAAGGTCGTCGCCCACGAGCTGGCAACGGTCGCCGATGAGATCGGTGAGGATCTTCCAGCCTTCCCAGTCGTTTTCGGCCATGCCGTCTTCGATCGAGTCGATGGGATACTCGGTGATGAGCTTCTCGAGATATTCGGCCTGCTCCTTGGAAGTGAGCTTCTTGCCGTTGGGCTCCTTCACGGTGCCGTCCTTGAGCTGATGATAGTCGTAAACACCGTCAACATAGAACTCCGAAGAAGCGCAGTCGAGACCGATGGTAACATCCTTGCCAGGGGTATAGCCAGCCTTCTTGATAGCCTCCATGATTACATTGAGAGCATCTTCGGTGCCATCGAGAGCGGGAGCAAAGCCACCTTCGTCGCCGACAGCGGTTGAGAGACCACGGGCGTGGAGCACCTTCTTGAGGTTGTGGAACACTTCAGTACCCATGCGGATGCCTTCCTTGAAGGAAGCAGCGCCAACAGGACGGATCATGAATTCCTGGAAGCAGATGGGAGCATCGGAGTGGGCGCCGCCGTTGATGATGTTCATCATGGGCACGGGGAGCACGTAGGTGTTGCAGCCACCGATGTACTTGTAAAGGGGGAGATCGAGATAGTCAGCGGCAGCTTTAGCCACGGCGAGTGAAACACCGAGGATGGCGTTTGCGCCGAGATTGCTCTTGGTCTCGGTGCCGTCGAGGGCGAGCATAGTCTCGTCGATACGGATCTGATCGAGAGCCGACATGCCAACGAGGGCCTCAGCGATAGGACCATTGACATTGGCAACAGCCTTGGTCACACCCTTGCCCATGTAGCGGCACTTGTCGCCGTCGCGGAGTTCGAGGGCTTCATTTTCGCCGGTGGAAGCGCCGGAGGGAACAGAGGCGCGGCCGAAAGCGCCAGATTCGAGGATTACGTCGACTTCAACGGTAGGATTGCCACGCGAGTCAAGAACCTCGCGACCGATGATTTTTTCGATTTTCATAACGGTGGGATATGTTATTGTTTATGTTATAACTCTGTTTGTGTCAGACAATGGGTTATGTCACTGCAAAGGTAATAATTTTTCGCGGAAAAGGGTTCACACGGAGGTATAAAAACACAGCGTCCCGGCTGCTTTTTTTAGCCGGGACGCTGGAAAGAATATCTGTGGAGTTGAAGTTACTCAGCAGCGGGGGTTTCAGCTGCGGGAGCTTCGGCTGCGGGAGCCTCGGCAGCAGCTTTGCGACGTGAGCGGCGGGTGCGGGTCTTCTTGCCCTCGCCAGCGGTCTTGAGCATAGCCTCATTGTAGTCGACAAGCTCGATGAAGCAGGTCTTGGCATTGTCGCCGAGACGGTTGCCGGTCTTGAGGATACGGGTATAGCCGCCGTTGCGGTCGGCGATCTTCTGTGCCACCTCACGGAAAAGTTCGGTGACGGCCTCCTTGTTCTGGAGGTAGCTGAAGACGAGACGACGGTTGGCCATCGAGTCGTCCTTAGCACGGTTGATAAGGGGCTCGGCGTAAACGCGGAGAGCCTTAGCCTTAGCCAGCGTGGTGAAAATGCGCTTGCGCATGATCAGGGCGATGGTCATATTGGCGAGCAGTGAGTCGCGATGAGCCTTCTTGCGGCTGAGGTGGTTGAATTTTTTATTATGTCTCATTGCTTGTTGGTGTCGTTATCGAGTTTGTATCGTGAAATATCCATCCCGAACTGGAGGTTGAGATTGGAGAGAAGCTCATCAAGCTCAGTGAGCGACTTGCGACCGAAGTTGCGGAATTTGAGCAGATCGGTCTTGTTGTAGCGCACGAGCTCGCCGAGGGTCTCTACCTCAGCGCTCTTCAGACAGTTGAGGGCACGGACTGAGAGATCCATGTCGACAAGCTTGGTCTTGAGCAGCTGACGCATGTGGAGAGCTTCCTCATCAAACTCCTCGGTGCCATCCTCTTCGGTTGTCTCGAGGGTGATCTTCTCATCGGAGAAGAGCATGAAGTGGTAAATGAGGATCTTGGCTGCTTCCTTGAGAGCCTCTTTGGGAAGGATGGAGCCGTTGGTGGTGATCTCGATAGTCAGCTTGTCGTAGTCTGTCTTCTGATCGACACGGAAGTTGTCGACAGTGTACTTGACATTCTTGATGGGGGTGTAGATGGAGTCGATTGCGATCACATTCACATCGTCGGAGGGATTGCGGTTTTCTTCCGCGGGAACCCATCCGCGACCCTTGTTGACAGTGAGCTCGATCGAGAAAGAAGCTCCGGGAGCCAAATGACAGATTACAAGGTCAGGGTTGAGAACCTCAAACCCGTTGAGGGCCTTACCTATGTCGCCTGCTCGGAACTCCTCCTTGCCGGACACGTTGATAAGGACACGCTCGAAATCGACATCGTCAACGACTTGCTTGAGATCAACTTTCTTGAGGTTGAGGATGATGTTGGTCACATCTTCCACCACCCCTTCGATTGTGTCGAACTCATGCAAAACGCCGTCGATGCGGATCGACGAGATCGCAAAGCCTTCGAGCGACGAAAGCAGGATACGGCGAAGGGCGTTGCCGATTGTGATGCCGTAGCCGGGCTCCAGGGGTTTGAACTCAAACTTGCCGAAGGAGTTGTCGGCCTCGAGCATGATGACCTTGTCGGGTTTCTGGAATGCTAAGATAGCCATTTGGATCGAAATTAAGATTACTTAGAATACAACTCGACGATGAGCTGCTCCTTGATGGTCTCGGGTATGTCCTCGCGTGCGGGAACATGCAGGAACTTGCCGGCCTTGGCGGCTTCGTCCCATTCGATCCAGGGATACTTGCTGTGGTTGAAGCCGGCCAGTGAGTCGGCGATAACTTCGAGAGATTTTGCCTTTTCACGAACACCAACTACATCGCCAGGCTTTACCTGATAGGAAGGGATGTTGACAACCTGACCATTGACGGTGATGTGGCGGTGGAGGACGATCTGACGGGCAGCGGCGCGGGTCTTGGCGATACCCAGACGATAAACGACGTTGTCGAGACGGCTCTCGAGAAGCTGGAGAAGGATTTCACCGGTGATACCCTTGATGCGGGTAGCTTTCTCGAAGAGGTTGTGGAACTGGCGCTCGAGAACACCATAAGTATATTTGGCCTTCTGCTTCTCACGGAGCTGAACGCCATACTCGGAGGTCTTGCGACGCTTGTTGGCGCCATGCTGACCCGGGGGGAAGTTCTTCTTGGAGAGGACTTTGTCGGGGCCGAAGATGGGCTCGCCGAATTTTCGGGCGATCTTGGTCTTAGGACCGGTATATCTTGCCATTAGTAAGAGGGTTTGTGCTTGGGTAATGTAAAGGAAAGTAAACGAGGAGGAGGGGTGAGGTCTGATGCCGGTACAGGGCTGCTGTCGGGAGAGTAAAAAAATCCTCTGCGGTGTCGCCCGGGATTGGCAAGACGTGCAGCCGCGACCATAGAGAGGTGATAAAAGTATGGTCTATTCGACGCCTTGCGGCACCCGTGGCAGTGGCACACACAATATTCGACACGGGAGAGAGGAGATTGCAGACTTCCGGGAAACGGAAATCCGATTGCCTCAGGAATGAAGCGCGGCATAATCAGAGACTGATATGCGCTGCGTTGAAGCGGGCGCTGATTGATCGAAAAAATTAGCCGGAGAGGCGCCGTAGGCCGATGACGACCATTGATGGGCCTGTTTCTCCTGCCGCGCCCTGCGGCAATCCCGTGAGGAGTGGTGTCAGCTACATCGCAGCGGTGTTCTCCCAGCAGAAGGAAATCACACCGCGACTTGGCTCAGACTCTTCTGCGCTTGGGAGGACGGCAGCCGTTATGGGGCAGCGGAGTAACGTCGATAATCTCAGTTACCTCGATGCCGGCGCCGTGGATGGTACGGATGGCGGATTCGCGGCCGTTGCCGGGACCCTTTACATAGGCCTTCACCTTGCGGAGGCCAAGGTCGAAAGCGGTCTTGGCACAATCCTGTGCGGCCATCTGGGCAGCGTAGGGCGTATTCTTCTTAGAGCCACGGAAGCCCATTTTACCTGCGCTGGACCAGGAGATGACCTGACCTTCGGAATTGGCCAGGCACACGATGATGTTGTTGAAGGAAGAGTGTACGTGGAGCTGGCCGTTAGCGTCGACCTTGACGTTTCTCTTCTTAGCTGCGACTGTCTTTTTAGCCATAAACTGGTATTATTATTTTGTAGCTTTCTTCTTGTTGGCGACTGTTTTCTTGCGGCCCTTGCGGGTACGGGCATTGTTCTTGGTGCTCTGTCCGCGAACGGGAAGGCCGTTGCGGTGACGGATACCACGGTAGCAACCGATATCCATGAGACGCTTGATGTTGAGCTGGATTTCGCTGCGGAGATCACCTTCTACCTTATGGTCGGTGGAGATCACTTCACGAACCTTGGCTGCCTGGTCGTCGGTCCAGTCTTTGACTTTGATGTCGCGGTCAACTCCGGCCTTGTCGAGGATGCTCTTTGCAGCGCTGCGACCGATGCCGAAGATGTAGGTCAAGGCTATCTCACCTCTCTTGTTTTGGGGGAGATCAACTCCCACTATGCGTACTGCCATATATTATTGAAGACTAATTTTTTTGCAAAAGTAGTAAAAATTCAGCCTTGACGCTGCTTATATTTAGGATTTTTCTTGTTTATGACGTAAAGACGGCCCTTGCGACGGACGATCTTCGAGTCGGGAGTGCGCTTTTTAACGGAAGCTCTGACTTTCATGATGATTATGCTATTTTTTCGTTATTGTGTTGCTTGGTAGGGGTTTAAGAGGAGCGAGCGCGTGCCGTTGCAGCTCAGTTTACTTGTAGCGGAAGGCTATTCGGCCCTTCGAGAGGTCGTAGGGCGACATTTCGACTCTCACCTTGTCGCCGGGCAAAATTTTTATGTAGTGCATACGCATTTTGCCGGAGATGTGGGCTGTGAGTTCGTGGCCGTTTTCAAGTTCGACGCGAAACATCGCGTTGCTGAGTGCTTCGACGATTACTCCGTCCTGTTCGATTGCTGCTTGTTTTGCCATTTAGATTGGTTGGGTAAAAAAGCTCTATGGTTGGTTGTGATTAGATAAATCTGTCGCCGAGCTCCTGGGCCACGTAGTCAAACGTGGTGAGCACCTCGGTGATGTCGTCGTGGATGGCGAGGGTGTGCTCGTAGTGGGCGGAAGGCTTGCGGTCGCGGGTGCGGCAAGTCCATCCGTCGCGTTCGATCACTATGTTGCGTGAACCCATATTGATCATAGGCTCGATGCAGAGACACATGCCGTTTCGGATCACAGGGCCTATGCCTCGGCGACCGAAGTTGGGCACTTCAGGATCTTCGTGCATCTTGGCTCCGATACCGTGGCCACACATCTCGCGCACCACCGAATATCCGCGTCGCTCGCAATATGTCTGCACTGCATTGGAGATGTCGCCTATACGATGGCCGGGGCGGCAGGCCTCGATGCCTACATAAAGCGATTCCTTGGTAGTGCGAAGGAGCGCGAGGACTTTCTCATCCACCTCACCGATAGGGAAGGTGTAGCACATATCGCCGCAGAAACCGTCGAGCTCAACCACGGTGTCGGCGCCAAAAATGTCGCCTTCGCGCAGTTCGTACTGCGAGGGGAAGCCGTGGACAACAGTTTCGTTTACCTCACAGCACACGGTGCCGGGAAAGCCTCCGTAGCCGAGGCACGCTGGTATGCCGCCATTGTCGCGGATAAATTCGCGGGCCACGGTGTCGATTTTGCGGGTAGTCACTCCCGGGAGCGCCCACTTGGCTATCTCGCCAAGTGTGCGGCTCACGAGGGTGGCTGCGTTGCGCATGAGCTCGAGTTGCTCAGGTGTCTTGAGATATATCATCGGTGGTTAATGACAGTCAGATTCATTAATACTGGCCATAGATGATGACGGGACGGGATCAATAAGCGTTGCCTGTGGTGCGGCCCTTGATCTTTCCGTCGCGCATGAGCGAATCGTAGTGGTGCATCATCAGGTGGCTCTCGATCTGCTGAAGGGTGTCGAGCACCACACCAACAAGAATCAGGAGCGATGTGCCTCCGAAGAACTGGGCGAAGTTCTGACTCACGCCGAAGAAACGGGCGAAGGCGGGAAGGATGGCCACAATGCCGAGGAAGATCGATCCGGGCAGGGTGATGCGCGACAGGATCGAATCAAGATAGTCGGCGGTCTTCTTGCCGGGTTTCACGCCGGGGATGAAGCCGTTGTTGTTCTTGATATTTTCAGCGATATCGTTGGGGCGAACGGTAACAGCGGTGTAGAAGTAGGTAAATGCTACGATAAGGATAAAGTAGACGAAGTTATACCAGAAACCGTTGATGTCGGAGAATGCTGCAACGAAACCGTTGGTGCTCTCAGTGCTGAAACCGGCGAGAGTGATGGGGATAAACATGATTGCCTGGGCAAAGATGATAGGCATCACACCAGCTGCGTTGACCTTGAGAGGGATATACTGGCGGGCGCCACCATACTGGCGGTTGCCTACCATGCGCTTGGCATACTGCACGGGGACTTTGCGGGTGCCCTGCACGAGCAACACTGCGCCTACAGTGACTGCGAAAAGCAGAATCAGCTCAACGACAAACATGATCAGGCCGCCCTGCGAACCGGTCGAACCGGGCAGACGCGACATGAACTCGAAGCCGAGAGCCTCGGGGAGGCGGGCAATGATACCTACAAGAATGATGAACGAGATACCGTTGCCAATGCCTCGGTCAGTGATGCGCTCACCAAGCCACATGATAAACATGGAGCCGGCGGCAAGAATCACCGTGAGGTAAGCGATGGTCCAGAAGCCCATGTCAGATCCGCCGCCTGCGGCTGCAACCTGAATGCGGATGTTGACCAGGAAAGCAGGGCCCTGAAGCAGAAGGATCAGGACGGTGAGATAGCGGGTGTACTGGTTGAGCTTCTGACGTCCGCTCTCCCCCTCGCGCTGCATCTTCTGGAACGAGGGAAGAACCATGCCCAGAAGCTGTATCACGATCGAAGCCGTGATATAGGGCATGATACCCAAGGCGAAGATGGAGGCCTGGGAGAAGGCGCCGCCCGAGAACATATCGAGAAGCTGCATCAGACCGCTCTTGTTGGTAAAGTTGCTGAGAGCGTCGAGATCGGCAGGGCTGATGCCCGGGAGCACGACGTAGCAACCGAGGCGGTAGACCAGAACGAGCAACAGCGTGATGCCGATGCGGTTTCTGAGCTCATCGATTGTCCAGATATTTTTTATTGTCTCGAAAAATCTCATTTGAATCAGCCGATTTTATTGATAGAGCCGCCAGCCTTGACAATGGCTTCCTCAGCAGCCTTGGAGAATGCGTTGGCCTCAACGACTACGGCGCGGGTGATGGTGCCGTTGGCAAGGATCTTGACGAGCTGCTTGCGCGAGATGAGGCCGGCAGAGCGGAGCTCGTCGAGGCCGATCTTCTCGAGGTTGCGTGCAGCTGCGAGAGTCTCGATGTCGGAGATATTGAGAGCCTTGTATTCTACACGGTTGGGATTTTTGAAGCCAAACTTGGGGAGACGGCGCTGGAGGGGCATCTGGCCACCTTCGAAGCCGATCTTACGGCTGTAGCCCGAACGGCTTTTCGCACCCTTGTGACCACGGGTCGATGTGCCACCCTTGCCGGAGCCGGGGCCGCGGCCGATACGGGTAGAGCGAGTGACGGATCCTACAGCCGGACGTATGGTATTGAGTTCCATTGTATCAATCTGAATGTTGGTGTTGGATAAAAAAGATAGCGAGGAGAGAGGAGGAGGATAAATGTAGATTCTTAACCTTGAGATGATGCTCAGGCCTTCTCGACAGTCACGAGATGGCGCACGGCTTCAACCATGCCCATCACCGAGGGGGTGTCTTCCTTGACCACGGTGTGGTTCATCTTCTTAAGACCGAGGGCATCGAGAGTACGCTTCTGGATGGCAGGAGCGTTGATGCGGCTCTTGGTCTGGGTGATCTTGATCTGTGCCATTATATATATGGGTTGAAAAAGAGTTTAACGATATGATATGTGTGGCGAAGATCAGCCGTTGAACACCTGGTCTACGGTGATGCCGCGGTTCTGGGCAACGATAGCGGGCGAGCGCATCTCGTCGAGGGCGGCGATGGTAGCCTTAACGAGGTTGTGGGGGTTGGAAGAGCCCTTGCTCTTGGCAAGCACATCGGTGATGCCCACGCTCTCGAGGACGGCACGCATAGCGCCACCGGCCTTCACACCGGTACCGTGGGAAGCGGGCTTGAGGATCACACGCGAGCCGCCAAACTTGGCCACCTGCTCGTGGGGGATAGTGCCCTTGTGGACGGGAACACGGATGAGATTTTTCTTAGCAGCTTCTACGCCCTTGGCGATAGCAGCCTGTACTTCATTGGCTTTGCCGAGGCCCCAGCCAACTACACCGTCTTCGTTGCCTACGACAACGATAGCGGCGAAAGTGAATGCACGGCCACCCTTGGTCACCTTGGTGACACGGTTGATAGCTACGAGGCGGTCCTTGAGGTCGAGGTCGGCGGTTGACTTAACGCGATTATTTCTTTTTGCCATGGATGGATATGTTAGAATTTAAGACCGCCGTTGCGGGCAGCGTCGGCGAGTGATTTAACACGGCCATGGAAGAGATAGCCGTTGCGGTCGAATACTACTTCGGTGATGCCGGCTGCGATAGCCTTCTGGGCGATGGCTTCGCCCACCTTGGCTGCAATTTCCGACTTGGTGCCTTCCTCGATGCCCTTTGAAGAGGCAGAAGCAAGGGTCTTGCCTGCGAGGTCGTCGATGACCTGTACGTAGATCTGCTTGTTGCTGCGGAACACCGACATGCGGGGACGTGCTGCAGTGCCAGAGATCTTGCCGCGGATGCGGGCCTTGATTTTGTTGCGACGTTGTATCTTGGAGATCATGATGGAGTTTATTCTCAGTAAGGTTGATGAAATTATTTAGCGCTTGCGCTCTTGCCAGACTTGCGGCGGATAACTTCGCCGACAAACTTGATACCTTTGCCCTTGTAGGGTTCAGGCTTGCGGAGCGAGCGTATCTTGGCACATACCTGGCCGAGGAGCTGCTTGTCGTCGCTCTCCAAAATGATGAGGGGATTCTTATTGCGCTCCGACTTGGCCTCTACTTTCACTTCGGGCGGGAGCTTGATATATATGGCGTGGGAGAAGCCGAGCGAGAGTTCGAGTACCTGCCCGGTGGCGGCGGCACGGTAGCCTACGCCTACCAACTCCATTTCTTTGCGGTAGCCGGTGGATACGCCTACGACCATGTTGTGGATGAGAGCGCGATAGAGACCGTGCTGAGCGCGGTGCTCGCGGTCGTCGCTGGGACGGCTGATGTAGATGTGGTCGTTTTCGATCTTGATGTCGAGATCGGGATTGACGGCCTGCTTGAGCTCGCCTTTAGGACCTTTAACTGTCACAACGTTGTTGTCGACCTTTACAGTTACGCCCTGGGGTATTTCGATGGGTGCCTTACCTATACGTGACATATTCGGTGATGGTTAAAGGATTAATAAACGTAGCAGAGCACTTCGCCGCCGATCTTGAGGTCGCGGGCTTTCTTGTTGGTCATCACGCCCTGAGAGGTGGAGAGGATGGCGATGCCGAGGCCGTTGAGGACGCGCGGCATATCTTTGTAGCCGGTGTACTGGCGAAGACCCGGACGCGACACGCGCTTGAGGTCTTTGATGGCGTTGACCTTGTCGACGGGATCATACTTCAGAGCGATCTTGATGACTCCGGCAGGGGTCTCGCCGTCGATAAACTTGTAGTTAAGGATATAGCCTTGCTCGAAGAGAATCTTCGTGATTTCTTTTTTCAAGTTTGAGGCAGGGATCTCAACCACACGGTGGTTTGCTTTGATGGCGTTCCTCAATCTTGTCAGATAATCTGCTATGGGATCTGTCATTGTTTGTTAGGGGTTAAATTGATTCGGCTTTTCCGAACAATATTTAATACTCTATTATGCGGTATATTCTTTCTTTGTCGGGAAAGGGGTGGGAGGGATGAGAGGCGGTAGAGACGGGAGGGATCTGAGGCGGAGCGCCCGCTTCACGCCCGCCGCCCTGTGGCGATGCCCTGCGGGGCGTCGCCTTGGGGGCCGGGCGGTGTGGGCTCCTGTTGAAGCGGCCGTGTGATCGGCTTCGCTCGCCGGATGGTCGTTGATTACCAGCTTGCCTTCTTCACGCCGGGGATAAGGCCGGCCGAAGCCATCTCGCGGAACTGTATACGCGAAAGGCCAAACTGACGCATGTAGCCTTTCGGACGACCGGTGATGGTGCAGCGGTTGTGGAGACGAACGGCCGAGGCATTCTTGGGCAGGCTCTGGAGTGCTTCATAGTCGCCTTCGGCCTTGAGAGCGGCCTTCTTGGCGGCATACTTGGCAACGAGCTTTGCACGCTTAACCTCGCGCGCCTTCATTGATTCTTTTGCCATATTCTATATTAGGAGTGATATCTGTCGTTGTGAACCGTGGTGTGGGGTTTACTTCTTGGCATTCTTGAAGGGGAGGCCAAACTCGCGGAGCAGAGCGTAGCCTTCCTCGTCGGTCTTGGCCGAAGTAACGAAGGTGATGTTCATACCCATGAGCTTCGAGATGCTGTCGATGTTGATCTCAGGGAAGATGATCTGCTCGGTGATGCCGAGGGTGTAGTTGCCACGGCCGTCGAGCTTGCCTTCGATGCCCTTGAAGTCACGGATACGGGGCAGGGCCACACGGATCAGACGCTCGAGGAACTCATACATGCGCTCGCGACGGAGAGTAACCATCACACCGATGGGCATCTTCTTGCGGACCTTGAAGTTGGAGATATCCTTGCGTGAGAGAGTGGCAACAGCCTTCTGGCCGGTGATGGCGGTAAGCTCGTTGATGGCTGTCTCGATGATCTTCTTGTCCTGGGTGGCTTCGCCGAGGCCCTGGTTGATGACGATCTTCTTGAGCTCGGGAACCTGCATTACTGAGGTGTAGCCAAACTCCTTCTCGAGGGCGGGTACGATGCGCTCGGTATAGTCTTTCTTAAGGGTTGTGGTGCTCATTACTTAATAACTTCTCCGGATTTTTTTGCGTAACGTACTGACTTGCCGGCATCGTCCTTGCGACGGCCTATGCGGGTAGGCTTGCCGCTCTTCGGATCGATCAGGGCAAGATTCGAGATGTGGATGGGGGCCTCTTTCTTGATCAGGCCGCCCTGGGGGTGCTGCGCTGAGGGCTTGGTGGCCTTCACACACATGTTGACACCCTCGACGATGGCGCGCTGCTTGGCCACCTCGACCTTCAGAACACGGCCCTGCTGGCCGCGATCGTCGCCCGAGAGGACATAAACAGTGTCGCCCTTCTTGATATGTAACTTGCTCATGTTTTACAGTAAAGGGATATGGGGATTAGAGAACCTCGGGGGCGAGGGAGACGATTTTCATGTTGGTGGCGCGAAGCTCGCGGGCAACGGGGCCGAAGATACGGGTGCCACGGAGCTCGCCGGCATTGTTGAGGAGCACGCAGGCATTGTCGTCGAAGCGGATGTAAGAACCGTCGGGACGGCGGATCTCCTTCTTGGTGCGTACAACGACAGCCTTCGATACAGTGCCCTTCTTGACATCAGATGAGGGAATCACGCTCTTTACGGACACCACGATGATGTCGCCGACTGTGGCATAGCGGCGGCCGGTGCCACCGAGTACATGGATGCACAGTGCTTCCTTTGCGCCGGAGTTGTCGGCTACGGTAAGACGGCTTTCAGTCTGTATCATTTGTTACTTAACTTTTTCGATGATTTCTACTAATCTCCAGCGCTTGGTCTTGGAGAGGGGGCGGGTTTCCATGAGGCGCACGGTGTCACCGATGCTGCACTCGTTGTTCTCGTCGTGAGCATGGTACTTCTTTGTCTTGTTGACAAACTTACCGTAGATGGGGTGCTTCTCCTTCCACTTTACAGTGACGGTGATGCTCTTGTCGCCCTTATTGCTGGACACAACCCCGATGCGCTCTTTGCGGAGGTTTCTTGTTTCTTCCATTTTGTGACAGTTGAATTAGGAGGGGGTTGGATATTATTTGGAAGCGAGTTCGCGCTGACGCAGCTCAGTCTTAACACGTGCTATCATGCGGCGGTCGGCAGTGATCTTGGCGGGTGAGTCGATGGGCGAGATAGCGTGGTTGATGGTCAGCTGACGATACTCCTGTTCCATCTGTTCGAGGCGCTCGCGGAGGTCGGCGGTCGACATCTCCTTTATTTCTTCTTTCTTCATGACGGATTACACGTTTTGGGTGGGATCATAGTCGCGGGCGACAACAAACTTAGTGGTGACGGGGAGCTTCTGGGCGGCCAGACGGAGTGCCTCCTTGGCAATGTCATAGCTTACACCCTCCACCTCAATGATGATGCGGCCGGGAGTGACAGGCGCCACGAAGCCTTCGGGGTTACCCTTACCTTTACCCATGCGGACCTCGGCGGGTTTCTTGGTGATGGGCTTGTCGGGGAAGATGCGGATCCAGATCTGACCCTGACGCTGCATGTAGCGGGTCACGGCGATACGTGCGGCCTCAATCTGACGGCCGGTGATCCATTTCGACTCAAGAGTCTTGATGCCGAACGATCCGAATGCCAGCTGGTTGCCACGCTGTGCAATTCCTTTCATGCGGCCCTTTTGAGCGCGGCGGAATTTGGTTTTCTTAGGCTGTAACATTTAGTTGGTATGTTGGGGGATTGAGGCTTAACGATTGGATGACTGTGAGGATTTGGGCTTGCGGAATCCACCGCGACGGCCCTGTCCGCCACGCTCTGACGAAGAGCCGGAACGCTGCTCCTTGCCAGTGTTGGTGAAGGAGGGAGCGAGGTCGCGCTTGCCGTAGACCTCACCGCGGCATATCCATACTTTAACGCCGATGACACCTACTTTAGTATGTGCCTCCACGAGTGCGTAGTCAATATCGGCGCGGAGAGTGTGGAGCGGGGTGCGGCCTTCCTTGAACATCTCCGAACGGGCGATCTCGGCACCGTTCAGACGGCCCGACACCTGTACTTTGATGCCTTCGGCTCCTGCGCGCATGGTCGACATGATGGCCATCTTCACTGCGCGGCGATAAGCGATCTTGCCCTCGATCTGACGGGCGATCGACGAGGCTACGATCTGAGCATCAAGCTCGGGGCGCTTAACCTCGAAGATGTTGATCTGCACATCCTTGTCGGTGATCTTCTTGAGCTCTTCCTTGAGCTTGTCGACTTCCGAGCCACCCTTGCCGATGATCAGGCCGGGGCGTGAGGTGCAGACGGTTATGGTGATGAGCTTGAGAGTACGCTCGATGACGATGCGCGACACGCTGCACTTGGCAAGGCGCACATTGAGATAGTTGCGGAGCTTGGAGTCCTCAAGGATGGTATCGCCGTATTTCTTACCGCCATACCAGTTTGAATCCCAGCCGCGGATTACGCCGAGGCGATTGGAGATAGGATTAACTTTCTGTCCCATGTGTGGTTGTGTCCTTGTTATTTATTGATGGTGTCGACGATAAGAGTCACGTGGTTGGCGCGCTTGCGGATGCGGTAGCCGCGGCCCTGGGGAGCGGGACGCAGACGCTTCAGCATGGGAGCGGGGTTGACGAAGATGGTGGAGATGCAGAGCTCTCCGGCTTCGGCCTTGCGCTCGTTTTTAGCCTCCCAGTTGGCGATAGCCGAGCGGAGAAGCTTTTCAAGGTCGGCGGCAGCCGCCTTGTTGTTGAATTTGAGGACACCTAAGGCGCGATACACCTCCATGCCGCGGACGAGGTCGGCTACGAGACGCATCTTGCGGGGCGAGGAGGGAACATTGGTCAGCTTAGCAAATGCTATGTGCTTGCGTTCCTCCTTGATGGCGTCGGCATAATTTTTCTTTCTTACACCCATTGTGTTGTATGATGATGTATAGGAATATCTAATTTGATGGTTTGGTTGGTCAGCTTCGTGGCTTTAGGCACAAGTGGTTACTTCTTGTTGCCTGAGTGGCCGCGGAAGTTGCGGGTGGGGGCAAATTCGCCCAGCTTGTGGCCTACCATGTTTTCGGTCACATAGACAGGAATGAATTTGTTGCCGTTGTGGACAGCGAAAGTGTGTCCGACAAACTCGGGCGCGATCATGGAAGCGCGGCTCCAGGTCTTGATGACGGCTTTCTTCCCGCTGGCATCCATGGCAGCTACCTTCTTGTCGAGCTTGACGGAGATGAAGGGGCCCTTTTTTAATGAACGACTCATATATGATGGGTTGAGTAGGGGTTGGTGCTAAAGTGAACGGTTTACTTCTTACGACGCTCGATGATATACTTCGACGAGTGCTTCTTCGGAGCGCGTGTCTTGAGACCCTTCGAGTAGAGGCCCTTGCGTGAGCGGGGATGACCGCCGGATGCGCGGCCTTCGCCACCACCCATTGGGTGATCGACAGGGTTCATGACTACGCCGCGGTTGCGGGGACGACGGCCGAGCCAACGTGAGCGACCGGCTTTGCCGCTGCGCTCGAGCGAGTGCTCGGAGTTGCCTACCACACCTACAGTGGCTTTGCAGGCGCAGAGCACCTTGCGGGTTTCTCCTGAAGGGAGCTTGATGATGGCGTAGTCGCCTTCACGCGATACGAGCTGGGCGAAGGTGCCGGCCGAACGGGCCATGAATGCACCCTGACCGGGACGAAGCTCGATGCAGTGGATAAGAGTACCGACGGGGATGGCGCTCAGGGGAAGGGCGTTGCCTACCTCGGGAGCGGCATCGGCGCCGCTTACTACAGTAGCACCTACCTCAAGGCCGTTGGGGGCGATGATATAGGCTTTTGCGCCGTCGACATAGTAAAGAAGGGCGATGCGGGCCGAACGGTTGGGATCGTACTCGATGCTCTTTACTACTGCGGGCACACCGTCTTTATTTCTCTTGAAGTCGATGATACGGAATTTGCGCTTGTGACCGCCGCCAAGATAGCGGTTGGTCAGGTGGCCTTCAGAGTTGCGGCCACCGCTTGCTTTCTTACCGACTGTAAGAGACTTCTCTGGCGTAGTAGCAGTGATTGTACCTTTGAATACGCCAATAACTTTGTGTCGCTGCCCCGGTGTTGTGGGCTTGAATTTTCTTACTGCCATGTGTTATTTAGATATTGCTGTAGAAGTCGATAGACTGGCCGTCGGCAAGGGTGACGAAGGCCTTCTTGTAGGCGGGGGTGCTGCCGCGCTGGAGTCCGCTTTTGGTCCAGCGTGCTTTGTTCTTGCCGCGCTGAACGGTCGTGTTCACGCTTACTACCTTTACGCCGTAGAGCTTCTCTACAAGCATCTTGATCTGATACTTGTTGGCCTCGGGAGACACACGGAAGGTGTAGCGGCCGAGCTTGTCGCTGAGCTGTGTGGCCTTTTCGGTAACGATGGGCTGAATAGTGATATCCATTGTTTTTGTTTGCTCCTAAGGGTTAGAGATTGTTGAGAACGTTGAGCGAATCCTCGGTGATGAGGATAGCGTTGGCGTGCATGATGGCGTAGGTGTTCACGTCGGTAGCTGTGATGATATTGGCGTTGGGCACGTTACGCATCGAAAGATAAACGTTTTCGTCGCGGTCGTTGAGCACCAGAAGGATCTTCTTGCCTTCTACCTCCAGAGCCTTGGCCATAGCAACGAATGCCTTGGTGCGGGGAGCGTCGAAGGTGAAGTTTTCCACAACCTTGATCTGGTCGTCCTGAACCTTGTAGGTGAGGGCGCTCTTGCGGGCGAGCTGCTTCACTTTCTTGTTCAGCTTGAAACGGTAGTCGCGGGGACGGGGACCGAAAACACGGCCGCCACCTACGAGCACAGGCGAGTTGATATCGCCGATACGGGCGCCGCCGCCACCTTTCTGCTTGTGAAGTTTGCGGGTCGAGCCACTTACTTCGCTGCGCTCCTTGCTCTTGTGGGTACCCTGACGCTGATTAGCCAGAAATTGCTTTACGTCGAGATAAACGGCATGCTCGTTGGCGTCGATGGCAAACACCTGATCGTTGAGCTGCGCCTTGCGGCCGGTGTCCTGGCCGTTGATGTTATATATTGCGAGTTCCATTATTTCTCAACTATTACGATTGAACCTTTACTGCCGGGGATAGAACCCTTAATGAGAAGAAGATTGTGTTCGGGCATCACGCGGAGAACCTGGAGATTCTGCACGGTAACCTTTTCGTTGCCCATCTGGCCTGCCATACGCATGCCTTTGAACACTTTTGCGGGATAAGAGCAGGCGCCTACCGAACCGGGAGCGCGGAGACGGTTGTGCTGGCCATGGGTGCTCTGACCTACACCGCCGAAACCGTGACGCTTAACTACGCCCTGATAGCCCTTACCTTTGCTGGTTCCCTGGATATCGACAAAGTCGCTTTCGCTGAAAAGAGCGTCAACAGCGATGGTGTCGCCGAGCTTGTACTCGCCCTCGAAACCTTTGAACTCGGCCAAGTGGCGCTGAGGAGCTACACCAGCTTTCTTGAAGTGACCGGCCATGGGAGCGGTGGTGTGCTTGTCCTTCTTCTCGACAAAGCCGAGCTGAAGTGCATCGTAGCCGTCGGTGGCTGTGGTCTTGATCTGGGTAACTACGCAGGGGCCAACTTCGATAACAGTGCACGGCACATTCTTGCCGTCGGCACTGAAAACGGATGTCATTCCGATTTTCTTTCCTAATAATCCTGGCATTTCTCTGTAGTTGGATTGTTGTTGATTGGATTGTTTGTTTGCTTTGTCTTACTTGAGCTGTGATCTATCACACCTTGATTTCTACCTCTACACCGGAGGGGAGTTCGAGCTTCATGAGAGCATCGATAGTCTTGGCGGTGGAGTTGTAGATGTCGATCAGACGCTTGAACGAGGAGAGCTGGAACTGTTCGCGGCTCTTCTTGTTGACGAAGGTTGAGCGATTGACAGTGAAGATACGCTTGTGGGTGGGCAGGGGGATGGGACCGCTGATCACCGCACCTGTAGCCTTCACAGTCTTTACAATCTTCTCAGCCGACTTGTCGACCAGGTTGTGATCGTAAGATTTGAGTTTGATTCTGATTTTCTGGCTCATATTTTTGGTTGCTGTATTTCTGTATATGGCGGGGAGAAAAAAAGGGGTGTTGGCCCTCTCAATTACTTGAGAAGGTCAACACGGCCCTGACACTCGGTCAGCACGTTGCGAGCGATGGAGGTGCTCACTTCGGCATAATGGCTGAAAGTCATGGTGGAGGTTGCACGGCCCGAGGTGATGGTGCGGAGGGCAGTCACATAGCCAAACATCTCGGCGAGAGGCGCTTTGGCTTTGACTACGCGGGCACCGGAGCGGGATGTTTCCATACCCTCTACCTGACCGCGACGCTTGTTGAGGTCGGAGATAACGTCGCCCATCGATTCCTCGGGGGTCACTACCTCAATCTTCATGATAGGCTCGAGCAGTACGGGACCGGCCTTTTCCGAAGCCTTCTTGAAAGCCTGGATGGCGCAGAGCTCAAACGAGAGCTGGTCAGAATCGACGGGGTGGAACGAACCGTCGATCACAGTTACCTTGAGCTGCTCTACGGGATAACCGGCGAGAACGCCGTTTTTCATTGCATTGTTGAAACCCTTCTGGATAGCGGGGATAAACTCCTTGGGGATGTTACCACCCTTAACCTCGTCGACAAACTGAAGGTTGCCGTCGAAGCCCTCATCGATAGGCTCTACACGAACGATGATGTCGGCAAACTTACCGCGACCACCGGTCTGCTTCTTAAATACCTCGCGGAGTTCAACAGGCTTGGTGATAGCTTCCTTGTAGGTAACCTGAGGACGGCCCTGGTTACATTCCACCTTGAACTCGCGCTTCAGGCGGTCGATGATGATATCGAGGTGAAGCTCACCCATACCCGAGATAACGGTCTGACCGGTCTCCTCGTTGGTCTCTACGCGGAAGGTAGGATCCTCTTCGGCGAGCTTCTGGAGGCCAACGCCGAGCTTATCGAGGTCTTTCTGGGTCTTGGGCTCAACGGCGATACCGATCACAGGATCGGGGAATTCCATTGCCTCAAGAACAATGGGGTGGTTCTCGTCGCAGAGAGTATCACCGGTGCGGATATCCTTGAAGCCTACGCCTGCGCCTATATCGCCGCAGCCGATTTTCTCCATAGGATTCTGCTTGTTGGAGTGCATCTGGAAGAGACGGCTCACACGCTCCTTCTTGTCAGAACGGGCGTTGAGGATGTAGGAACCAGCCACAACATCACCCGAATAAACACGGAAGAAGGTAAGACGACCTACATAGGGATCGGTTGCGATCTTGAAGGCGAGAGCACACATAGGCGCGTCGCTGGAGGGCTCGCGAGTCTCGATCTTGCTCGAATCGTCGATAGCGTGACCTTCAACAGCACCTGCATCGGTGGGGCTGGGGAGGTAAGCGCAGACTGCGTCGAGCAGACACTGCACACCCTTATTCTTGAACGACGAGCCACAGATCATAGGCACAACCTGCATCGAGAGAGTAGCCTTGCGGAGGGCGCGGCGGATCTCATCCTCGGTGATGGTCGAGGGATCGTCGAAATATTTCTCCATGAGAGCATCGTCAAACTCAGCGATCTTCTCGAGCATCTTGTCGCGATACTCTTCAGCCTCGGCCTGGAGATTGGCGGGAATCTCTTCAGCAGTGTAGTCGGCACCCATTGTCTCGTCGTGCCAGAAAAGAGCCTTCATGGTGATGAGGTCAACAACACCCTTGAAAGTCTCCTCGGCGCCGATGGGGATCTGGATGGGACAGGGATTTGCACCGAGCACATCCTTGAGCTGGCGGCAAACCTCAAAGAAGTTTGCACCCGAGCGGTCCATCTTGTTTACATAGCCGATGCGGGGAACATTATATTTGTCGGCCTGACGCCAAACGGTCTCCGACTGGGGCTCTACACCACCTACGGCGCAGAAGGTTGCAACAGCTCCATCGAGGATACGGAGCGAACGCTCTACCTCTACAGTGAAGTCAACGTGTCCCGGGGTGTCGATGAGGTTGATCTTAAACTTATCGCCGGCATAGTTCCAGAAAGTGGTGGTAGCGGCCGATGTGATCGTGATACCACGCTCCTGCTCCTGCTCCATCCAGTCCATGGTGGCAGCGCCGTCGTGTACTTCACCGATCTTATGGGTGAGACCCGTATAAAACAGAATGCGCTCCGATGTGGTGGTCTTACCGGCATCGATATGAGCCATAATGCCTATATTACGGGTAAATTTAAGCTGTTCGTCAGATTTAGCCATTAGTTGCTAAGTGTTGGGGGTGAGATATGGTGGTGATTAGAAGCGGAAGTGAGCGAATGCGCGGTTGGCCTCAGCCATCTTGTGCATATCTTCTTTGCGCTTGAATGCGCCGCCCTGGTCATTGAAGGCATCTACGATCTCAGCAGCGAGCTTGTCGGCCATAGTCTTGCCGCCGCGCTTACGGGCGTAGAGGATGAGGTTTTTCATCGAGATCGACTCCTTACGGTCGGGACGGATCTCGGTAGGCACCTGGAAAGTCGCACCGCCAACTCGGCGGCTCTTCACCTCGACATTGGGAGTAACGTTTTCGAGGGCTTTCTTCCATATCTCAAGCGCGGTCTGCTCTTCGTTGGGGAGCTTGGCCTTCACGGTCTCGAGCGCGCTGTAGAATATTGTGTAGGCAGTGTTCTTCTTGCCGTCGTACATGAGGTGGTTCACAAATTTTGAAACACGTACGTCGTGGAACACGGGATCGGGGAGAACGATCCTTTTCTTTGGCTTTGCCTTTCTCATTTTGAGTAGTCGGTAGGGGTGTTTTTGTTTGCTTGGTTGTTGCTTCGTTAGTCGTTTCTTCAACGGCGCTCTCTTGCGCCATTTACTCAACCTAAGGAATCAGCTTTCCAACAAATCAAAAACAAATCGTTGATAAAATATTAACTTGTTGATTTTTGATTTGTCCCGGCTGCGGGGAAGGGAATGCGGAAGTGGTGGATGCAGGGCCGGGCAGAAATAAGAACCGGACGCTTACTTCTTGGCGGCCTTCGGACGCTTGGCGCCGTACTTCGAGCGACGCTGAGTGCGATCCTTCACGCCGGAGGTGTCGAGCGAGCCACGCACGATGTGGTAACGCACACCGGGAAGATCCTTGACACGACCACCGCGCACAAGCACGATGGAGTGCTCCTGAAGGTTGTGGCCTTCACCGGGAATATAGGAGTTAACCTCCTTACCGTTGGTGAGACGCACACGAGCAACCTTACGCATAGCCGAGTTAGGCTTCTTGGGAGTGGTGGTGTAAACACGCACGCACACACCGCGGCGCTGGGGGCAGGAGTCAAGGGCCGGCGACTTGCTCTTATCCTCGAGAGCTACACGTCCCTTTCTTACTAATTGCTGGATGGTTGGCATCTTAGTGGGGTTGGATTGTAATGTATTTATTTGTTCGTAGTTTCTTGCTATGGCCGACAAACGGCCGCTTTCATGCTTTCACACACATCAAAACGCCGCTACCGCTTTAATCCTCAATGGATTAGTGGCGGCCGAGGCGACTATTTGTCGTGATTGCACTGCAAAGATACTAACTAATTTTCAGATTACCAAATGTTTTAACACTCCAATACAATATTTTTTCAGCCGATTATCTCTCCGCCATCACCCCCTTCATACCATCGCGAATACATCAGGTAATTGTGGGCTATCTTTTCGTTGAGCTCGGCCGACTGCGACGGATCAACCTTCTTGATAAAACGAGCCGGAGCCCCGCCCCAAAGCTCATGAGGCCCGATCTTGGTACGCGAAAGGACAACCGATCCGGCGGCGACAAGCGCCCCCTCACCCACTTCGACATCATCCATCACCACAGCCCCCATCCCAATGAGAGCCAAGCGGCCGATATGACATCCGTGGAGGGTCACGTTATGCCCGACCGACACATCGTCAGCTATCGTAATTGTCGATTTCTGGTAGAGAGTGTGAAGCACCGTCCCGTCCTGAATATTGACGCGATTGCCTATACGTATTGAGTTGACGTCGCCGCGGAGCACTGTATTGAACCAAAGCGAGCAATCCTCGCCAACTTCAACATCGCCCACCACGGTGGCATTTGCAGCCACAAAAGTATTGCGGCCAATCTTGGGCACAAAACCCCTCAGCGGTATAATAAGTGACATAATCTATCCTTTATATAATTATCTTTTTCTCAGCAGGATATAAATCAATCGAGCGGAGCACATTTAGCCTCAAGCCACGATGCCTCAGCTTCGGTAAGAAGAGGACGGAGACGGCGGTACACTTCGGCATGATAACCATCTATCCACGCCTTCTCGCCATCGTCAAGCATAGACCGATTTATCAGACTGCGATCGAAGGGATAGAGAGTCAATGTCTCGAAGCTCAGAAACTCCCCATAGTCGGGATCATCAAAGGCGTGGCGAGCGAGGAGCAGATTCTCGATCCTTATACCATAACGCCCCGCCCTATATATACCAGGCTCGTCAGATGTCACCATACCGGCAAGCAACGGCTGAGGATTCTCCTGCATACGAATGCTTTGAGGCCCCTCATGGACATTCAGAAAGTGACCTACACCATGGCCCGTGCCGTGGAGATAATTGGCACCAAGTGTCCACATAGGCATACGGGCAAGCACATCGAGCTGAGCGCCACGAGTCCCGGCAGGAAAAACAGCACGGGCGAGAGCCACATTACCTTTAAGCACAGCCGTATAGTCGCGACGCATATCATCGGTTGGATCCCCGAGAGCAATCGTACGGGTTATGTCGGTCGTACCATCAAGATAGGAAGCGCCCGAATCGACAAGCAGAAGACCCTCGGGTCGCAACTCGATATTAGTTTCCGGAGTAGCCGAATAGTGGACTATCGCCCCATGAGCACCATAGCCGGCTATGGTTTCAAAACTCAGATCAAAATAAAGATCCTGAGCCGATCGGTGATGCGTGAGTATAGCGTCGACATCAATTTCAGTTGTCGACTGGCCCGAACGGAGACGGCTCTCAATCTCCATAAAGCCCTTTACGAGCGCCGCTCCATCGCGCTCCATAGCACGGCGAGTCCCCTCAATCTGTATTTGATTCCTCACCGCTTTAGCCTCATTGATAGGCAGCGAGGATGCCACTGCCCTACCCCGGCCAAGGGCATAAACAAGTCGGGCAGCGATAGATCCGAAGTCAACAGCCACCTTCTCGCCTTCTGGAAGATTGACAAGAAACTTATCGACCACAGCATAAGGCGCAGTAGTCACCCCGCAGTAAGCAAGATATGCCCTAACCTCATCTGTCAGCTTCGACTCTTCGACAAACAGAACGGCCATAGATTGAGAAACATAGAGGTAGGCGATCACAACAGGATTGCACGCCACATCGGTCGACCGGATATTGAGCAGCCAAGCTATCTGGGCAAGATCACCGATAAACGCTGAGTCAACTCCAATCTTAACGATCATCGACCTCACCGCATCGAGTTTAGCCTGCGCAGCCTCACCTGCATATTTGAGCTCATGCACGAAAATCTCACCCCCTGGCAAGCCCGAACGACCTTCCCAAACCTTATCCGGTATATCGTCAGTGAGAACAAGAGAGAGCCCGCAGCCCTCAAGATAGGCCGAAAGAGACTCATAATCTTTCTGAGAGATCAGAAGCCCGTCAATGCCAACTTTAGCACCCGGCTGAAGCGACCTTGCAAGCAGCTCTTCAAGAGAAGGAGCATCCGGCTTCCCCGACTCTACCACTCCGATACCCGTACCGGAAAGTTGGTCGGCCGCCTGAAGCCAATAGCGGGAGTCAACTATCACCCATGCAGAATCTTTAGTCAGCACAAGCGGACCTGCCGAACCCGTGAAACCCGAAAAATACTTGCGCGCCTGCCAGCGGTCGGCCACATATTCACTTCCGTGGGGATCGACTTGTGGCACAATAAGCGCATCAAGTCCTTCGGCAGCCATAGCCTCACGTAGCGAAGCTATTCTCCCCTTAATTATATCAGTCTTGCTCATGGTAAGAAATTCTTCTTATTATATAATGTGTATTGCGGGAGGCGTGCCATCCATACCGGGAAGCATACAAGACACCCTTCCGACCACAAAAGTAGGCAAAAATCCAGCGCCACGCAATAGGGTCAAAAAATCGCTCAAAAAATTTCAAATTTTATCTTGCTGGCTTTCTGCCATTTGAGTCATCTAAACAATTTTTGAAGCAAAAATGTTTGTCGAAATATTTGGTAGTTTCAGAAAAAGTCCATAACTTTGCATCGCTTTTGAAAGGAAACACAACATGATCCACTAAGAAAGCAAATCGACATCGATGCCTCTTTAGCTCAGTTGGCCAGAGCACGTGATTTGTAATCTCGGGGTCGTTGGTTCGAATCCGACAAGAGGCTCAAAGCATGGCGGAGGCCATAAGCTGATAAGCAACAAGTCTTACATAAACTCAAACACAAGGGCGTGTTCCAGAGCGGCCAAATGGGGCAGACTGTAAATCTGCTGGTTTTCACCTTCGGTGGTTCGAATCCATCCGCGCCCACACAACCTGCGGTAGTAGCTCAGTTGGTAGAGCATCAGCCTTCCAAGCTGAGGGTCGCGAGTTCGAACCTCGTCTACCGCTCCAACAACAAACAATAACATACGCCAATGTAGCTCAGGGGTAGAGCACTTCCTTGGTAAGGAAGAGGTCGCGGGTTCAAATCCCGCCATCGGCTCCACAAAAACAATGACGGCCCCGATAGCGCTCCGCGCTGTCGAGCCGTTACTTTGAAGCAGAATAATTAACAAACCGAACATAATCATAACAGAGTTATGGCTAAAGAGAAATTCGAAAGAACCAAGCCGCATGTAAACATCGGCACCATCGGTCACGTTGACCACGGTAAGACCACTCTTACCGCCGCCATCACCACCGTTCTTGCCAAGGCCGGCCTCTCCGAGGTTAAGTCGTTTGATCAGATCGACAACGCCCCCGAGGAAAAAGAGCGTGGTATCACCATCAACACCGCCCACGTTGAATACGAAACAGCCAACCGTCACTACGCTCACGTAGACTGCCCCGGACACGCTGACTACGTTAAGAACATGGTTACCGGTGCTGCTCAGATGGACGGTGCAATCATCGTGGTAGCCGCTACTGACGGCCCGATGCCCCAGACTCGCGAGCACATCCTTCTCGCCCGCCAGGTGAACGTTCCCCGTATCGTTGTGTTCCTCAACAAGTGCGATATGGTCGACGACGAAGAGATGTTCGAGCTCGTAGAGATGGAAATGCGCGATCTTCTTTCGAGCTACGACTATGATGGCGACGAAACTCCCATCATCCGTGGTTCTGCTCTCGGCGCCCTCAACGGCGAGCCCGAATGGGAGAAGAAGGTTATGGAGCTCATGGAAGCTGTCGACAACTGGATCCCCCTGCCTCCCCGCGACGTTGACAAACCCTTCCTCATGCCTGTCGAGGACGTATTCTCGATCACTGGCCGTGGCACCGTAGCTACCGGTCGTATCGAAACCGGTATCGTTAAGGTAGGCGACGAAGTTCAGATCATGGGTCTTGGCGCAGACATGAAGTCGGTTGTTACCGGCGTTGAGATGTTCCGCAAGCTCCTCGATCAGGGCGAAGCCGGCGACAACGTAGGTCTTCTCCTCCGTGGTATCGACAAGAAGGACATCAAGCGTGGTATGGTAATCTGCCATCCCGGTGTTGTTAAGCCCCACAGCAAGTTCAAAGCTTCTGTCTATATCCTCAAGAAGGAAGAAGGTGGCCGTCACACTCCTTTCCACAACCACTACCGTCCCCAGTTCTACATCCGTACTCTTGACGTAACCGGCGAGATCACCCTCCCCGAAGGTCGTGAGATGGTAATGCCCGGCGACCACGTAGAGATCAACGTAGAGCTCATCAACCCCGTAGCTTGCGACACCGGTCTTCGTTTCGCCATCCGTGAAGGCGGTCGCACCGTTGGTTCCGGCCAGATCACCGAGATCCTCGAATAATACCTTCCCGGAGAATAATCAACCGAATCTATCGAATTTGTCTGAAGGCCTGACAAGGTCAGCCGACATAACACCAAAAAGCGGGCGGCTCGCACAAGCCGCGTAGCCGTCCGCTTTTTTAACACACAGGTTTAGCTCAGTCGGTAGAGCACTGGTCTCCAAAACCAGGTGTCGGGAGTTCGAGCCTCTCAACCTGTGCCAACAAAATCAGAAATGAAAAAACTGAAACTACTCACGGACATCGAGGAGTCTTATAACGAGCTTCGCTATAAGACTTCTTGGCCAACCAAAGGGCAGCTGATCAAGAGCTCGATTATCGTGCTTATCGCTTCCATCATTATCGCATTGATAATCTGGGTTATGGACATGGCCATAAACGGTATCATGCACTTTATTTACGGACTCGGTCACTAATATAGGGGCCGCGCCCATTTTTTTCGCCAAAAGGAAAGTGTCAGCAATGACCTGTTCGCAAGTGAATCAACCCTAAAGTATCAACCATTTCATCTCACAAAGACCGACGATGGACGAAACAATGGAGAAACCTGAAGAGAGAAGAGCCTGGTACGTGCTTCGGGCCATTTCCGGTAAGGAAGCTAAGGTTAAGGAAGTACTCGATGCTGCTATACGCAACACCGATCTGGGCAAATATGTCTTTCAGGTATTGATTCCGACCGAGAAGGTGCTCACAATGCGCAACGGCAAAAAGGTGATCAAGGAGAAGAATCTCTACTCCGGCTACGTTTTTGTTGAAGCCATCCTTCACGGCGAAGTGCTTCATGAGCTCCGCAACACCACCAACGTCATCGACTTCCTCCGCGGACGCGACAAATCGGCTCTTCCTGAGCCTTTGCGTCAGAGCGAGGTGATGAGAATGCTCGGCGCTGCCGACGAACTCATCGACACCACCGACGATGGCACCAACGACTTCATGCTGGGCGAAACGGTGAAGGTCAACTACGGGCCTTTCATCGGATTTACCGGCGAGATCGAGGAGGTTGACCGCGAGAAGAAGAAGCTCAAAGTCATGGTCAAGATTTTTGGCCGCAAGACGCCCCTTGAATTGGAAAATTCGCAAGTAGAGCGTGTATGATTTCTTACGAGCCCCGGTGAGCGACTCCGTCGCATCTCGAGGCTCATTTGAAGTTTTGACTCGGTCTTTTCCGAGCCTGTGTTACGAGGCAACGAAATTATGAGTCGGCTACATGCTCGTCAGTTCTGACATTTCAACCCACCCCCTACAAAACAATAAGATTTAACAATGGCTAAAGAAATTGCTGGACAAATCAAATTGCAGATAAAGGGAGGAGCAGCCAACCCCTCTCCTCCAGTTGGTCCCGCCTTAGGCTCCAAGGGCATCAACATCATGGAATTCTGCAAGCAGTTCAATGCCCGCACTCAGGACAAAGCCGGCAAAGTGCTTCCGGTCGTAATTACATATTACACCGACAAGAGCTTTGACTTTGTCGTGAAGACGCCCCCGGTGGCCATTCAGCTGATGGAAGCGTCTAAGATCAAGAAAGGCTCGGCCCAGCCTAACCGCAACAAGGTGGCTGAGATTTCTTGGGAGCAGGTCAAGACTATAGCAGAAGACAAGATGCCCGACCTCAACTGCTTCACGGTAGAAAGCGCCATGCGTATGGTGGCCGGTACCGCCCGCAGCATGGGTATCACCGTTAAGGGTCAATTCCCCGGCAATAACTGATAAACTTCAATTGACATGAGTAAACTGACTAAAAACCAAAAGCTTGCTTTAGAGAAGATTGAAGCCGGGAAATCGTACTCGCTTGCCGAGGCAGCCGAAAAGGTAAAGGAAATAACCTACACCAAATTTGACGCATCGCTCGACATCGACGTGCGACTCGGTGTGGATCCCCGCAAAGCCAACCAGATGGTGCGCGGTGTTGTTACCCTCCCCCACGGCACCGGCAAACAGGTTAAGGTGCTTGTGCTCTGCAACCCCGACGCCGAGACCGCAGCTAAGGCTGCCGGCGCCGACTATGTTGGCCTTGACGAATATATCGAGAAAATCAAAGGTGGATGGACTGACGTTGATGTGATCATCACTCAGCCTGCCATCATGGGTAAGATCGGTGCCCTCGGTCGTGTGCTCGGTCCCCGTGGTCTCATGCCTAACCCTAAGAGCGGCACTGTGACCAACGACGTGGCCAAGGCCGTAGAGGAAGTCAAGAAGGGTAAAATCGATTTCAAGGTCGACAAGAATGGTATCGTTCACTCTTCGATTGGCAAGGTGAGCTTCACTCCCGAGCAGATGCGCGACAATGCGCGTGAGTTCATCAATACCCTGATCAAGCTCAAGCCCGCAACCGCCAAAGGCACATATATCAAGAGCATTTATCTTTCGAGCACGATGAGTCCCGGTGTGAAGGTCGACTCCAAGACTGTTGCCGAATAAGCATTCACCCCTCAATCGCTAAAGCATCATCATGAAAAAGGAAGATAAAGCAACGGTAATAGCCCAGATAGCTGAAACCGTAAAACAATATCCCAGCTTCTACCTCGTAGAGACCGCCGGTCTCAACGCTGAGAAGACCTCTGATCTCCGTCGTGCATGCTTCAAGGCCGACATCAAGCTCCTCGTGGTGAAAAACACCCTTCTCCACAAGGCCCTTGAAAGCCTCGAAGGTGACTACAGCGAAATCTACCCCGCTCTCGCCGGTCCTACCACCCTGATGTGTACCAACGTGGCCAACGCGCCCGCCAAGCTCATCAAGGACTTCGTAAAGAAGGACGACAAGCTTCCCCTCCTCAAGGGTGCATACGTTGAAGAGACCGTTTATCTTGGCGCTGACCAGCTCGACGCTCTCTGCGCTATCAAGAGCAAGAACGAGCTCATCGCCGACGTTATCGCGCTCCTTCAGTCGCCTGCCAAGAACGTTGTTTCGGCCCTCACTTCGGGCGGCAGCAAGCTTCACGGCATTCTGGAAACTCTCTCGAAGAAGGAAGAGGCTTGATTCGGGCCTGATCCCTTTTCAATCCACTTTCGCTCTTCCGAGCTACCATCCCTCTCTCCGGCTACCAACCCAAAGTAAAAAAAAACAACAAAAAACTCATCAATACAATGGCAGATCTCAAAGCTTTTGCAGAACAATTAGTAAACCTGACCGTTAAGGAAGTTAACGAACTCGCCCAGATCCTCAAGGACGAATACGGCATCGAACCCGCAGCTGCAGCTGTAGCAGTTGCTGCCGGTCCCGCCGCTGCTGGCGAAGCCGCTGAAGAGAAGACTTCGTTCGACGTTGTCCTCAAGTCGGCCGGCGCAAGCAAGCTCGCAGTCGTTAAGCTCGTTAAGGAGCTCACCGGTCTCGGCCTCAAGGAGGCTAAGGAGATGGTCGATGGCGCTCCCTCCGTTATCAAGGAAGGTGTAGCAAAGGCCGACGCCGAGGGTCTCAAGAAGCAGCTCGAAGAGGCCGGCGCCGAAGTCGAACTCAAATAATAGGCCTGACTGTCAGACCCATAGGTAAAGTGTCGCCCCAAGGGTTGATACTTTACCTTTTTGTGTATAACTCAAAGCGGCATCTGCCGGCATCCTTTTCAGCCGTCAATCTAAATGGCATCGACAAGGATGATAGGAGCGATGCCACTGCATATCATCAGCGACCGCGTGGAGGCCGAAAAATCTCTTTTCGGCCACCCGCTGCCGCCGATTATAAGTGTCTGCGCCAAGGGTATTTACATTTGTCGACGGTCACTTATCCTTCTCTCCTTCCTCATTACGTTTTTTCCTCCCTCCCCGAATCTTCTTCCACTTCACCTCCCCTACTATAGATGTCAGTAACAACAGATAAACCCCGCGTTAACTTTGCTTCGGTGAAGAACCCGCTCCCCTACCCCGACTTCCTGGAGGTTCAGCTGCGTTCGTTCAAAGACTTCCTGCAGCTTGACACTCCTCCCGAGAAGCGCACCAAAGAGGGACTGTACAAGGTTTTCTCGGAGAACTTCCCCATAGCCGACACACGAAACAATTTCGTGCTCGAATTTCTCGACTACTACATCGACCCGCCCCGCTACACCATCGAAGAGTGTCTGGAGCGCGGCCTGACCTACTGCGTTCCGCTGAAGGCAAAGCTCAAGCTCTACTGCACCGATCCCGATCATGAGGACTTCGACACGGTAGTACAGGATGTGTATCTGGGCCAGATTCCCTACATGACCGAGAAGGGCACCTTTGTCATCAACGGTGCCGAGCGCGTCGTAGTGTCGCAGCTCCACCGCTCGCCCGGCGTGTTCTTCGGTCAGAGCATCCATGCCAACGGCACCAAGCTCTACTCAGCCCGTATCATCCCCTTCCGCGGTTCATGGATCGAGTTTGCCACTGACATCAACAATGTCATGTATGCCTACATCGACCGAAAGAAGAAGCTCCCTGTCACCACTCTGCTCCGCGCCATCGGCCTGGAGACTGAAAAGGAGATCATCGAGACTTTCGGTCTGGCCGAAGAGGTGAAGGTCAACAAGAAGAACATGAAAGACGCCATCGGCCGTACTCTTGCCGGACGTATCTCACGCACCTGGGTCCAGGACTATGTCGACGAGGACACCGGTGAGATCAGCCCCGTGGAGCGCACCGAAGTGGTTGTGGAGCGTGAGACAAAGCTCACCGAAGAGGATGTCGAAAAAATCCTTGAAAGCGGCGTGAAGACCGTCCTCCTCCACCGCGACGACGTAAGCTCCTCCGAGCGCTCTATCATTTTCGAGACTCTCAAGAAAGACCCCACCAATACCGAGCGTGAGGCCATTCAATATATATACACCCAGCTGCGCAACGCCGTCGCTCCTGACGACGCAAGCGCCCGCGAGGTGATCACCAACCTCTTCTTCTCAGAAAAGCGCTACGACCTGGGCGACGTGGGCCGTTACCGCATCAACAAGAAGCTCGGCCTCGACACTGACCCCGATGTGCGTGTGCTCACTAAGGAGGATATCATCGCCATCATCAAGTATCTCATCGAGCTCATCAACTCCAAGGCCGATGTCGACGATATCGACCACCTCAGCAACCGACGCGTGCGCACCGTAGGCGAGCAGCTCTGCAACCAGTTCAATGTGGGCCTCGCACGTATGTCGCGCACCATCCGTGAGCGCATGAATGTGCGCGACAATGAGGTGTTCACTCCTATCGACCTCATCAATGCCAAGGCCATATCGTCGGTGATCAACTCATTCTTCGGCACCAATGCTCTGAGCCAGTTCATGGACCAGACCAATCCTCTTGCCGAGATGACCCACAAGCGCCGTATGAGTGCCCTCGGCCCCGGCGGTCTGTCGCGTGAGCGCGCAGGCTTTGAGGTGCGCGACGTGCACTATACCCACTACGGACGTCTTTGTCCTATCGAGACTCCTGAAGGCCCCAACATCGGCCTGATCTCGTCGCTCTGCGTATATGCCAAGATCAACGACCTCGGATTTATCGAGACTCCCTACCGCGTAGTGACCGACTCTAAGGTCAACCTCAACAACGATGAGATCGTTTACCTCACCGCAGAGGTGGAAGAGGGTAAGATCATCGCTCAAGGCAACGCCCCTCTCAACGACGACGGAACCTTCGTGCGCGACCGTGTGAAAGCACGTCTCGACGCCGACTTCCCCATCGTGGCCCCCGATCAGGTGGAACTCATGGATGTGAGCCCCACTCAGATCGCCTCCATTGCAGCATCGCTCATCCCATTCCTTGAGCACGACGACGCTAACCGCGCTCTCATGGGATCAAACATGATGCGCCAGGCTGTGCCCCTGCTCCGCTCCGAAAGCCCCATCGTAGGCACCGGACTCGAGGGTCAGCTCATCCGCGACTCCCGCACCCAGATCACAGCCGAGGGCGAAGGCACCATCGAATATGTCGACGCACGGGTGATCCGCATCCGCTACGACCGCACCGAAGAGGAGGAGTTCGTATCGTTTGAGAGCGCTGTCAAGGAGTATCATATGCCCAAATTCCGCCGCACCAACCAGAACACCACCATCGACCTCCGCCCCATCTGCAAGGCAGGTCAGCGTGTGAGCCGCGGCACCATCCTCACCGAAGGCTACTCCACCGAAAATGGCGAGCTCGCCCTCGGACGCAACCTCAAAGTGGCATTCATGCCCTGGAAAGGCTACAACTATGAGGATGCCATCGTGCTCAACGAGCGCGTGGTGCGCGAGGATATCCTCACCTCTGTCCATGTCGACGAATATTCGCTCGAAGTGCGCGAAACCAAGCGCGGTATGGAAGAGCTCACCAGCGACATCCCCAACGTGAGCGAAGACGCCACCAAGGATCTCGCCGAGAACGGCATCATCCGCGTCGGTGCCCATGTGGTGCCCGGCGATATAATGATAGGCAAGATCACCCCTAAGGGCGAAAGCGATCCCACCCCAGAAGAGAAGCTCCTCCGAGCCATCTTCGGCGACCGTGCCGGCGACGTAAAAGACGCCTCACTCAAGGCATCCCCCTCGCTCAAGGGCGTAGTGATCGGCACCAACCTCTTCCAGCGTGCCGTCAAGCGCGGCCGCACCTCCAACAGCATCAACGCCATCCAGGCCAAGCTTCAGGAGGAATACGACGAAAAGCTCCAGGCTCTCACCAACATATTGGTTGATAAGCTCCTCAAGCTCACCGCCGGATACACTTCGCGCGGCATCAAGGACTATACCGGCAACGACAATATCCCCGTCGGAGCATCCTTCACCGCATCCAACCTCGCCAACCTCAAGTACGACACCATCAACCTCTCGAACTGGACCGAAGATGAGCACACCAACGACCTCATCCGCGCCACCATCGTCAACTATCTCCGCAAATCGAAGGAGACAGAGAGCGAGTTGCGCCGACGCAAGTTTGATGTGTCGATAGGCGATGAGCTCCCCTCGGGCATCATGCAGATGGCCAAAGTCTACATCGCCAAGAAGCGTAAGATCTCCGTCGGCGACAAAATGGCAGGCCGTCACGGCAACAAAGGTATCGTGAGCCGCATCGTCCGCCAGGAAGATATGCCCTTCCTCGCCGATGGTACTCCTGTCGATATCTGCCTTAACCCTCTGGGTGTGCCTTCGCGTATGAACCTCGGCCAGATCTTCGAGACCGTTCTCGGATGGGCCGGCCGCGAACTCGGCGAGAAATTCGCTACCCCGATCTTCGACGGTGCAACCCTCGACGACCTCAATGCCTGGACCGACAAGGCCGGCATCCCCCGCTACGGCAAGACATTCCTCTACGACGGCGGCACAGGCGAGCGCTTTGACCAGCCCGCTACCGTGGGCGTGATCTACATGCTCAAACTCGGCCACATGGTTGAGGACAAGATGCACGCACGCTCCATCGGCCCCTACTCGCTCATCACTCAGCAGCCTCTCGGCGGTAAAGCACAGTTTGGCGGCCAGCGTTTCGGTGAGATGGAAGTGTGGGCGCTCGAAGCATTCGGCGCAGCCCACATCCTTCAGGAGATCCTCACCATCAAGAGTGACGATGTCACCGGACGCTCAAAAGCCTACGAAGCAATCGTCAAAGGCGATCCGATGCCCACCCCCGGCATCCCCGAATCGCTCAACGTGCTTCTCCACGAGCTCCGCGGCCTCGGCCTCAGCATCTCTCTCGATCAATAAGCATCTCTCATACCTCTACAATCCACCATACTTCCCTTCATGGCATTTAGAAAAGACAACAAAATAAAGACCGGCTTCACGAAGATCACAATCGGGCTCGCTTCGCCCGAGGAGATCCTCGAGAAGTCGAGCGGCGAGGTTGTAAAGCCCGAGACTATCAACTACCGCACCTACAAGCCCGAGCGCGACGGCCTCTTCTGCGAGCGCATCTTCGGCCCGGTGAAGGACTATGAATGTCATTGCGGCAAATACAAGCGCATCCGCTACAAGGGCATCGTCTGCGACCGTTGCGGCGTGGAAGTAACCGAGAAAAAGGTGCGTCGCGAGCGTATGGGCCATATCAAGCTCTCCGTGCCCGTGGCCCACATCTGGTATTTCCGCTCTCTACCCAACAAGATCGGCTACCTCCTTGGAATACCCTCCAAGAAGCTCGACGCCGTGATATACTACGAGCGCTACATCGTAATCAATCCCGCCGGTATCGAACACCGCAATCCCGACGGTAAGCTCGTGCCCCTCGAAAAGCTCGACCTCCTCAGCGAAGAGGAATACTTCGACATCATCGACAATCTTCCCAAGGAGCAAATGCTCCTTGAAGATGGCGACCCCAACAAGTTTGTGGCCAAGATGGGTGCCGAGGCTATCTACGACCTTCTCAAAGACATAAATCTCGACGACCTCGCCGCCGAGCTGCGCGACACCGCCGGCAAGGAAGGCTCGCAGCAGCGCAAGACCGACGCCCTCAAGCGTCTGCAGGTAGTCGAGTCGTTCCGCTCCTCGCGTGGCCGCAACAAGCCCGAGTGGATGATTCTTCAGGCTGTGCCTGTGATCCCCCCCGATCTCCGTCCCCTCGTGCCCCTCGACGGCGGTCGCTTCGCAACCTCCGACCTCAACGACCTCTACCGTCGTGTGATCATCCGCAACAACCGCCTCAAGCGTCTTGTCGAGATCAAGGCTCCCGAAGTGATCCTCCGCAACGAGAAGCGCATGCTTCAGGAAGCTGTCGACTCTCTTCTCGACAACTCCCGCAAGTCGAGCGCCGTCAAGACCGATGCCAACCGCCCCCTCAAGTCGCTCTCCGACTCGCTCAAAGGCAAGCAGGGACGCTTCCGTCAGAACCTCCTCGGTAAGCGTGTCGACTATTCAGCCCGTTCGGTTATCGTCGTTGGTCCCGAGCTCAAGATGCACGAGTGCGGCATCCCCAAAAACATGGCTGCCGAGCTCTACAAGCCTTTCGTGATCCGCAAGCTCATCGAGCGCGGCATCGTCAAGACTGTCAAGAGCGCCAAGAAGATCGTCGACCGCAAGGAGCCCATCGTATGGGATATCCTCGAGCATGTGATGAAAGGCCACCCCGTGCTTCTCAACCGTGCACCGACTCTTCACCGTCTCGGCATCCAGGCCTTCCAGCCCAAGATGATCGAAGGCAAGGCAATCCAGCTCCACCCACTCGCATGTACGGCATTCAACGCCGACTTCGACGGCGACCAGATGGCTGTCCACCTTCCCCTCGGCAACGAAGCCGTCCTGGAGGCCCAGCTCCTCATGCTCGGCGCCCACAACATCCTCAACCCCGCCAATGGCGCGCCTATCACCGTGCCCTCTCAGGACATGGTGCTCGGCCTCTACTATATCACCAAGCTCCGCCACGGCGACAAGGGAGAAGGCCTCAAATTCTACGGCCCTGAAGAAGCCCAGATCGCCTACAACGAAGGCCGCGTGACACTCCACGCTCCCGTTTCGGTAGTGGTAGACGATATCGACGAAAACGGCAACCCCGTCAAGCGTCTTATCGAAAACACCTCCGTGGGCCGCGTGCTCGTCAACCAGTATGTGCCCAAGGAGATCGGCTATGTCAACGAGATCCTCTCGAAGAAGAGCCTCCGCGGCATCATCTCGCGTGTGATCAAGCGCTGCGGTATTCCCCGCTCAGCCCAGTTCCTCGACGACATCAAGAACCTCGGCTACTACATGGCATTCAAGGGCGGCCTGTCGTTCAACCTCGGCGACGTGCTCATCCCCAAGGAAAAGGAAGAGTATATCAACGAAGGCTACGAGCAGGTACAGGAGGTGATGAACAACTACTCAATGGGCTTCATCACCAACACCGAACGCTACAACCAGATCATCGATATCTGGACACACGTCAACGCCCGTCTGGCCGATACTCTCATGAAGCAGATCTCGGCCGACCAGCAGGGCTTCAACCCTGTGTACATGATGCTCGACTCAGGTGCCCGTGGTTCAAAAGACCAGATCCGTCAGCTCTCCGGCATGCGTGGTCTTATGGCCAAGCCCCAGAAAGCCGGTGCCGAAGGTGGCCAGATCATCGAAAACCCGATTCTTGCCAACTTTAAGGAGGGCCTCTCCGTGCTTGAGTACTTCATCTCCACCCACGGTGCCCGAAAAGGTCTGGCTGATACCGCTCTGAAGACCGCCGACGCCGGTTATCTCACCCGCCGTCTGGTCGACGTGGCCCACGACGTGATCATCAACGAGGAAGACTGCGGCACTCTCCGCGGCCTCGTATGCCGCGAGATCAAGGCCAACGACGAAGTGGTGGCCTCGCTCGGCGAACGTATCGTAGGCCGTGTGAGCGTCCACGACATCATCGATCCCGAGACCAACGAAGTGATCGTGGCTGCCGGTGAGGAGATCACCGACGACGCCGCCGACCGCATCGATGCCTCCGACATCGAGAGTGTCGAGATCCGCTCCGTGCTCACCTGTGAGTCGAAGAAGGGTGTCTGCGCCAAGTGCTATGGCCGCAACCTTGCCAACAACCGCCTCGTCCAGAAAGGCGAGGCTGTGGGTGTGATCGCTGCCCAGTCGATCGGCGAGCCCGGTACTCAGCTCACTCTCCGTACATTCCACGTCGGTGGTGTGGCATCAAACGTTGCTGCCATCTCGTCGGTAACATCGCGCTACGAAGGCACTCTTGAATTTGAGGAGGTACGCACCGTCACCACCGAAGAGGTCGACGCCAATGGTCGCCCTGTTGAGGTTGTCATCGGTCGTCTCGGCGAAATGCGCATCATGTCGCCCAAGGGCCTCATGCTCACCAACGCCCAGATACCCTACGGCTCCAAGCTCTACTTCTCAAATGGCGACTCTGTGTCGAAAGGCGATGTGATCTGCGAATGGGATCCTTTCAACGCCGTAATCGTGTCGGAAATGGATGGTGTTGTCCGCTACAACAACCTTATCGAAAACGTGACCTACCGCGTGGAGGCCGACGAACACTCCGGCGTGAGCGAGAAGATCATCATCGAGTCGAAAGACCGCACAAAAGCAGCCGAAGCCCAGATTGTCGACACCAACGGCCAGGTGCTCCGCACCTACTCCCTCCCTGTCGGCGCCCACCTGATCCTCGACGACAACTCGGAGATCAAAGCCGGTCAGATCTTCGTCAAGACCCCGCGCTCTGCAGGTTCGGCCGGTGATATCACCGGTGGTCTGCCCCGTGTGACAGAGCTCTTCGAGGCCCGCAACCCGTCCAATCCCGCCATCGTGGCCGAAATCGACGGCGAAGTCACCCTCGGCTCCATCAAGCGAGGCAACAAGGAAGTCACCGTCACCTCCCGCACTGGCGATGTCAAGAAATATCTCATACCACTGTCGAAACAGATCCTCGTTCAGGACAACGACTATGTGCGCGCCGGTACTCCCCTCTCCGACGGTGCCATCACTCCCGCCGACATCCTCGCCATCATGGGCCCGACTGCCGTGCAGGAATACATCGTCAACAATGTTCAGGACGTGTATCGCATGCAGGGTGTGAAGATCAACGACAAGCACTTCGAGGTGATCGTGCGCCAGATGATGCGCAAGGTCAATATCATCGATCCGGGCGACACCGGATTCCTCGAGCAGCAGGTGGTCGACAAGATGGCCTTCATGGACGAGAACGACCGCATCTGGGGCAAGAAGGTTGTGGTGGATGCCGGCGACAGCGAATCGCTCAAGCCCGGTATGATCATCACCGCCCGCAAGCTCCGCGACGAAAACTCGAGCCTCAAGCGCCGCGACCTCAAACTTGTGCAAGTGCGCGACGCTGTGCCTGCCACCTCCGAGCAGATCCTGCAGGGTATCACCCGTGCTGCCCTCCAGACCACCAGCTTCATATCCGCCGCCTCCTTCCAGGAGACAACCAAGGTGCTCAACGAAGCCGCTATCAACGGCAAGACCGACACCCTTGAGGGCATGAAGGAAAATGTGATCTGCGGACATCTGATCCCCGCCGGTACCGGCCTGCGCGACTACGATCGCCTCGTAGTCGGCTCAAAGGACGATATCAACGGAATGCTCTCTGAAGCAGAACATGTGGAAACAGCCGAAGAAATCGTAGGCGCCAACTAATATCCACATCAACTACTGACCCCAACCCCCGTCCGGGCCATCCCCCTCCCCCGGCCCGGACATCATATAATCCCATCAGGCCGGAGCGTCGTGACGACTGCGCCGGCCTGAATTTTTTTACCTCCGCGCAAAAAAAACAGCATTTTTTCGCTCTGCAAGGGTAATGATCCGGAGTGGTCGTGCGTCAATATATATACAAGACGGACTGACATACCATCGACCAATGAATTATTCACCCTCGGAGTTTGAAACTCTCTACACCCGCTGCTTCCCGGCCTCGATGAGGCTGGCCATGAGCCTGCTACATGAGGAAGACGAGGCCCGCGATGTGGTCCATGAGGTGTTTCTGAAGCTCTGGGAGTCGGATGAGACTATCGGCAATCCGACGGCATTTATCCTCCGCGCGGTGCGCAACGCATGTCTGAGCCGCCTGCGCTCACTCGACACCCGCGAGAAGATCCACCGCCGGCTGTCGCTCGAACCGCCGCCCGACGATTTCGATCCCGGGCAGCATAGCGAGGAGATCTCCGCGGCTATCAGCACCCTGCTGACGCCACGCCAGCAGCAGGTTATAGCGAAAATCTACTCCGAGGGATTGAGCTACCGCGCGACTGCCGACAGCCTCGGAGTGTCGGTTGCGGCGGTCAACAAATACCTTGTCGGCGCCCTCAAAAAACTGAGAGACCATTTTAAATCGTGAGAATCATGACCGAACAGCAGAAAGAGATATTGACAGCAAAGATGCTCGACGCGCCTGCATCCCTGTCTGACGAGGAACTGGCCCTGATCGGCAACGACCCCGAGCTGCGCGACATCTACGAGATGTCGGCGTCCATAGCCACCGCGTCGGCTGCCCGCACCCGGTTTGATATGGCCGACGAGTGGGCACGCTTCAGCCCCCGCATAGCCGGGCCGCGGCTGAAGATGCGATGGATCATGAATGTAGCCGCTGCACTCCTCGGTGTGATTGTGGCATCGGGCATAGCGGTGACACTCACCGACAATGCTCCCACCCCCTCAGCGCCTCAGCCATTGGCCCGGCTGGAGCTTCAGCTGCCTCCCCCTTCGGCCACTATGCCGGCACCCTTGACCAAGGCCGCTCCTGAGGATAATGGCGACAGCTCTACAGCCGCCGCCAATGCCCTTGCAGCCCCGCAGCCTGAACCGGCCCTCGACATTGACATCGACATCGACGAATATCTCCGCATCCAGCAGGCAAGCATCGACAATGATCTGGCAATGCTCACAGCCGGGATGATAGCCGATGAATACGAGGCTTTAGCCCGGATATACGACATGATAAGCGAATCCGGCAACAACCCCATTGAGTCGGCCATCCGCAAAGTAACAATGCAATAATCCCCCAATCCCTCCAACCCCACCATGACAGCATCATCACACCTCCGCCTCCTGACACTCATTCTGGCCATGTTGCCCCTCGCAGCTGCCGCCCAGTCAAACATCAAGGCTGCTTTCGATGCCATAATAAAATCGCCGGAAGCAACTGTAACCGAGCGCCACACGCTCGACCGCGATCCCGCGACCGGGCGCAAGAGCGGCCAATGCGACATCTACGCCTTCACTCTTCCCTGCAACAAGGCCAATCTTGTCGACAAAGTGTTTGCAGCCTTCGATAAAGACAGCGGGCTGGCTTTCAGCTCCGAGTGCGGTTCAGCCGCCGACGCCGACGGCAGCGTTGTTCTTGCCGTAGGCGATGGATCCGGGCCGGGCATCAAAGTCGACGAGAAAGACACCCGCTATATCTCAGCCCTTTTCCTCCCATCGGTCGATGAAGACCCCGACGGCCACCACCGCTACGCCTATGCCTTCAATTGCAAGGAAGCCGACGGAGAGATCACTGGCAAGCTCATAGTGACCTATGCCTACACCTTGAAATACCGGCAGGAACTCGAGCAGATGGAGAATCAAGCCGGCATAGAGATGGGGATGAACGTCCTGCGAAGCCTCGTCAACTTCGGCGCATCTATAGATATCCCATCGCAACCCGACTCGCAGTCTACCGGAAAAAACTCATGGTTTGAGACCCTTATGTCGTATCTTCAGGGGATGGAAGCGGCCAATTCCACAAGCCGTATAGCCCTCGCCACGAAAGCCTACCGCCTTATCACCGACGATGAGTCGTATGCCGGAGCTTCCGAGAGTGACAAAGACACCGCCCGCGAGCTGCTCAAAGTGATGATCGCCGACAAGAAATATTCCGACAGCATGCTCAACAAGCTCCTCAACCAGTGTCTGGTCAACATCAAGTAAACACTCCCACTGCAACAGCTTTTTTTCAACTCCAGGCCCCGGTTGCGCTTTTCAAGCCACGCAGCCGGGGCTTGATTATTGCCGCCACAGGCTACGCCTGCCCCGGCTTGTGCTTCTCAGCCGCCTTGGCCACATCGCGCCCGAACACCCTCGCAAGCCTCACAAGGAATATCAGGCCACGGAAAGTGAGCTCAATACACATGGCAAGCCACACACCCTTGAGCCCCATCACTGGCGCGAGAACGGCTGCCAGCGACACTCTCACTATCCATATCGACCCGAGGTTCATCAGAGCCGGCACAAAGGTGTCGCCCGTGCCTACAAACACACCGTAGGTCACGATAGCGGCGGCAAACATAGGTTCGGCCCACGCCTCGATGCGCAGCGCCTCAACGCCCAGCGCCACTATCTCAGGGTCGGGCGTCATGAAGCCAATCATGGCCGGCGCCGCAACATACATCACGGCGCCCATGATGGTCATCACCCCGATGCCCATCCCTACTGTGAGGGTGGCGAAACTTCGGGCCAGATGGCGCTTGCCAGCTCCGACACTCTGCCCCACCAGAGCGGTGGCCGCGTCGGATATGCCGTAGCCGGGCATATAACACAGCCCCTCGGCGGTCACGGCAAAAGCATTGGCTGCTATAGCCGCAGCCCCGAGCGGAGCCACTATCACCGTGAGAGTGATCTGCGCGGCATTGGTGCAGAGGCGTTCAAGCCCCATGGGAGTGGCTATCGACAGGGCGCGCCTCAGAGTGTGGCGCCGGGGCAGATAGCTCCCCCGCTCCCCGCGCAACTGCAGCTCCGACGGCTTGAAAAAGAGATAGCTCCACATGGCCAGACAGCCGCAGAGCATGGCAAGAGCGGTGCCCAGCGCGGCCCCCTCCACCCCCATATCGGCGCCCGGCAGGCGTATATCGAAGCCCGCCACGCTCACATCGCGCGCCGGGAATATCAAAAACGCATTAAACAGCACATCGAGCACACACTCGGCAATGCCTATTCCACCAGCCACCGTCATCTTGCCCGCACACCTCAGCATGCCCGACAGCAGAAAGGTAAATTGCAGCGCCGGAGCGGCCAGCGAGAAGATAAGGAAATAGGCCGACGCTCCGGGCGCTATCGACGGGCCTCCCCCCAGCCAATGAGGCAGACACCCGCTGATCCCGGCCCCTATGGCCATGAGCAGGAGCGAATAGAGCAGACACGACGTCATGGCCTGACGCAGAATTGCACGGGCTGCCTCGGGCCTGCCGGCGCCGAGCTGATGGGCTGTCTGAACATAAAAACCCACCGCTCCAGCCGAGCAGAGCCCATTGAAGAGCCATGTGGAAGTGGCCACAAGTCCTATCGACGCCGCAGCATCGGCGCCAAGCGACCCTACCATCGACGCATCGATATAGCCCATCACCACAGCCGAAATCTGAGCCAGAATCGCAGGCACTGCAAGCCTCACCGCGAGCGCAAAACGCCCGAAGCCCGACAGCGGTGTGTCGCTCCTTATTATTTCCGACAGATTCATATTAATTTTCAGGGGGAGTAGCGATAATAGTCCGGCAAAATTAGTCATTTCTTTCCACTCCCGCCCCTACTCCGCTTCAACTTGCGCCGTTTTTCTCTTGTCAGTTGGTGGATATTCACTAATTTTGCAGTAGGAACCGTTTACACTTCTCCCACCCCGACCTTATGGCTCGACTAAACCTACAGGGTATGGGCGTTGCGCTCATCACCCCCTTCCGATCAGATAAATCAATTGACTTCGACGCCCTTGCCCGGCTGCTCGAATATCAGATAAAAAATGGCATAGACTATCTCGTGGTGCTCGGCACCACAGCCGAGACCCCTGCGCTCACACCCGACGAGCGTCGCGAGGTGCGCGACTTTGTCGCAGCCCGCGTGGCCGGCCGTGTGCCCCTCGTGCTCGGCTGCGGCGGCAACTGCACCGCCGCCGTAGTCGAAGAGCTGCGCAGCGTGCCTGCCGACACCTACAGCGCCATTCTCTCCGTTGTCCCCTACTACAACAAGCCCTCCCAGGAAGGCATCTACCAGCACTACGCCGCCATTGCCAAGGCATCGCCCCTGCCCGTAGTGCTCTACAATGTGCCCGGACGCACAGGTGTCAACATGGCCGCCGAGACAACTCTCCGCCTCGCTGCCGACTTTCCCGACAAGATCATAGCCATCAAGGAAGCAAGCGGCAACATCAATCAGATGGACGCCATCATCAAGAGCAAGCCCGAAGAATTTATGGTCATCTCGGGCGACGACGGCATCACCTTTCCCCTCATCACCCTCGGAGCAGTAGGCGTGATATCGGTGATAGGCAATGCCTTCCCACGCGAATTTTCAAAGATGGTGCGCCTCACCCTTGAAGGCGACTACGACCGCGCCCGCGCCATCCACCACCGCTTCACCGAGCTCTTTTCCCTCCTCTTTGTCGACGGCAACCCCGCCGGAGTGAAATGCGTGCTCAACGCCATGGGATATATCGAAAACGAGCTCCGGCTCCCACTCGTGCCCACACGCATCACTACCTACGAAAAAATACGCCGGGTGCTCGACGCCCTCTGACCCACGGCTACCGTCCCATCCCCACACACATACACAATGCCGCACCGCGAACCTTACGCGCCGCGGCGTTGTTTTTTTAATGCAATCCCCCCTCCGCTACATCAAACCTCATAAACCAAATATAGACCCTATGAACGAATTCGACAAATTTATCAGCGATACAAAACCCACCCTCGTCGACTTCTTCGCCACATGGTGTGGCCCCTGCAAGATGCAGAGCCCCATCCTCGAAGAGGTCAAAAACCACATGGGCGACAAAGTAAACATCATCAAGATCGACGTCGACAAAAACCCCGACCTCGCCCAGCGCTACAACGTCCGCTCCATCCCCACCCTCATCGTATTCAAGAGCGGCGAAGCCCTCTGGCGCGGCTACGGTCTCCATCAGGCCGACCAGCTCGAAGCCAAACTCCAGGAACACATCGGCTGATCACCCCTACCGACACAGACAGCGCCGGCTCCCCATCGACAGGGAAGCCGGCGCCGCCGTTATATATCAGACTGATGCCGTCAGCGCTTGATCACACGCCGCGACTCAGTGCGTCCGTCGCCATAATCGAGCGTAATGATATACACGCCCGATGGCAGATGCCCTACATTGACGGTGAAAGAGCCTCCACGGCACTCATCGGCCACAACCGCAGCTCCGGCGCTGTTGGTGAGTGTCACCCTCACCGTCGACGCTTCCGAAGCTGTCGGGAGTTCTACATGCAGACGGTCGCTCACCGGCACCGGATAGATCTTTGTGCCGTCAGCCTCAGGGCCATCAATGCCAAGTATTGTCGGAGGGGTCACCACCTTGTAAGTGAAGGTGGCTATCGCACTCTCCATGGCCCCGACAGCTGCCATAGCCTTGATGGTTACAGTTGCGTCGATCACGATAGGCGACCCACTGTCAAACACGCGTCGGGTCGACGACGGATCGCACGGACATGAGCCGTCAGTGGTGTAATAGATCACGGCATCGGGAGTGGCACACGTGAGCGACACCACACTGCCACGGCTCACCTCGCTGCCCGACGGAACGCTTGCCTCGGGCGCAGCAACATCAGTGGCAGGAGTGGTGCCTACCGTGATGCGGCTCACAACAGCGGCGTCGTAGCCATCCACGGTAAGGGTAAGAGCGGCATTGCCGGGGAGCAGACCCGCTATGTCTACCGAAGCATAGCCATCCTGATCAAAAGCCACCTCAGTGGCCGACACGCCGATGATTACCGACGACGACGGCACAATGTGGAGCTTACGGCCCGCTGCGGCCGACGCCGGAAGGAGGCGCACGCGGAGAGTCGACTCACTGCCATACTCCACCGCAAACTCAGCCGGAGCCACAAGATCGGCCACAGCATCCTCTACTGGCAGAGTCCTGACAATCTCCTCGGGCAGCGACACTCCGGCATAGGTTGCCACACCGCTGCCTATATGCAGAGTCACCTCGGGAGCATCGACAGCCATCGCAGGCACCACACGCACCTTTGAGGCGAGCACAGCATCGGGCGCGGCGCCCTCGGCATTGACAAGCTCAATGGTAGCGTCTACCTTGCGCCCGTCGGCCTCAAAGTAGATATTGGAGGATGTGAGAGTCGAGGCATCCATATATGTGTCAAACTCTATCGAGATATACTCGCGGGTGGCAGTTGCCGATTTGAGCTCGGCAGGAGCTGTCTTGCGCATCGACACATTGACATCGAGCTGAGGCGGAGGCACAGGGAGCCACTCGGTCATAGCCGGCTCATAGCCCTCCTTCTCAAACACCACGCGGTAATTGCCCCTCGGCACATCCCAGCCATACATGCCCATGGCATCCGTAAGCTGAGGATTGACCTGACCGTATTCATCGGCCACCCACGGCTCACCCTCACCCTCGGTGGTGTCGTTGCGGTAGATAGTCGCGGTAACGCCCTCGACAGGCATACTCACCACACCCTCATACACAAATCCCGACGGATCTTCGATAGGATCGGCATCATTTCTGGGATAAGGAGGATAAGGAGGACGCTTGTCATCCGGATCATCTTCACACTCTTGATGTTTTAGCAATCTATTCCTAATATCAAACCTAATATCCTGATAATGGCTATTTACCCTAGTATAGCCATTATTGAATAGCTCACTAACAAGCGCACAGCCTTGACCTGTACCAAAACTAATAATAGGATGTTTAGCTTGTCCTCCTGCAAAGCTTCCGATACTAAAAGCTATTGAAGGAATGGCGCAAGCCAAAAGATCTCTCCTATGATTATCTTGTTGATTATGTATTTCTGCTAAAAAAGCATCGCGTATCTCTGGAGAACATTTCAGATGCGCTAAAGCAATTAATCCATCCCAGCTTTGCCAGTCATTACAAACCGTATTCGCTACTTCACTGATACCATGGATGGTAGCAGATACATCATACGCTTTCGCGATATTCCCTAATGATTGAGCCAGACCTATTAATTTCTTATTTTCAGCAATTGGTGCCCACTTTGAAAACTCGTTCAATCGCTCTGTTCGAGAAATCTTAGCAAGCATTCGTATGGCAGCGTTATCGCTATTTTTTGTCCTTTTATATATTCTGTCCCATTTTAACCATCGTTCTGCATGGCTTTTTCCGTAATTTTCTGCCATGTCCGCCGCCATCTCACATGTACTCAACAATGCAGCAATACGCTCTAACCATTCGTTCTGAGTAAAATCACCAAACGAATCTATATTGCGAGCAAAAATACAGAACGGATTTTCAGATGGTTTGTCTACAATAGCAGTAACAGCTTTCTTTGTTTCTGTGATATCTATATTCATAGTATATCCATTATCAAAACGCAATTTTGCTGTATTAGTGGAATTGTTAACTATTTGGTCCTTGTTCTCAATGGTTATTTGCTTAGGATAAGCTGACGACAGCTGCCCATCAACCGGAGGTAATAGTTCGATTTTCGTCCCATTGCTTAAAGTTTCCTCAGTTTTATCTTTAGGCATCGTTATCTCAGCGATAAGTTGCCTTATATCAAGCATCCCAGGAATATTATCATCCTGATTCAAAGCAGGAAACTCCAAGTCACATTGATTTTGAATCTCATCAGGCGATAACGCTGAGCATTCGTTAATGAATCTAGTAATATCAGCATCTTGATTGAAATCCTCAATATGATAATTCAAAAGTCTCATTAACTGTGATGTTATGACTTCAAATGTATAGTCATCATCAACTTCCCAAGCCTTATGAAGTTCATTTTTCAAAGAATCCACCATAACCGATTCATCATGATACTTCTCAAGATCATCGAACAAATCAAACTCTATATTTGATTTGTCATTATCCTCAAAAATAATATTGTCTGAATAATCAACACTTACGTTTACAGGTCGGTCATTTGGTTTGAACTTGTAATTGCATACCCAATGCTGTCTAAATTGGTCAAAATCAGCCGGGAGTGTAATGGAATTATCATTCTCGGTAAATACGTTCAACAATACATTGCTCACTTGATCCGGGTCGTTGGTCTCGAAGTCGATAAGGAATGTAAACTCCGGATAGGTAGGCATATAAAAGTAGTAATTACTGCTCACCTTTCTATCCTCATCGAGATTAAATACAGTCTTAAACTCCACAGGAGTGGTATTTCCGACTTTGTGGGCTGTATTTATCATGGTCACACTCTTAGGAACGACATATTTGTCATTGTAAGAGCATTTCTTTGGCTGTGTTGCAAAGAATTTCATCTCAGCATTAGCCGTGCGGGTCCAGATGTTATGCGAGGAGGTGTTGCGGGGATTATTCAACTCCACATCAGCGCTCCATCGACCGGTGGCATCGGCTACTGTTGAACCAATCATCACATCACCATCATAGATCCATACATTTCCATACTTCTCCGCAACACCCATGACATGAATAGTTGATTTAGGTGTTTTTGCAGGCACATAGAAGTCATAGTCGGAAGCGTGATAAAACAGAGGCTCGATAGGGCATACTATATCGCTACCCATATTCAGAGCAAGCGACGCTCCTACATGGAAGTCACCACCTGCCGACGACGAAAGACAGAAGCGGATGCGCGATGCAAGGTCTTCCTTATTGATTCTCACGCTTATCTTTCCATCAGCCACCGACGATGGAGCTATCTTGCCGTTGATCATCATTGATCCCGGCTCATAGGCGCAATTATCGGGAAGCGAGATGGTAAGGACTGCATGCGACGTTTTTTCCACAATATCGTCGCTGAGATTCAGTTTTACGTTCGCAGTCACCATCTCAGCTGCGGTCACTGAAGATTTCGACGCCGTAAACAGCGTTCCGGATGTTATGACCGAAGCCATCCCCATATCGGGCTGCGGAATCTGGCTGAGTTCAAATACTGTGATTGTGCCGGAGGTCACGTCTGCCCGGTGAAGGGTATAGTCGGCCCCCGCCTTCATGCCGAGCGTCGAAAAATCATCAATAGATGCCGGCACACCCAATGTCCCGTCGTTGACGAGCGACACCATTATGTAGCTGCCATCCTCAAGACCGGTAAATGCCACCGCATCCTTATACGCTTCGCTTTTCATAAGGCGTCCATCGGCATTATACAGATAGGCCACAGAATAAGCGGGAGCAAAGCCACCGGCAAAGCGGCTCTCTATGCCGCCACGCTCCATAACGCTGATTGAGAGCGATGTGGAGTCGGGCCTGTCATAGACCACCGATGATTCCGCTGCATCAAACAGCTTGTTGGCGCTCTCAACCCTCACGGTCAATGTCGATCCCGGTTCCACACTTTCCGGAACAGGGATACCACCGCCATTGTATATACCGGTCAGAAGTTCAAGCCCGTCACACAGCATTGTATAGTTTATATCGCCGTCGAGAGCAGCAGTTTTGCTTTCAACCGGGCCGTCGGTCGATGAAGAGTGATATGTCAAGTCGAGCATAATCCTCCCGAGGCCTTCGCGCTCTATTTCAACATCAAGAGGCAACGCGTTTTCGGCAGTAAGACTTTCCACCACTCTGTAGGTGGCAATATACCCTTTTCCACTGAAATCAAAGCGTGTGGGGGCATCAATAAGCTCGATCTCAAACGTGCCGTCGGCGGCAGTCTCAACTGTCGTTTTGGTTGTGAAACGGTCGTTGGGATATTGCTTTATCTCCACGCTCACTCCTTCGGCGGCGGTATCGGATGTATGGACACGTCCCGACACTCTTACCGCTTCAAACGGAACGAGTGTCTCGGCAATAAACGACGAGCCGGCCGACACTACAAATTGACCGCTCCGGATATCTTTATATATCAATCCGAGCTCTTCCGGCAACACCACCTTGTATCGTAACGTATCGCCCAAGGCAACGCCTGTCAATTCGGCTCCGGAAGCTATCAACTCATTATCCTTGTACCATTCGATGGAAACCCGGTCAGTGAAATCAGTTCCGTTTTTATCCGACACTGCAAGGATCAGACTACCGCTGTCCGCTATCCCGGCGGCTTCAAATTCAGTTTCCCACACTTGCGGTGAAACATATTCAGCTGTCGCACATGTGACTTGCAATGTATGAGTGCCCTTTGAAAGCGTGAGCATATCGAGATCGAGAGGGGTGATGCCTGATGCCTTGGCTTTGACGGTGGTGTGATATTCTCCGTCGATAAACACAAGGAGATCCACATTGCCGTTTTCATCGGCAATCACGCCACGCATAAACCATGCCGTGCGCGGAGTGGTCACCTCTCCATCTTTTTCTGCAAAGACCGAAATCTGATGCAATCCGAAACTCAACGCGGAGCAGTCGATCGCATCAAGAGTCCCGTCTACGGTGACCTTGTTACTAAAATCACCGTCAAACCAATAATGATACCTTGTTGACTGCGCATATCCTCCCGTCACCGAAGTGATCAAAAGAATGGTTAGCGCAAGCCAGCATCTTACAACTTTTGTCATGGCCCGTAATTATTCTATTTCAACTTCGAGCTTTAAGATTCCCTCCGGGTCGGTTTTGTCGGCCACCTTAAGAGTCTTGATTGACAACACATTGGATGCGCGATCAAACGGAAGATTACCTCCATAGATTCCTACCTGCGTACCATCATTGCCAAGCCACTCCGTTGCGTTCTCATCAAGAAGATTGTAGAAACCTGCTTCCTTAAAAACCGGAGTAGCCTTCTTAAACATCTTGCAATCCGGAGCATGTTCTTGCAGATCGGCATAATCTGAATCGAAATAATTGTCATAACTTTCATCAAGCTCGTAGATGATTACGCAATGATCATATGTGATGTCTTTTCGGCTACTAAAGTAGCGATCCTTAGTCAAGATACAATTAACAAACACGCTCTTATCCCCTTTTTTTTCAAGCACACAGTTAACAGCCTGCACTCCACTTGCATTTCCATCAATTACCGATCCTATTATCTGGGGCTTATTATCAGACCCTCGGCTGTTATCGATACTGCTATTTATGAAGCAGTTAATAATACGCATATCCTGAACCGAATTGATATCTGCGCCGAATCGCACGGCTGTATTACATCTTACAAGATCAATTCTATTTCCGCCTTGTATCACTATACCCTCACCGTCGCAAGATATGTCTTCAATGAGCATGCCGCCACCATCAGGACTTGAGACTCTAAGAGAAAAGTATTCGTATTGTCCGTTGATGTCATCGTTGACGGTGAGACGGGTGGTCTTCCCGCCATTTACACCCATGCCGGAACCTCTAAGAGTAATATTCTTGTAGATCCCTGTACCCGTGAATTGACCCTCGGAAAGGGTGATGAGGTCGCCGTCTGTGGCGGCGTTGTTGGCGTTGATGAGGGCGTCGGCGCCGCGAAACACTGTTGTCTGGCCCTCATGGGTGAGGAGAGCATACTGGCCCTGTGCGAAGGCTGTTGCCACCGACAGGATGAATGTCACCGCCACGGCCATGACGCGGCAGAACATTCGCTTGCAGAAATGTTGCATTTGATTGGTTGGGATTAGGCTGCCACCGGTGCCTCACGGCGGCTGTGATGATAACAAACGGAAACGTGGGCATCAGTACCTTTCGCTCATCCCGAACTTCAGGCCTTCGCGTTGCCCTTCCACCAGGATAAGCAACTCGGCCGGCCCACGTAATTGGATGTATATGCAGTCGGCTGCCTCAGGGTGCTTACTCAGCTTGGGCTCCTTGCGGCAGGTCGTGATTGTGATACACATCACCCGTGGACGCTTACGGTTGCTTGATCCTCCATGTGGTGTCAAAGTTGCGAAGTTTGAAGTTAGGAAGATAAACGTCGTGTAAACGTCTCGTAACAAAAATGTATGACTCCCGCCCCTCCGGGCCGACGAGTCTGGGTGCAAAGATAAGTATTTGGCGCGTAGCCACCAAATCAACCCGCACAAAAAAGCATCCACAGGAGCGCACACCCTCGACGCATAACGTCTCCCTTGTAGGGCTGCTTCCCCGGAGCAGCCGCCACCGCGACGCACCCCGCGGCAAAGAGGCCACCACCGCGTCGCCCACCCAGCGCGTAGCGCCCATTGACATTCATCACTCCAACGAGGCTACGCGCGCTCAACCCCGCCGGGTGGGCGACACACCGCGTCGCCCACCCGGCGCGTAGCGCCAAAAGCCCCCTTGGGGGCGCACCTTCAGGGTAGCCCCCCGCAAGAGCGCGCGTAGCCGCCGCAGCGGGGGGCAAGCGACGCAATAATAAATAGCTCAGCGTCAGCCGAGCCCCACACCGCGTCGCCCCGTGCCACCCAAGGAGCTCGGCTGACGCTGAGCCTTCCAATATTACCCCTCTTATCCTCGGGCTGCGGCCCCTATGGGGGCTCTTGCCCGAGGCTTCCCTCAAGGTACGCCGCTAACGCGGCTTTGGGCGCTACGCGCCGGGTGGGCGTCGCGAGCGGCGCGCTGTTGCGCGCAAGGGCGTCGCGGGGCATTGTCGCGCGGGCGGATGCACCGTGGTGCATCCCTACATCCTGGGAATGAGGTAGATCGGCTGAGATGTCGCGGCTTGTAGGGATGCACCATGGTGCATCCGATTCAGCGGCATGGGGCGTCATGGGCGGGCGACGCGGGAGGCGCGTTAGTGCAAGGAGCCCCCTTGGGGGCGCTACCTGATGGGTAGCCCGCGGCAAGGGCGCGCGTTAGCCGCCGCAGCCGCGGGTCAGCGAGTGACCCACGCCCTCGCTCAGCGTCAGCCGAGCCCCTTGGGCGGCACGGGCGTCGCGGTGTGGGGCTCGGCTGACGCTGAGCAGTTCTTTTTTTCGCGCTATTATCCTCGGGCTGCGGCCCCTATGGGGGCTCTTGCCCGAGTCTACCCTCAAGGTGCGCCGCCAAGGCGGCTTGGCGGCTACGCGCGCTCATCGTCGCCAGGCGTCCATTGGCAATCATCACTCCAACGAGGCTGCGCGCACTCCACCCGCGTCGCCGGGCGGATGCTCCATGGAGCATCCCTACAAGCTTCACTATCAATCAACTAAACAACATCTGCACCCACCGCCTCCTCGTAGGGCTACCGCCCCCGAACAGCCGCCCCGCGTCGCCGGGCGGATGCTCCATGGAGCATCCCCACAAGTTCCTGGCTATCAATCCGCTCAAAAAAAACTCCCGGGGCAGGGCTGCGCGATGCGCGGCCCTGCCCCGGGATGGGTATGGAGAAAATATGATTGCCTTACATGAGGGCGAGGATGAGGCCTTGTGCGGCCACTACTCGCAGGAACATGGTGAGCGGGTAAACGGTGGAGTAGGCAACGGCGGGTGAGTCGCTGCCGGTCGAGCCGCCGGCATAGGCCAGAGCGGGGGGATCGGTGTAGCCGCCGGCAAAGAGACCCATGATGGTGAGGAAGTTGAGCTTATACACTCCGCGGGCAATCGAGCCTACGATCACCAGCGGGATGAAGGTGATCATGAAGCCCCAGATCACCCACCACATACCGGTGTAGTTGAACACGGTGTCGGCAAATCCGGCGCCTGCGCCGATGCCCACCGATGCAAGGAAGAGGCATATGCCGAGCTCGCGCATAAACATCGAGGCCGAGGTGGAGGTATAGGTCACGAGCTTGAACTTATAGCCGAAGCGGCTCAGGAGGATAGCCACAACGAGGGGACCACCGGCGAGGCCGAGCTTCATGCCGAAGCCCACATTGATCGAGCCGAGGATGATACCGAAGAGTATACCCACAAAGATGGTGATGAGGTTGGGCTCGTTGAGGCGCTTCATCGAGTTACCGAGCTTGGAGGCGAGGCGGTCGATGTCGTTGAGGTCGCCCACTACGGTGATGCGGTCGCCCATCTGGAGGCGGAGGTCGGGCGATGCGAGGAGGTCAACGCCCGCGCGGTTCACTCGGGTGGCGTTGAGCTGATAGCCTGTGTGGAGGCGGAGGGCGCCGAGCATCACGCCGTTGTATTGCGGCTTGGTGATGAGTATGCGGCGGCTCACCACATTGCTCGGGGTCACATCTTCCCATTCCATCTCTATCTCGGGACCTACAACGCTCTCAAAGCGCTCCACATCGGAAGCGGCAATGACGAGCATCAGCTTGTCGCCCACACGCACCTGAGTCTGCGAGGTGGGGATAATGATCTGGCCGGTCTCGTCCATGAGTCGCGAGATCACGAAGTCACACTGGATCACATGATGGAGCTGCACGAGGCTCTTTCCCGATATGAGAGGGTTGGTCACCTGGATCGAGATGATGTTGGGCTTCGACACGGAGTTTTGTGTCTCCTCCTCGATTATCTTGATCTCGCGGTCGGTCTTGATGCGGAAAATACCTTTGATCACAAACATGGCGCCGATGATGCCGAGCACACCCAGAGGATATGCGGCTGCATAGCCCATCGACATGGTGTTGATGGCTTCGGCGTTCCCGGCGGTCTGCTGGGCGGCTGCGAGGCCGGGAGTGTTGGTCACCGCACCGCTCATCACGCCCACTATGGCGGCAATGTCGGTGTCGCCGTCGATGAAGTAGATGGCGAGGGCAATGATCACGTTGAGAGCGATGCCCGCAACGGCAAGGCCATTGAGCCTCATGCCACCCTTCTTAAACGATGAAAAGAAGCCGGGGCCCACCTGCAAGCCTATCGAGAAGATAAACAGGATGAGTCCGAACTCACGGATAAACTTCTGCACCTCGGCATTGACGATATACCCGAAGTGACCCATGATGATGCCCACAAAGAGCACGAAAGTGACGCCGAGCGATATGCCTCCTATCTTCAGCTTGCCAAGATACACACCCGCCGCAACGACAAATGAGTAAAGGGCAATGGTAGAGGCAAGGGAAACGTTGCCCGGCCCGATAATATCAATAAGCCAGTCCATTGATAATTAATGATTTTAGACCCTAAAAGGTCGATAGACGATAATGAGATACCGGGCAACAGGCCCGCTTTGAAGCCGCAAAGTTACAAAAAAAATGTTAATTCGCCATCCGTCGCTCCCCTTATTCGCTCCCCCACGCTTGGCCGTGAGGCCCAAAAGGGGTAACTTTGCATCCCGGCGCGCCCACGCCCCCGGGCACAGGCTGCCGGTACCGATATTCACCCCTAATCCCCCCTGTTACAACTACTGTGACTATACTTTGGGCCGACGACGAGATTGATCTTCTCAAGCCCCACATAATGTTTCTCAACGCCAAGGGCTACGAGGTGGTGACCGCCTGCAGCGGTGCCGACGCGCTGGCCATGGCTGCCGAGCGCCCCTTCGACCTCATTATCCTCGACGAGAATATGCCGGGGATCTCGGGTCTTGAGACGCTCGCCCGCATCAAGCAGTCGCTCCCACAGATCCCGGTGATCATGATCACCAAGAGCGAGGAGGAAAACATCATGGATCAGGCCGTGGGGAGCAAGATAGCCGACTATCTCATCAAGCCGGTCAACCCGAGCCAGATACTCCTATCGATCAAGAAAACACTCCACTCGGGCGATCTGGTCAACAACCGCGCCACCGACGACTACCGCCGCGAGTGGCCCGAGCTCACCGCTGCAATCAACAGCGCATCAAGCATCGACCACTGGAAGGAGCTATACCGCCGGCTCGTCTATCGCCAGACCGAGCTCTCCGACGCCGGCTCTACCAACATGGACGAGATGCTCGCCATGCAGATAGCCGAGGCCGACAGGGAGTTTTCTAAATTCGTGGTGCGCAACTACGGCGAGTGGGTGGAGAGGGTCATGGCCGACCCAGCCGACACTTCCGTGCCGCTGCTCAGCCCCACCGTGATGCGCCGCAAGGTGTTTCCGATCCTCGACCGGGGGGAGAAGCTGTTTTTTGTGCTGATCGACAATTTCCGCCTCGACCAGTGGACCACGGTGCGCCCCCTGCTCAGCCGGTTTTTCACCGTCGACGACGACGATCTCTACTGCTCCATCCTCCCCACCGCCACCCAGTATGCCCGCAACGCCATCTTCTCGGGCCTGATGCCGTCGGCGATTGCCCGGATGTTTCCCGACCTATGGGTCGACGAGGAGGCCGACGAGAGCAAAAACATCAACGAGAGCCCCCTCGTGGCCACCCTATTCGACCGCTACCGCCGCAACGTCAAGTTTTCCTACCACAAGCTCAACGACTCGGCCGGGGCCGACCGCCTGCTGCGCGACCTCCCGTCGCTCGCCGCCAACGACCTCAACATAGTGGTGATCAACTTCATCGACATGCTGTCCCACGCCCGCACCGAGTCGAAGATGATACGCGAGCTCGCCTCTACCGACGCCGCCTACCGCTCGCTCACCGAATCGTGGTTCCGCCACTCGGCCACTCTCGACCTCCTCGCAGCCATCGCCGCAAGGGGCTACCGCGTGGTGATCACCACCGACCATGGCACCGTCAGAGTCGACAACCCGGTCAAGGTGGTCGGCGACCGAAACACCAACACCAACCTGCGCTACAAGCTCGGCAAACACCTCACCTACAACCCCCGCCAGGTATATGAGGTGAAGCAACCCGAGCGCTTCGGACTGCCATCGACAGGTGTGGCCACCACATATATCTTCGCCACCTCCCGCGACTTCTTTGCCTATCCCAACAACTACAATTATTATGTGCAATACTACGACGGCACATTCCAGCACGGCGGCATCTCGATGGAAGAGATGCTCGTGCCGGTCATAACGCTGTCGGCAAAGCAATAGCTCATGAAAAATCCAGCCACCATAACCATAGCCACCCCCGCCGACCTCGACTCTGCCGCCACGCGCTTTCTGGAGCTCCGCGAGGGCTACTCAGTATTTGCCTTCAACGGCGAGATGGGCGCCGGCAAGACCACTTTTATCAACGCCCTCGCCGCCCGGCTCGGAGTGGCAGCCGACCCCACCGGTTCTCCCACCTTTGCCATCCTCAACGAATATACAGGCGCCGATGGCAACCCCATCTACCACTTCGACCTCTACCGACTCGACAGCGAGGAGGAGGTGGCCGACACCGGATTTATCGACTATGTCGACTCGGGCCATCTATGCCTGATCGAGTGGCCCGACCGCGCCGGATCGCTGCTCGACCCCGACGCCACAGTCGATGTGACCATCGAAGTCGATCCCATCACCGACGCCCGCACCCTCACCCTCCGCTATCCCCGCTGATGGAGGCCGCCACCCTCATCCTTGCCCTCACATTCATCGCCGCAGGCGCCACGGCCCTCATCGCCGCCGTCACCGACGCCCGATGGTTTTTCTCGGCGCGGGGTGCCCACGCCTTCACCGGCCGCAGGCGCCACGCCGCCTCACGGCTCATCTATGGCGTGGCCGGGACCTTGATGATAGCCGCCGGGCTGAGCCTCATCGTCGGTTAGCGGCACCCACATTCAAAAAAAAACAGTTTTTTCGGGTCGGGAGTGCAACCTCCCGGCCCGAAACGCGTCATATCTATGCACAGGGCATCCATCCCCCGCTGCAATCCATCACATAAATTCCCATCCTCCACAGAGATATCCTATCATGAAACTATTCCGATCCCTTATCGCCCCACTGCTTATGGCACTCCTGCTCACCGGGTGCAGCATCAGCGACCTCTACGAAGTCGAGCCCTCCCATTGGGATAAAAAAGCGTTTGAGCGCAGCATCACCGCCTCAGTCAAGAAAGCGGTGCACGCCCCCGGCATCGACAATGGGTCAACCATAGTTGTGACCTCCGACGGCGACACCCTCATAGCCCCGGTCGACACCACCCTGCAGGCATCCCGGATCCGCACCGTGTATGTCGAGATACCCGCCCCCGAATATCCCCACCGCATCTCCACCCGCGCCATCGAGATATTCACTATCCTCAGCGTGATATCTTTTGTCGGAGGTGGCATCCTGCTGATCCTCTTCGGAGTGTTTGTGATCGTGATCCGCCGCCAGCACTCGCGCAACAAAGCCATCAACCATGCCATCGACGAGCATTATGAGCTGCCCGAAGCCTTCTTCACCGGATCGCCCGCCGCTCCCCCCGTCACCATCAACCACATCAACACCACTGCCTCTCCTGCCTCCTCTGCCACCCCAACCTCAGCCCCCGGCGGCCCTGATGTGCCCCCCGAAGCCCCCTCAGGCATCCCCGGCTCCGGCCCCTACCAGCAGCCGCAATCGGTGGTCGACTCCATCCGCAACTTCACCAGCAGCGTGCCCGACTCCAAGGCCAAAGACCTCCGTCAGGGCCTCATCCTCGCCGGATTCGCCATAGTGCTCTTCTTCGGCATCAGCTCGGCAGCACGCGATTTTGCCCCCGGATTTCTTGTTGGCGGATCATTAATGGTGTTTGCCCTCGCCAAGCTGCTCCCCCTCTACTTCGGCAAGCGTAACTAACTCATCATCACGCCAATCCATTAAGCTCAGAGCGATGCTGACACGCCTTCAGGAACTCTCACTGATAGCCCGGTGCATAGCGGCCGACGACCGCCAGGCATTCGGGCTGTTGGTGGAGGCATATTCCGACCCTCTGCGGCGGTTTGTGCTGAGCCTCACAAAAGGCGACGTCGCGCTGGCCGACGATCTGGCCCAGGACACATTTCTCAAAGCCTACCTCTCCATCCGCACCCTCAACGGCATCACACGGTTCCGCACCTGGCTATTCCGCATAGCCTACAACGAATTTATCACCCACACCCGGCGGTCGCGCCCGGCCGCCTCGCTCGACGAAGCGGCCCAAGCCGCCGACGATGATCCGGAGACAGGCGCCACGATCCCCGACTCCACCCTGGCCGAAGCCATCATGCGTCTCCCCGACACCCAGCGCGCCATTGTGCAGCTCTTCTACTTCGAGGAGTTCCCGATAAGCCGCATATCCACCATCACAGGGCTCCCCCAGGGCACCGTGAAATCTTATCTTAGCAGAGCCCGCGCCCGCCTGGCCCTGCTGCTTGAAAAATACCGCTACTGACCTCCCCCCTCACCTATATAAGCCATGAGTATGAAAATCCATCGATCCTACTCCTCCACCGACACCACCACCGATCGCCGCATAACCGAGATGATGCGCCACGAAACACCCGCCCCTCCCCCCGACGGCTGGTTTGTCAACAAGGTTATGAACCGCCTCCCGGCCCGGCGCCAACGCATCGTGCGCCTCCCCGAAGTGGCAGCATGGCTCGTAGTCACCGCCGTGTCGGTCTATATCACCATCGGCGAACTCAAGGAGGTGATGAGTCTCCCCGACCCCACATCCTACAACCCGGCCGTGATGATCGGCGCTATAGCCATGGCCATCGGCGCAACCTTGTTTCTGTCGGTACCCATACTGCGCCGCTGCCTCCACTGAACACACCCGCGCTCCGGCGCGTTGTAATTGATGGACAGCCACGCTGCGGGCACCCCACTCCCGTGCCGCGTGGCATATGACTATGAACAAATACATATCAATGGCCGCAGCCGCCGTAGCAGCGCTCGCGGTCGCCTCTCCCATCGCCGCCGACGCTCAGGTAGTGGTACCCGCCGGCCAGAACCAACCCTACTATCCCACCGGCATCGGACCTGCCATAAGCGGCAGCGTAACCACCGGACGCCTCCCCCGCAAAGCAACCGATTTTCTTAACGCCAATTTCCCGCAGAGCGTCATCAAGGAGGTCGAGGAGGAATTTGACAACGGCACCTTTGAAGTGGACTTCACCGACGGCACCGACATCGAATTTGACAGCTCCGGCGAGTGGACCGAGGTTGATGCAGGTCACTCCAAATCCCTCCCGCAGGAAATAGTGAAGAAACTTCTGCCTTCTCAGGCTTATAAAGAGATCGGGCGCCTGTCGCTCGACCGCTGCGTAGAGACCGTCAAACGCTCCGGCAGGGGCTACAAGGTCGAATTCCGGGGCACCGACATCCACGACCTGTTCTTCGACCCCTCCGGCACTCTGGTAGCCGTAGAGATCTGATCGCTCCATTTGCCGATACACATAAGCATACCGGGCCTGCATCGACTGATGCAGGCCCGGCGTGCTTATTATTAGTTATGATTTAAGCGATAGTCGGCGCTCGCTCACTTGGCTTCGGCCGAGGCCTGGGCACGCTTGAGATACTTCTCAATGTCCAGACCCTGCTCGGCGCCATAGGCCGGAAAGCGGTCGAGGATTGCCTGATAGAGCGCGGCTTCAGCTGCATGATCGCCGAGAGCGCGGTCAACTGTAGCCTCCTTCATCATGAAGAAAGGTGTGTAGGCGGGATTATTGTCGGAGAGAGCGGCAGCTTCGGCAAAGCACTTGCGGCCCTCCTGGAGGTTGCCGAGGTTGACATAGCAGTCGCCCATGAGCGAGCGGCTCGATGCGCCGATCACACTCTCCTTGGCGTCATATTTCTTGAGATAGGAGATAGCCTCCTCAAGCTTGGCGGCACGTCCGGTGCTGTCGTTCTGCGCCTGCTGGTAGAGGATTATGGCGGCATTGAGGGCGGCGCGGTTGCCTGCATCATAGCCATAGTTGTCGGCCACCTGCTTATACTGCACCAGTGCCACGGAGTCCTGACCGAGGTTGTTTGACATATCGGCCTGACCTATTGCATTGTCGGCGGCCTGGATGCCGGGCTGGCGGATGGCGAAGATATAGATGAGGATGAGGATAATGATAGCTGAAGCGGCTATGATCACCCACATCAGGATCTTCTGGGTGCGGGCTGTTTTCTGCTCCTGTGCCAGAGCTTCCTCGCTCTCCTGACGGGCGAGTGAAGAGGGGTCTTGATTGGTTGACATATTTATATTCGGGGATACTGTTTTTAGCTTTTATGTATATAGCGACCGCAAAGTTAATAGATATTCGGCAAATACGAAAATTTATCAGCCCCATTTTGGGCGCTTTGGGCCGAGCGTTCCCTCCCGCGTCTTTTTTTTATGTTTTTACCCTCCAAAGTTTGGTGGCATCGTGGCTAAAGCCTATATTTGCGGTCGGGGAGCAGCTGCGGCGCTCCCTGCCTTAAAAGAATACCGAAAATCTAACTTACCATTATCCACTTCATCCCTACGCAATATGAAGAAACATAATTTCTATGCCGGCCCGTCGATTCTGAGCCAGCACACGATTCAGGCCACTGCCGATGCTATCATCAACTTTGCCGACATGGGCCTGTCGATCCTTGAGATAAGCCATCGCTCGAAGCAATTTCAGGCTGTTATCGACGAAGCTTCCGCTCTGGTCAAGGAGCTGCTCGATGTACCCGAAGGCTACTCGGTGCTCTGGCTCGGTGGCGGCGCTTCGATGCAGTTTGCCATGGTGCCCATGAACCTCCTGGCCAAGAAAGCTGCCTATCTCGACACCGGCACCTGGGCCCACAACGCCGTCAAGGAAGCCCGTCTCTTTGGCGATGTCGATGTAGTTGCTTCGTCGGAGGCTGAGAAATATTCATTCATTCCCAAGGGTTGGAGTGTACCTCAGGACGCCGACTACTTCCACTTCACCTCCAACAACACCATCTACGGCACCGAGATGCGCGTCGATCCCGACGCCGGCCGCGTGCGCCTCGTCGGCGACATGTCGAGCGACATCTTCTCGCGCCCCGTCGATGTGTCGAAATACGACATAATCTATGCCGGCGCCCAGAAGAATCTCGCTCCCGCAGGTGTCACCCTCGTGATAGTGCGCGACGATGCAATGGGCCATGTCGACCGCCCCATCCCCACCATGCTCGACTACCGCACCCACATCAAGAAAGGCTCGATGTTCAACACCCCCCCTGTGCTCCCGATCTTCTCGGCCATGCAGACCCTGCGCTGGTACAAGGAGCTCGGCGGCGTGGAAGCCCTCGAGAAGCGCGACCTCGAAAAGGCCGCCAAACTCTATGAGGCCATCGACGCATCGCCTATGTTTGTGGGCTGTGTGACCGACCCCGCCGATCGCTCCATCATGAATGTCACCTTCCGCATGACTCCCGAATATGCCGATCTCGAAGGTGAGTTTGTCGACTTCTGCGCCCAGCGCGGCATTGTAGGCATCAAGGGCCACCGCTCAGTAGGCGGCTTCCGCGCATCGCTCTACAATGCGCTCCCCATCGAGAGCGTAGAGGAGCTTGTAAAGGCCATGCACGATTTCCGCAACTCCAAGTAATCCTTCCGATATGAAAGTACTTGTTGCTACCGAAAAGCCCTTTGCCGCCGAAGCGGTAGAGGGTATACGCCAGGAGATCGAAAGCGCCGGCTATGAGCTTGAGCTCCTCGAAAAATACTCCTCTAAGGATGAACTGCTCGCAGCCGTGGCCACAGCCGATGCACTCATAGTGCGCTCCGACAAGGTCACCGCCGATGTGATCGCCGCCGCACCCGCTCTCAAGATTGTGGTGCGTGCAGGTGCCGGCTACGACAATGTAGACCTCGCTGCTGCATCGGAGCGCGGCATTGTGGTCGAAAACACACCCGGACAAAACTCCAACGCCGTGGCCGAGCTCGTGTTTGGTCTTGCCGTAATGGCTGCCCGCAATATGCTCGACGGCACTTCAGGCTCCGAGCTCAAGGGCAAGCGCCTCGGCATCCACGCATTCGGTCAGGTGGGGCGCAATGTGGCCCGCATCGCCAAAGGGTTTGGAATGGAGGTGTGCGCTCTCGACCCCTATTGCCCCGACAGCGCCATGACCGACGCCGGAGTGACCCCTGTCCATGATCTCCGCTCCCTCTACTCCGACAACCGCTATGTGAGCCTCCATATCCCCGCCACTCCCGAGACCCGCGGATCGGTGGGCTACGACCTCATCACCCTCCTCCCCAAAGGAGGTGTGCTCATCAACACTGCCCGCAAGGAGGTGATCGACGAAGAGGGACTCGCCCGCGCTCTGGCCGACCGTCCCGACATCAAATATGTGGCCGATGTGGCTCCCGACTGCGCCGCCGACCTCTCGGCACGCTTTGGCAAGCAGGTGCTCTTCACTCCCAAGAAGATGGGTGCGCAGACCGCCGAGGCCAACATCAACGCAGGCATAGCCGCCGCCCGGCAGGTGGTGGCATATCTCCGCGACGGTATCGACCGCTTCCGCGTCAACAAGTAGTATACCGTAGAGAGATTTCATCTATTTGAGCGGCCCCGGAGCAGAGATGCCCCGGGGCCGCTACTTTATTATCTGCTCTGCCCGGACGGCTTTTTTGTGTCGTGATGAGGCCATTTCGCGATTATTCATTAATTTTGCAGGAAATATGCGGCGGAAGCTCATTCCGCCGCCCATTATCTGTTTTTTCACCCCGACATCACCGCTTATGGCAACCAACATACTCGAACTGAGCGAACAGGAGATAGTTCGCCGAGGAAGTCTGAATGAGCTTCGCAACCGTGGCATCGAACCTTATCCCGCCGCCGAATTTCCCGTGACGGGCTACACCGACGAAATAAAAGCAAATTTCAGCGACGATGCCCCCCGACGCGATGTCAGCGTGGCCGGACGTGTAATGAGCCGACGTGTAATGGGCAAAGCCACTTTCATCGAGCTTCAGGATTCGCGCGGTCGCATACAGATCTACATCAGCCGCGACGACCTATGTCCCGGCGACGACAAGGAGCTCTACAACACCGTGGTGAAGAAGCTCCTCGACATTGGCGACTTCATCGGCGTGACAGGCTACGTGTTCCGCACCCAGACCGGCGAGATCACCGTCCATGCATCCACACTCGCCGTGCTCTCAAAGGCACTCCGCCCCCTACCCATCGTCAAGGTGAAAGATGGCGTGACCTACGACGCTTTCGACGATCCCGAGCTGCGCTACCGTCGCCGCTACGTCGACCTTATTGTCAACGAGGGCGTGAAAGATATTTTCCTCAAGCGCACCAAGGTCTACCAGACCATGCGCGACTACTTCAACTCCCACGGCTATCTTGAAGTGGAGACCCCGATCCTACAGTCGATCCCCGGCGGAGCATCGGCAAGACCCTTCATCACCCACCACAACGCCCTCGACATTCCCCTCTACCTCCGCATCGCCGACGAGCTCTATCTCAAGCGCCTCATAGTGGGTGGATTCGAGGGTGTCTACGAGTTCTCCAAAAACTTCCGCAACGAAGGCATGGACCGCACCCACAACCCCGAGTTTACCTGCATGGAGATCTATGTGGCCTACAAAGACTACAACTGGATGATGAGCTTCACCGAGAAGATGCTCGAAAAGATCTGCATCGCCGTCAACGGCTCCACCGAGGTGAAAGTGGGCGACAATACCATCTCCTTCAAGGCTCCTTTCCCACGTGTCACCATGACTCAGGCCATCCTCGACCACACCGGCTTCGACATAACCGGCAAGAGCGAGGAGGAGCTCCGCGCCGCCGCCCGCTCAATGGGCATCGAGGTCGACGAGACCATGGGCAAGGGCAAGCTCATCGACGAGATATTCGGCGAGACTTGCGAGGGCACCTACATCCAGCCCACCTTCATCATCGACTATCCTATCGAGATGTCGCCCCTCACAAAGCGCCACCGCAACGATCCCGCTCTCACCGAGCGCTTCGAGCTGATGGTCAACGGCAAGGAGCTCGCCAACGCCTACTCCGAGCTCAACGATCCCATCGACCAGTATGAGCGCTTCGTAGAGCAGATGCGACTCAGCGAGAAGGGCGACGACGAGGCCATGATCATCGACGCCGACTTTATCCGTGCCCTCGAATACGGCATGCCCCCCACCTCGGGCATGGGCATAGGCATGGACCGCCTCGTGATGCTCATGACCGGCCAGACCACCATCCAGGAGGTGCTATTCTTCCCCCAGATGCGCCCCGAGAAGACCGCTCCGCGCGACAAGGACGAAGCATTCACAGCCCTCGGCGTGGCCCAGGAGTGGGTTGCCCCGATCCGCAAGGCCGGCTGCCCCACCGTAGCGGCCCTCGGAGCCGTGGCCTCCCCCGGCAAGCTCCATCAGGAGCTCTGCGGCATCAACAAGAAATACCGTCTGGAACTCGCCGCACCCTCCATCGACGACGTGAAAGCGTGGGTGGCTGCAGCAGCTGCAACTCTGCCCGCCGACACCGCCGAGTGAACCTTGGCTGAGATCTATCCGTTTATTCCCTCACAACCAATATCCAGCGATTTATCGTGAGTTTTCCAGGCAAAATAGCAGTGATGGGTGGCGGGAGCTGGGCCACAGCGCTCGCCAAGCTCCTGCTACAAAATTGCGACTCCATACTTTGGTATATGCGCCGCGACGACCGCATCGACGACTTCAAGCGGCTGGGCCACAACCCCGCTTATCTCACCGACTGCGTGTTCGACACCTCCCGCATACACTTTTCCAGCGACATCAACGCCGTGTGCGAGGCTGCCGACACTCTCCTTCTGGTGATGCCCTCTCCTTATTTCAAGGCCCATGTCGACAAGATCACCGTCGATATATCCTCGAAATATGTGGTGTCGGCCGTCAAAGGCATCGTGCCCGATTGCAACGAGATCATATCCCACTATATGACCGGACGGTTTGGCATTGCGCCCGACCGTCTGCTGGTGGTGTCGGGCCCGTGTCATGCCGAAGAAGTGGCCCTGGGACGGCCCAGCTATCTCACGGTAGGTTGCCGCGACGTGTTCCACGCTTCGCAGTTTGCCACATGCCTGTCAGGACCCGCCCTGCATACCATTACATCATCCGATGTCGACGGCATCGAATATGCCGCCGTGCTCAAGAATGTCTATGCCATAGCCTCGGGCATGATCCACGGCCTCAAGAGCGGCGACAACTTCCAGGCCATGCTCGTGTGCAATGCCATAAGGGAGATGGAGCGCTTTGTCGACACGGTGTGCCCGCGTCCCCGACAGATATGCGACTCTGTGTATCTCGGCGACCTTCTGGTAACATCCTACTCCCGCTTCTCCCGCAACCACAACTTCGGGTCGATGATAGGCCGGGGCTACTCGGTCAAGGCCGCGCGGATGGAGATGGAGCAGACAGCCGAAGGCTACTACGGCACCAAGTGCATCCATGAGATCAACCAGCAGCACGGAGTGGAGATGCCTATCCTCGAAGGAGTCTACGACATTCTCTACCGCGGCGGGAGCCCTGCCACCGTGCTCAGGCAACTCTCCCAGACATTTATCTGAATCCACATAACAACCAACCACCCAACATATACTATTCTGAGATGAAAAAGATCAATGTAGACATAGCCGACGCCCTCGCCACAGTGAGCCGCGCCGACATCGACGCCATTATGCCCGAAGCCCGTCAGGGCCTCGAAACCCTCAACTCCGGCAGCGGAGCCGGCAACGACTTCCTGGGCTGGAACCACCTTCCCTCCACCCTCATGGCCGACGAAGCCCTGATTGCCGACATCGAAGCCACCGCGCTCTCTCTGGCCAAGGAGTGTGAAGTAGTGGTATGTATCGGCATAGGCGGATCCTATCTCGGCGCAAAGGCCGTGATAGAGGCCCTGAGCGACTCCTTTGCCGCTTTCCGTCCTGCCAACGGACATCCCAAAGTGGTGTTTGCCGGTCAGAACATTGGCGAAGACTATCTCTACGAGCTCATGAACTATCTCAGCGGAAAGAAATTCGGCATAATTGTGATCTCGAAGAGCGGCACCACCACCGAGCCTGCCATAGCCTTCCGTCTGCTCAAGGATATGCTCGTCAAGGAAGCCGGCGCCAAAGATGCGGCCAAGCGCATCGTGGCCATCACCGACGCCAAGCGCGGCGCGCTCCGCTCCATGTCCGACACCGAGGGCTACAAGACCTTTGTGATCGACGACAATGTAGGCGGACGTTTTTCCGTGCTCACACCGGTGGGTCTCCTACCCATAGCCACCGCCGGATACGACATCCGGGCCCTCATCGCCGGCGCGGCAGCCATGGAGGCTTCCGACCAGACCGACGCCCTCACATACGCCGCCACCCGCAACGCACTCTACCGCGCCGGCAAGAAGATCGAGATCCTCGTCAACTACTGCCCCAAGCTCCACTTCTTCGGCGAATGGTGGAAGCAGCTCTACGGCGAGAGCGAAGGCAAGGATGGCAAGGGTATTTTCCCCGCAGCTGTCGACAATTCCACCGACCTCCACTCAATGGGTCAGTGGATTCAGGATGGCGAGCGCACCATCTTTGAGACCGTACTATCGGTCGAGGCGCCCGAGCATGAGGTGATCATCCCCACCGACAACGACAATCTCGACGGCCTCAACTTCATCGCCGGAAAACGTGTCGACGAAGTAAACAAGATGGCCGAGCTCGGCACCAAGATAGCCCATGTCGACGGAGGCGTGCCCAACATGCGCATCACCATCCCCGCTCTCACCGAAACCTATCTCGGCCAGCTCATCTACTTCTTCGAGAAGGCTTGCGGCATCAGCGGCTACATGCTCGGCGTCAACCCCTTCAACCAGCCCGGCGTGGAAGACTACAAGCGCAACATGTTTGCCCTCCTCGCCAAGCCCGGATATGAGAAGGAGACCGAGGCCATACGCGCCCGTCTCGCCAAGTAACCAAGACTCAGGCCAACCGAATTATTGACTCAACCATAATAATCCCACCTCCATTCCGACGGTGGGATTATTTATACTATCCCCCCATTTTCAACACCTGTCTCTCATTACCATGCGATATTTCATCACAATAGCAGGCGCTCTTGCTGTGGCTCTGGCCTCATCATGCTCGGGGCATGGCGATGCCGACATCGCATCGGCTCCCGACACCCTCGACATCAAAAGCAACTCAGTGCTGATAGCCGATGATGCCCTCATCCAGCCGCAGACGCTCTATGCCACTTCCCAAAACCTCGTGGTGGTCAACAGTCCCGGCTGCGACAGCCTCGTGAGCCTCTACTCTCTCTCGGGATCACACTCCCGCAATCTCCTGCGCAAGGGCAACGGCCCCGAAGAGGTAGCATTCATCTATTCGTCGTATATCGATGCAGGAGCCGACTGCCTGATGCTTACCTCGGCCCCCGGCTCCCTCTCATCGCTCAATCTGACTGCCGGAGCACAGCCACCGCTGCTTACTAAAGCATTCACCTACGACCCCGCCACCGCAGGAACCCCCGACTCACTTAATCTCAACATGGAGCTTTTCCGGATGGCGGGTGGAACTATTCTGGCCGGAGTACAGTCGCCCGAAGGCTATTTCGCCATATTCCGTCCCGACGGTCGCTTTGACCGCTATGCTGTAACTCCCATCCCCGAGAGCGATTTCGGCGAAGGTTTTCCCGACTATATGAAATACAACTTCTGCCGCCCGGTGGGCGCCGTGAGCCCCGACGGACGCCACTTCGCCTGCTACTTCGGGGGAGCCGACATGATGGCGTTTGCCTCGCTTGAAGCCGACTCGCTTACTTTCAAGGTCAACTACGACGCGCCTCCCAGAGGCATAAAGATCAAGATTGGCGACGGATGGAGCGCCTTTGAATACGACGACACCCACTGCATCAACTATCCAGGCCGCCCATGTCTGAGCAACAGCCATGTGTATGTGCGCTATGTAGGCTTGCCCGACAAGGAGGCTTATGCCCGCAATGAAGCCATGACCAACGGCGACATTCCCCCATCCACCCTCGTGAGAATCTACGATTTCAACGGCACCCTGCGCCGCGTGATCAACCTCGACTGCATGGCGCTGTCGATAGCCGTCAGCCCCGACGACTCCACCCTCTATGCGCTCACCGAGAGTGCCGACAGCGGCTACTCCTGCATCACTTACGCCCTCCCGCCTATCGACTGAGAAACTGTAGCTTTTTTTCCAAGCCTCGTTTCGGCAAAAATAGCTATCTTTGTGCCATTATGTGCAATTGTGTTTCTCTCTCCGGCCGCAGGATAGCCTTTGCGCTTCCTTTGATCATAGCTCTCGCGCTGTGTCTCGGCTCGTGCCACTCGCGCAAATCGGCAGTAGTGGCCAAGCCCGGCTATTCCCAATCGCTCAAACCGAGCCATATAGCATCATCGTCCTACAGTCGGCTCCCCGACGCCACAAAGCGCCTCATGGCCGAAGCCGACAAATGGCTCGGCACCCCCTACCGCTACGGAGGCACCGCAAGAGGCAAAGGCGCTGACTGCTCCGGATTTGTCACACAGGTGTTTTCCGACGCTCTTGCCATCAAGCTCCCCCGCAACTCCGCCCGCCAGCAGCAATGGTGTAGCGTGTTGCGCGGAGGGCGGAGCGAGATGGTGCCGGGCGACCTTGTGTTTTTCTCCTCCGGCAAGCGCGGAGGTGTGAATCATGTCGGGCTCTATTTGGGCGACGGCAAGATGATCCACTCCTCATCGTCGAAAGGTGTGATAGTGTCGAGTCTCGACGAAGCCTATTACACCCGCACCTACCACTCCACCGGACGCGTGGAGCCATATTATGCCATGGTGAAACGAAAAGGTGTGCCCTCTGAACCCGCCGACAGGCCATTGGAGCTATTGGCAGCGACACCCGAACCTGAGCCGCAGACCTCAGCATCGCAGCTACCCGCTCCCGGGCCCAAACCCTCTGCCACTGCAACCATCAGTCTTGACAAGCTCGCCGAGACTACTGCCGCAGCAGCCCACGACTCCTCCGCAACACAGGTTGCACAACCCATACTCCCGGCCCGCCAGCAGCCCGACACCGCACTCTCGGCCAATGAAGCCCGGAGCCGCCTGCTCAAGCGGCTCGAATCCGACTCCATCCGCTGACACTCCCATCCCTTCCATCGCCATGTCGCTCCACCTGCCACCCCAACTCCCATCCGCTTCAGCAGCCCTAGGTCTCGCCCCTACCCACACCCGAGGCCCACTGAGCATAGCTCTGGTCAATCTCATGCCGCTCAAGGAGATGACCGAGGCCGATTTTATCCGGCTCCTCGCCCCTGCGCCCTTTGATATCAGCCTCACCCTCGTGGCTCCCGCCACCCACCGGAGCCGCAACACCACTCAGGAGCATATCGACCGATTCTACATCTCGCCCGCCGAAATGCTCGGCAGGGGCGACGATCCCGATGGAGTTATAGTGACCGGCGCGCCTGTCGAGGCGCTCGACTTCGAGGCGGTCGACTACTGGGAAGAGCTCACCGCCATGATGGATACCCTCCGCAGGCGCCGCATCCCCACCGTCTACATATGCTGGGGCGCCCTCGCCGCCCTCTACCACCACTACGGCATAGCCAAAGAGATGTACACCCGCAAAGTGTCGGGGGTATTCCCTCAATTTCCCACTGCAGAAGGCCATCCCCTTTTCCGCGGCATGACTCCACCATTCATGGTGCCAAACAGCCGATACAGCGGAGTGGCCGAGGCCGACATCGACGCCACTGCCGGCATCGACGTTGCGGCCAAGAGCCCCGACAGCGGAGTATATATGGTGAGCTCCACCGAGGCCCCCGAGCATTATATCCTCGGCCACTCTGAATATGCTCCCGACACTCTCGACTTTGAATACCACCGCGACCTCGACAAAGGGATCAACCCATCCATTCCGGCCAACTACTACCCTGACGATGACCCCCGCCAAAAGCCTGTCGACCGATGGCACTCCCATGCAGTAGGTCTATTCACAAACTGGCTTGCGACCCTAAAAGGTTAATTTGTGTTAACAAATTGGGGGGGGGTAAATATCATTCTCCCTATCCGGAAATAATGCTTACTTTTGCACATTGATTTCAACTAAAAATTTTCGTTTGCATGAATCCCTGCAAGTCATTATTTCCGGTCGCCGCGCTCGCCCTTGCGGCAGCAACATCGTGCGGCCATCCCTCAGCCTCCGGCCATGCTGATCCCATCCACCATATAGATCTCACCGCATCCACGGCCCAAGGAGCTGACACGCTGCTCGCCGCAACAGGCGTAAACGCCGTCGCGCTCGACTCATCGGCTCCCGAGGCGTTCTTTTCCCGGGCCGACATCATCGACGTGGTGGGCGACACCGCGCTCTTCCTCGAAAACGGACAGGAGTCGAGAGTCATCGAGTTCAGCGTGTCGACAGGCAGATATCTCGGTCAGATCAACCACCGCGGCCAAGGCCCCGAGGAGTATCGCATCATGCTCAGCGCCATAGCCGATCCGGCCTCCGGCACTCTGCTCATTCCGCTCATCGACCGTCCCGCAGCACTCGCTTACACCCTCGCCACTGACTCGTTTGCAGGCGAAAAATCCTACACCCCGTCGATGCGCCCAGCTCCCGCGCTCGGCGGCACATCGAGCTGCATCAACATCCCCGACATGGGCCCCGCAGGATTCATCCTCCGGCAATATGATACCGGCTTCGCGCCTGTCGACTCCATAGTGATGGAGGGATTCATCCCCGGCAACGTATCGACCTACATGGGCACTGCCGACGGCAACGGCGTCATCATGATCGCCGACACACTCTACAACATCCTCCCGGGCCATCTGGAGCAGTCGGCCATCATCTCGCGCGGCGACAAGGGGATCACATTCGACCAGGAGGGGGAGATAATGCGCCAGGCCATCGAAGGGGGAGCCGACGAGGTTGAGCTCATGCGCCCCTATATCATTGTGCGCGACATCCAGACCACCGGCAACCACATAGCCGTCACCACCATGCACGACCGGGCCAAGACCACGGCCATCTACCGCCTCTCCGACGGTGCCCTGCTCTGCAGCAAGACCTATCCCGAACTGTCGAAGAAGAGCAGCATCAACCTCATGATCGGTGGCAAGCCTGTGACAGTCGACAATCTTTTTGCCCGCAACGGCCATTGGTACGGCATCGCCGACGGTGAATCTGACGGCTCGACCAACAGCACCCTCGTGTCGTTTGACATCGCCGACTGACCGATAGCATCCTGCGTCGTATTCTCAAAAAAAATTGGCGCACGACGCCCGTTTATTTTTGGAAATACGGCGCATTTTTGCTATTTTTGGCAAAGCAAACCATCAATCCCGCAACTATGATCATCGACAGTTGGCTCATATGGCTCATAGCAGCCGCAGGGTGCCTCGCCATCGAGGTGCTCACCCAGTCAATGTGGGCACTATGCCTCGCATCCGGATCGCTTCTGGCCATGGTGGCTGCCCTCCTCGGTCTCGACGCCATCTATCAGGTGGCGGCGCTCGCCATAGGCTCCTTTGCAGCCTACCTGCTCCTCATACCCATCTTCAAGCGTATGCGTGCACGCTTCAATTCCCGCCACGGCCACGCGGCCCGCACCGGCATGGACGCACTTCTCGGGCGACGCGCCACCGTGACCCATGAGATCCGTCCGGGCGAGCTAGGTCGCGCCCGTATCGACGGCGACAACTGGCAGGTGCGAGCCCCGGGATCCGACGGCGTGATACCGCGTGGCGCCGAAGTGACCGTCACTGCCTACGACAGCATCATCCTCGATGTAGCCCTCATCTGATCTATCCCCCACACCATTCAATCAATCATTTGCCATGGAAATCATTCTCATTGCCATCATCGCTTTTCTTATACTGGTCATCATCTGGGCCGGTGTGAAAGTTGTGCCTCAGTCGGAGACCAGAGTCGTGGAGCGGTTGGGCCGCTTCCACAGCGTGCTTGCTCCCGGTCTCAACTTCATCATACCATTTATCGACAAGCCCAAGACCATCTACACCCGCCGCGTGGAAAGCAGTATCGGCGGCCGAACAGTGGTCAAGACCACAGCCACCTCGGTGATCGACCTCCGCGAGCAGGTCTACGACTTCCCCTCCCAGCAGGTGATCACCCGCGACAATGTCACCACCGAGATCAATGCCCTGCTCTACTTCCAGATCACCGACCCGAAAAAGGCGGTGTATGAGATCGACAATCTGCCAAACGCCATAGAGAAGCTCACCCAGACCTCGCTCCGTAACGTGATAGGCGAGCTGGAACTTGACGAGACACTCACCTCGCGCGACACCATCAACTCCAAGCTCCAGGTGATACTCGACGATGCCACCAACAAATGGGGCGTGAAAGTGAACCGCGTCGAGCTCCAGGACATCACCCCTCCCGAGAGCGTGCGGGTGGCAATGGAGAAGCAGATGCAGGCCGAGCGAAACCGCCGCGCCGAGATCCTCAACGCCGAGGGTGAGAAGCAGAGCCTCATACTACGCTCCGAGGGCGAGAAGGCCTCGCGCATCAACGAGGCTGAGGCAACCAAGCAGGCCGAGATACTCCGCGCCGAGGGCGAGGCCCGCGCCATCATCCTCAACGCACAGGCCGAAGCCGACGCCATACTCCGTGTGGCCGAGGCCGTGAAGGGTGCCGACACCGATCCCGCGACCTACATCCTGGCCATGAAATATATCGACACTCTGCGCGAGATGACCTCCGGCAAGGACAACAAGACTGTCTACATGCCCTATGAGGCTTCTTCGGTGCTCTCATCCATAGGGTCGATCAAGAATCTCTTCGGCCCCGGCAAGTAAGGGGGCACATATAGCCTCCGAAAAAGGCCCATATCGGAAAAAGTTTTGTATCTTTGCGCGATGGTGTACCGCCCGGTGTGCCATCGCGCAATCCATTATCCCCCGTTGCCCCGATGCCAAATATCCTGACCCGCGCCATATCAGGCGCCATATACGTGGCCCTGCTCCTGGGCTGCCTCATCCTGAGCCCCCGGGTGGCATTTGCCATACTGATGCTCGTGTTCAGCATCTTCGGTGCGATCGAATACTCCCGCATGACAGGCTCCAAAAGCACTCTGCTGCGCCTGTTCGACATTGTGGCCACGGCGCTGCCCCCGTTTTTCGTGCTTATGGCCGTGAAAGCCACCGGCCTCTCCACCACCACCATAGCATGGGGCGCAGGCTCGGTGTGCTTCCTCTACCCATTCTTCCGCATGGGCGCACAGCTCTATGTCAAGAGTCCTGCCCCCCTTGAGGATGCGGCGCGCGGATGCCTCGGCGTCTACTACATCGGCATAGCCCTGGCCTCGGCGGCGATGGCCGCCCAGCTGGCGCCCGCTGTGGTGATTCTGATGTTTGTCATGATATGGCTCAACGACACCGGAGCATACCTCGTGGGGTGCCGGTGGGGCCGCACCAAGCTCTTCGAGCGCATCTCGCCCAAGAAAACCTGGGAAGGCGCAGCCGGAGGCGCCCTCTTTGCCATGGCCGCAGGAGTGGCCGCTCCACTTCTGCCGGGCGATCTTTTCCACTTCGGGAGCGTCGCCGGCCTGCTGCTGGGCCTCGCCGTGTGTGTGGCCGGCACCATAGGCGACCTCGTGGAGTCGATGATCAAGCGCCAGGAAGGGGTCAAGGATTCAGGCAACCTCATCCCGGGCCACGGCGGCATCCTCGACCGTATCGACTCCCTCCTCTTCGCCGCCCCCGTCACCCTGATATTCATCATGCTAATCCTGCGCTGACAGATCCACCCCCTTCCGGTGAACCTTAGGCCACTCAAATACGTTTAACATTCCGAGCCCGAATATATTTATGAGCACCAACCAACGCTACATGATGCGCGGCGTGTCTGCCGCCAAGGAAGATGTCCATGCCGCAATCAAAAATGTCGACAAGGGACTATATCCACGCGCCTTCTGTAAAATCATCCCCGACATACTCGGAGGCGACCCCGAGTGGTGCAACATCATGCACGCCGACGGCGCCGGCACCAAGAGCAGCCTTGCCTATGCCTATTGGCGCAGGACAGGCGATCTGAGTGTGTGGCGCGGCATAGCCCAGGATGCTCTCATCATGAACATCGACGACCTCCTCTGCGTGGGCGCCACCGACAATATCCTTGTCAGCTCCACCATCGGACGCAACAAGATGCTCATCCCCGGCGAAGTGATCGCCGCCATCATCAACGGCACCGAGGAGCTGCTGGCCCGCCTCCGCGACCTCGGAGTAGGAATCTATTCAACCGGTGGCGAGACAGCCGATGTGGGCGACCTCGTGCGCACCATTATCGTCGACTCCACCGTCACCTGCCGCATGCGCCGCGCCGATGTGGTCAACAATGCCAATATCCGTCCCGGCGACGTGATCGTAGGCTTGGCTTCATTTGGTCAGGCAACCTACGAGACAGCCTACAACGGAGGAATGGGCAGCAACGGACTCACCTCGGCACGCCACGACGTGTTTGCCCACGCTCTGGCAGCTGAGTTTCCCGAGACATACGACCACGCTGTGCCCGAAGAGCTCGTCTACTCCGGCAGCGTCGATCTGACCGACCCCATCGAAGGCACCCCCCTCGACGCAGGACGTCTCGTGCTCTCACCCACACGCACCTATGCCCCCGTGGTGAAGCGTCTCCTTGAGGAGATGCGCCCTGCGATCCATGGCATGGTCCACTGCACCGGAGGCGCCCAGACCAAAGTGATGCACTTTGTCGACGGCCTCACAGTGATAAAAGACAATCTCTTCCCCACCCCGCCCCTCTTTGCCCTCATCCAGAGCCAGAGCGGCACCGACTGGGCCGAGATGTACAAGGTGTTCAACATGGGCCACAGGCTCGAAGTCTACGTGTCGGCCGACGAGGCTGCGCGCGTAATGGAGATATCGGAGAGCTTCGGTATCCCGGCGCGCATCGTGGGTCGCGTAGAGGCATCGGCCGATGGCGCCAACCACCTCACCATCTCCACGGCCCACGGCACCTTCAACTACTAAACCCCACCCAGCCTTACCTTGCATTCACGCACACGTCACCACCGCCACGCACTGGCAGCAATGGCTGCCGCAGTAGTGTTTATCCTCGCCTTCGTAGCAGGCAGCGAGGGATGTAGCCCCTCGTCGTCGGGCCCCGGTCACCTTGCCGGAGCCGACTCAGCGTCGCTCCACCGCCTTCCCGACACCCTGCGCGTCGTAACCCTCTACAGCCCTACCAGCTATTTCATCTACAGAGGGCAACCGATGGGCTACGACTACGATCTTGTGGAGCGGCTGGCTGCCGACAAGGGGATGGCCCTGAAGCTGGAGGTGGCGCCGAGCCTCAACGCCGCTGTCGAGATGCTCGACTCGGGCAAGGTCGACCTCATTGCCTACGATGTGCCCGTCACTGCCGAGTATCGCGACAAGGTGATACCCGCCGGTCCAGAGGTAATCACCAATCAGGTGCTCGTGCAGCCGGTCAAAACCGACTCGGCCATTACCGACGTGACCCAGCTCGTAGGGCGCACCATCTATGTGGAGGAAGGAAGCAAATACCACGCCCGCCTCAACAACCTCAATGAGGAGCTCGGAGGCGGAATAGATATCCGGGCGGTTGACCGCGACACTCTCATCACTGAAGATCTCATAGGGATGGTTGACCGCGGAGAGATACCACTCACAATAGTCGACTCCGACATAGCAGCCATCAACAAGGGCTACTATCCCGATCTCGACATCTCCCTCCCCTTGAGCTTCGACCAGCGTGCGGCATGGGGCGTGGCGCCGGGCAACCAATGGCTCGCCGACTCAATCGACGCATGGGCCGCCGAGACACGCCCGCGTCAGGAGCAGGCTCTCCTGCTCAAGCGCTACTTCGAGCAGAGCAAGACCGAGTTTGATCCCCTCGGCAACAACTTTGCCGGAGGTAAAATATCGCCCTACGACGACCTGTTCCGCAAATATGCCGCCGAGATAGGATGGGACTGGAGGCTTCTTGCCGCCCAGGCCCACACCGAAAGCAAGTTCAAGCCCAAAGCCACCTCATGGGCCGGCGCACGGGGCCTGATGCAGATCATGCCCGCCACCGCGCGCGACTACGGCGTGGCAGCCAAGCAGCTCTACGATCCCGAGACGAGCATACGCACCGCCGTGAAGTTTATCGCCGACCTCGACAAATGGCTCAAGAGCCGCATCCCCAACGACACCGAGCGACAGAAGTTTATCCTCGCCGCCTACAATGCCGGGGTGGCCCATGTCTACGACGCCATTGCCCTGGCCAAGAAATACAAGATGAACTCCAACAAGTGGAACGGCAATGTGGAGAAAGCCATCCTGATGAAGATGAATCCACGCTACTACCGCGACCCGGTGGTGAAATACGGCTACTCGCGTGGCCGTGAGACCTACGACTATGTGAGGCGCATCTACAGCTTCTACGACAAGGCCGTGAAGAAGGTGCCCGCATGAGCCCAACCATTCATCTACCCCTACACTCCGATATTCATCAACTTATATCCTATTCATAATCACACCAATGCGCAAACATTTCAAATCGGTAGCCGCAATCCTCGCCGCCACCTTCATCGGCCTCACAGCCTCGTCGTGTATCGGCTCGTTCGCCCTGACCAACAAGCTCCTCAGCTGGAACCGTCAGATCGACAGCAAGTTTGTCAACGAGCTCGTGTTCATCGCATTCTGGATCCTTCCCGTATACGAAGTTTCGGGCCTCGCCGATCTTCTCGTGATCAACTCCATTGAGTTCTGGAGCGGCAACAACCCTGTGGTGGCTTCGTCGAAGACCGTCACCGGCACCGACGGCCAGAAGTATCTCGTCGAGAGCGATGCCGACGGCTACACCATCACCACCGAAGCAACAGGCGAGATGGTACGCCTCGACTATTCAGCCGAAGACCGTGCGTGGGATGTAACCACCGCCAACGGCACCTCGCGTCTGATGACCTTTGTCGACGACACCCACGTGGCCCTTCCCGCAGCCGACGGCCGTCAGGCTATCGTGGAGGTAAGCGCCGAAGGTCTCATGGCCTATCGTGCCGAGAGCGCAGCTCCCGTATTTGCCCTCCGCTGATCAGATCTCAGCCTCACATCTTCCCACAACGCATCCCTCACCCGCATGCCGGACGAGGGATGCGCTTTTTTTTGGCGCAGACGCAGCCCTTTTATAGCATATTCAACAAAAAAAATCACTACTTTTGCCATCTCATCACCCTTAAGTCAACCATAATTCTACCATGAACATCCCATTCCGACTGCTCATCGCCGTTGCGATCTCGGTGGCATCATGTTGCGTCACAGCCATCACACACGCCGAGAGAGTGAGCCTCACCCCTGCCCCCTTGAGCGTAACCGAAGGGAGCGGCTCCTATACCCTTCCCAAAGGACTTACTATCAGCACTGCAGGCCTCACCCCCGACATGGCCGCCGAAGCACCGCGCTTTGCCGAGGCCCTCAATTCAGCCACCGGACTCAACGCCACCCCCACAGCCAGCCCGGGAGCCGATATCACCATCTCTGTCGATCCTTCCATAGCGACCGAAGGCTACACCCTCTCCATCACCCCCTCCGGCATCGCAATCAACGCATCGCAGCCCGCAGGCCTGTTCTATGCTTTCCAGACCATCCTCAAGATGCTCCCGCCCAATGTCATGGCCGGAGTGCTCGAACGCGACCTCGCATACACCCTCCCGGAGGCGCAGATCGCCGACAGCCCGAGATTTCCATACCGTGGATTTATGCTCGATGTGAGCCGCCACTTCTTCGATGCCGACCAGGTGAAGAAGATGCTCGACCTAATGGCCGCCTACAAGCTCAACCGTTTCCACTGGCATCTCACCGACGACCAGGGCTGGCGCCTCCCTGTGCCTAAATATCCCGAGCTCACCACCGTCGGCGCCACCAACCAGAACATTCTCCGCACCAACTTCGACGCCCAACGCCGCTGGCGCGATGGCCGCTTTGTCGAATACGGACCCTATGCCTATACCACCGACGAGATACGCGATATAGTGGCATATGCCAAAGAGCGCCACATAGAAGTGATACCCGAAATCGACATGCCCGGACACATGGTGGCTGCCATCCACGCATATCCATATCTGTCGACCGATCCCGAGAGCTCGCTCGTGCCCGACTCGGTGGCCATGGACTCCGAGCCGGTAGCCCGCAATCCTTACTCCCATTTCACCCACAATATGTGGAACATAGGAGGAGTGTCGCGCGACGTGCTCGATGTGTCGAAGCCCGAAGTGATGACCTTCGTACAGGATGTTGTGGATGTACTTGCCGACCTCTTCCCCTATGAATATATCCACATTGGCGGCGACGAATGTCCGACCTTCGCATGGGCAAAGAGTGACTCGTGTCAAAAACTCAAAAAGGAGCTTGGACTCGACGACGACAGCGGCCTCCAGGCATGGTTTACCAAACAGATTGCCGAATATGCCTCAACCAAGCATGGCCGCAAAATCATGGGCTGGAACGAGCTGATCACCAACCATGAGGCCAACATCCCCATCATCAAGCCCTACGATCCGGTAATATTCTGCTGGTATCCTCCCAAGCAGGCTGTGGCCACCTCCGAGGCCAACGGCTTGAAGCATGTCTACACCCCTGCCAATGGAGGCTACTATATCAACCGCTCCTACAAGGGCCACGACAAAGTGGGCGCTGTGGGCGACGGAGCTCTCGACATCACCTACACCCTCAATCCCCCCGACAACCAGCACTGCATAGGCGTGCAAGGCACCTTCTGGACCGAGCAGGTCGACCGCCCTCAGGACCTCGAATATCAGGCCCTTCCGCGCCTTATCGCGGTGGCCGAACAGGGATGGAGCCAACCCGAACGCAAAGACTACAACGACTTCATGAAGCGCCTGAGAGAGCAGGAATCGGTGATGCTCGATCTGGCCGGCTACAACTACGGCCGCCATCAGATAGTCGCTGCTCCAGCCGATAACACCGCCCAATGACACCTCAGCATCGACACGCGTGAACTATTTTGAACCTCTTACTTGTTTTATCCACTGAAAAGTAATAACTTTGCAAGCGAATGGACCTCACTGCAGGCCCATTCGCTTTCATCCAAGCTCTTTCATTTACATATCCTAAGCATTTAATAAGCCGGGGCATCACCATCATCCCCGCTACAAATCAGACTCATCATCAACCAAGCGGCGAGAGCCGCCCTTATTTAATAACAACCTCTTCGTTAACTACAAAACCCAACGGTTTACGATTCAAGACCTCACAAAGTAGCTTCCCATCATGGAAAATAACCAGAATCCCACCGACAAAAAGACAAAACGTCCGCGTATTGGCGAGCCGCGTCCTGCAGGTTCGTCGGAAGGCATGCCCCATTCAGCCGAAGGATCCGAATCTTCTTCATCTCATCAGAGCAGCTATCAGCCCCGCCAGTATCAGCCCCGCTACAGCAGCAACCAGCCCGGTCAAGACCGTCCTCAGGGTGGTTATCAGCCCCGTTATAACCAGGGTGGATACCAACCCCGCTACAACAACAATCAGGGCGGCTATAAACCCCGCTACAATCAAGGCGGTTATCAGCCCAGACCCTACCAGCCACGTCCCGACCACGACGCGCCTGTGACCGACTCCGCATCCAAGGGAGCCGACGACACTCAGACCGAAGGCGCTGCTGCTGGTGCCGAAACCCGTCAGAACAGCTACCAGCCCCGCTACAATAATAATAACCACGGAGGCTACCAGCCACGATACAATCAGGGCGGTTATCAGCCCCGTTACAACAACAATAACCAGGGCGGCTATCAGCCTCGATACAACAACAACAACAATAATAATAACCAGGGTGGATACCAGCCCCGCTACAACAACAATCAGGGCGGCTACAAGCCTCGCTACAACAACCCCGACGGGCAGCAGGGCGGCTATAAACCCCGGTTCAACAACAATAACAATCAGGGTGGCTACAAACCCCGCTACAATAACCCCGACGGGCAGCAGGGCGGCTACAAACCCCGGTTTAACAACAATAACAACCAGGGTGGCTACAAGCCCCGCTACGGCAACAACCAGGGAGGTCCAGGCCGCCAGCAGCGTCCCGCCACCAACCAGTACGGCATGCCCAAAGGCGGCAAGAGCTTCACTCCCCGCCCGAAGCCCGTGGAATACGAGCAGCCCATACCCGATCCCAACGAGCAGATCCGCCTCAACAAGTATATGGCCAATGCCGGCATATGCTCGCGCCGCGAGGCCGACGAGTTCATCACCCAGGGTCTGGTCAAGGTCAACGGTCAGGTAGTGACCGAGCTCGGCACCAAGATCACCTGCACCGACGTGGTGGAATACGACGAGAAGGTAGTGACCCTCGAGCGCAAGACTTACATCCTGCTCAACAAGCCTAAAGATTGCGTGACCACCTCCGACGATCCCAATGGCCGCACCACAGTGCTCGACCTCGTGAAGGGCGCCTGCGACGAGCGCATCTACCCCGTAGGGCGTCTTGACCGCAACACCACCGGTGTGCTCCTGCTCACCAACGACGGCGACCTCGCCTCGAAGCTCACCCACCCCAAGTTTGTCAAGAAAAAGATCTACCACGTGTGGACCGACAAGGACATCTCGGAAGATGACATGCAGGCCATCGCCGACGGCATTGAGCTCGAAGACGGCCCCATCCACGCCGACGCCATCAGCTATGCCACCGAGACTGACCGCAATCAGGCCGGCATAGAGATCCACTCGGGTCGCAACCGCATCGTGCGCCGCATCTTTGAGAAACTCGGCTACCGCGTCACCAAGCTCGACCGCGTGTACTTCGCCGGCCTCACCAAGAAAAATCTGCCCCGCGGCCGCTGGCGCTATCTCACCCAGGAGGAGGTCAACTTCCTCAAGATGGGCTCTTTCGAGTAATCAGCGCCGCCACGTAAGGCAAAGCATCATTATCCGCCATCCAAACCATAGCAATGAAAAGAACCAAGATATCCGATCTCCTCGCCACTCCCTCTCTCATCGGGAGCGACGTGAGCGTCATGGGCTGGGTACGCACCCGCCGAGGCAACAAGCATGTGCAGTTTGTTGCTCTCAACGACGGCTCGACGATCAACAATATCCAGATCGTGCTTGATATGGAGCGATTCACCGACGAGCAGCTCAAAGCTGTCACCACCGGTGCCGCTATCCATGTCGACGGACGCCTCGTAGAGTCGATGGGCAAAGGCCAGACCTGCGAGATCCAGGCCGATTCGCTCGAAGTGTTCGGCACGGCCGATCCCGACAAATATCCCCTCCAGAAAAAGGGCCACACCCTCGAATTTCTGCGAGAGATAGCCCACCTGCGTCCCCGCACCAACACCTTCGGAGCAGTGCTGCGCATACGCTCGGCCCTTGCCTTCGCTATCCACCGTTTCTTCCAGGAGCGCGGTTTCTTCTACCTCAACACTCCCCTTATCACCGAGAGCGACTGCGAGGGAGCAGGAGCCATGTTCCAGGTCACCACTCTCGACGTGGCCAATCCTCCCCGCAACGAGGCTGGCGATGTGGACTACTCGCAGGACTTCTTCGGCAAGCCCACCGCACTCACCGTGAGCGGTCAGCTCGAAGGCGAGCTCGGCGCAACAGCCCTCGGTGCCATCTACACCTTCGGCCCGACCTTCCGCGCCGAAAACTCCAACACTCCCCGCCATCTGGCCGAGTTCTGGATGATAGAGCCTGAAGTGGCATTTTTCGACATTGCCGACAATATGGATCTGGCCGAGGAGTTTATCAAATACTGCATCACCTACGCCCTCGACCACTGCAAGGACGATATTGACTTCCTGGCAAAGATGTACGACGCCGAGCTCCCCGAGCGTCTGCGCGGCGTAGTGGCCTCGGAGTTTGTGCGCCTCCCCTACACCGAAGGCGTCGAGATACTCAAGGCGTCGGGCAAGAAGTTTGAATTCCCAGTCGACTGGGGCACCGACCTCCAGAGCGAGCATGAGCGCTACCTCGTAGAAGAGCATTTCAAGCGCCCTGTGATCCTCACCGACTACCCCAAGGAGATCAAGGCCTTCTACATGAAGCAAAACGAAGATGGCCGCACCGTGCGCGCCATGGATGTGCTCTTCCCCAAGATCGGCGAGATCATCGGCGGCTCAGAGCGTGAGGCCGACTACGACAAGCTCCTCACCCGCATCGAAGAGCTCAACATACCTATGAAAGATATGTGGTGGTATCTCGACACACGTCGTTTCGGCTCCGTTCCCCACTCCGGCTTCGGACTCGGATTTGAGCGTCTGGTGCTCTTCGTTACCGGCATGACCAACATCCGCGACGTCATCCCCTTCCCCCGCACTCCGAAAAACGCCGAGTTCTGATCGAACGATCGGCCCGGCGCAGTTATGTATCGGTCAGCGGCGGCTTCCCCATCTCCGGGGAGCCGCCGCTTATGTTTTTTACCAAAAAGATGGCTATCTTTGCAGAGCTATTACTCCTTCCCTAAAAATTATGACAACCCTGATAGAGATCGACTCCACACCATCCACCAACACCTTGATGAAAGAGAGGGCCGACACGCTGCCCGACGGCTCTGTGATACTGGCCCGATGCCAGACGGCAGGACGCGGACAGCGCGGCAACAGCTGGGAGGCCGAGCCGGGTAAAAATGTGACCATGAGCCTACTGCTGCGCGATATCCCTGTCGAGGCGCGGCGTCAGTTTGCCATATCCGAAGCTGTGGCTCTCGCCGTGGCCGATACAGCCGAGGCGCTCACAGCCGGGCATGGAGGAGAGGTGACCGTAAAATGGCCCAACGACATATATGTGGCCGACCGAAAGATTGCGGGCATATTGATCGAATGTGCCTTGTCGGGCTCAGTCATCTCACATGCCATTGCCGGCATAGGGCTCAATGTCGATCAGACGCGTTTTGAGAGCGACGCTCCCCACCCTGTGTCGGTGGCTCAGATCACCGGCTCCACCGGCGGCCACGACCTCAAAGCCATTGCCGAGACCATTGCCCACAAGGTTGTGGACACCCTTGATGCCTCAACCTTCGATGCCGAAGCACTCCACGCCCGCTACCTGAGTCGGTTGTGGAGGCGCAGCGGAGTGCATTGCTGGCGTGTACGCGCCACCGCCCACACCATCCGCGCCTCGATCGTCACGGTGAGCCCCGAGGGATTCCTCACCTTGCTCCCGGAGGGATCCGACACCCCCCTGCCACCTTTCGCCTTCAAGGAGATAGAAGCGATTTCCGACTCCGACTATCAGAAGGGATAGCCGATGGCAAGGTGGAAGGCAAGCGACTTGCCAAACGAAGTCATGTTGTAATAGCCCGACCGCGAGGTCTTGTAGGGAGCGTGGATGCCTATGCCAAGGTCGCCTCGGATCACGAGCATACCTATGTCGACACGCAATCCTGCGCCAGTGCCGAGAGCCAGATCCTTGAAGAAGCTTTTGCCCTGCAGCTTGCCTCCGGGGCGCTGCGGGTCGTTTTTCAGGAGCCATACATTGCCCGAATCAAGGAACACCGCTCCGTGGAGAGGCCCGTAGATCGGGAAGCGGTATTCGAGGTTGGCCTCAAACTTGAAGGTACCGGTCTGATCGAAGTATCCGTTGACCACTTCATCGCCGGGACGGTAACTGCCTGGGCCGAGCGATCTCACAGTAAAGGCTCTCACCGAGTTGGCGCCTCCGACATAAAACTGCTCCGAATAAGGCACCTGAGTGGAATTGCCATAGGCATGGGCCGCTCCTACGGCCACGCGGCCATAGAGCCACGAATTGCCGGTGATGCGGTGCCCGTAGACTATCTGCGTCGAAGCCTTGATAAACTGGCTGAAGGGGGTGCCGAAGAGGCGCTTCTCACCCTTGTCGCCACAAGCCCGGTAGGCCGCCCACAACACATTGCCGGCCTCCTGAAGGGTGAGCTGCCAGTTTATGGTGTTGTCGCGTCCGAAGTCGCGGTCGTAGGTTATGCTATACATCATCTGAGGGATAAACTGGGTCATGAAGCTCTGGGCTATAGCCGGATTGGCTCCCATGATGGAGTCGAAATCCTCAGTGGTGTGTATGAGCTTGGTATAGGTTAGTTTGAGCGGTGTGAAGGTGTTGACCACATGGCGGTTTACCCTCCAGTCGTAGGCAAACGAGGTGTTGAACTGGGCCATGCGGAAGTAATGGGGACGATTGAGTAGATCGGCCGAAAGCGAGATGCGGGTCCAGTTGACGTCGCGGCGCGAGCGTGGCACAAACCTCGGCGCTATGAGTCGCGGAAACGAAAGAGTGCCCGACACTCCGAGCTCATATGAGTTGAATACCGAGCGGCCGCGGTCGCGTCCGGTCTGCCATTCATACGATCCCTTTAGAGCCACCGAGAGCTGCTCTCCTCCTCCGAATAGATTGCGGTTGGTCACCGAGAAGATCAGGCCGGGGCCAATATACGAATTTGACTTTGAAGTGGCATTGACCTCCAGTGAGGCTTCGAGGGGGGTGTCGAATGTGCAGGCTATCTCCACATTGAGTGTAGGCTCCGCAGCAGTGGTGTCGGGATAGACACCTATGTCGATGCCGTTGAATATGCCGAGGCGCGAAAGATTGGTCTGAGTGCGGTTCATATCGCGCACCGAGAATGTGCGGCCACCACGGAACGTTATACAGCCCGGGATAAGATTGCGACGCAGCCGCGCGGGTTCCATCACCACGAGGGTGCCGCGACGGGTCTCCATCGTGTCGGGTGTGCCGTCGCCGGTGTTGCGGTATATAGTGGTAGTGACCTTGCCTGTGACATACTTATCGAGCGCCACCTTGGGCACTCCGGCCGATACTATCATCCTCATGGCTATCTTCTGGGGAGTGATGGTCGAATCGGCGAGATACTCTATATAGTCGGGCTTGAAAAAGTAGTAGCCACGGTTTCTCACCGCATTGGCTATGTCGATGCGCAGAGCCGAGAGCGAGTCGGTGCTGTAGCGGTTGCCCTGCTTGAAATAGGTGCTTCGCGAAGCCACCGAGTCGATGAGATGATACAAGTGGCAGGTGTCGGGCAACAGCTCTATCGAGTCGATCAGATACGGATTGCCGGTATTCACCTCGTAGCGTATGGATGCCTTCTTTTTGTTCTTGCCCTGCACGAGGGAGTATGAGGCATGGCCGCTGAAGTAGCCGTTGTTGTCGAGTATCTGGTCGATCATCTCGGTGCGCACCTCGGGGCGTACATCGGATATGAGCACCGGCTCTGCCACCAGCTTTTCGTAGAGCCAGTGTTTGAAGCCATGGCCGGGATCATCCCAGTTGTTGTAGACCCAGAGTCCGAGCGGAAACGGGTAGCGGATATACGGGGAGATGAGCGAATTGTTGGGAGCAACATTAACAGCATCCTTCACATCACCTGCAAGGCCCGGGGCAGGCCCTACGGTGTCGGAGTCGGGATAGTCGATGGCTATCTTTTTCACTCCTGTATACAGGATCTCGTCGGGGGGAAGCCGGCGGGTGGTTGAGCAGGCTGCCACCATTGATGCGATGACTATGGTCAGAGCGGCGAGAGCGGGTATCGGGCTATGGAAGTGGTTTTTCATTTTGCAGGAGTGTTTGAATCGGATGATGAGGGAGCAGCGGGAGCCTCGATGGTCTTGGGCTTGACACCGGGCAGGAACCGGAAGAGATTGCGGAGGGTGTTGAGCTTGCGCTTCACAACGAAGCCCACACCTGTCTGGGTGATCTCGCCTTCGAGTATGCTTTCGTAGCCTGTGTGGCGGAAGATTCTCACATACATCGATCCTGCGCGGTTGAGCATATATTCAAATGAAATGTCGCTGATAAGGTTTTGCGAGAAATTCTCGTCGGCATCGGCATCGGTTGAGTAGTTGCCGCCCACAACGATCTTGAAGCGGTCGTTGAAGAGGCTCTTGCTCACACGGTAAGAATATGAGGTGGCGGTCGAGGTGTTGCCTCCGGCTGTCTTGTCGTACTGGTCTATGCCAAATGATATGTCGACACCTTTCACATTGTTGGCCATCCATGAATTAAGCTGGCTTGAGAGGAAGGAATAGAGCGGATTGCCTGCCAGATTGGCCGTGGCATGGGTGCCCGACCCGGTATAGACATTGTAGAGAAGCAGATTCATGGCCTGATTGGCTCGCTGTTCGGGGGTCATGCCCTGCAGCTCGTTCTGCACGGTGATGTCGTCGTTGGTCGACAGGTCGAAGGCCACATTCATCTGGTTGAGGGTTCCGGTCACTCCGAGGGCTATATCAAAGTTGACAAGGCGCGAGTCCTCGCCCGAGCGGGTGACATTGGCGCGCAGACGGTCGTTGGCATGGACGTTGAGGATGGGGTTCATCATGTCGCCGTTAAACGACACATAGCTGCCCTCCTCAAAGTCGAAGAGCTTCTCGCTCATGAATGGCGGGGTGTAGCGCACAAAGCCGCTGTTGATGTTGAAGCGGCCCGTGAGGCGACCGTCGTTCATCGGATTCTGGGTATAGTCGAGCCGGCCTTCGCCCTTTATCTGCACCTTGTTCTTGCCATCGGTGGAGAGATCGACCGAGATGGTCGAGCCCTGCTCGATGTTGAGGCGGGCTTCGAGATTGATGTTCATAGCACCTGACACCACAGAGTCGGCGCGAGCCACGGCGCCTGAGTCGGCAAACACCACAAACTGCACCATGTCGCCCGTCGAACGATTGACAATCTTGCTCTCGGCATCGGTCATGATATAGGTCACGTTTGTGCCCGCGAGCACAGCGAGATCTGCATCGACATTGACAAATTGCATGTTGCCCTTTACCGAAGCGTCGAGGTCGATGAAAGCTTTGCCGTAAGCATCGGCGCCGCGCGGACGCGAGGAGTTGAGTATCTGCATGTCGCGGGCCTGCATCGACAGATCAAATGCCGGCTCTGAAATATGACGCATATCCACAAGACCGCTGATGGTGAGCGGATTGCTGTTGGCGCCTGTGATACGGAAACGATCGAAGCGCACCACATTGCTGTCGACAGGTATCGAGTCGGGGGCAAACCCGAAGGTCTGGCCCAGCATACCCACCTTTACGGTGGCTGAGTCGAAAGCTATGTTGCCGTTGAATATAGGCTCGGCCATACTTCCGGTGATGTCCATATGGCCGGAGAGGGTGCCGGCGAGACGCGCATATTCCTTGGGAAGGAACGGATTGGCCACCGAGAGGGGGAAGCGTATCATGGAGAAGTCGAGCAGGAACGGATTGTTGCGGGTCGAGTCGTTGAGAGCGCCGGTGGCGGTGATCACCTTCACCGAGTCTACCATAAGCCCCACATCGGCGGTGAGCACACCACCGCGCGAGCTGGCCACATCGAGATCGAGGTCAAACGACCCTACTCTGTCGCGTCCATAATAGAGATTGGCGAGCGATGCCACACCGCGCCCGGTGAGCTGTTCGTTGGCGAGGTGGAAGCGCAGATTAGCGCCGAGATCGCCCTTGATGGGGGGCGCGAACGGGGAGATGGAGAGCCAGTCCTGAAGATGGATTTTGCTCAGTTCGAGAGCTATGTCTTCCTGATCGGCGGCGGCTGTCTCATTGAGAGTATAGAGCTTGAGCGAGCTGTCCTCGCCCTCGAGAGCCAGATTGGCCGACACAAACTTGCGTGCGAAATCGTAGGTAACGAAATTGTCGGGGTTGATGGCCCATTGCTTATAGCCGATTGTGGGCTTGCGGGGCACAAACCTTATGGTGATGGCCGAATCGGCAGCCACCACATTCATGCCTATGTTGAATCCACGTTCCCCTTTGATATTGCTCTGCCTTACGAGCATCGACAGGCGGTCGTCGGCAATGAAGCCGGTAAGGCTTACATGGGCAAAATTGTCCATCGAACCGGGGCGTTCGTTCATCGAGGCGCTGAACACAAGGTGCTTACCCTTCTGGTTGGCATCGAAAGCTATCGTGTCGAGACGATTGGCGCCAACTCTGAGCCCGAGCACCCGCGAGCGCATATGGATGAGCGAATCGTTGCGGAGGGTGAAGGTCAGCGAGTCCCACGATGTCTTGGAGGTGCGGGCCATATAGTCGGAGGCAAAGTTGTGGCGCCCGGCCATAAGGTGTGCGTCAATAGGGGGCAGTGTGTGCTGAAGGGCTATCACATCGACCTTTTTCAACGCTATGGCGCTATCAATAAGCACCGGCACTCCCGAGAGGCGGTCGACTATGGTCATGAGAGGCGAGCGGGCATTCAGTCGCAATGCCATATCGCCCGAAGTGAGCGAGGCGAGAGTCACTGAATCGGATGCCAGTGAGAGATGGATCGAGTCGGCATCAATACGGTCGGCACCCATGCGCCAATCGAGATCGGCCACATCAACCAGAGCATCGATACTCTTCATTCCGGCTGTCATACGGCCATTGGTGGCCAACGAGAGAGAGCCCCCCATCGGAGTGGCCGAGAGCCCCATGGCCATGAGATCGAGATTATGTATGTCGCCGGTCACATCCCATGTGTAGCCCTGAGGAGTGAGAGTTGCATCGAAGTCGGCATCGAGTTCGGCATCTTCATTGGCCGAGACGAGCGAGCCGTGGGCGCGCCCGTTGCTGAGCTGGGCCGAGAGGATTATGTTTGACAATTGGCGGTCGTTGAAGGTGAGCTCCACGAGGCGCAGGTCGACATCCATCGAGGTGGATGGACGCAGAGGATTGTAGCCGTGGCCGGAGGCGTTGAGCGTGGCGGTGACATCTCTCACACCCACTCCCGGCATGAATGCCTGGACAGGGAAGCGGTCGAGACGCAGCGAGGCATTGTAGCTCTCGGCTGTCATGGCCCACCGGGCACCGAGATTCATGCGGCCTGCTCCGGTAATTGCCGAGAGGGTGCCGTCGACACGCCCCGGCTTGTAGTCGATATCGCCTTTGAGGCGAGTGGGCGCTATATTGATCGAAGCTGCCGTGGCGCGGTCGAGGAATATTGATTTGAGCCTGTCGGCGCCGCGGCTTATTGAGCCGTCGAGGGTCATATGGCCATCCATATGGTCGAAGTCGAAAGGATTGCTCACTGAGCCGTCGGCACGCAGGGCGGCAATGTCGGGGATAGCTGCCGAGAGGGTGTCGATATCAATGCGGCCTGTGGTGCCGGAAGCGCGTGCCACAAGGCGCACAGGCGACTGCGACAGCGGCTTGATCATCGGAGCAAGAGCCGGAAAGGCGGTTGCTATATCGGAGGGGGCTATTTCAGCGCGGGCATCGAGAGCGAGGGGGAGTGAGCTATCTGACTTCATGTCGCCCATCCCCATAAGAGCTTCAAAATTGAGAATGGAGCGACCGGTGGATATGCGGAATCCATCGGCACGCATCGTAGTTGAATCCATCTCAAACAGGCCTGCTGCATTGAGGCTGAGGCCGCAGCGCTCCGTGGCAAGAAGGCGGCGCAGAGGCACTCTCACAGCGGTGGCGCGATTGTAGAGCGAATCTACTTCGATATCCACATCGGCCACTGCAAGATAATTCATATCGAGCCCGGGGATTGGATGGGCTCCGGCCAGGGCATAGAGAGCGTGGGTGGCGGTGAGCGACACATGGTCGGCCATAACAGTCCAGGGTGCCGACGACGACGACGAGGCTGCGGTATCAGCGGTGGCGGCCGTGGCCGTGACTGCAGGATAGATATATTCAGCCGCCACAGAGTCGATGGCGAGCGAACGGGCATGGATATGCTGCGAGGCCATGTCGAGCCGACCTCCGGTGAGGCGCGCTGATGGCACATAGGCTCCGAGCGAGTCGATCACCGGGAGCATCCTCATGGAGTATGTCACCCGACGCAGTTGCAGATCGCGGGCCAATATGAGAAGATCGAGAGGATTGGAGGCTGAGGTGTCGACCGGAGTCTCCACCGAGTCGTTCATCAGCAGGTCAACACGTCCGCCTGCCAGCACCACAGGACCTCTTAAGTCGATCACCGAGCGCTTGAAACTGTATGAAGCATCGGCGAGGGCCACAGTGTCGACCCGGGCGGTGAGATACATGGCCGAGTCGGGAGTGCCCATTCGGTAATACAGATCCTCGAGGTCGATATCCTCTACCTCGGCCGATCCGCTCACAAGAGGCAGCAGCATCAGGTTTACTCTGGCGTGGCCCAATGAAGCCAGAGTGTCGCCCGACTGCTCCACCACGCTGATCCCCCCCAGCTCAAGACGCAGAGGCGGACGCAGACGGAATGTTTCGGCGACAATATCCATGCCGGTCGACTTTTTCACTTCCCGGAGGGCATAGTCCTTGACATAATCCTGCACGGGAGGGAGATAGAGGGCCGTGATGACGAGAATGACCAGCCCGACCACTCCAATAGCGGTCAGACCGATTACACGCAGCAGGGTTTTGAATATCTTTTTCAAGGAAATAGCTGAAACGTAAATGGATGAATAGAAGATGAATGAGGCGGGGAGAGGCAAGCGGCTCAAGCTGCCGCTTCATGCCCCACGACTTAACAACGCCAAAGCGCCCTGTTTGGTTGTGGATTGCAGGCTTCAAAGATACACAATAATTGACGCCCCACACCCTTGCCGGTCTAAAATCTCGGCCGAAGCTGACAAAGCGGCCACGGGATGGCTATATTATGTGCATGTGTTTGGCCCGCTGACATGCCTCGGTCGAGTTTTTCACATGCAGCTTGGCAAGTATTTCCTGACGGTGGCGGCTTACGGTGTTTCGGCTTATACACAACCGGTCGGCAATGACCTTACTTGTCAAACCTTTATCGATGAGAGTGAGCACTTGTTTTTCCCGTGAGGTAAGGATTCGGCTGTCATCAGCCGACAACAGCTCCTCCCACTTCCCTGTCACGGAATCGACCGCTGCACTTTTTGCCGGAATAGCTAAGGTAGCCGGACCATAAACGCATATGGCAAAGCGTATTGCATCCCACTGATCATCGTAGCGGTAATACATTCTATGAAGCACATCAATTGTCCCGCCCCTGCAATCATCAAATTTCAGCAGTGTGACAAGATAATAATCTGAGCGCTTACGGCGCGGCATACGGCGGAGGAAATTATAGAAGCGCAATTCAGCAAGATATTTTTCCTCCTGCTCCCTGGCCGACATCTTTGACAATATCTCCTTTTCCCATATTGAGTCCTCAAGTGTATTGCCTGTCAGACCGAGAATCTGTGAAAATGCGCCGTTGAAAATCCGGCTCGTACACGATTTGAGATCACTCACCACCACCACACACTTTTCTATCTCGGCGATTGCCCCGGCATAAAGATATACCGTATCGGCCGCGGCATCAATATCGGGCAGAAACTGTCGGCTGATTATTGAATCGATTTGCTCTCGATGGCTCATGTAAAGGGGTATATTGATGAAAAATGGTTATTTATAGCCATTGCCTGAAATGTGGCTTAATCTTAACTTTGCAAAGTTAATGATTCA
>CAJTUF010000009.1:97583-106985 GCA_910579675.1 uncultured Muribaculaceae bacterium | reverse complement strand
GTAAGGCATGCCGCAACAGGCAAGAGCGTGATTTACTGGGGCAATGGACGCCATGCCTTATGGAGAATGGGGAGACCATGCCGCAGATAATGGCCCGCAGCCGTCATATCATTCTCAAACATAAGTCAAAATGGAATGAACAACAGACTGTCAGGGCCAAGATACTTTTTGAAAAATTTCCCGATCTGGAAAAGGCTTATGCACTGTACCTTGACCTGGTTGACATATTCAACAAAAAGTCCATACCCGGTGAGGCAAGGCTTAATCTGGCAAGGTGGTATAACGATGTCGAGAAGTTCGATAACCGCGAGTTCAACAAAGTGCTTGAAACTTTTGAGAATCACAACACAACAATCATCAACTACTTCGAGCAGAGGTTGACAAACGCATCGGCAGAATCGTTCAACGCCAAAATAAAGGCGTTCCGAACGCAGTTCCGCGGTGTCGGAGACATCAAGTTCTTCATGTACCGACTATCGAAACTTTACAGTTGACCACGATGCTCATGGGGGGGGAGAATACCAACCGCTTCTGTCCGCTGACCCGTAAGCGGTGGGTGAGGCGTTGGAGGCTCTGATTGGCGTTAAAGATATATAAAAACACCCAATTTCAACCGATTTGGGTGTAAAATTGGGTGTTGTGCTTGTAATTTGCTGATTTTCAGCTTAGATTGTGGAGTATAGCGGACTCGAACCGCTCACCTCGACACTGCCAGTGTCGCGCTCTAGCCAGATGAGCTAATACCCCGTTGTTAAAATGTTGGCGGGAAGAGGTTGCTTCCGTTTTGCGCTGCAAAGTTATGCACTCTTTTTCGATCTGCCAAATATTTTTGCGGTTTTTTTGATGAAGGGACGTTTTTTTTCTTCTATCGGGGTTTTGCGGGCTGAAATAAATGGAAAAAGTGTTATCTTTGCCAAAAATCCATCAACCTGTCACAACCATAATTTATATACCGATGAAAATACGTCTGCTTGCGCTTGCTGCGGCTTCGGCCGCCACGCTTGGAGCCATGGCTGCTCCTGAGGTGCCTGATTCGATCTCGCTCACCGCTCTTACGGCCATGACCGATGCTTTGCCCGCCGGAGGCATCAATGCCGCTATGCTCGAAGAGATACGCGGCTCGTATGTGCCCACTACGGCCGACCGCGCTATCTACAACGCAATATCAAACAACGATATCAATAAGCTGGCTGTCAACACCGAGGCCCGCCGTCAGCGTCCGGAATACCGTTTCAGCCACCGGGTGCCCTCGAAGGGCATCACCAATCAGCTCTCGAGCGGCCGCTGCTGGCTCTTCACCGGGCTCAATGTGCTCCGCGCCCAGATGATGGCCGCCAATAACCTCCCCGAGCTGAAGCTCTCGCAGAATTACCTTTTCTTCTACGACCAGCTCGAAAAGAGCAATCTTTTCCTTCAGAGCGTGATCGACAAGGCGGGGCAGGAGATCGACTCGCAGGAAAACACTTGGCTCTTCCGCAACTGCATAGGCGATGGCGGACAATATACCGGCGTGGCCGACCTGATCACCAAATATGGTGTTGTTCCTGCCGAGGTGATGCCCGAGACCAATAGCTCAAACAACACCGGCACCATGCGTACTCTACTGGCCCTCAAGCTCAAGGAGGATGGCCTGGAGCTGCGCAAGATGGTGGCCGACGGAGCTTCGACAGCCGAGGTGGAGGCCCGCAAGACCAAGATGCTCAGCGAAATCTACCGCATGCTGGCGCTCAATCTCGGAGTGCCCCCGACTGAGTTTGAATGGACAGCCCGCAACCCCAAGGGTGAAGCGGTGTCGACTGCCACCTACACTCCCCAGAGCTTCTACCGCACCTTTGCCGGCAATGATCTGCAGGGCGACTATGTGATGCTCATGAACGATCCCTCGCGCCCCTATTGGAAGCTATACGAGATCGACCTCGACCGCCACACCTACGACGGCCGCAACTGGACCTATGTCAACCTCCCCATCGAGGAGATCAAAAAGATGGCTATCGCCTCGATCAAAGACTCTACGGCAATGTATTTTTCATGCGATGTGGGCAAGCAGTTTGACCGCCAGACAGGCATACTCGACCCCGACAACTACGACTACGACTCGCTCCTTGGCGTGACATTCGGCATGGACAAGAAAGAGCGCATCCAGACCGGCGCCTCGGCATCGTCGCACGCCATGACCCTTGTGGCTGTGGATCTCGACAAGGAGGGCAAGCCCACCAAGTGGCTTGTTGAAAACAGCTGGGGCCCGGGTGTCAACGACGGACACCTTATTCTGACCGACCGCTGGTTTGACGAATATATGTTCCGCGTAGTGGTCGAAAACAAGTATCTCACCCCCGAAGCCCGCAAGGTGCTCGACCAGACTCCGGTGCTCCTCCCGGCGTGGGATCCGATGTTTGCACCCGAGGACTGACATTTTGTCACCCCGCCGGGCAGCAGTCCGGTGCCATATAGCGCGGATGCGCCCGGTCGACGAACCTCCGGGCGCATCCGTGTGTTATAGCTCATGGGCGGCAGAGTGTCATATCTGACATAAAAACGGTTTGGCACGTTGTTTGCTCCATCAACAGACGGCAGCGACAATGACGCTCCCATCCAAACATAAAAATTAACCAAAATTTATATACACCCATGAATATCAAACCGCTGGCCGATCGCGTGCTCATCGCACCCACGGCCGCCGAAGAAGTGACAATGGCAGGCATCATCATCCCCGACTCAGCTAAGGAAAAGCCCCTCCAGGGCCGCGTGATAGCTGCAGGCAAGGGCACCAAGGATGAAGAGATGGTGGTTAAGCCCGGCGACAATGTGCTCTATGGCAAGTATGCCGGCAATGAGGTTACTCTCGATGGCGAGAAGTATATCATCATGCGCCAGAGCGACATCCTCGCTATCATCGAAGGCTGATCGCGCTTATCAGCGACCAGACTTCCGTGTGTGTGTCATATTCACATCTGATAAACTCATATCTCCTACCCAATCATGGCAAAAGAAATCAAATTCGAGATAAAGGCTCGCGAAGAGCTCAAGAAAGGCGTCGACGCTCTTGCCGACGCAGTTAAGGTAACCCTCGGCCCCAAAGGCCGCAATGTGATCATCGAGAAGAAATTCGGTGCTCCCCACATCACCAAAGACGGTGTGAGCGTGGCCCGCGAGGTGAGCCTTGAGGATCCCTTCCAGAACATGGGCGCACAGCTCGTCAAGGAGGTGGCCTCGAAGACCGGCGACGATGCCGGCGACGGCACCACCACCGCCACCGTGCTGGCTCAGGCCATCATCAACGTAGGCCTCAAGAATGTGGCCGCCGGCGCCAACCCCATGGACATCAAGCGCGGCATCGACAAGGCCGTGGCCACCGTGGTGGAGGGCATCAAGGCTCAGGCTGAGCCCGTAGGCGACGACTTCGACAAGATCGAGTCGGTGGCCCGCGTGTCGGCCAACAACGACGAGGCCATCGGCCGTCTCATCGCCGAGGCCATGAAGACCGTCAAGAAAGAGGGTGTGATCACCGTCGACGAGGCCAAGGGCACCGAGACCACCGTCGACATCGTTGAGGGCATGCAGTTTGACCGCGGATATATCTCGCCCTACTTCATGACCAACCCCGAGAAGATGGAGTGTGTGATGGAAAATCCCTTCATCCTCCTCTTCGACAAGAAGATCTCCAACCTCAAGGATATGCTTCCCATCCTCGAAGCCACTGCCCAGAGCGGCCGCGGCCTTCTCATCATAGCCGAGGATGTTGATCAGGAAGCCCTCGCCACCCTCGTCGTAAACCGTCTCCGCGGTTCTCTTAAGGTGTGTGCCGTCAAGGCCCCCGGCTTCGGCGACCGCCGTAAGGAGATGCTTGAAGATATCGCCATCCTCACCGGCGGCGTAGTGATCTCGGAAGAGAAGGGCATGAAGCTCGAGAGCGCCACCATCGATGTGCTTGGCCGCGCCGAGAAGGTTACCGTCAATAAGGAGACCACAACCATCGTCAACGGTGCAGGCGACAAGGATAAGATCGCAGCCCGCGTGGCCCAGATCAAGGCCCAGATCGAACAGACCAAGAGCGACTACGACCGCGAGAAGCTTCAGGAGCGCCTCGCCAAGCTCGCAGGCGGCGTGGCTGTGCTCCACATCGGCGCCCCCTCCGAAGTGGAGATGAAGGAGAAGAAAGACCGCGTGGACGACGCCCTCTCGGCCACCCGCGCCGCCATCGCCGAAGGCATCGTGCCCGGCGGCGGTGTTGCCTACATCCGCTGCGTTGCCGCTCTCGAAGGCCTCAAGGGCGAAAACGACGACGAGACCACCGGCATAGCCATCGTGAAGCGTGCCATCGAGGAGCCCCTGCGCCAGATCGTGGCCAACGCCGGAGTGGAAGGCGCCGTAGTGGTGCAGAAAGTCAAGGAAGGCACCGCCGACTATGGCTACAACGCCCGTACCGGCGTGTATGAGAACCTCCTCGCCGCAGGCGTGATCGATCCCGCCAAGGTGACCCGCGTGGCTCTCGAAAACGCAGCCTCGATTGCCGGCATGTTCCTCACCACCGAGTGTGTGATTGCCGACAAGCCCGAGGAGAATCCCGCTCCCGCCATGCCCGCAGGCGGCATGGGAGGCATGGGCGGCATGATGTAATAGCCTTTTCCCCAACCCGATCATAGCGAGCGGGGCGGCAGCCGGATCTTACCGGCGCCGCCCCGCTCCCGCTATTTATAGCGCCGCCAAAGCGCCGCTGTGTACCAAAAGGGCAAAAAAAAGCGGGAGAGTTGCCCCTCCCGAAATGTTTTCACAACGGATAAAATCCTTATTGTGATTTGCTTATTTTTAGTTTGCATCGCAAAGGTAAACAAAATAATTGTAGGCGCCAATCATATTCGTAAAAAAATATTACCTTTGTGGAAAAAGATACTTTTTTTCGAGAAAATAACCTTATTATTACTAATATCCATACCTCAGATGAAAATTTTAGGCCTCGACTTGGGCATAGGCTCAGTGGGTTGGGCTCTTATTGAGACCGACGATTCGCGCAATCCCATTCGCATCATAGATATGGGCTGCCGCATCATACCTGTTTCTCCTGATGAAACAAAAAACTTTGAAAAAGGCAGCGCAGAAACCATCAACGGCAAGCGCACATTCATGCGCTCAGCCCGCAAACGCAACTACCGATACAAGATGCGTCGCTCTCTACTCAAAGCCACTCTCTCGGCATTAGGGATGATCGACCAGAAGTCGGAGGTTGCTCTGCGCAGTCTCTCTCCGATGCAGTTGTGGCAGCTGAGAGCCGACGCCGCCACCCCCGGCAAGCAGATCACCCTTGCGGAGCTTGGCCGGGTGCTCATGCACCTTAACCAGAAGCGCGGCTACCGCCATGCCAAAACCGATGGTAATGATTCCAAGCAGACCCAGTATGTGCAGGGTGTCAACCGTAATTATGCCGACATCAAAGATCTCGGCATGACCATAGGTCAATACCAATACAGCAAGCTGAAGGAGTCGGAGACCCACACAGCCAAAGGGTGCAGTTTTGTGATGCACCAGATCAGGGATACCGTGTATCCCCGACAGGCCTATATGGAAGAGTTTGACACTATCATGCAGGTCCAGGCCCGGTATTATCCCGCGATTCTCACCGACGAAGTGATAGCTCGCCTGCGCGACATAATATTCTTCCAGCGTCCGCTCAAGTCGTGCAAGCATCTGGTGTCGATGTGTGAGTTTGAGAGCCATGTCGTGCATAAAAAGGCCGATGGCTCCGCAGTGACAGTAGGCCCGAAGGTGGCTCCACGCACCTCACCCATAGCCCAGGCCACACGTCTTTATGAAGCCATCAACAATATCACCATAGTCAATTCGGCCAATCGTGGAAATAAAGATGTGAAGCTCTATGACGAGGCTGATTTCTTCAACGGCGTGGTGCCGGTGGCTCTTCGCAAAAAAGACTATGTTTACCGCCTGAACGCAGAGGAGCGCCAACGCATCTTCGACTATCTCAACACCAACGAAAAGCTCACCGCCACCACCCTGCTCAAGCTGCTCGGGCTCAAAAAGAGCGACGGCTTTGTGCCCGACAAGGCCATAGGCCGAGGCATCAAGGGCAATGACACTTATGTCAGGATAGCATCGGCGCTCGGCGATTATCCCGGCAAAGAGGAGCTCCTGAAGTTTGATCTCGACATTGTCGACTCGGGTGTTGTCAACGCCGATAGCGGAGAGATACTCAGCATTGTGTCGGCCGATGTGATAAAACAACCGCTCTACCGACTGTGGCATCTGCTCTATTCAGTTTCCGACAAGGATGAGCTTGCCGGGGCGCTCGGCAAGCAGTTTGGCATCACCGATCCTGAAGTCGTAGACCGCCTGTGTGCCATAGATTTCGTCACCCCCGGTTTCAGCAATCGCTCGGCCAAGTTCATGCGCAAGCTCCTGCCGCGCCTGATGGACGGTATCACCTATGCCGATGCCGCCGGCGCCATCGGGGTCAACCACTCCGGCAGCATCACCTCGGCCGACAATGCGCAGCGCCCCCTTGATGACCGCCTCAAGCTTTTGGAAAAAAATAGCCTGCGGCAGCCGTTGGTCGAAAAGATTCTCAATCAGATGATCAATGTGGTCAACGCCCTTGTCGAGCGGTATGGTGCGATCGACGAAGCGCGGGTCGAGCTGGCCCGTCAGCTCAAGCAGAGCAGCGAGGAAAGGGTCCGCGCCACCCAGTCGATATCTAAAAACGAGAAGGAAAATGCCGATATCGAAGCCAAGATCAGAGAATTTGGCATCAGACCGTCGCGTAGCCGCATCCAGAAATACAAGATGTGGGAGGAGAGCGGAAAGGTATGCATGTATTGCGGCATTGAAGTAAAAGACAAGGAATTTCTTGAGAGCCACGATGCCGAGGTGGAGCATATCATCCCGCGCTCGCTCTATTTCGACGACAGCTTTGCCAACAAAACCTGCGCCTGCCATAAGTGTAACCATGATAAAGGCAACCGCACCGCCTACGACTATATGTCGAGCCTCGGCGGCGATAAATTTGCCGCTTACGAGCAGCGTGTCGACAATCTCTATGCCGATGGCAAGATCTCGCGCCGCAAGCACTCATATCTGCTGATGAAGCAGAGCGAGATCCCCACCGACTTCATCGAGCGCGACCTCAGGCAGAGTCAGTATATAGCCCGCAAGGCGCTTGAGATCCTTCGCGGCACCATCCGCAATGTGTGGGCATCGTCGGGTGCCGTGACCGGTTTTTTCCGCCACGCCTGGGGCTACGACAATATTCTCCACGATCTCAATGTCGACAAGTATCAACTTGCCGGCCTGGTAGAAAACGAGGAGTATGAACATCGCGGTCAGAAGCATGTCCGTGCCCGCATCAAGGGTTGGACCAAGCGTCTTGACCATCGCCATCATGCCATTGATGCCCTCACCATAGCGCTCACCACTCAGGGCTATGTGCAGCGGCTCAATAATCTTTCATCCCAGCATGGCAATCTGTTTGACGATCTGACTCAGGAGAATGTTGAGCTGCGAGACAACTCCTCGTTGCTCACCAAGTGGGCTGCTACCCGACCTCATTTCACGGTTGAGGATGTGGCGTCGAGAGTGTCTGAGATAGCCATATCGCTCAAGCGGGGTGTCAGACTTGCCACCCCGGCCAAACGCTACATACGCCGCGGAGGTAAGCGCGTCCTGAGTCAGACGGGCATCGTAGTTCCGCGCGGCTCTCTCCATGAAGAATCCATATATGGCCGCATCAGGGTGTATGATGGCGCCAAGGCCTATAAGGATGCGTTTCAGAATCCGCACCTTGTGGTCAACAACGAGGTGCGCGAAGAGATCGAGCGCCGCATTGCCGATGCCGGCAATGATGTGGCAAAAGCGCTCAAGGCTCTCAAGAAATCACCCTTTACAGTGGTGATAAATGGCGAGCAGCATACTCTTGACACAATCCCTTGCTATCGCGAAGAGATAGTGCTCCGCTACAAAGTGGACGGACTAAAGGCTACCGATGTCAAGTATATCGTCGACAAAGCTGTGCGCGAGGCAGTGGCTGAGCGCTACGATGAGTGTGGCGGCAATCAGAAGCTCTTCCAAAACAGCGTGAATGCTGATCCTATATGCCTCAAAGGCTCGCCGATGCCTATCAAGAGTGTACGATGCATGACAGGTCTTAATGCGGGCTCTCTCGCCGGTGTGCGCAAGGATGGCAGTGGCAAGATCATAGGCTTGGCAAAGACCGGCGACAATCACCATGTTGCATTCTACCGCGATGAGAATGGCAAGGAGTGCTCTATGATCACATCAAGGTGGGGCGCCATACGGCGCAAGCTCAATGGCATCCCGGCCGTGGTTACCGATCCTGCGGCAGCCTGGGTGCGCCTTGAGTATATAGCCGACGAGGCTGTGGCAGCCGAGATAGCAGCATCGTTGCCTATGCCGGGATGGCAGTTTATCCAAAGCATGAGGCGCAACGATATGTTTGTTCTCGGCATGGGCGACGAGGCATTTGCCGACGCCGTGGCCGCAGGCGATCAATCGACCCTCGCCAGACATCTCTACCGTGTGCAAACGATATCAAATAGTGATTATCGTTTTAGAGGCCATACAGAGACCACGGTAGATGAATCTAATGAGGCAAAGGTTATGAAAAGTGTCCTAAGGATACAGTCGTCAGGTGCGCTTGCCGCGCTCACTCCCCGCAAGGTGAAGGTGTCGCTTACCGGAGAGATCATCCCTCTGTAATAATGATAAAGCAGACACTCGCCTTTACCAATCCGGCCCATCTGTCGCTAAAAAACGCGCAGATGGTGATCGACACCCGTTCCGACCGAGGCTCTCACCCGCCCGATCGAGGATATAGGGGTAGTGATGGTAGAGAGTCATTGCGTCACTATCACATCGGCATTGCTGGCCGCTCTCCTGGCCAACAATACCGCTGTGATAGTGTGTGATGGCAAGCATATATTCACCAAGCCGCGAAAATGCAGCAGTGCATATAGGCCGGGTGTCATCAATCATACCACCCGATGGAAAGGTGTGCATCATGCAGCTTACCGACAAGCAGTTTTCGGAGATAAAGATTTATGAAGGCCGCAAGAAAGCCAAGCCCGAGACCTGTAGTGTGCAGTTGGAGCTATTCTGATTGATCTGCTGCAAAAGTAAGGAAATAAAAAAAGCGGAGCTGATTGAGCTACCGCTTTTTTTATTCCTAACGCGCCTCGTATAGTCTTTATTTACAGACTGTTATTTGAGGTCAGTTGGATGCTATGGTGCAAAGGTACTAAAAATAAAGCAAATCACAACGTGGCGGGTATGGTCTGACAGATCTGAGGCGTTGGATGCTATGGTGCAAAGGTACTAAAAATAAAGCAAATCACAACAGCCTTGTCGATCGCTTCTTCCACCTTTCGTTGGATGCTATGG